>JAGHSF010000055.1 GCA_018065985.1 Candidatus Cryptobacteroides choladohippi
TGGGGCATCACGCACTACTATCAAAGGGAGATGAAAATATATGTATCGTTAAGATGTTGATTATAAAGAATATAAATGTTTAACTAATAAATCGAGATCCATTTTTATTTGGATTTCAACTGGAAAAACTCATATGAAAGAATATATCGAGCAAAACAAGGATCGTTTCTACGAAGAACTTTTCAGCATACTGCGCATCCCTTCGGTTAGCGCCAAGCCGGAGCACAAGGAAGACATGCGCCGCTGCGCCAATCGCCTGGTGGAGCTTCTTCTTGAGGCCGGCGCCGACGAGGCCTGCGTCTCGGAGAGCGCGGGCAATCCCGTGGTGTTCGGCCGCAAGACCGTCGACCCCGCAGCCCGTACCGTATTGGTATACGGCCACTACGACGTGCAGCCTGCCGAGCCCTTCGAAAAGTGGAATTCCGACCCCTTCGAGCCTGAGATCCATGACGGCGCAATATGGTGCCGCGGTGCCAACGACGACAAGGGCCAGCTCTTCATGCACATAAAGGCCTTCGAGTTCCTGCTGCGCAGCGGCCGGCTCAAACACAATGTCAAGTTCATGTTCGAGGGCGAGGAGGAAATCGGCAGCCCGTCGCTTCCCGACTGGATCAGGCAGCACAGGCGCGAGCTGAAGGCTGACGTCTGCCTTGTCTCCGACACCACCATGATAAGCGAGAAGGTGCCCAGCATCAATTGCGGCATGCGCGGCCTGGCATATCTGCAGGTGGATGTTACCGGCCCGAACAAGGACCTCCATTCCGGACATTACGGCGGCGCCGTCGCCAACCCCATACAGGTCCTCTGCGAGATGATCAGCACCCTCATCGATGCCGACGGACGCATCACCGTCCCGGGCTTCTACGACGATGTCGTGAACCTGAGCAGGGCGGACCGCAGGATGCTCGCCAAGGCTCCTTTCGACCTCAAGGAATACAAGGATTTCCTCGGCGTGAAGGCGCTCAGGGGAGAGAAGGGATACACCCCGCTCGAGCGCACCGGAATACGCCCCTGCCTGGATGTATGCGGCATCTGGGGCGGATACACAGGGGTCGGCGCCAAGACCGTCCTGCCCTCCGAGGCCCACGCGAAGATATCCATGCGCCTTGTCCCCAACCAGTACAGCGCCACGATAACCCGGCTTTTCAAGAAGCACTTCGAAAAGCTTGCACCCAGCTGCGTGAAGGTGAACGTCACACCGTGCGAGGGTGGCGACGGCTTCCTCATTCCCATCAGTTCCGACGCCTACAAGGCTGCCAGCCGTGCGATGGCGGAGGTTTACGGAATCGAGCCCGTGCCTTCCCGCGGAGGCGGCAGTATCGCAGTGCTCGCCGAGGTGCAGAAAATTCTTGGCATCGACCCTCTTCTCATGGGCTTCGGCCTCGAGAGGGATACCATCCATTCGCCCAACGAGAGCTTCCTCATCAAGCAGTTCTTTGCCGGAATGGAGTCAATAGCAAGGTTCTATCAATACTATAACTGTTAATATGAAAAGGATACTAATAACAATCATTGCAGCATTCGCTGCGTTCGCAGCCATACAGGCACAGACCCCGAAGTATGTCTTCTACTTCATCGGAGACGGCATGGGAACCAACCAGACTTATGCCACCATCGCTTACAACAGGGCAATGGGCCAGCCGGACCTGAACTTCTGGAGTTTCCCTGTAAAGAGCTTCATCACCACTAACAGCGCAAGCTCCCTCGTTACCGATTCGTCTGCCGCCGGAACCGCGCTTTCAAGCGGCACGAAGATCGGGAACGGCGGGTGCGGCATGACCATGGAAGGCGAGAATACCGTCTCGATAATGGAGCTCGCCCAGGCAAAGGGCTGGGGTACAGGTGTCGCCACCACGGTTGGCATCAACCACGCCACTCCCGCTGCCTTCTATGGCCATACCAGGAGCCGCGGCGAATACGATGCCCTCAGCCAGCAGCTGCTTGACTCGAAGATCGACTTTGCTGCAGGTTCGGCGTTCCTTCACCAGCGTCACAGCGAACTCGGCAACGAGGACTGGATCGCAAGGGCAAAGGAGGCCGGAATCAATGTGTACCGTGGAAAGGAGGAATACAGGAGGAGCGACGGCCGTGTGATCATGCTCTCGGCCGATCCCAAGGTTACTGATGACCTTCCCTATGCGATCGACCGCAAGCCGGGCGACACAAAACTTGCCGACTTCACCTCTGCGGCCATCGACCATCTCTACTCGCACTATGCAAAGAAGGGCTTCATCCTCATGATCGAGGGCGGAATGATAGACCACGCTGCACACGCAAACGACCTTGCCGGTGTGATTGGTGAGGTCAACGATATGGCCGAGTCAGTCCAGCTTGCCCTTGACTTTGCTGCAAAGCATCCTGGCGAGACCCTCATCATCGTCACCGCTGACCACGAGACCGGAGGTCTCACGATGGGATATGGCGAGTATGAGATGTATCCCGATCAGCTTGCAGGCCAGAAATGCACAAAGGGTGCGCTTTCGGAGAAGATTGCCGAGCTCATGCGCAATGATGCTTCCTGGAAGGAGGTCAAGGATGTCCTCCGCCAGAACCTTGGACTCTGGGATACCGTCGAGGTGAGCCCCAGGCAGGAGAGGGCCTTCACCCAGCTCTACAAGGAGGCATTCCTCGACAAGGATGTGTCCGAGGACAGAAACCTCTATTCCATCGTCGGCCGTCTTGCATCAGAGGCCATCAGGTATCTTGACGAAGACAAGGCCAACATCTCCTGGTCTTTCAGCGACCATTCCGGCGCACCGCTTCCCGTCTATGCATATGGCGTGAAGGCGGAAGCCTTCGGAACCGTCACTGACAACACCGACGTTCCGAAGACAATTCTCAAGGTGACCAGGATTGTGAAATAAGGCCGCTACAGATATTCGGTGAACCAGCCCGTGATCTTGTCGTAAAGATGGTCGCGGGCTTTTCCTATCATGTTGTGCTTGTCGCAGGGGTAGGGGAAGTAGTCGAGCTGTATGCCCTCCATGATGCATTTCTGCACAAAGCTCAGGGAGTGCTGCCAGACCACGATATTGTCGATTGCACCCTGGCAGATGAGCAGTTTGCCATGCACATCCTGTGTGCGGTTCATCAGTGATGTCAGTTCGAATCCCTCCGGATTGGTCTCCGGGGTGTCCATGTAGCGTTCGCCGTACATCACCTCGTACCATTTCCAGTCGATTACGGGACCTCCTGCAAGGGCGACCTTGAACACGTCAGGGTAATTGGTGAACAGGCTGATGGTCATGAAGCCGCCATAGCTCCATCCATGGACGCCTATCCTGTCACGGTCTAGCCAGGGGCAGCGCTCCAGAAGAGCGTTCAGTCCTGCCATCTGGTCTGCCATCTCCGCCTGCCCGCAGGCGCGGTTGATGGCCTTTTCGTAGGCTGCTCCGCGGTTTGAGGTGCCACGGTTGTCCTGGACATAGACAAAGTATCCCAGCTGCGCCATCCGGGGCTCCCATGACCTGATCTGCGCCATCCAGCTGTCCCGCACCATCTGGGAGTGGGGGCCGCCGTAAACATAGACTATGAGGGGGTATTTCTTTGACGGGTCGAAGTCCTTGGGGCATACGAGGCGGTAGTAGTTCTCGTACTGGCCGTCGGCTGAAGGCGTGCAGCCGGTGATGACGTCGCACATGCTGTAATCGGACGCGGGCTTCCCGGCGGGACTTGTTTCCAGCAGCGTGCCGTCGCAACTGCGGGTGGTGACGCGGAGCTCCACTTCCTTGGAGCTGTGCCTGTCGGTGAAGCTCTTGCAGTCATCTGCCATCTCGATCTCGTGCCAGCCTTTCTCCGGGGTGAGGCGCTCGGGCCTGCTCCATCTGGCCTTTTTGAGGTTGAGGAGCTTCGTGCGGAAGAGGTGGTTCTCGATGGGGGAGACCTCGGCGCTGGTGTAGTAGAGCCAGCCGTCGGCGAATCCGGCGAACTGCACGTCGGCGTCGACTGTGGTGATGCGGTGGAGTATGCCCCCGCGGCCGCTCAGATACAGCGACTTGTAGCCGTCGCGGTTGTCGGTGCGGTAGATGAAATGCTCGTTGTCGATGAAGTGCAGCGGGCCCTGCGGCTCAACCCACGCGCTGTTCTCCTCGGTCAGGACTGTGCGGAGGAAGCTGCCGTCCGCGGCGCTGTACTCGTTGAGGTGCATATGGTGCTGCTCGCGGTCGAGCACCTGCACGAAGATGCTCTGGCAGTCGGGTGCCCAGCTTACGCAGGTGAGATAGCGCTCGTCGGTGAAGTCGGTGACTTTCAGCGTGGTGAGGATGTTTCCCAGGGTGTCGCACACGCAGAGGTCGATGTGCTCCGAGGCCATGCCGTTCATGGGGTAGCGTATGCTCTTCAGGCTGCCGGTGCGGGTGCTGATGTCAAGCAGGGGGAATTCGGTCACGGCTCGCTCGTCCTTGCGGTAGACGGCCTGCCTGCTGCCGTCGGGCGATAGGAAAACACCTCCGTCGATGCCGAACTCGTTGCGGCTGACGCTCTTGCCATAGACTATGCCGTCCTCGCTGCTCCTTGGCAGCGGATAAGGCTGAGAAAAAAGCGGAATGCCCAGCAGGAGCACTCCGCCTAATATTGCGATTGTACGTTTCATCATATTTCGTCGCTGGGGATGATTGGAAGCGTGTTGACTGTCGGGTTCGTATCCTGTATCGAGATTATGTCGTCGACCACGTACTTCTGCATTCCGCGCCAGGGGAGAGCCCCGCGGTATTCCTTGTAGTGCAGCTCGACCACCTTGCCGCTGCAGCGCATCAGCGAATCTGCGATGTGCTTGTCGACAACGCTGAATTCGAATTCGTTGGACTGGATGCTGCCGCCCGTCTTGGCTCCCTTGAAGCCGCTCTGGATGAGGCGCCCCTCATAGGTCTTCCAGACCCATCCCTTGTACATTATCTGGTTGAGCTCGCCGGCCTTCACGCCCTCGCCGAAGACGAAGTAGAACTTTACGTAGCAGAAAGCGATCAGGACCACCAGCAGGAGAACGCCTGACCAATTGAATATTTTCTTGATTACAGACATGTTTCGGATATTTATATGCTGCAAATATAATGAATTGGCATAAAAAAGAAAATCCGGAACACCTTGTGCCCCGGATTTTTTGACCTATACTGTGGCAAGAAATTATTTCTTGCGTGATTTGTAGCGCTGGTAGAACATATCAACACGGCCGGCAGTGTCAAGGATCTTGACTTTACCAGTGTAGAAAGGATGAGAAGTGTTGGAAATCTCAAGCTTGTAAAGAGGATATTCTACACCGTCGATCTCGATTGTCTCCTTTGTGGTGGCACAAGAACGGGTGATGAATACATCTTCGTTTGACATATCCTTGAAAGCTACAAGTCGGTAGGTTTCGGGATGGATTCCTGTTTTCATTTTTACACTATAGTTTTAAAAACGGCCGCAAATATAACAATTTATTTCAAGAAACAAAAGAAAACCGCCGCAATGATGCAACCGAAAGCCACAATGTGGTTCCATTGTATGGGCTGGCTCTTGAATACCAGGGCGCATATCACGGTGAACACGGTGAGCGAGACGCATTCCTGGATGATCTTGAGCTGCATCAGGTTGAACGGGCCGCCGTTGATGTTCGACCCTATGCGGTTGGCCGGAACCATGAACGAATACTCGAACAGGGCTATGCCCCAGGAAACCAGGATTATCACGACCAGAGGCCAGTTGTCGTTGATGTGTAGCTCGGAAAGCTTGAGCTGGCCGTACCATGCGAAGGTCATGAATATGTTCGATATCACGAGCAGAAGAATTGTCCAGAATGCCTGCATTTTCATGTGTTGTTTTTTGTGGCTGCGAATATAGCGTTTATCCGCAATAAATTGATTATCTTTGAAAGATAAAACGACTCGCTATGACACTTATCAAATCTATTTCGGGAATTCGTGGAACGATAGGCGGCCCCAAGGGAGAGGGCCTCACTCCTATTGATATAGTCAAGTTCACATATGCATACTGTGCAACCTTGCCGCAGCGCAAGCCCCGTCCCAACGGCACAAGGTACAAGATAGTTGTCGGACGGGACGCCCGTATCAGCGGCCAGATGGTTGAGCAGCTCGTGTGCGGCACCCTGATCGCCTGCGGTGTGGATGTCGTGAAGTGCGGATTCGCAAGCACCCCCACAACCGAACTTGCCGTCGGCTTTGCCGGGGCTGACGGCGGCATCATCCTCACGGCCAGCCACAATCCCCGCCAGTGGAACGCCCTCAAGCTTCTTAACGCACAGGGCGAGTTCCTCACTGCTGCGGAGGGCCAGGCCATACTCGACCTCGCCGAGTCCGAAGACTTCGATTTCGCACCCGTCGACGAGCTCGGCCACATCGAGGAGCATGACTTCACCGACGAGCATATCGATGCCGTGCTCTCACTCGAGCATGTCGATGCCGAGGCCATACGCAAGGCCGGCTTCAAGGTGGTGCTCGACGCCATCAATTCTGTCGGCAGCATCATCATGCCGCGACTTCTCGAGAAGCTTGGAGTGGAGTGCATAACCCTGAACGGCGAGCCTACCGGCGACTTTGCCCACAATCCCGAGCCTCTCCCGAAGAACCTTGTGGACCTTTCACAGACCGTCGTGAAGGAGGGCGCCGACCTGGGAATCAGCGTCGACCCTGACGTCGACCGCCTTGCGTTCATATGCGAGAACGGCGAGCCTTTCGTGGAGGAGTACACCCTTGTGGCCGTGGCCGACTACCTGCTCGACCGTGCAGTGGCAAAGGGACAGAAGGACCTTGCCACCGTGTCGAACCTTTCCAGCAGCAGGGCGCTGCGCGACGTGACCGAGGCCCATGGCGGCACCTATCATGCCGCTGCAGTGGGTGAGGTGAACGTGACCACCCGCATGCACGAGGTGAACGCTCTCATAGGAGGCGAGGGCAATGGCGGCGTCATCTATCCTGCCAGCCACTGCGGCCGCGATGCCATGGTGGGCGTGGCCCTTTTCCTCAGCCAGCTCGCCCACAAGAAGATGAGTGCCAGCGCATACAAGGCGACCCTGCCTCAATATTTCATAGCAAAGAACCGCATCGACCTTTCAGACAAGGCCATGATCGACCGCATACTCGAGGAGATGAAGACATGCTTCGCATCGGAGAAGATCAACACCATCGACGGTGTCAAGATAGATTTCGAGGCAAGGAAGCAGTGGGTCCACCTGCGCAGGAGCAATACCGAGCCCATCATCCGCATCTATTCCGAGGCGCAGACCGAGGCAGAGGCACAGTCGCTTGCCGAGGAGGTGATGGCAATCGCACACAAGATAATAGGAGCATAGCATGTTCAGCTTCAGGACCACACCCATAGAGGACCAGGTAGACAAGGCGTTGATGGACGGCACCGTCGGTGTCTTCTGCACCCAGAATTGCTGGGACCCTGCAAAGGGCCGCTACCTTTACGACATTTTCCGCGAGCGGGGGAATCTCGGCAAGATATTCATCCCGAGGGATTCCGAACTCTCTCCCGACACCAACCACATCGAGTGGACTGCCGGCGACCTCGAGGGTCTGAGCGCCATCGTGGTGGAAATCCAGGATGTGGGCGCCCGCTACTTCAACTATACGCGAGATGTGATGCAGCTTCTTGCGATGCGCGCCCGCAGCTTCGAAGGCCCGTCGATATACATCATCGACCATATCAATCCGGCCGGAAGGGTGGTGGAAGGCACGATACCTGCAATCGAATCGGACATCTGGACGCCCAGGGTCGCACACCGCCACGGACTCACCCTGGGAGAGCTGTGCTGCCTGTACTACGATGAGCTCGACGCCAAGTTCCCCCTGCATGTGATCTCTGCCCGCTGCTCCGACGTGGGCAAGAACCTGCTGCCCTGGACCATCGCTCCCGCATCCGACATACCCGGTATGTTCACCTGCGAGATGTACTCCGGCGGAGGCCTGTGGAACAATACCAACATCACCCCTGCCATCGGCACGGCCAGGCCATACGAGTATATAGGTGCGCCTTTCATAAAGGCGGAGGATGTGCGTTTCCTGCCTGCGCCCCACGGTGTGATGATGCGCCCGTGTTCATTCACACCCGCGGCTGGCCGCTACAAGGGAGAGCGCTGCCAAGGCTACCAGATAATGCTGCAGCCCGGCGTGCTGTACCATTCGCTGCTGCACACCCTGCAGCTCATGCATCATTTTTCCGAGCGGTACAGCCAGTTCGAGATGTATGATTCGCTCTTTGTGAAGGTCGCGGATCCCGTGATAGCGGAGTTCCTTCGCGGCCGGCTGAGCTTCGATGTGATCCAGGAACACGTGAAAATCGAGGAACAGAAGTGGATTCGCAAGGCAAAAAGATACATTTTGTACGAAGATGCGCCATTTAGGATAAAATAATTTTGGAGTTATAAAAAATATTCATACCTTTGCATCCCGAAAGGCTAACTGCTGGGTTCGTATAACGGTTAGTACTCAAGATTCTCAATCTTGCAATATGGGTTCGATTCCCGTACCCAGTACAAAAACTCCGACAGATCTTCTGCCGGAGTTTCTTCTTTCTTATGGCTGACACTTGTGACGTATTGCTTGCAGGGACGATGGGCAACATCGGACCGGATGTGTGTTCTGCACTTGCAGCGCACGACCTGAAAGTGTCTGTCATGGATTTCCCGCAGAATGTGCATCGTGACGAGTTCGGCTACCGCAGGCTTCTTATGAAGACCGTGGCCGCGTGCCGCCCCCGCATGATAATGCCTGTCGGCAATCCGGTGACTCTCTCCAGAATCGCGGCGGAGGCTGCGGCAGGGGAGAGCCCCCGCAATTTCCCTGGCATATGGGACGGGATCGTCTTCGCCGTGGAGAGCCCCGGGAAGGTGATGCTGCTCGACTCGAAGGTCTACTCCAGCGCCCTCGCCACAAGGCTGGGCATCCGGCAGCCGGCAATATACGCGACTCCCGAAGAGGCTGAAGGCAGGCAGGTCATCTTCAAACGCGATGTGTCCTTTGGCGGCCAGGGGGTGCATCTGCCATGGAACCGCAGGTCGCTCGACAACCTGATCGCTCACCAGAGCCCCGGCGAGCCCTATCTGATCGAGGACTTCATCAAGGGCGACGACTACAGCGTCGATGTGCTGAGGTTCCCCGGATTTGTGCGTACCGGCTGCTACAAGGTGGTTGCGCATCATCCGGCCACCCGTGGTGCCGGGGGAGACCGGGGCTCGATGTGCCCGTCCACCGGGCGCGAGATGTGCAGTTTCCCTGAGATCGAGCAGATGGCGCTGCGGATCCTGGACGAACTCGACTACAATGGAGTCTGCGGCATGGACTTCCGCGTCGATGCCGGCGGAGTCCCTTATTTCCTGGAATGCAATCCCCGCTTCACCGCCGCAGTCGGGTCCCAGGTCGAAGCCGGCTTCGACATCCCGTATCTTCTCTATTCGTGTCTCAACCAACAGTCCCGCGATTTTTGCGAGTTCAGCCAATATTAAGTAACTTTGGCGCCCTATGTCATCAGCATAGAAAACAATATCAAATATGAAACAAACCTTACATCTCATCTGCATTGGCACCACCTTGCTCGCCGTGTCTTGCCGCCCGTCGGCATATGTTCCCGGCGAACACACAATCTGGTTTGACGAGCCGTGTACGGCCGAGCGTACCGTATGGGTCCAGACCGAGGATCCGGATTACGACGGCAACGTTACAGAGAGCTTCTCGCTGAGTTTCAACCAGGAATGGGAGCAAAGGTCTCTGCCTGTCGGAAACGGCGACCTTGGCGCCAACGTCATGGGCTCTGTGGCCACTGAACGCCTTACCCTGAACGAGAAAAGCCTCTGGACCGGAGGCCCCGGAGTCAAGATGGGCCCCGAGTACTACTGGAACATGAACAAGGAGAGCTACAAGCTCATTCCCGAGGTGCGTAAAGCCCTTGCGAAGGGAGATGTCAGGCGTGCCGACGAGCTGCTGGAGCAGAACTTCAACGGATATCCCGACGAAGAGGGCAACTCCCGCCTGGGCACCTACACCACCCTTGGAGAGCTGCTTGTCGACACCGGACTCGACGAGAGTGCCGTGAAATCGTATGTCCGCAGGCTCGACATCGACAACTCCATTGCCACCGTCTCATTCGACTGCGGCAGGAACAGCTACACCCGCAGCTATTTCGCTTCCTATCCCGCAAACCTCATTGTGGCGCGCTTCACTTCCAGTGCAGCACAGGATCTTCAGATCAGGTATGCGCACAGCGAACTCGCCCACGGAAGCACATGTGCTGACGGCGCCGACGGCCTTGTGTTCGACGGCAGCCTTGACGAGAACGGAGAGGAGTTCACGGTACGTATAAAGGTGCGCGCGCCCAAGGGAAAAGTCCAGGTGGATGATGACGTCATAAAAGTCAGCGGATCCAAGGATGTGACCATACTGCTCACCGCCGACACTGACTACAAGATCAATTTCAATCCGGCAAGGGATGACGCCAAAGCCTATGTGGGAGTCGATCCCAAGGCCACCACATGCGAATGGATATCCAATCCGAAGAGCTGGGAAGAGCTTTTCGCCGAGCACAACGCCGATTACAAGTCTTTGTATGACAGGGTGAAGCTCGACATAGCCGGTCCGGTCAACGACATCCCCACTGACGACAGGCTTCGTGCATACCGCAAGGGAACTGACGACAAGGGGCTTGAGGAACTGTACTTCCAGTACGGAAGGTACCTTCTCATCTCCAGCTCGCGTCCCGGCAACCTCCCTGCCAACCTGCAGGGCGTATGGCTCCAGACCACCGACGCTCCCTGGTCGTCAGACTACCACAACAACATCAATATCCAGATGAACTACTGGCCCGCTCTTCAGGACAACCTTGCCGAGTGCGCCGGCCCTCTTGTGGACTATATCAAGATGATTGCCGCTCCCGGCAGGGACGTGGCACGCAAATACTGGAACGCACGCGGCTGGGCGGCATCCATCTCCGCCAACATCTACGGTCTTGCCGGCCCTCTGTCCGGAACCAGCGTGCACTGGAACTACAATCCCGCTGCCGCACCCTGGCTTGCGACCCACCTCTGGGACATATATGACTATACCCGCGACATCGACTACCTCAGGGAAACAGCCTACCCGCTTATCAAGGAATGCGCAGAGTTCTGCGAGGACTACCTCTGGCGCAGCCCGGAAGGGTATCTGATGGCCAATCCTTCCTCTTCAGCGGAGCACGGCCATGCTGACGAAGGAGCCACCTGCGTTCACGCAATCTTCAGGGAAATACTCCTCGATGCCTCCCTTGCCGCACGCGAACTCGGTGTGGACGAGGCCGAAGCACAGAAGTGGGACCAGATTTACGCAGATATCTATCCTTACAAGATCGGCCGTTACGGCCAGCTGCTCGAATGGAGCAAGGATATAGATGATCCTGAGGACCACCATCGTCATGTCAACCATCTCTACTCCCTTCATCCGGGCAGGTCTATCTCTCCGCTCTCGACTCCGGAGCTTGCCGAGGCATGCAAGGTGGTGCTCAATCACCGCGGAGACGAATCCACCGGCTGGTCGATGGGCTGGAAACTCAACCAGTGGGCAAGACTTATGGATGGCAACAGGGCATACACCCTCTATCAGACCCTTCTCAAGAAGGGAACGGCAGACAATCTCTGGGATATCCATCCGCCTTTCCAGATCGACGGCAACTTCGGCGGCACTGCAGGCATCACCGAGATGCTCCTTCAGAGCCATGACGGCTGCATCAACCTTCTGCCCGCTCTCCCGGATGCATGGCCGGAAGGCAGCGTCAAGGGTCTCAAGGCGAGAGGAAACTTCACCGTCGACATCTACTGGGCTGGAGGCAAGCTTACAAAGGCCGTGATCACAAGCAACAGCGGCCTGCCCTGCAAGGTGCGTTGCGGAGAGACAGTCCGCGACCTTCAGATTGCCGCGGGAGAGACCGTGGAATTCAGACTCTAAAGACTGAAATTGACCGTTTTATCGTAGTCGGCCCAGCTGCGCAGGCGCAGTGTCAGGGCCGACTGGTCGTATACATTGCTGAACTGCGTGTCCTCCACCATTCCATTGTCCCAGACGAGGTCTTTCCAATGGACAAGCGAGAGGCATTCCTGAGCCTGGTCGGCGGTGACGGTGCCGTTTTTCTCCGAAAGATACGCATCGGCAGTCTCGTAGCGCCACCAGCTCTTGCTGTGGGGATTGCCCACCACTTCGTCAGGCTCTGTGGTGTAGTACCTGGGGTCGAGAAGATGGTTTGTCACCAGCATGTAGTTCTTGTCCTCAGGCTTGCGGACTATCATGGTCTTCCATCCGTCAAAGAGGTCGAACTCCACTACGGCGCAGGCTCCCGATGCATCCGCGAGCATGTAGTGGTAACCGCTTCCGGCAGCCAGGTCATGCCTGATGTCGAAGGAGTTTACAAGCTCGAGCGCCTCCTCGACGCTTGCGCAGCGGTCGAGAATGAGCCTCATGATGATGGTTGTGCCTACCACGGGCTTTCCGGTGTTCTGCTGCGAGGGCTGCTTGGGAAGGGCCATTATCGATACGCACATGCCCTTCTCGTTCATGCCGTCAACCGGCGCATATACTGATGCAAGGGCAGAGAGCTTTCTCGCGAACGAATCGGGCAGCTTGTCGAGCCCGTATCCGAGGTGTGAGAGGTCGGTCAGGGCAATCGATGCATAACCGTTCTTCGGCCTTGAGACGGTTACAAGCGAAGGGTTCTTGAAGAAGTCGTAGTTCCTGCCGAAGAGATAGCCGTCGCCATCGGCATTCCTTGCCTGGAAGCTGGTGCATGCAAATCCGGTGGTATCCGCCTTCTCCGATTTCGTCAGGGATATGGGGAGACCCCTGACTATCTTTGAGACAACGTAGTCGAGCAGCGCGGAGTTGGAGTCGATGCCGTGCGCTATCACGTCGTCGAGGTCATAAGCTGCCTTGTACTCCATCCTGTACAGATACTTGTTGCCGCCCACCTGCTCGAGCGAGCCTATGGTCTTGATTTCAGGAGCCCACACAATAAATACGGCGGCTGCTGCCAGAACGATGATGCCTGCAATTGCCGATGCAAGGATTTTCAGGAACTTTTTCATATCGTGAAATGATTAATATACGTTTGTGTTTTCGAAGGCGCGATCCGGCAGATGGTCCAGATAGCCGCCTTCGTTGAAGTGCTGGTTGTCCGGCAGCTCGATGTCGGTGCGTGCCGCGCCCTGTGTCATAAGTGCCTTTAGTTCAGGCAGATATCTCTGATATACGTCGCGAGGCAGCGCGCTGTGACCCTTGCAGATGCTGGCGGCCATGCCCACGACCTCTCCCATCATGCCGATGGTGCGCATCAGGCGTGTCGATCCGAGGGTGACGTGCGTCACGCTGATGTTGCGCCCGGCCATGAAGAGGTTGTTCACATTGCGTGAATACAGCACGCGGTAGGGGACTGCATAGGGGTAGATGAGGTTGTCCCTGGTTGCCGCGATGAATTCGTTGCCGGGGAAATGCCTTGAGTTTTCAGGGTCAGGGAAGTGCAGGTCGAAGTGCCATGTGGTGGTGAACGACGCGTCCTCGTGGAACACGTGCTTGTCGACGTCGTCCTGCTTCAGGACATAGTCGCCGATCAGGCGGCGTGACTCCCGCTTTCCGGCGGTGTATGCCACCCATCCCAGTTCGCGGGAGGCGTATTCGGCCTTGCCGCTGTAGTTGTTCTTGAGGAAGCTCCAGTTGGAGTATATCACCAGCAGGCCATAGTCGCGTATGCGCTCTGCTTCCCATATCTGGTCACGGTCCATGCCGGTCTCCCAGGTCCATTCGCCCATTGTGACAGCACGGCAGTTCTCTTCGTCGAACTTCACGCCATAGCTGAACTCGGGGAACGATGACTTTCCGCCCTCGACTGAATACCACTGCACGGAAGCGCCCATGGTGCGCCTGTCGCCGTGCTCGGGGGCAAGGCTTTCGCCATATTCGTCGCGTCCCTCGCGTCCCATCATCCAGTCTGCGCCGGCCATGAAGCCGAGATTGCCGTCGCCCGTGCAGTCGCTGAAGAGAGGGGCGCTCAGAGTCATCTCCCGGCCGCTTTCCACATTGCGCACGACTACCGATCCGATGAGGCCGCCCTCTTTCATGTTTACCTTTACAGCCCTCCAGCCGGGGAAGTAGTCAAGCCCTTCCTGACTCTCGATGAAGGCTGTCTTCTTTTCGTCTTCATAGTTCGATGCGGGCTGCGCGTTCCCGAATCTGCTGTGCCCGAATTCGCGCTGCATGCGCCCCAGAGCCTTGTACGGCGGCATTTCGATGTACCCGCCGAGATGCACCCTGACCTCGGAACTGTTATTCCCTCCCGGAATGAGACGGTCGCTGACAAGTGCAACCCTGCAGCCGAAGCGTGCTGCTGATACGGCAGCGCACATGCCCCCGATTCCGGCCCCGACGACCACGAGGTCGTAAGTGCCGCCGTTGGCAGGCTCAGGCGATATTGCCCCTGTCTTCCGGCGGAACTCCTCCAATCCGGCCATGTCTGCGGGCGGGATATCGTCTTCTTCGCATGTAAGGTAGATGGCGTCGCATCTCCCGTCGAAGCCCTTGAGGTCAGACAGCGCAAGCGTTGCGGGCCCCGCCTTGAGCTTCACGTCTCCGGCGCTCTGCCACATCCAGCGGTCGCCCCTGGTTCCCAGCACAGGCTTGAGCGTCCTGCCGGCTATCCTGATCCTGAATGCGCCCGGGCCTTCTTCAGAAGTCCAGGGCGATACCCAGTTGAAGGTCCTTGCGTACACATGGTACGTTCCGGCCGCAGGGATCTCGATTTCGGTGGTGGCGTCGGCCACAGGCTTGCCGCATCCGTGGGCTATGAGGTAGGGGGATCCCATGAGGTCGGTGAACTGCTGGTCAAGAGACCAGCCGCCCTTGTTGGAGAAACTCTCGGTCTCTACAAAGATTCCCTCCGCCTTTGCGGCCGTGCATGCCAGGATGCAGAGCACGGATATGACAAGTGCCTTTTTCATCAGTCTTTGGGGTCTACGTCGATTATGATATGTCCTGCGTATCTGTATGCGTCTTCAATCCTTTGCACAGCCGCTGCGAGCTCGCGCTTCTCTTCCTGCAGCTGCCTGCCGCGGGCAAGGTTCCACCTGATGCGGCCGTCCATGACTGCGGCCCCCGGCACTGCTCCCGCCAGCAGACGCATCATCATCTGCCGGCGCTGGGGCTCTCTGTCGTTGAATAGCAGGTCGACCGCCCTGGAGTAGGGCGGGAGATTGAAGTCCCTGCGCTCTTTGAGAAGGTCCTGCATGCTCCTGGAACTGCAGAAGCGCTCGGACACGGCCGTCTGTATGATGACTCTCGGGCTGAAGTTCTGCAGCATGGCAACCAGCTGGACGGCCCTCTCGTCGGAGCGGAAGTCGTCTTTGTCGAGAAATGCATCTGCTTGAAGCACAGCAAGAAGCGCTATGTCAGAGGGTGCGTCGCGCTTGAGTTCCGGCAGGCTCATGATCTGCACTTCCTCTGCCCCCGGTATGGAGTTGCACAGGGCCCTGATCTCTTCAGCCTGTTCCCAGCCGCGTATGAACACGACCTTCCCTCCGGTCTCGGAAACGGCGGAGAGCAGTTTGCGGGACAGTGCCCCGAGCATGCCGTTCTTGCGCCGCTCCTTTGTTATGTCGATTATCTCCAGCTCTTCGCTGCACGTGCCCGCGGGCCCGGCGTCCTGACGCAGGAACTTGCCGCTGAGGACATTCAGCTCGGTCTCGAGCGAGGGCGCCTTGCTGCCGAGGACGACCTGTGCGGAATGTATGCCGCCAAGCGTCAGCGCAGCGTCGCGTCCGTTGTATCTGGGTGCCGGCTCGGTCTGCTTGTATGACTGGTCCTGCTCCTCGTCGATAATGATAAGCTGCAGATTGCTGAACGGCAGGAAGATGCAGCTTCTGCTGCCTAGGACTGCCACCGGACCCCCTTCTCGCAGGGTGTCCGCCACCTTGCGCCTTTGCGCCGCGGTGCAGTCAGAGTGGCATATCATGACGGGGATGCCTGGGTCCAGCCTGTTTTCCAGAGCACTGCACAGGGCCTTTTCCGGAGTGAGGACCAGAGCCTGGCCGCCGCGTGCGAGAGTTTCCTTCAGCAGGCGGGAGTATTCCGCCGCCCTTGACGCCATGTCTCCCTGAAGCAGCACCGGCTTGCCTGGGACGGGTTTTGCGCCGGGAGTGGCCGTCAGCGGGGATGCTGGTGCCGCTTCCTCGCTGCTCAGACTGTCCACAGCCGCCCTTGCGGCCTGCAGTTCGGCAAGAATCTTCTTCCGACCTTCCTCGAATCCGGCCCTGGCCTTCGTGCCTTCCTTGCTTGCGGCAATTGCCGCTTCCTTCGCCAGGAGCCTGATTTCCAGCCTTTTGACCCTGGCCTGCAGAACCTCGAGTTTTTTTGCCCGGCTGGCCTCCTTCCTGATTCCGGCTGCCACCACCACTTCCTCGGAGCGCAGCTTGGTGGAAGGATATGCGGCTTTGTAAACCTCTCCTATCGTGCAGAGGTAGTAGCCGGCCATGAATTCCCACAGTTTGAGTTCGGTTTCACTTATCTGCGGCAGCCTGTCTTCGACCGACAGGATGTCCAGGATCTTCGACGTGTCGAAGTCCGGCCGGACATCGGTCCGGCTGACCACGCCCACGTATTCCTTGCGGGCGAATCTGACGCGGACCCTCTGGCCACGAATGATTTGGGCGTCGGCCCTGTAGGTCGGCGCCCAAGTTAACTTGATAGGAAGTATTACCTCGATGAACACTATTTGAGCTTGCCTTCTTCAGCAGCCTTTACCATGTCAGCATTTGCTGAGATGTAAACCTCCACGCGACGGTTCTGTGCGCGTCCTTCTGCTGTGTCGTTGGTTGCAACAGGCTCGTTGAATGACTTGCCTTCAGAAACGATGCGGCCCTTGTCGATACCGTTGGCCATGAGCTGGGCGGTAACTGCATCGGCACGCTGCTTTGAGATCTTCTCGTTGACGGCTGCGGTGCCGGTGTTGTCGGTGTGGCCGTAAACGGTGATCTGAGTGTCAGGCAGGTCGCTCATCTGCTGTGCGAATGTCTTGAGCTCGGACTTTGCCGATGCGCTGAGGTTCGACTTGTTGGTGTCGAAGAGGATACCGTTGTCGAAGGTGACCTTGATGGCCTCGAGTCCGTTTGCATCGGTAACGGTCTCTACTGATGCGTCGAGAGCCTCCTCGAGTTCCTTTGCCTTGCGGTCCATCACGTCGCCGATCACAGCGCCTGTGCCTGCACCTACTGCTGTTCCGATGGCTGCACCGATTGCAGCACCCTTCTGGCCTCCGAAGATGGCACCTACGCCTGCACCGAGTGCTGCGCCAGCGCCGGTTCCGATGAGGGCGCCCTTGCCGAGGTTTGACATGTTACCGCAGCTTGTGAAGATCACAAGACCGCAAAGAGCAAGTGTTAAAAATCTTTTCATACGTTTTGTCTTGTTATTTGATATACAAATTTAAGAAAAATTGGATAAAGATGATTATTTTTGAAAAAAGCTTTACAATATGGTATCAGAACTCGAGGACCGCGTCCAGAAGGCGGTCGACCTATTCATGCAGGGGTATGGCTGCGCCCAGAGCGTTGCGGCCGCATTTTCCGATCTGTACGGTTTCACGGAAGAGCAGGCAAAGCTCGTGGGAGCCGGCTTCGGAGGGGGCGTCGGCAGGCTCAGGATGATGTGCGGTGCCGTGAGCGGCATGGTCATCCTTGCCGGCATGGACTCCGGGCAGACCGACGGGGCGAACCGTCAGGGGAAGGCGGACTGCTACAAGCTTACCCAGGACCTCGTCCAGGCGTTCAGGGAGGAGAACGGGTCGGTCATCTGTGCCGAGCTGCTGGGTCTGAAAGGCCCTGTACCCGCCGGACATTTCATGCCGGCGGAACGTAACGCGGAGTATTACAAGGCCAGGCCCTGTGTGGCCAAGGTCGAGAGCGCGGCAAGAATATTCGCAAGCTATCTCGCGAACAAGGAATAAGCCTATATTATCTCGTTCAGCAGGTCGATCTTGCCCTCGTCGATGAGCTTCAGGATGAGCTCTCCGAAGAGGGTGTTCTGCCATGCGAACCACTCTCTGGTGAAGTGAGCGGGATTGTCGACGTGGAATGACTCGTGCATGAATCCGCAGCCTGCATCGGTTGTCATCAGAGCTATGATGCAGTCCTGGATCTCCTTGTCGTCCTGGGAGGTGAATGCCCTCATCATGTAGCTCATGGGCCATACGTAGTCGCTTCCCACGTGCGGGCCGCCGATTCCGTTGCCTGCAGCACCCTTGAAGTGGTAGGGATTGCTGTCGCTGAGCACGTACCTGCGGGTGTTCTGGTAGATGGGGTCGTTTATGTCCACGTCGCCAAGATATGCCATTGCAAGCAGTGAGGGCACGTTGGCGTCGTCCATCAGGAGGCGGTTGCCGAAGCCGTCGACCTCGTAGGCGTAGATCTTTCCGAATTCCGGCGTATCGACGATCGCGTATTTTTTCAGGGCGGCCTCCACCTCGTCGGCGAGGGCGCGGCAGTCTGCTGCCAGCCTGGTCTCTGCATTCACCGTCTCGAGTATCTCTGCGGCCTTGCGCAGGCTGGTGACAGCGAAGAAGTTGGACGGGATGAGGAAGTCGAATATCGTGGCGTCGTCGGAAGGCCTGAAGGATGACACGATGAGGCCCACAGGATTGATGGGGTTGCCGTAGCCGGAGTTGCTCTTCATGTCGTACTGGGCGTCGCACTCGCGTGTGAACCAGTAGGGTCCGCGGTTCTCCTTGCGCTGCTGCTCGTGCAGGGTCTGGAGCACCTTCTCCATGGCCTCGACCCAGACATCGTCGAATACCGAGGTGTCCCCGGTCTTCTTCCAGTAGGCGTATGCGAGGCGGATAGGGTAGCACTCAGAGTCGATCTCCCACTTGCGCTCGTGCAGTTCGGGCTTCATGATGGTGTTGTCGTCCATCCAGCCTGTGCCGGTGGGGCCTATGTTGAATGCATTTGCATACGGGTCGATGCAGAGGCACTTGAACTGGCGGCGTATGGTACCTGCGAGCATCGCGCGTACCTGAGGGTCGTCCGAGAGGCGGAGATAGGGCCATACCTGGGCACCGCTGTCGTGCAGCCACATGGCGTGGATGTCGCCCGTGTAGACGAAGGTGTCGGGGTTGCCGCTGCCGTCATCCTCGGTGAAGTGCACGGTGGTGTCGAGCGTGTTGGGGAAGCAGTTGCCGAACATCCAGGCGAGCCTGGGGTTGGTCAGCTGTGCCTGCACGTCGGCGATGGTCTTCTCGATGGCAGGGCTGGTGAAGAGGCGGTCCTGCTCTGCGGGACGCTGGCAGATGTACTCGGCCGGCTCCTCTGCGCAGTACCATGTCTTCTTCTCATTGCCCATGACGAGGGTGAGAGTGCTGCCGGCCATGATGTCCTCATAGCTGATGAATCCCTTGGTGTAGGGCTTTCCGTTGAGGTATGCGCGCTGTATGTAGATGTTCTCTGCGGAGTTGTTCTCTGCCTTGACGGTGAATGACCTGCCGCCGGGAAGGGCGATGGTCGCGCTGTCGAAGATGGGCGAGCCGAACCAGTAGCGTCCGCCGGCGGGTTCGGTCTGGTAGAATCCGAGGCTGGAGAGTATGTACCATGCGCTCATCTGACCTGCGTCCTCGTTGCCGCTCAGGCCGTCAGGTGCTGCGAAGTACATCTCCTTGAGTACGCGGCGCACGAGCTCGGCGGTCTTCCAGGGCTGGCCGGCATAGTCGTACATGTAGATGATATGGTGGCTGGGCTCGTTGCCGTGTGCATACTGGCCTATGAGTCCGCTGATGTCGGGCGATGCGTTCTCGCCCTCGATGACAGAGCTTATGATGAAGAGGGAGTCGAGCTTCTGCACGAGAGCCTCCCTGCCGCTGAAATGGCCGTCAAGGTTGCTTGGAGTATAATGCTTGTACGATTTGAAGCATTCGGCCAGACCGTCGAAGTCGTGGGGGACAAGCCAGGTGTACTGCCATGCATTGCCCTCGGTGTAGTCGTCGGCGCGGTGGTTCGAGTGGAACGGGTTGAAGGGAACGCCGAACTTGCCTTTGCTGGTCACGCCGCGCATGAATCCGGTCTCCGGGTCGAAGTGCTTCCTGTATGACTTGCTGCGCTCGAGGAAGTACTCGTAGTCCTCCTTGTGGCCGAGCTTGAGGGCTGCCTGTGCGAGAGCCCAGTCTGCGACGGCATACTCCATTTCGTATGCGACGGACTCGTTGAAGAGGTCGCAGGGGATGTATCCGTATTTCATGCGGAGGTCCTGGCCGCGGTCGGGCCTGAGGGCTGAGACCTTCATTGCCTCGTATGCCTTCTCGATGTCGAAGCCGTCGAAGCCCTTGAGGATGGCGTCGGCAACGACGGGGATTCCGGGATTGCCGACCATGCAGTCGGTCTCACATCCGTGGAGATGCCATACGGGGAGCTTGCCCTGCTTGTCGAAGATGTCGAGGAAGGTGTTGATGATGTCGTTCTCCTTCTCGGGATGCAGGATGGAGAAAAGAGGCATCTGTGCCCTGTAAGTGTCCCACAATGAGAAGATTGTGTATCGGTTGGGCTGACCGCAGTCGCTGAACAGGGCGGGCGCGGCCATGGTATGGTAGAGTGAGGTGTAGAAGATGGTCCTGGCGTCATTGTCGCCTGTCTCGATATGCACTTTCGCGAGCTCCTTCTCCCATGCCTCGTCGGCAGCCTTGCGGGTGGCCTCGAAGTCCCATCCGGGCATCTCGCAGGCCAGGTTGGCAAGCGCAGCCTCGGTGCTGGTGGGGGAGAGAGCCACCTTTACGAGCACCTGCCCGCCTTCGGGGAAGCTGAACTTCCAGAATCCATCTGCGGGAGCCTCGCAGGCGCTGAATTCCTTCGAGAACTCGGCTGCGAAGTAGAGCTTCTGATCGTCCGCCCAGCCCTCGGAGAAGCGGTGTCCGGTGATGTGGCTGTTGTCGGCTATCGTGATGTCGCCGTCGGTGAGTTCGTCCCAGCAGCCTCCGTTCACGAGGTTCAGCACGATTGCAGGGTCGGCCGCTCCTTCAGGGAAGGTGTAGCGGGAGAGTCCTGTCCTGGCGGTGGTCGTCATCTCGCAGAGGATGCCGCTGCCCTCGAGGGGAACGCTGTAGTAACCCGGAACGCTCTTTTCCTGAGTGCGGTCCGCCTTGCCGGCAATGCCCTCGCGTGTGTAGCTGTATGCACTCCCGGTGACGGGCATGATGGTGATGTCGAAGAGGTCGCCGATGCCGGTTCCGCTGAGGTGGGTGTGCGAGAATCCAACAACGCTGTTGTCGCTCTCATGGTAGCCGGAGCACCAGTCCCAGCTGGTGGGGATGGATGTGGGCCCGAGCTGTACCATTCCGAAAGGAACGTTTGCCCCGACGAATACATGCCCGTGGCCTCCTGTGCCTATGGATGTGTCGACG
Organism: Candidatus Cryptobacteroides choladohippi; assembly: GCA_018065985.1. GTDB lineage: Bacteria > Bacteroidota > Bacteroidia > Bacteroidales > UBA932 > Cryptobacteroides > Cryptobacteroides choladohippi. The sequence goes on from JAGHSF010000055.1 coordinate 21,379, forward strand.
TAGTCTGTCAGTTTCTCTGTGGTTGCTGCCTGGTTGCAGGCCACAAGCGATGCGGCCGCTGCTAGAATCGATAGTAATTTGCGTGTCATGAGTGCATGATGGCTTTTGAATTTCAGGCAAAGATAGTGATAAAAATAATGCATAAATAGTTTATATTTGTGATATTGAAGAACAATGCCATATGAATAGAGTACTCTTGGTGCTTGCCCTCGCTGCCCTGATCTCCGGATGCACGCAGCCTGCGGCAATGCAGGACCCTGTCGATTACGTCAGCACCCTTGTCGGCACCCAGTCGAAGCACTCGCTGTCGACCGGCAATACCTATCCCGCGGTTGCAATGCCCTGGGGAACCCACTTCTGGACGCCCCAGACAGGCCGCAACGGCGACGGATGGGCCTACACCTACACTGCCGACAAGATCCGCGGCATCAAGATGACCCACCAGCCCAGTCCCTGGATCAACGACTACGGCCAGTTCAGCATAATGCCCGTGACGGCCGCGGCCACCGTTGACGAGGATGAGCGCGCAAGCTGGTTCTCGCACAAGGCCGAGACCGCAACTCCTTATTACTATGCGGTTTATCTTGCGGATCACGATACCCGCATCGAGCTGGCTCCCACCGAGCGCGCCGCAAAGTTCCGCATTACCTATCCCGAATGCGGGGAGTCTTTTCTCGTGCTGGACGCCATAGATCCCGAGGGCGCCGGCTTCGAGGTCTGCGGCAACCGCATCATCGGCTCCACCACCAACAACCACGGGGGAGTGTCCGATAATTTCCGCCTGTGGTTCATAGTCGACGTCGACACTCCCTTCACCGTCGTGAAGCAGGAGGCCGACAAGCTCATGCTCGGCTTCCCCACACGGCGCGGGCAGCAGGTAGGCCTGAGCGTGGCCGCATCGTTCATCAGCGCGGAGCAGGCCGGGGTGAACATGAAGGAACTGGGCGACGGTGACTTCTGCCGCATCATGGAAGAGGGCCGTGCGCGCTGGAACGAGGTCCTGGGCCGGGTGAAGGTGACCGACGGCAACATCGACAACCTGCGCACGTTCTATTCGTGCCTGTACCGTTCCGTGCTCTTCCCGAGGGACCTCAGCGAACTGACGGAAGATGGCCGCAGAGTGCACTACAGCCCCTATGACGGGCAGGTGCACGACGGATATCTTTTCGGCGACACTGGCTTCTGGGATACCTTCCGCAGCCTTTTCGCACTCGTGGACCTCATCTATCCCGAGCAGGCCTCCCACATGCAGGAGGGCCTTGTGAATACCTGGAAGGAGAGCGGATTCCTTCCCGAATGGGCCAGCCCCGGGCACCGCGGCTGCATGGTTGGCAACAACTCCGCATCGGTTGTGGCCGAGGCCTACCTGAAGGGCATACGCGGCTACGACGCCGAAGCCCTGTGGGATGCGGTGGTGCATGGCGCCCACAGCGTGCATCCGCAGGTCAGCTCGACCGGCAGGCTCGGATGGGAGTACTATGATTCGCTTGGCTACGTGCCGTGCAACGTGGGAATAAACGAGAGTGCCGCCCGCACCCTGGAGTATGCATACGACGACTGGTGCATAGCCCGGTTCGGAAAGGCTCTCGGGAAGCCTGAGGAGCTGACCGCACCCTATGAGAAGGCCGCACAGAACTACCGCAACCTGTACCGCGAGGCCGATTCTCTGATGGGCGGGCGCAACGCGGACGGCAGCTTCCCCGAGGAATTCAGCCCGCTCAAGTGGGGCGGCGACTTCACCGAGGGGAATGCCCTGCATTACAGCTGGAGCGTGTTCCACGACATCCCCGGCCTCATCGGACTCATGGGCGGGGAAGAGGCTTTTGCCGCCAACCTCGACCGCGTCTTCGAGATGCCGCCGGTCTTCGACGACAGCTACTACGGATTCACAATCCACGAGATACGCGAGATGCAGATAATGAACATGGGCAACTATGCCCACGGCAACCAGCCCATACAGCACATGCTCTATCTCTACGACTGGTGCGGCCAGCCCTGGAAGACGCAGCAGAAGGTCCGCGAGGTGATGCGGAAGTTCTACACTGCGGCCCCCGACGGCTACTGCGGCGACGAGGATAACGGCCAGACCTCTGCCTGGTACGTGTTCTCGGCCCTGGGATTCTATCCTGTGTGTCCCGCAAGCTGCGAGTATGCGATAGGCTCGCCCATATTCGATACCGTGGTCCTCGACAACGGAAGCAGCAGGTTCACCATACGCACAAGGGGCGGCGGCAGCAGTGCCTGCTTCATCGCATCCAAGAAGCTGAACGGACGCCCGTTCGAGGGTAACTTCCTCAGCCACAGCGCACTTGTGGATGGCGGAACCCTTGAATTCACAATGACGGAAAACAAATAGCAATACATAGATGAAGACGTTCAAGAAACTTGTACTCATGGCAGTGTCGGCAGCATGCATCTCATGCACTGCGGGCATCTCTCCTGTTGAAAGCGGCAGTGACCTTGTGTATGCCGGACTTGCCGGCTGCTGGGACGAAGCCGTGCCTCTGGGCAATGCCGAGCTTGGCCAGCTGGTATGGAACAATGACGGCAACCTGCGCTTCTCCCTGGACCATTATGACCTCTGGGACCTGCGCCCGACTGAGGAATTCGGCGATACGGTGAAGTTCCGCTACAAATGGATTCAGGAACGTGTTGCCGCCGGCGATGAAGATAGCATAAGCGAAGTGTATGACGATCCGTACTTATTCGAGCCGGCGCCTTCGAAGATACCCTGTGCGGCGCTCGAGTTTCCCATGAAGGGACTCGGGGCAGTCAGGTCCGTGCGTCTGTATCTGAACAACGCCCTCTGCCGTGTGGAGTGGGAGAGCGGTGCCACGCTCGAGACTTTCGTGAATGCGGCCGAGCCCGTCGGCTGGTTCGTGTTCACCGGCGTCGATGACCCTGAATTCACACCTGTCCTCAGGACCCCCATGTATCAGGAGGAGGTCGAGGTCGACAACACGAATATCCAGGGCAACACATTGGCTTCGCTGGGCTATGAGCAGGGGAGCATCGACAGTACCGGGCACAGCATCCACTACCATCAGAAAGGTTGGGAAGACTACAGCTATGACGTTGCAGTGCAGTGGAAGCGAGATGGAAGCACCCTCACCGGTGCGTGGAGCGTGAGCACCTCGCTCAAGGACCTGAACGCCGTCAACGAGGTGGCCAGGGCCATGCGCCGCGGCGTCGGCAGGGATTATGCCAGCCACATGGAGTACTGGGACGGATTCTGGGCCGCATCATCCGTCCAGGTCCCTGCCCCCGTGATCCAGAAGCAGTACGACAACGAGATGTACAAGCTCGGCTCCATGAGCCGCGAGAATTCCCGCCCCATCTCCCTCCAGGCCATCTGGACAGCAGACAACGGCCTGCTTCCTCCATGGAAGGGCGACTACCACAACGACCTCAATACCCAGCTCAGCTACTGGCCCGTTTACGCCGGCAACCATCTTTCCGAGGGTGAGGCCTACCTGAACTGGCTCTGGGAGTTCCGGGGCAACTTCAAGCAGTTCACCCGTGACTTCTTCGAGGTCGACGGCCTGATCGTTCCCGGTGTCGCCACTCTCGACGGAAAGGCGATGGGAGGCTGGCCCCAGTACTCGTTCTCGGCCACGACCGGCGCGTGGGTGGCCCAGCACTTCTATCTGCACTGGAAATATTCGGCCGACGAAGGGTTCCTGAAAGAGAGGGCCTATCCCTTTGTGTCCGACGTTGCACTGGCACTCGAGCAGCTCTCGTCAGTTGATGGGGACGGCCATCGCGTGCTTCCCCTCAGCACCAGCCCCGAGATCTTCAACAACTCCCTCGATGCCTGGTTCCACACCATGACCAACTACGACCTCTCGCTGATGTGCTTCGCATTCGGTGCCGCAGCCGAGATGGCCGGGGCTCTCGGCCTGGATGAGGATGCAGCCCGATGGAACCGCTGCCTTTCGCAGATGCAGCCCCTTGACGTCGAGGACGGTGTGCTGACCTTTGCCCACGGCTTCCCCTACAACGAATCGCACAGGCATTTCTCCCATGCGATGTCAATCTTCCCCCTGGAACTCATCAGGTGGGAAGACGGTGAGGAGTCGCAGAAAATCATAAGGGCCACCATAGACCGCCTCGATGAGATAGGACCTGACTACTGGTGCGGCTACTCGTATTCATGGCTTGCCAACATGAAGGCGCGTACGATGGACGGAGAAGGCGCCGCCGAGGCCCTTCGCATCTTTGCGGAGTGCTTCTGCCTGCCCAACACCTTCCACGCCAACGGCGACCAGACAGCCAGCGGCAAGTCCCAGTTCACCTACAGGCCGTTCACCCTGGAGGGCAACATGGCCTTCGCTTCCGGTGTGCAGATGATGCTTCTGCAGAACCACGACGGCACGATATGCGTGTTCCCGGCACTGCCTTCTGACTGGAAGGACGTGAGCTTCAGCAATCTGCGCGCTCCCGGAGCCTTCCTCGTGTCTGCAAGGATGGAGGGCGGCGTTGTGACCGGCCTTTCCGTGACTTCGGAGAAGGGCGGCCGCGCCAGGATCATGATTCCCGGCCAGAGCGAACCAGCCGAGGTTGATTTTGACGCCGGGGAGACCGTGGTGCTCATCTGACGGCTGTTTCAGGGATTCACTGCCGTCACGAAATATTAGCGGCCGTTTTTCGGAAACTGCTGATATAGAGAGAAATACGAAAATGTGGTGTTGTGAATTCTAACACCGGAAATTCATAAGTGTTTGAAATATAATGCTTTGCATTTTACGCTTGCCGGAGTCAGGGGACCAGGACATCCAGATTTGACGGAATGCAGCGGATGTCCATGACGGAATCGGCATAGATGGCCTCGCCGTCATAATGCGCCTCGGTGCGGGAATCGTCACCATCTTCCAGGATGCGCTCTATGCGCACCTGCCGGGCTTTCATGATATCCACCTTGCTGTGATGATAGATATGGGAATCCAGAAGCTGGACAGGGATGGGAATGGCCTGGATCAGATTGATAGGATGTATTATGGTGAGATCCAGCAATCCGTCCCGCAGGGATGCATTGGGTGTGATATGATAGTTGTTGCCCCACTGGTTTGCGTTGCCTATGGTGATCAGGAATGCCTTGACCGTGAAATCGAATGACTCTGTGGTGATGTGAAAGGTCTGCGGCTTGTATCTGCCCCAGACCTCGATGGTCTTGCGCACGTAGGTGACGAGTCCTCTGGACTTGGCCCTTGCATACTCCATCGCCACCTTGGCGTCGTATCCCACGCCGCAGGTGCAGAAGAACTGGTGCTCGTTGAAGGTGGCGGAATCGATGCGTTCCACCTTGTAACGGTTGATGATCTCCACCGCCTTGCGAATGTCCGCAGGAATGCCCAGATGGTATGCCAGACCGTTGCCCGAGCCCCTGGGGATTATGGCAAGGGCTGTATGCGATCCGGAAAGTGCGGAAGCAATTTCATTTACGGTACCGTCACCACCCACTGCCACAACTGCATCGACACCCTGCGATACGGCCTCCGAAGCGATCTCTCTGGCATGCCCCGCATGCTCGGTGAACACGATTCTGAGGTCAAACAGGCTTCTGTCAATGGCGCTGCTGACGATCTCGGCAACCGCCTCTCCGTTCCCATTTCCGGCAATGGGGTTTATGACACAGACAAGATTCCTCTTCATGGATGTTAAAAATGACATGCAAAGTTAACAATTATTCATCACACAGAATTATCTTTGCATTGTATGAGAGAAATCAAACTTACAAAATTCTGCGCGATACTCAGTGTCGTGAACCTGGTATGCTTCAACATTCCGTTCCTCAGGTACGCCTGGGATAATGCCGACAACAGCTGGTACCTGTGTGCCTGTCTGGCCGTTCTGCTGCTTGTGCTCAACTTCTGGGCCTGCTACCTGGTGTGCTTCCTGCTGCGAAGGTTCGGACGTGTTCTCGCCGCCCTGTGCCATTTCATAAGTACTGGCTGTGTGTACTACATATTCGCCTATAATGTGATGATGGACGAGTCGATGATAGGCAACTTCTTCAACACCAGATATGAGGAGGCATCCCAGTTCATCACCTTCCCGTTCATAGCCTGCCTGCTGATCGTCGGCGTCCTCCCGATGGTCTGGATCATAGGGGCGAAGGTCAGGTACGGCAGCTGGAAAAGGCTCGGCATCACCACCGCGGCATCCCTCGGCGCAGCTCTCCTGATTATCCTTGGCAATCTCAACCAGACCCTCTGGATAGGCAACCACGATACGGAACTGGGCGGACTCGTCATGCCCTGGTCATACGTTGTGAATACCTGCAGGCTTTTCGGCCATCAGCACGAAAGGAACAGGGAAGAGACCCCTCTCCCGGATGCAAGCTTCTCCAACAACGAAAGGCGCGCCGTGGTATTGGTGATAGGGGAGTCGGCACGCAAGGCGAACTGCTCCCTGTACGGATATGAGAGGGATACCAACCCTCTGCTGGGTGCAATGGATGACCTGCATGTGATCAACGCCGTATCCAATGCAACATATACGACTGCCGGAGTCAAGAGCATCCTTGAATACAAGGACACTGACGAGCTGTTCGAGATCCTTCCCAATTACGCGTACCGTAATGGAGTGATGGTCCAGTGGCGCACCTCCAACTGGGGCGAGCCGCCTGTGCATGTGCCTGAATACCTTACGGAAGAGGACCTTGCCGCCCGCTATCCTGACGAAGGGGACGGATACGACGGAGTGCTGCTGAACGGACTCCGCCAGACGATAGAGGAGGCGGAGCAGGACAAGGTGCTCATCATACTCCATACCAGCACCAGCCACGGACCGGCATACTGCAACAGATATCCGAAACGGTTCGAGGTCTATACCCCTGTCTGTGACAATGTTGAACAGGCATCAAAGGCGCCCCAGGAGCTGATAAACGCATACGACAACACGATAATCTATACCGATTACCTCTTGAATTCGATCATAGATACATTGAAGACGGTATCAGACCGCAGCTGTGCGATGTTCTATATCTCGGACCATGGCGAGTCGCTGGGAGAGAACAATCTGTACATGCACGGAGTCCCTGTCAAGGTGGCTCCCGCAGAGCAGTACGAGATTCCCTGCTACGTCTGGCTCACGCCGGGATACAGGGAGGTGAAGAATCCTGAGCTGATCGACCAGCACTGGGTGTTCCACAGCATCATGGACCTGCTCGACATGGAGTCTCCCGTCTATGATCCCGAAAAAGACCTGTTCCGATGAAACTTGCGAGAATCCTGGCAACGACAGCCCGCGTACCCCTGTCACTGATACTGGTGGTATTGAGCCTGGTGACGGCAAGCAACCTCTGCCCGATCTTCAACTTCGAACAGGGAGCACCGTTCACCGGCAAGGATATCTACAATCCATATTGTGAGGCCGACAGTACCCTGGGATGGACCCGGGCCAATTTCCACACCCACAGTCGCGCCAGCAAATGGATCAACGAGTGCGAGCTTTGGCCGGATTCCGTCAGGACCTATTACGACAGACTCGGATACGGGCTTGTGTCTTTCTCCAATCACATGGAGCTGACGCCTGACCCTAGGGATACCACCGGCCAGTTATGGGTGTATGAGCATGGTCTCAACCTTGCCAAGCATCACAATCTCGTTTTCGGTGCAGACAAGGTGAACTGGTATGATGGTTTTCTGCCGGTTCTGGTGTCGCAGAAGCAGTTCAAGATGGACATGCTGACCAGGGGCGCCGACTTCATCTTCTTCAATCACCCGGACAGGACCAGCTTCACCCGCGACAGGGAGATGAGCCTGCTCAGCGGATACAGGCTGCTGGAGGCGGACTGCGGGTTCACGGAGTCGAGCACATACTGCTCCAAATGGGACACGGCCCTCTCCAACGGCCATTATGCCCCGAGTGCGATCAGCGATGACTTGCACGAGCCCCGCCTGACTGCAAAGATAGGCCGCAGGTGCAGCTTCCTGAATTGCCGCAGCACACGCTATCCGGATGTGATGGACTGCCTGCTGAGCGGCAACTTCTATACTGCCCACATCCCCGATTTCGGGGACGGTGACTGGGATGAGAAGATACGCAGGAACCGGGAGCTTCCGGCAATCCGCTCGATCGGGCTCAGAGATGGCAATGTGGTCTACATGGAGCTCTCCCGGCCTGCGCACGAGATCCAGGTCATAGGGCAGGGCGGACAGATTGTCAAGTCGCTTGCCGACACGAGCAGCGTGGACTATCCTTTCAGGGATTCCGACAGCTATGTCCGTCTCGTCGCACGATATGACGACGGAACGGTGCTCATGAGCAATCCTTTCGCGCGGTGGGATGCAGGCAGCACGGACTGGCCGACCCCCTACAGGGACTTCGCCCATCCGGTGAACTGGCCGCTGACGATATTATACAACCTGGCGGTGCTGCTCCTGGCCTTGCTTCTGCTCCGGGCCGGAATCCACGCCTTCAGGAAGACCTTCCGCCGGTAGGTAGGGGAATGCAGGCAGGCCGCCTGTGCCTTCTAGCGGTCCTGGCCCGGCAGAGTGATCTCTATCGGACTGTCATCCTTTGAATAGAAGCCCTCGAATGCGCAAAGAAATCCCTTCTTTTCGCTGAGATCATATATGACGCTATGGGAGGTCTCCCAGCAGCCGTTCTCCTTGACGTGCGGATCGGCCAGCTTTCCGAATCTTTCGTCGTATCCGTCCCGGAATTCAGGCATGGTTTCCCAAGCCTTCAGCTGAGCCTCCTTCCAGCTGCTGCAGGGGACGCGCTTCCCGTCAAGCATGCAGTACCATCCCTGCCCGTCCTTCCCATAATCATGGTCGGCGCACTCTGAATACCAGAGGTTGTCCCGGGACATGAAATTCTTGAAATACCACACCGACTGCGCGATGTCGAGATTGGCCTCCACCGACCTGGATGCGTCATCATACCTTGACAAAACCGTTGCCCATCGTTCCACGCCCAGTGAGAAAGGTCTGTTCTCGTAGAACTCGTCAGTGCCCAGCCCCCATTTCTCGACGGCGATATTGAACAGATTGCTCATTATTGCCGGATTGCCTTTTCCGCTGCGGCAGCCGTTGCCGTTCTCATGATAATACAGTATGACCATTTCCCCGTTATCGTACTCCACGACAGCGGTCTTTTCTGCGTCAGAGATCATGAAGTGCGTGTCATCACCAGCCTTCGCCACAAGATCCTGGCTGACCTTTCTCCTGCTCAGCAGGCCGATGGCCTCATCCACGCTTCCGGCATTGTCGAGGACATACCGGACCACGCTCATACAGGAGAGATCGCCCTCTTCACTGCGGATATAGGCATCTCCGGGGGTATGGTGTATGATGTTTATGTTTGCTGCCACGCCGGCGTCATTGATGCCGTCCATCGCCATGCAGGGGAGGAAATTGCGGTAATCCCCGTCAATGCTGTCATTGTCAAGCAGCGCCCCGTCTACTGCGGGATTGCCGTTTATGATGGAGACGCTGGCGTGCCTTGCTCCCTTTCCGGCGGGCATCTGGAGCACGATGCAGCCAAAGTCGGACTGCATCCAGTCAAAGTTGCGGCCGTGGAAGCGTCCGTTGCGCCAGCTGGTGCATCCTCCTGCGGACACATTGTACAGATTGACATACCGTTCAGTCACAGCCTTGTTTGCCTTCTCGAAATCAAACTCATCGGGGTTCCAGATGACCTGGGCGACGCGTGGCTGAAGTTTTACTGTCTTATAATAGGGTACGGCTCCGTTCCTGCCGTTCGGATTATTGCATGATGTTGCTGCAGCCGATGCCACAAGCAGCACGGCAGAAATCAGAGCAAGTCTGGTTATCAGCGTATCAATCTGCATATGCCTTTGATTATGTAGGTCAACGCGGCTTCGGACAGTGCAGCCCCAAGTCCGCAGTAAAAGAATGCAATAAAGAACACGGATGCCATGCCCGTGAGCTTCAAGGTTATGCCAAGGCTCATCATGAACAGCAATATCGCCATCGGCTTTCCGCAATCCCTGACTGCATCTATGCCTCCGAGCAGGATCTTGATTCCCGGAAAGGACCAGATCAAGCCATTGGCAATCAGCAGCATTGGCCTGGGCCACTTATAAAGCTTCCTTGACATTCAGCGTCGTTCTGCGACCAGCGGATCAAGCTTTTCAGCCATCAGCCCTGATATCTGGTGAAGTTGTACTTCTCTCTCAGTTCAGCCTTCTTCTCCTCTGACTGGGCGGTGAAATATGCCTTCCAGCCCGGGCAGAAATTGATGTGCCAGCGCCAGAATCTGCCCATGAATGACTTGGGATTGCTGCCCCGGTGATTACTGAGCATTGGAATATGCCTCCTCGCCGTCGATGACGACGTGAAGGAGCTTGGCATCGGGAATGGATTCGATGTCGTCGTGTATGAAGTCGCGGTCGTAAACCACATAGTTTGCAACCTTTCCGGGAGTAAGGGTTCCCATATGATCCTCCTCGTTCCAGAGATATGCGACATTGATCGTGAGTTCACGGAGCGCCTCCAGACGGTTGATGGCCTCATCAGGATTGCGCGTGTTCCTTGCATCGCCACCGGGCAGGCAGCGTGTGACTGCACAGTAGATTGACAAGGGAACATTGATGGCCGTGCTGACTGGGTAATCTGTATGCTGCGCACAGTTCACGCCCATCTTCACAAAAGAATTGATGACCTGATAGGGCTCTACCGAACGCTCCTCGCCAAGAAGGGAAACCTCCTGCTCGAAAGGTGTGATTGCATTTTTGGGAGCCCACAGGGCGGACACGAGAGCGGAGACATTGTATTTTGCGAAACGGTCGATATCCTCAGGCTTGACCAGCTCGATATGAGCCAGCATGTCGCGGATGCTGTTGTCTCCGGTGGTGTTCTTGGCGTATTCGATGGCGTCAAGCATATACTTTACGGCACCGTCACCGATTGTGTGTGTATGGGTGGGGAGTCCGTGCCTGTGTGCTGAAAGGACAAGGGCCTTGAGGCTTTCACTGTCGGGGAAACGGTTCATGCCCTTGTTGTCGGGATCGTCAGCATAGCCGTCACACAGGAGTGCGGTATGGCTTTCGACAACACCGTCGACAAAAAGCTTGAGTCCGACAATCTTGTAGTACTCGTCGTTGAACTCCTTGCTCATCCTGCTGATCTCCTCCACGGTCTGCTCATTGGCCTCGTTGGGCTGAACACAGTAGTAAGCACGCGTGCGGAGTTTCAGAGCACCCTCCTTTGCAAGCTCGGCATATGCTTCGTGGGCTGTATTGAGAAGATTGACACCGGCTTCGCAAGCGGCAACATAACCGTTTCTGATGGCAAAATCCTGCCATGTCAAGAGAAACTTCTTGGCTGATTCGATATCCACCGGAAGGGCTTTCATGAGTTTGGAGGCTGCACCCTCGGTGACGAATCCGGTAGGCTTTCCGTCTTCACCCATCTGGACCATCTCCCCGAATTCCTTGATGAACTCGTCATCAAGCTTCAGCAGTTCGAAGGCCTTCGTGTTCAGAAGCATGCTGTGGCCGTCCAAAGCATTGCCGAACACCGGCTTGTCGGGACAGATCTCATCGAGAAGCTGCTTTGTGGGAGGCACACCGAGTACCCTCCAGCCGGAAATCTTGTACATCTTCTCATCCGGGTTCTTCTGGATATAGTCAGCAATGATCTTCTGATATTCCTCGTAGCTGAATGCATCGTTCAGTTTGATTGTGCTGGCCAGCTGTCCGGCTCCACCTCCATGACAATGTCCTTCCATGAATCCGGGATACACTGATGAGGTCCCATAATCGAGGACCTTGGTTTTCGCGTCGCAGAACTTCATGGCGTTTTCCTTGCTGCCAACATACTGGATATAACCATCCTTGATGGTCATTGCCTCTGCAAACAACCTTTCGTTATCCACCGTGATGATGTTGCCGAGCACAAGAGTATCAGCATTTTCGGCTACCTTGTTTCCACTCTTGCAGCCTGTCAGAGACATGAGGCCGGCGATGGAAACCGTCTCGATGATCGAGAGAATAAACTTGATAGAATGTTTCATAGTATGATTTTATTTTTCAGTCTTTTGAAGAACAAAGATACTGCTGCCCTGCCTGATTTGCAAATATGGCGCGGAATTGCCAAGGTGTCTTTTCCGGAAAATGCATCGATTATTTACGAATGATAGTGTATATTTGTGGAGCATAATACACTATTGATTATGAAAGACATCAAAATTGGCTACAAACCTTTGCAACTCCCGGTCGATCTGATCGAGGACCTGAAACTCTACAAGGACGCTTATGGTGTGCTCTTCGCAGAAGAGAAAGATGAGTGCGGGAATCCCATCCCCGTGCATGTAACCTTCGAGCAGATGTTCCGCCGCTGGATGGACAACGTCGGCAAGTTCGACAAGGACGTCCAGAAGGAGGTTGACGAATGCCGCCGCACCATGGCAGAGCACCCGGCTCCGGAGCTGTACCCTGTAGACTCGTGCGAGGGAGACATCTGGGAGATGGAGTATTTCGCCTGCAGGAACGGCGAGGAGTATCCCCTTGTTGCAGATGCTGAACTCGGATTCTATGCTGTCATTGACGGTGAGAAGAAGGGCGCGGAGCAGCTGATCGACGAAGAGTACGAACTGCAGAACGATGCCGGCGCCGTCCTTGACCTGAACGACGCCCTCAGAGTCAGCGAGAAGATTCTGAAGCACAAGGCTTAGGCTGGATTGCCTGCCATCAGACCGCAGGTTCAACTGCGTGACAGAATAACGGCGATTCTGTACAGATACTCAAGATATCAGAGATTTTGTACATATACTCAAAATATCGGCGATTATATGTGCAATAGGAAGATACGAATCGGCCTCACAGATGCGTCAGATGCAGATTTGCCAAAATTGATTGTTCATATACTGTCCGTTATTCTGAGTTTATGTGCAGAGAGGGATCCGGAAATGGGAAGAAGGTCCCGCTGCCACGAATGGCGCGAAAATTTGCCCTCGCTCGCCTTGTTCTCCATGAATGCTGTGATTTTGTGGAAAAAAGACCGTTATTCTTCGAAAAATCCTGATATTGGGCAGTTTTATGGAGAAAACACTATCCGGGTCCACGAATGGCGCGATTTCATGGAGGGAATGGTGGACCGGATGGAGGGAATGGCGGACCGGATGGAGGAATGGCGGGACCGACGGCCCTGCACACAGGAAATCGGCAACCCGCCGCAGGACCCACAGAGTTCTTTCAATGGTGTATTGTGTTCCCCGTGCGTGAAACGGGCTTCCTGACGCACGGGATGGGCCAGAATGAAGATTCGTGCGTGAAACGGGCTTCCTGACGCACGGGGTGGGCTAGAATGAAGATTCGTGCGTGAAACGGGCTTCCTGACGCACGGGATGAGCCGGAATGAAGATTCGTGCGTGAAACGGGCTTCCTGACGCACGGGATGGGCCGGAATGAAGATTCGTGCGTGAAACGGGCCTACTGACGCACGGGATGCGCCGGTAGGAAGATTCGTGCGTGTCTGGGGCCTTCTTACGCACGG
>JAGHSF010000009.1 GCA_018065985.1 Candidatus Cryptobacteroides choladohippi
ACAAGACTCCAATCCGAGACCTGTTTAATGGTCCTGAAAAACTGCCGGATGTATGTGATCAACCTGTTCAACTGGAGTTTGCTTTTAAATATTAACCGTTCAAAGATTTTCTTTGGACACTAGTGACCTATTCTTTTGATAAACAAAGAAATGGCTATTGCGCTTATTTTTGGGGATGCGCGGCGTATACTGAATCGGCCCAGGCCTTGAAGTCGGACCATCTGTAGTACGGCCCGCTGACTGCCGTGAGCTGGGGGAGTGTGACCTCCGAGTTGTTGAGCAGCAGTTTGAGGAGTATGTCGCCGCTCTTTTTGTGCCTGTAGAGCACGAACTGGAGGTTTGCCGCCTTGGGGACGTTGTAGTTCTGGAACCAGTATTTCACGTCCTCGGCCTTGTCGCTCTGGTATCCCGATCCGTTGATGTTCAGCAGGGGAATGATGGCGTTGAGGACCGTGTCGTGCCCGAAGCGGAAGTGCCCTCTGTATTCTCCTGTCCCGTCGATTGCTGCATCGGCACCGGCTATGATGTCCTGCAGAAGAGGAATCATCAGGTAGCGGTCGCTGCTGTGAGAGAGGTACAGGCGGCAGTTCTCCGCCTCCCAGAGGTCGACGATCTCCTCGTCGGTGAAGAGGAACTCGAAGAGGTCCTCACTGCAGTAGTTGTGGTAGCCTGACCAGAACATGTGGAGCTCGAAGAGGAAGTCGGAGCGTCCGCCTGTCTCCTCGAGGAACCTGCGGCTTGTGAACAGGCGGTCGAGTATGTTGTCGTAGTGCTTCTCCCTGAGCTCGGTGATGTATCCGCGGTCGATCGGCTTCAGGCTGCCCTCGTAATCCCTGACAAGTTCGTCCGGAGCTTCGGGGGGATTGATGACTGTCATGTTGGTGTGCAGCGAGTTGCACTCTACCTCTGCCTTGGGGGCGTTCTTCTCGAAGCTGGCGCAGAATGCGGCCATGCTGGTGATGGCGCGGGGCGATTTTGATGCCCTTGCAAGGAACTTTCCGCCCCTGGCGAAGATTTCCGGGAACTCCGCAACCATTGCAGCTGCTATGCTGGCATGCTGCTCGGCGCCTAGTTCGGTAAGGTCGCCGTAGTTCATAAGCGGCACCTGGTAGAAGTCCATGTAGCGGCTGTAGAACAGCTTGCCGGTCTCTGTCAGTGCATCTGCCTTCTTTGCGGCCTCGAGCACTTTGCGTATGACCGTGTAGGTGTCGTCATTCCAAGCGTAGCGTGAGCCGTGACGGCCGTAATGGCTGATGTAGAATGGCTCGTAGCCTTTGGGCGCAGGGGTGAGGGGAGAGGCGTCGTATCTGTAGGGCCCCTCGCAGCCGGCAGCCTTGTTGTGGTCGGCTGCAACTATCTCACGTACGTCATATGTCTGTGCGCTCAGGGTGAGTCCCAGAGTAAAAGCTAATGCTGATATCAGAATCTTTTTCATATTCTACAAATTTATGACTAATTTTGTCTAATGGCAAATTGAGCCGTAACACTGAACCAATTATTTCTTCAATGAAAAGAGCTATAATCACTGCCGCTTTGCTCGGCCTTGGAGCCCTCTCATATGCACAGGGCTCTTATCCAATGGGTTATGATGATTCCCGTACAGAGGGAATGAAACCTGGAATGTCTGAATTCTATTCTCCGCAGCCAAAGAAGGTCTGCCCCGGCAACGCTATGGTTGCAGGCGCCCCTTCAGACGCCATTGTGCTGTTTGACGGCTCGAACCTCGACAGCTGTGCGGCAACGACGGGCAGCCTGCCGGATGGATCGTCAATGCTGACGGCACCATGACCGTCAACAAGCAGTTCGGCGACATCAGGACAAAGGAGTCGTTCGGCGACTTCCAGCTCCATATCGAGTGGAAGGTCCCCGCGGACATCGAGGGATCCAACCAGGCACGCGGCAATAGCGGTGTCTTCCTTCAGAACAGATATGAGGTGCAGGTGCTTGACGTATACGAGAACGAGACCTACACCAACGGCATGGCTGGCGCCATCTACAAGCAGTCCACCCCTCTTGTGAATCCCTGCCGCAAGCCCGGAGAGTGGAACGTCTATGACATCATCTACACCGCCCCCACCTTCAAGGAGGACGGATCCTACAGGACACGCCCTTATGTGACCGTCCTGTTCAACGGCGTGCTTATTCAGAACCATCAGATGATTCTCGGAACCACCGAGTACATAGGCTGGCCCAAGTACGAGGCTCATGGCGATGATTGCATCAGACTTCAGAGCCATGGCGACCCCAGTGCTCCCATCAGCTTCAGGAACATCTGGATCAGGAAACTGTAACTAGAGATTGAAATACACTGCGTCGGGATGCGCGATCAGCAGTCCGCAGACGCTCGATTGAGGGATCATTGCTCCGTTTTCGGTGAGCGTGATCCCTAAATTGTTCATGTCCAGGAGCTTCGCGATGCCGAATATCTGCTTCTGGTCCGGGATCGACGGGTATCCTACGGCAGGTCGTATCCCGCCCCAGCCCTTCTGCTTCAGCCTCATGCCCAGGAACTCCGCTCCCGCCTCCACGAGCCTGTCCCTGATGCTCTGGGCCAGTATGCTGTCGTGCCCCGAATCATCTTTTACCGAGCATGCGAATACTCCCACATGCTCTCCTGCCGGGTTGACGAAGTCGCTGAGTGACAGGCATCTGTCTCTCTGCGAGCCATCCTGCCTGAGAAGCTGCTGGCGAGGCGTCTGGACTGATGCGCCATGGCTGCAGCAGGGGCAGTCTGACGGATGACCGGTTTCAGGCATGAATTCAATGCTGCCCTCCAGTCCTCTTGCACGGTAGAATGCCGCCTGTGCAAGGACGCTCACACTGCCGCCCGCCTCGGCAAGCCAGGCCTCGGCTTCTGCGCGCAGGGCGACGGCTTCACCGCTTTCAGGCTTCACCTTCCATGCGTGGTAGAAATATTCCCAGTTGATGTATGGAATCAGCTCCTCTGCCGTGTACTTCATTATGGCTCCCTTTCCTTCGAAGGGGACGGGTGACGGTGCGTAGCCGCCCCAGTCGCATCTGAACCTGAGATCCTCCGGGCGGACTGCGAGTCCCATGCTCTTCTCTTCCAGCATGCGGGCCTTCCTTGCCTGCTCTTCCCGTATCTCTTCCTGCAGGGCGGCGTTCCTTTCCAGTATCACCTTCCGTCTTGCAGGGTCAAGCAGCTGCATTGCCGTAACCGGGTTCTGTGCGGCATCCTTCATGTGGAACACGCCCGCCTTGTACAGAGGGGCCAGGCGTATGGCGGTGTAGGCGGCAGATGTTGTGGCTCCGCCCACGAAGAGCGGAATGTCCAGTCCGGCGCTCTGCATGGCTTCCGCCACGTGGCACATCTCGTCGAGGCTGGGGGTTATCAGGCCTGACAGGCACACTATGTCGGCCTTGGCGGCAATGGCTTCGGAAACAATGCGGTCTGCCGGGACCATGACGCCCAAGTCTATGACTTTGAAGCCGTTGCATGCAAGAACGACACCCACGATGTTCTTGCCTATGTCGTGTACGTCTCCTTTTACGGTGGCAAGCACGACCGTGCCGGCGCTGCTTACGCTGCCGCTTTCGGAGGCCTTGATGTAGGGGTCCAGTATCTCCACGGCCTTCTTCATGGTCCGCGCGGTGCGCACCACCTGGGGGAGGAACATCCGGCCTTCGCCGAAGAGCCGTCCTACCTCGTTCATGCCGGCCATCAGCGGGCCGGATATGATCTCCAGAGCTGACCTGCCCTCGGAAATCAAAGACATGAGGTCGCTCTCCAGATTTGCCGGAATGCCGCTGATCAGGGCCTGCGTGACTCCTGATGCTGCATCATGCACCTTTTCCGTGCCGGTGTTTGCGGCAGGGACGCTGCCGGTGCCGGTTTTCTCTGCGGCCATTCGTGCCGCCATCCCGGCAAGCGTCTCGACGGCATCCTCGCTGGTGTTGAGTATCACGGCCGTGAGGGCATCCCTGAGCACGGGATCCAGGCTGTCATAGTGCACCGCCGTTCCGGGATTCATTATCGCCATTCCCATGCCTGCCTCGACTGCATGGTGCAGGAATACTGCATGCATTGCCTCGCGGATAAGGTTGTTGCCCCTGAACGCGAATGAAAGGTTAGAGATGCCCCCGCTGACCCTTGCTCCGGGCAGATTCTCTGTGATCCAGGCCGTTGCGCGGATGAAGTCGCGCGCATAGTCTGCATGCTCTGCCATTCCCGTGGCGATGGTGAGCACGTTGGGGTCGAATATTATGTCAGACGCGGGGAATCCCGCTTCCTCTGTGAGCAGCCTGTATGCCCTCCTGGCAATCTGTATCCTTCTTTCGAAGTCGGTGGCCTGCCCCTGCTCGTCGAAACACATCACAATCACGGCGGCACCGTATCTTCTGACCGTGCGCGCCTGCCGCAGGAACTCTGCCTCGCCCTGCTTCAGCGAGATGGAATTCACTATGCATTTGCCCTGGCAGCACTTCAGGCCTTCCTCTATCACATCGAAGCGGCTTGAGTCCACCATGACAGGCAGCCTGCTGACCGACGGGTCGCTGGCAATCAGGTTCAGGAATGTGCGCATCTCGGCCCTGGCGTCAAGCAGGCCGTCGTCCATGTTGATGTCGAGGACCATGGCACCTTTGCCGGCCTGTGCCCTGGCGATGTCGAGAGCTTCGTCGTATTTCTTCTCCCCGATAAGCCTCAGGAACTTGCGGGAACCGGCAACGTTGCAGCGTTCGCCTACGGTCACGAATGTGCTCCGATCGAAGGAGAAAGCCTCCAATCCGCTGACAGTCAGTGCGCTGCCGCTGCGGGGTGAAAGCTCCGCCGGCTTGCTGAGATTATGTACCAGGGGCTCCAGCGCCTTGATGTGAGCGGGGGTTGTGCCGCAGCATCCGCCAAGGATGCGGCAGAGGTCCTCTTCCACCATGGGCTTCATCTGCTCCAGCATTTCCCCGGGGCTTTGCGTGTAGGCGCCGAACTGGTCCGGCAGGCCTGCGTTGGGGTGGCAGCTCATCCAGGCTCTTCCCGCTATGGCCTCCTTCATCCTGCGGAGATAGGGGAGCATCCCGGCGGCACCGAGCCCACAGTTCATTCCTATGCAGAGCGGCCCGGCGTGCATTACTGACTCCACGAACGCCTCCACCGTCTGCCCGCTGAGGGTGCGTCCGGACTTGTCGGATATGGTCATGGAAATGAGCAGGGGAATAGTCTTCCCTGCCTTTTTCGATGCTTTGCAATATGCTGATATTCCGGCCTTTGCGTTGAGCGTATCGAAAACTGTCTCCAGCAGTATGCCATCGACGTTCCCTTCCATCAGCGCCAGGATCTGCTCCGTATAGGCGCCTTCGAGTTCGTCGAAGCTTATGCTGCGCTTTGCCGGGTCGGATGCGTCGTCGCTCATGGAGAGCATGCGGTTCGAGGGACCTGCGTCACCCAGCACGAAGCGCGGCCGGTCCGGAGTCAGGGCGGTCATCCTGTCGGCTTCCTCGCGGGCGAGCCTTGCGGCTGCGTGGTTCAGTTCGGCGATGCGCCCGTCCATGCCGTATTCGGCCTGCGAGATCCTCTGCGACGAGAAGCTGCAGGTGGTGATGATATCGGCGCCTGCTTCGAGGTACTGCCGGTGAATGCTGCTTATGATATCAGGTCTAAGCAGCACAAGTGCGTCGTTGTTGCCGTCGTATTCTTGGGCAGAAAGGCCGAAAGTCTGTATCATCGACCCCATCGCCCCGTCAAGCAGCAGCCGTCTTGATTTCAGGGCATCCTCCAGTTTCTCCATACATTGCAAATATAGGCGATAATTCGTAAATTTGGAGGATAATAATACTGTAAATATGAATACTGACTTGTTTCTTGGCCATATTGTGGATGTGCTCGGACAGAGGATATTCGATGGCCGTATCACGCTGAAAGACGGAAAAATCAATAAAGTGGAGGAGTGTGCGGTTCCGGAGGATGCGCCTTACATCATGCCTGGTTTTGTCGATTCCCACGTTCATGTGGAGAGCTCGATGGTGCTGCCCGTCAACTTTGCTGCTGCTGCAGTGAAGCATGGTACGGTTGCGGCCGTGTGCGACCCGCACGAGATAGCCAATGTGCTGGGCATGGACGGCGTCAGGTTCATGATAGACAATGCCGCCGGAAATCCTTTCCACTTCTGGTTCGGCGCACCTTCCTGCGTGCCCTGCACCAACATGGAGACGGCCGGCGCCGAGCTCGGACCCAAAGAGATAGGCGAGCTGATGCAGATGCCTGACATTCACTACCTTTCGGAGATGATGTTCGCGTACGGCGTGGTCATAGAGGTACCCGAGGTTATGGAGAAACTGCGCCTTGCGCGTGAGGCCGGGAAGCCGATAGACGGCCATGCTCCCGGATTCACCGGTGAGTTCCTGCAGAAGTATGTTGCGGCCGGAGTGTCGACTGACCATGAGTGCTTCGACATCACGGAGGCGCGTGAGAAGGTCGGTGCGGGAATGAAGATCCTGATCCGCGAGGGCTCTGCCGCAAAGAACTACGAGGCCCTCAGCCCGCTGATCGCCGAGGCTCCCGAAAATGTGATGTTCTGCTCTGACGACAAGCATCCCGAGGACCTGCAGAAGGGTCACATCAATCTGCTGGTGAAGCGTGCGCTCGGGGAGGGCTATCCTTTCTGGGCCGTGATCCGTGCAGCCACTCTCAATCCGGTGAAGCACTACTCCATTGACTGCGGACTGCTTCGCGAGGGCGACAGCGCCGACTTCATCCTGGTCGACAATCTCCAGGACATGAACGTGCTGGCAACCTATCTGCGCGGCCTGAATGCATCCGATACCGTGAAGCCCTGCGAGCTGCCCCTGCAGGAGGCTCCAAACAATTTCAAGGCGGGAAAGATTGCCGCAGCCGACATCCGTGCACCGTATGACGCCGGGAAGACCGTCCAGGTCATCAAGGCTGTCGACAAGGAACTCGTTACGGGTAAGCTGGAGATGGAACCGCTGGTCAAGGATGGAGCCATCCAGTCCGATCCCTCGAGAGATATGCTGAAGATCGTCGTGTACAACCGCTACAGCGCCGCCGCTCCCGCAGTGGGATTCATCAGCGGATTCGGTCTGAAAAAGGGTGCCATCGCTTCTTCGGTTGCGCATGACAGCCACAACCTCGTTGCCGTGGGCACGAGCGATGAGGAGATAGTTGCCGCAATCAACCGGCTTGTGGAACTCAAGGGCGGTCTTGTAGCCGTGGATGGCGCTTCGATCATTGCCGAACTGCCTCTGCCCGTGGCCGGTCTGATGACCTGCGGAACAGTGGATGCCGCTGCAGAGGGGCACAACCTGGTTCAGAAGGCTGCTTCCGACCTTGGATGCACGCTCGGATCCCCGTACATGACACTGGCATTCATGTGCCTTCCCGTAATCCCCGCACTCAAAATCACAGACCGCGGTCTGGTAGAAATGAACTAGCATATGAAAAGGCTGATTATCAGTGTCCTGGCATTCGCCGTCCTGCTCTTTCAGGAAGGCGCCGCCGACGCTTGTACAAATCTTCTTGTGGGCCCCGGAGCATCGGTCGACGGGTCCACGATGCTCACCTACAACATGGACTCCTACGGGATGTGCGCCAAACTGCGCTACACCCCCGGCGGCACCCACGCAAGAGGGGAGAAGGTTCAGGTGTATGACTACGACAACCACCGTCATCTCGGCGAGATTCCCCAGGTGCCGCAGACCTATAGCGTCATGGGTTTCATCAACGAAAAGCAGCTGTCGATAGTCGAGACCACATGGGGAGGTCGCGGCCTGGCCAATCCTGACGGCCTGATTCACTATACGGAACTCATCGAACTCGGGCTCGAGCGTGCCGCCACCGCGCGTGAGGCCATCAAGGTCATGACCGATCTCGTTGCCAGATATGGCTATTGCAGCACGGGTGAGACCTTCAGCATCGCCGACACCAGGGAGGTGTGGATCATGGAGATGATAGGCAAGGGAAGCGACGAGAAGGGAGCCGTATGGGTAGCCATGCGCGTGCCCGACGACTGCATCTGCGCCCACGCCAATCAGAGTCGCATACACCGCTTCGACCGTTCCGACAAAGAGAACGTGATCTATGCAAAGGACGTGATAAGCTATGCTCGCAAGAAGGGCTTCTTTGCCGGGAAGGACGATGAATTCGACTTCTCCAAGGCCTACAGCCCCACCAACTTCCACATGCAGAGGGCTTGCGAGGCCCGCGTATGGAGCATCTTCAACAGGTTCTCCGATGACTTCGGCAGGTACATCGCCACCGTCGACGGGTTCCACCTCGACAGCAGCGAGCAGATGCCTCTCTTCATCCGGCCTGACCACAAGCTGAGCCTTCGCGAAGCCATGGACGTCATGCGCGACCACTACGAGGGCACGCCCTTCGACATGACCACCGACATGACCGGCGGCCCCTGGCATTCGCCCTATCGCCCCCGCCCTCAGGATTATTCGATAGACGGTGTGAGCTACTACCACGAGCGTCCCATAGCAACGCAGCAGAGCGCGTGCACGGTTGTGTGCCAGATGCGCGGCAGCCTGCCTGACGCTCTCGGCGGCGTGCTCTGGTTCGGAAACGACGACGCCAACATGGTGACCTACACCCCCGTTTACTGCAGCGCCACCCGCGTTCCTGCCTGCTACAACGATCCCGTCGCCACCGATGTCGACTTCTCATGGGATTCCGCATTCTGGGTATGCAACTGGGTTTCCAACATGGTTTATCCTCGATACGACATACTCTTCCCGAAACTCAAGGAAACGCGTGAAGTCCTGCAGGACAAATACATAGCCGAGGCTGCCGACCTTGAGAAGGCAGGTGCCGACGCCGAACGTCTGACTGCTTTCGGCGAGGCCTGCGCCTCCGAGATGCTCTCCATCTGGAAGGATATGGGCATACACATGATAGTCATGTACAACGACATGGCTCTCAAGCCCGAGAAGGATGGCAAGTTCCTTCTCACCCCCGAGGGACGTGGCGTTTCTCCCGAAAGGAACGGGTACAACGACATGTACCGCCGCGCAATCGCCAGCTGCACCGGCGACCGCTATTACAGCGGAGAGCTGACCTTCGTGCACATCACTGACCCGCAGATCGGCTTCTATGACGAGAGCGAGCACTTTGTGAAGACTGACAGCCACCTGCGCCAGGCGGTAGAGATGATAAACGGCATCGACCCGGCCTGCGTCATCGTTACGGGAGACCTGTGCCATGACTGGCAGAACGTGGAGCAGCATGATATCTTCAATGCCCGCATGGCTGAGATCGACTCCACTATCCCTGTGTTCGTGACGCCCGGTAATCACGACATCAATTACGGGACTCCGGAAAGCCTGGCCCTCTACGATGACTTTGTGGGGTATCTCCGCTTCAGTTACGTGAAGGGCGACTGCGCTTTCATCGGTTTTGACAGCAACTGCATCCAGAAACAGGTGCAGCCTCAGGAGAGCGAGCAGTTCGAGTGGCTCGAAAATGAGCTCAGAAAGGCTTCAGAGATGACCACCTCGACCGACCGCAGGCACATCTATCTGTTCTGCCACTGCCCGCTCGTGTACGCCTCATACGACGAGGATGACAACCACAACGCCTTCCCCAAGGCATTGAGGGACAAGTACCTGAACCTGTTCAGGAAATACGGTGTAGAGGCTGTGTTCACAGGTCACAGCCACATGGGAACCGAGTTGGAACTCGAGGGGATAAGGACGGTCAATGCCGACCCTGTTGCCGATGCCTTCGGCGGTCACAGGTCCGGTATCTACGTCTACCGTGTGACGCCTTCGGGATTCAGCTCCGAATTCAGGGCAATAGAGTAGAAAGTTCTTTCATGAGCCACTCCTTCCTGGGGTGGCTCAAATATTTCGCGGGTATCTGCCTGCTGCCTTTGCCTGCATAGCAGCGCATGCGGTCATCGGCCTCCAGTGCATGCAGGGCAGGGGTGACGCCTTCCATCGGTGTGTTGCAGAGCGGCCTGAAAACCACGTCGGCAATCGGGTCGAACCACTTTCCCAGGGCAATCATCCCGGTGTCGACTATGCCTGGGTCGGCCACGTTGATGCTGATTCCCGGGTATCCCATTGACGGCAGCTTTTCCTGCAGCCCGATGCTGTAGAGCAGCAGGCCCAGCTTGCTGTCGGCGTAGCTCCGGATCTGGTGGTACTTCTTTTCCCTGTGGCAGAGGAGGTCTTCCCTGATCCGCCCCACGTGGCAGGCGAGAGAGACCATGTTCACTATCCGCGCGTTCGGTGACATCAGCGGCAGCAGGCTCTCGGTAAGCCTTGCCGTTCCTATCAGATTTGTGGCGATGGCCGACTCGAAACCTTCTTCCGTCTGTACGTATGAGTGTGCCAGAAGCCCTGCGTTGTTGAAGAGCGCGTCCACGGTGGTGCCGCTGTCTTTCAGCTCCTGCACGAAGGCCTCGACGGATTCCTTGCTGCACAGGTCGAGCCGCATCAGGCGGGGCTTTGCTCCAAGGCAGGTCCTTTCTATGTGCTCCTTTATCATTTCGCCCTTCCATGGTGTCCTGCAGGCCATGATGACATCCCAACCCTTGCCCGCGAGATACTCGCAGGCCTTGGCACCCATGCTGCCGTTTGCTCCTGTTACAATGACTGTTCTGCTCATGTTCCAATTTTTGTTTGCATGCATACGCCGCGCCCCCGCCTTATTTTCCGTAAAGGTAGTGATTAATATTGATTTTGAATTGTTGAACAGTTTCGGTAATTTTGTATGATATGAAACGTTATTGTCAGACTCTCACCCTGGTCGATGACCCTGAGATGGTGGAGAAGTATTGCGAGGTGCACAGCCACGTCTGGCCTGAAATCATCGAGGGTCAGCAACAGGTGGGCATCCTGAGCATGGAGATATACCGTAATGGACGCAAGCTGTTCATGATTATTGATACCCGTGACGATTTTGACTTCGAGAAGGACATGGCGCGTCTCGCCACACTTCCGAGGCAGGCTGAATGGGAGGCCTATGTGTCTCAGTTCCAGGGGTGTTCGGCTGATGCACGCAGCGACGAGAAGTGGCAGCTTTGCAGTAAGATATTCGATTCGGAAAAGTAGGGTGTCATGCAGATAGTTCTTTTGTCAGGCGGCTCCGGCCAGCGTCTCTGGCCTCTGAGCAACAGCGCCAGGAGCAAGCAGTTCCTTCCGCTTCTGGAAAGGGCGGACGGCTCGATGGAGTCGATGGTTCAGCGCGTGGTGCGCCAGGTGCTGGAAGCCGGATTGACCAGGGATATCACTATCGCAACCAACACCAGTCAGCTGGACATAATAACAAAGCAGCTTGGTGACAAGGTGGATGTCGTGACCGAGCCCCAGAGGCGGGATACATTTCCTGCCATCGCGCTGGCAGCATGCTATCTGAGCCTCGAGAAAGGCTGCCGGGACGACGAGACCGTGGTCGTCATGCCCTGTGACCCATACACCGATGACGGGTATTTCAGGACAATAGCCAGGATGGCCGGCTGTCTCGAGAATGGAGCCGCCGACCTTGTGCTGATGGGAATTACCCCTACACACCCATCTACCCGTTTCGGATATATCGTGCCGGAAGCCTCGGACGGTGACTGTCTGAAGGTCCGGCGATTCACCGAGAAACCCGACGAGACGACTGCTGTGGACCTTCTGAGCCAGCATGCCCTGTGGAACGGTGGAGTCTTTGCGTTCAAGCTGGGATACATGCTTGGCATTGTCCGCAAATATGTATGCGGCGCCAGCTTTGGCGAGATACGCGCACGATATGGGGAATTCCCCAGGATCAGTTTCGACTACGAGGTGGCCGAGAAGGCGCAGAGCGTTGCCGTGGTACCTTTTGCCGGCAGCTGGAAGGATCTTGGCACATGGAACTCCCTTACCGGTGAGCTTCGCCGCTCTGCCATCGGAAATGCCACGCTCGGGCCCGATTGCAGCAATGTGCATGTGATAAACGAGCTGCCCAACCCTGTGTTTGTCGACGGTATTTCCGATGCCATTGTGGCAACCTGCCCTGATGGGATCCTTGTGTGCTCCAAGGATAGGTCTGAGGATATAAAGAACTATGTGTCAGGGCTTTCGCAGCGGCCCATGTATGAAGAGCGCCGTTGGGGAACCTATCGCGTCATGGACGAGACCGTCTTCCCCGACAAATGCCACTCGCTGGTCAAGCGCATCACGATGATGGCAGGGAAGAACAGCTCGTATCACCGTCACCTTGAGCGTACCGAGACATGGACTTTCGTTGACGGAAGCGGCTTCGTCGTGCTTGACGGTGCAGTGCAGGAAGTGCATGCAGGCGACACCGTCGTTGTGCCCGCCGGCCGTCTCCACGCAGTAAAGGCTGTGCGGGACCTGACTTTCATCGAGGTTCAGAGCGGGTCCAGACTGGTCGATGAGGATGTCGACAGGCTCTCGTGGGATTGGGAGTGGGACCAGTAATTGCTTTTTGGCTTATTTTTACGTAACTTCACACGCTATTTTAAAAGAGTTGTTGCGCCGTCCGCATTTGGGACTGGTGAGGGCGAAGCCGTAATGTGAATTCTTTCTTGGAAGATGCGGTCTCAGTTCTAGCGGGATAACAGTAATTAGCTATCAGAGAAATCAGAATATGCGCAGATTTGTTATTGCCATTGTTGCAGCAATCCTGATACTTTTCACAGGAGAGAACCTGGCTTATGCGCAGCTGAGCAAACTGCATTTCAAAGGGTATAAGATAACCAGGATTGCTCCAACGAGTCTCAGGAGTGTGCGAGGAACAGCGGAATTCAATTGCATAAATGATTCTTTAGGCTTTACAATGTCCAATATCAAGGGTACAGTTTATAAGAAGGGCGTTGCTTTTATCAGCGGTAGTGCCGACCCTGTATCTGTTCCATCTGGTTCATCTGCAGTTACGGTTAATGGTAAGGCTTCTCTTTGTGATGGCATCGGCCTATGGGATGTGCTGCAGTGCATCGCATTCAAGGCGGAAGATTATTCTATTGATGTGTCCATGACTGTTGTGAACTCGAAGGGAAATCGCAGGGAATATTCAAAGATGGGCATGAGCGTTTCTGCGCTTTTGAACAATATAAGAAAGAAGAAATGATATGAACATTCTTATATTCGATTGGTCTGTGCAAGGACACCATCTTGAGTACCTTCATCATATATATTGTGAGGCTGTAAAACATACGAAGCATCATTTTTATTTCTATGTTCCAGCGGAATTTGCGGAAGTAAAGTACAAGTTCATTTGGGAAAAAGCCGAAAACATCGACATCCAATACTTGAAAGACAAAGATTTGATGAAATGCAAAAAGAAGAATCTTCTTGTATCTGCATTCTTCAAATCATTAATCATAAGGCGAATTGTCCTGCTGCATCATATTGACCGCGTCTGGTTGATAATGTTTATGCATCTGATGCCGTTCCTGCCTTTTATGTTGCCTGGAAACGTTCTGATTTCAGGAATACTATATAGGATTTACTTCTACGAAGGAAGTAATATCAAAGGAGCTAGATTGCTGTTGGAGAAATTGCGATATGCCTTTTTGGCCAAAGAAGCTAATGTAGAGGCTGTGTATGTTCTTAATGACGAGTTAGCCGCCAGTAAACTGAATTCAATATATTCTTCTTCAAAGTTTATTCAGATCCCCGACCCAGTTCCTATGATTGACGATAGTCGGGTTCGCAACATCAGACAAGAAATAGGTGTTGGAGAATCAGAAACCATGTTCCTCCATTTTGGCGGCCTTGATGAAAGGAAGGGTACTCTTGAAATTCTCAAAGCAATAATAGATATGCCTTCTGATAAATTGAAGGGTAAGGTTTTTGTCTTTGCAGGCAAGATCAAGGATAGCATACATGATGACTTTTATTCATTACTTCAGAAAGCTGAGAGAAAAACCAGAATAATAGTCTATGATGAATTTTGTTCATATCTTTTTTTGATTAATCTCTGTAATAGCACCGATTATATTTTGATTCCATACAAGAACACGAATCAGAGCAGTGGTGTTATTGGATACGCATCTTTTTTCAGTAAGCCGGTGATTGGCCCGTCACAAGGACTGCTAGGCAGATTGATAAAATCCTACAATCTAGGTTATGCCATTGATGATTTGTCTTCAACTGGTTTAGCAAGAACGATGTCGACTGTGAAGCCCATACTGTGTTCTAGGGAATATGCAATAACTCATTCTGTGGAAAAATTTTCAGAAGTATTATGGCGTAATCTGCAATGAGAATCCTGAAACTGAAATATTGGAACCTGCCTTTGGTGGGAATAGCATTGACATTGTGTGGAGTGCCTCTTGCAATGTATCTGAATCAGTTTGTCCCTTCTGTGCCTTGGACGCCTGCTTTTATGATCATGTCTGTTCTTTTGATGGTGCATTGGCAAAACTTGTTCAACTTGCGTTTCCCGTCATATAACAAATGGTTTCTTGCCATATTCCTTTTTCAACTGATAATGATAGTGTACGGTATTTTGTCGGAAAATATGACGACACAGTATCTGACGTTTCATTTGTTCATTATCGCTGATGTTTTTGCAATGACCACGTTCCCCAGGTCCCGTTCATATGATAGACTCCCATTTGTTGTTTTTCTTGTTTCATTACCGTGTGTGATATTGGGCATCCTTGTGTGTCAATTGCAGATGGTTACGGGAGATATCGCATATGAGATGCGAAAGTTGAATGACTCATATGCCATTGAAGCATTCACAGTAGCATTAGGCGCGCTGACAAATATGTTCTCAGCATTATGCATCATTAATATGAAACATGCACGTGGTAAAATCTGGAAAGTATTATCACTGTTTGGATTGCTTGGTGGCTTTTATGTGCTGCTTGAATGTAGCAAAAGAACGCCGATTCTTGTGTTTGTTTTGGGATGTTTATATTTCATATATGCCTTTAATCGAACTTCTAGGAAAAAAAGAAGGAAGGGACTCAAAGTATCGAAGAAATTCTTCTTTTCTTCGTTGGCGGTTATTTGTGGCTTGTTGGTAGCCTATTTTGCGGTCCCATACGTCAATGATAAAGTTAATACACTAGCATATAATATTTATGCTGGAGTTATGAATATGTTCGGGAATACTAGTGTCAGAGATGAAACCGGTTCAGCAATTGAAAGATTTGATAATAGAAAAGCCGCTTATGATATTATCGAGAGCCAGTTTTCTATGGGGAACTATTTATTTGGGAAAGGCTATCTGACCAGGTGGATTGATAATCCGCTATTGGAATCATATCTTGATATGGGGCTAATAGGGGCTTTCTTTTATTTTATACTGGTTGTTGTATTCCCTTTGCGTGTAATGTTCATAAGGCGGTGTTCCTTGCCTCAGGTACTGGCGACGATGATGTGCATATATTCTATGCTTTCCATCATGAATTCGGGGAATCCATACCAGATAACGAAGTATACTGGCCTTTGCCTTGTCGCGCTCGTGTATGGTAAATGCTTTAGACGAAAGAAAGGTGAAAAATATATTGATATTAAGCAAGATATATCCTGCTGATGATTTGAAATACGGAGATACGCCTGTTGTCCATTATTTTGCCAGACAATGGGCGAATATGGGATATAATGTACTGGTAATCCATAATTTTGCCTTATTTCCCAAATTCTTTTATCTTTTTACTTCTCATTTTGCTTCATTCCTTTCATCAAAGATTGGTTCTGTAGTTCCTTCTGTTTATGATGATTCGACAAGGGAGTATGAATATGATGGAATAACAGTTGTGAGAATTCCAATAAAGAAAATTGTGCCCCACGGCATGTTTCCTGATTCTTCAGTGGCTTGCCAATTTATGAAGATCACGTCCGTGTTGGATGCGAAATCATTTGTGCCTGACGTGGTTGTTGGCCACTGGTGGAATCCTCAGTTGCCCTTGATAGCCAGATTCAAGTCAAAATATGATTGCAGAACAGCCATGATAGTACATGATGTTGACGAATCAAAAGCAAAACCGGAATATACCAGGTATTACGATTCGGTTGATTCATGGGGCTTCCGTTCCATTCCTTTGCAGAAACAGTTTGAAAAGATAGTAGGCAGTTCATTCAAGTCTTTTCATTGTGCGTCAGGAATTCCTCCCGAATATATAACAGGGAATTCTCACAGACTGTTCGATAATAAATTAAGAAATATTGTATTTGTAGGCCAGTTGATTAAAAGAAAACATCCCGCTTCTATTCTTGATGCGATTGACAAATTGGATGATGGTGACCAATATAATGTTTTATTCGTTGGAACCGGAAATGAAAGTAACCATTTGAAAGCGATGTCTTCATCTATGCCTAACGTATCATTTACGGGTCGGTTACCCAGGAACGAAGTTACTGTATGCATGAAGCAATCGGACATTTTCATCATGATCAGCAGGGCAGAGGCGTTTGGCCTTGTTTATCTCGAAGCTATGGGCTGTGGCTGTATAACTGTCGCGTCAAAATATGAGGGGATGGATGGGATAATCAAGGATGGTGTTAATGGGTTTCTATGCAAAGCTGGAGATTCTGATGAACTGGCATCCATATTAAAAAGGATATCACTAATGACTACTGCAGAACTCAAGGCAATCTCAGATCGTGCTGTAGAAACTGCTTCATACTATACGGATCAACTTGCTGCTCAGCGGTATCTTGAAAATATTATTGAATGAATACATATATATTAGGTTGGCTAAGGCATTTGTTCAATAACAATGTCTCCCCGATTTCATTTGTTTCCTCTGAATCGGTTGTGGCAAAATCAGCGGTAATATCGCGTAAATGTAAGCTGTATAAATCATCGATTGGAGAATATAGTTATTGTGCACCAAACGTAGATTTGGAACATGCCAAAGTTGGCAGGTATTGTTCAATTGGAAAAAGGTGTATTATCGGGGCTGCATCACATTCTATTGACCATTTATCAACTTCGCCTGTTTTTACGCAGCAACATAATAGATTGGGTGTATCCTTTACTGAGCGGGATCTGTTCAAAACGGCATATAAAACAACCAATATTGGCAATGATGTATGGATAGGGTCATGTGCAATCGTGTTAAGCGGTGTCAATGTTGGTGATGGTGCTGTGGTTGGTGCCGGTGCTGTGGTTACAAAAGATGTCCCGCCCTATGCAGTTGTGGGAGGCGTGCCGGCGAAGATAATAAGATACCGTTTCAAGGAGGATACGATTGCTTCTCTTCAACAAATGCAATGGTGGAATTGGGATGAGAAGAGAATCAAGGAGAACGTTGATTTGTTTCAGCATCCAATTGAAGAGAAATAGTGGTTATGAGGGTGAGTATTATTACGGTTTGTTATAATAGAGCGTCGACCATAGACCAGTCTATCCGCTCTGTTTTTAAACAGGATTATCCTGATATTGAATATATTATTGTTGATGGCAATTCCAGCGATGGCACTCAGAATGTTATTGAAAGAGCAATTAAGGGTGCTCCGCGGAATTTTGTTGTTAAATATGTGTCTGAACGTGATTCTGGCATGTATGAGGCACTCAACAAGGGCGTGGCCATGGCAACAGGAGAAGTCGTGGCATTGTGCCATTCGGATGATACCATATTCGATAATCATGTCGTAGCCGATTATGTAAAGTGTTTTGAAGAGACCGGTGCTGACATGGTATATGCAGATGGATTGTTCGTCGATGCTGATGATCCGTCAAAAGTAATCCGTCATTGGATTGGCGGGAACTATTCCAAGTGGAAGGTCCGTCACGGCTGGCTCCCGCTTCATCCTACATGTTATATAAAAAGAGATTTCATGCAGAAGGCGGGGTTGTATGATACAAAATACAAGATTGCTGCTGACTCGGAGTTGCTGGTCCGCTATCTTAAGATGGATACTATCAAGGTTTCTTATATGAAACGCCGGAATACCGTTTTGATGAGGATGGGCGGGTTGAGTACGGACAACACAAAAAGAAAGATGATGTGGGATGAAGACATTGACCTCTATACAAGGCATGGCTTCAAGCTCCCTACTCTTATGAAAATGGAGAAGATTATGTGGAAAATTCCACAGTTTATTCTAGGATTGTTCAATGCCTGAGTTTTTTTTCGAACTTCTTCAGATAGCCGTTGGAAACAGGAAAACCCTTTCGGCTGCGATATCTCCTGCTGAGTGGAGTGCTCTGCATAATCTGTCAATCAAACAGTCTCTTGAGGGCGTGTGTTTTTCCGCAATTCAGATAATCAAGGACAAACGAAATGATTATGGGGCGTCGATTGGAATTGAAAAACCGCTTTATCTCAAATGGCTGGCATCGGCCGTTCTGATAGGGGATAAGAATAAAGTAGTGAATGAATGCTGTTCAAGTGTTGCTTCAGAGTTCCGAGAGCGTGGTTTGTGGTGCTGCGTTCTGAAAGGACAAGGAAATTTGGAGTATTATCCGGAGTGGCTCAGGTCCTCACGAACTCCAGGAGATATAGATCTATGGCTCAATTATAATACTGATAGGACGAATATCACGCACATTCTTGGCCAGATTCAGGATTGCCTGGTCTCTCATGGAAAAATGAGTGTACTTATACCAAGGTACCATCATGTTTCGATACCAAGAATCTTTGATGTCGAGGTTGAAATTCACTATCGTCCTACCTTTGTCAATGCACCGATCAGGAACCGCCGAATCACGCATTGGTATTCTGGTCATATTCGTAATTGTTCACATGAATTCCAGATTGATGGGCAATCTTTTCCTGTCCCGTCAGTTGGATTCAATGTAATATATCAGTTGCTGCATATCTTCCATCATTTTTTTGATGAGGGTGTAGGGTTGAGACAACTTCTGGATTACTACTTCACCATTCAAGAGTATGAAAAGTCCGGTCATGAAGATTTGCATGAGGTCAGGCGTCTGATTAAAAGGTTTGGTCTTGAAAAATTTGCTGCTGCAGTGATGTGGATTTTGCAGCGTGTCTTTCTTATGCCCGATTCAAATTGTCTGATTGACCCGGATGAGAAGGGCGGAAAATTCCTGCTCAATGAAGTGATGCTTGCCGGCAATTTTGGGAAATACGATCCCCGTATCAAAAGGCAGCACGGTGCGCCTTTCAAGGTGATGCTGAACAGGGCATTATATAAAACGAAAAGATTATCAAAGTTTATCTGTAAATATCCGGAGGAGACCATCTCGGAGCCGTTCTTTAGATTATATCATCTGATATGGCGAAGAATGAGGCTTTGGCGTTTTCTTTCGTATTGAATTGATAGTATGAGAATATTGTGGTTTAGCAATACACCGTCATGTTATGCGTCGATGTCTACTGACGCTAAAAAGAGAGGCGGCGGTTGGATAGAATCAGCGGAGAGGGCGTTGTCATCATCAGTAGATGTAGATTTGGCCGTCTGTTTCGTGTCGGAGGGGGACTCTGAAAAATTGGAGAGGCAGGGTGTCGTATATTATCCTGTCCGCAACCCCAATGATTCAAGTATTTGGATCCGTGTCAAGAAGGCATGGCATGCGTTTATCGGCAAATATGATTATGCTGTGGAAGAATCCACATGGAAGTACCACATTGCAGCATATATGGATGTGGTCAAGGACTTCAAGCCCGATATTATCCATGTCTGGGGAACCGAGAAGTATTTCGGACTTATTGCCAAGTATACAGAAGTACCTGTAGTACTTCACATTCAAGGTCTTCTCAATCCGTATTACAGCGTTTTGCTCCCACCTGCTGTTTCGTGGTCAGAGTTTGAGGGCAGTTGTCTGAATTTGAAGAGATGGTTTGATAACAGAATGTATCATTATACTTGGGAGATGGCATGCCATAGAGAGCAAGAGATTGTTTCTGGGCTGAAGTATTATATGGGACGGACAGAGTGGGATAAAAGGGTTTCTTCAATTATGAACCCTCAATCTGAGTATATGTATTGTGGCGAATTCTTGAGAGAGGAATTCTATAATGTTGGGGAAAGACGTATTCCCGAGAATCTGGTCATAGTGAGTACGATATCGCGTCCTCTCTATAAAGGTGTAGATCTGATTTTGAGAACAGCAAAAGTACTTAAAGAAGATATGCATCTGTCATTTAACTGGAAATGCTTTGGTGTGTCAGAGGCTCCTATTCCTGAGAAAATAACAGGAATCAGGCCCAATGATGTAAATGTGAAATTTTGCGGTGTGGCATCTGCTTCCGAGTTGATTACAGAAGAGTTGTCAGCAACGTTATACTTCCATTCTTCATATATTGAGAACAGTCCTAATAGTGTTTGCGAAGCTCAGATGCTTGGTCTTCCTGTAATATGCACGAATGTCGGGGGAACCAGTTCTCTTGTACAAGATGGTGTAGACGGCTTTCTTGTTCCGGCAAATGATCCATACCAAAGTGCATATCTGATTTCGAAATTATATTCCGACATGGACTTGAATATGGAAATCGGTTCAAATGCTCGAGCAACGGCAAACAGAAGGCATAACAAGGATGTAGTGCTTAATCAGTTGAGAATGGTTTACGATAAATTGGCAGAAAGATGATATTGCGTAAAATCATTGTAGTCTGGAACATGCTAAGAATGCGCATGTGTAATGTTAATTATGGAAAATGTTTGCGAATCCGAGGACTTGTTGGTCTTAGAATGAAAGGCCATATGTCAGTAGGCGATCATTTCCAGGTGTCATCCGGTGATATGGGTAATCCTATGGGCCGGAACATCAGGTCTTTTATTTGTGTAGGCCCCAAAGGTGTCTTGACCATTGGCAATAATGTTGGTATGTCGAGTTCTACGCTTCGATGTGTCGACAGTATTACAATTGGAGACAATGTCAAAATAGGCGCTCTTTCAATCATAACCGATACCGACG
Source organism: Candidatus Cryptobacteroides choladohippi (assembly GCA_018065985.1). GTDB lineage: Bacteria > Bacteroidota > Bacteroidia > Bacteroidales > UBA932 > Cryptobacteroides > Cryptobacteroides choladohippi. Next base: position 20,750 of record JAGHSF010000009.1, read on the forward strand.
CACATTCGCTTGATCCGGTTCTACGTGCATCAATAGAAACTGATGCTGTGAATGCAAAACATAAGCCTGTTGAAATCCATGATAATGTATTCATCGGTGCCATGTGCTTTATTGGGAAAGGCGTGGTCATCGGAGAGAATAGCGTAGTTGGTGCTGGCAGCGTTGTTACTAAAAGTATTCCCGATAATGAAATCTGGGCTGGCAATCCAGCAAGATTCATAAGAAAAATCCAATAAAAACTATGGTGAATCAGTCTTCACGGGAGTTCTTTTATTTTAAAGTCCCTGTATTTATCATAGACATTGCATTGCTCCTATCTGTCTTTTTGCTTCTGGTCAGGCTGCTCCCACCGGAATGTCATCTGGGCCTCGACGGAGCTTTGTTGGGCGTATGCTCATTGCTGGTAGTCAGTTTTGCTGTTGTTGTCGGTGTCGTCGAAATAAGATTGCATGAACGCAGAATTCGGCCTTCCGTTGTTTTCTCTCGAGCTGTTAGAATGGCAGTGCTGACGTATTTTTTGTTTACGGTTCTTGTCATGATGGTGTATAAGACTTCTCCGAGAATGTTGCTTGGTCTTGGCCTTGTATGTTCCATCTTTGCTATTTCCATATGGCACTACATTGCTAATAAGATTGTCCGTGGACTTCGTAAATTAGGAAGGAATACCCGACATGTGGTTATCGTAGGAGCTGACGTCACCGCAGGAAGAGTCTGTGCTGAATTGCTTCGTGGCAAAGATGTTACTGGATACGTCGTGTCTGGCTATTTCTCTTCATTGGAACAGTGTAGCATGCCTGGTGGTGTAAAGTTCCTTGGCCCTGTTGAGGGTGCTCTTGAATGGCTCAACGACAATAGACCGGATGAATTATACTGCTCGCTGCCTCCAACCCAGTGCCATGATATGGTGAACAAGCTAATTCAATGGTGCAATGACAACTTCATAGAGTTCTATTTCGTTCCTACGATGGATGGATATCCTCATAGAAAATTGGCAATCAGAGACCTGGGCTCAGTGACAGTATTCAAGTTGAGGCCTGAGCCGTTGAATAATCCATTCTCGAAGTTTGTAAAGAGGCTTTTTGACATAATTATTAGTCTTCTGTTTTTGTGTACGCTCTATCCTATTGTGTTCATGTTTGTATGGATTGGCGATGTCGTCACCGGGAGCAAAGGACCGGTTTATTTTCGTCAATTGCGCACTGGATACAATGGACACAGCTTCAAAATATTCAAATTCCGTTCTATGAAGATAAACGATGAAGCGGACACCCTGCAGGCTACTGCCGATGATCCCAGGAAGACTAGATTCGGTGACTTCCTGAGAAGGACGTCCATTGATGAACTTCCGCAGTTTATCAATGTTTTGCTTGGCGATATGTCAATTGTCGGACCTCGCCCTCATATGGAGCATCATACTGAAATATACAGTGGTCTTATCAACGACTATATGGTCAGGCATCTGGCCAAGCCAGGAATTACCGGGTGGGCTCAGGTAAATGGATGCAGGGGGGAAACCAAAACTTTGGAAGAGATGGAGAACCGTGTCAAGCATGACATTTGGTACATTGAGCACTGGACACCAGTCCTTGACATGGAGATCATATTGAGGACATGTTGGCAAATACTTCCCGGACATGATGAACAAGCGTATTAATCGGGTCTTGTAACATTAGAAATGTCAGAGACAAATACTATTGCGAAAAATACTATATTCCTATATTTCAGGATGTTCCTGATTATGGGAGTCTCTCTTATTACTTCCAGGGTAATTCTGGATAAATTAGGCGTTGATGATTATGGCTTGTACAACGTTGTTGGAGGCGTTGTCGGATTCCTGTCATTCATCAATGGCACGTTAAGTGTTGGAACCTCAAGGTTCATTACATTTGCAATAGGACGGAATGATGCTGAAGAATTGAAACTTACTTTCAGTACTGCATTTGTTGCGCATTTGGGCCTTTCTTTGATTCTCGCTTTCCTGCTGGAGACCGTAGGGCTCTATTTCGTGTATCATAAACTGGTAATCCCTGATGGTCGATTTGATGCGGCAGTCATCGTATATCATATATCGATATTGACTATGGTCCTATATGCCACACAGGTTCCATATACGGCGGATATCATGGCTCACGAGCGAATGGGAATCTATGCGTATGTCAGCATATTCGAGGCTATTGGCAAGTTGGCCATCTGCTATTTGCTTGTCATTTCACCTGTTGACCGTCTAGTTTCGTATGCGGTGTTGCTTTTGATTCTCCAGATAGGTCTGATAATGGCATATCGAATATATTGTATCAGACACTTTGAGGAATCAAGGTTCTCATTGAAGTTCAAAAAAGATATTTTTCTTGATATCACGAAGTTCTCCGGCTGGAATATTCTTGCAAGCTTCACTGAAACTTTGAAAGTTCAGGGCGTTATCGTATTGATGAATATGACATTTTCTCCCGTTATTGTGGGAGCCCAGGCGTTTGCAAATCAACTTACTCATGTTCTCAATCAGTTTGTCGCTAACTTCAGAGCTGCTAGCAACCCTCAAATTATAAAAAAATATGCTGCCGGCAATTTTGAGGGGAGCAAAGAGCTTACATTATCCACGACTGTATATGTCTACGATCTTGTTCTGATGATAGGGTTGCCTCTGTTCCTGACCATGCCGAAGGTTTTGGATATCTGGCTTGTTGATGTTCCTGAGTACACTGTGTTTTTTTGCAGATGGGCTGTTGTCAATATCGTTACAGTCAGTTTGCCGACTGCTTTTTATGTCCCGATGATGGCATCCGGACGGATAAAGTCCAATTCGCTGATGTCTTTGATTGTTGGCGGTTTCTTCTATTTGCTGCTATGTTTGGTGTGGCATCTAGGCGGAGGAATCGTATGGGGCCCTGTTTCAATGTTTGCGATGTCCATCATATATGGTTTTATTGTAAGACCTTTGATTTTGGTCAAAGAGGTCGAATGCTATTCGTATAAGGCAATATATTCATGTCTCGTCAAATGCCTTGTCATTACGGTTTGCTCGTCAGTCATTCCGGTATTTGTGTATTTTCTATTGGTCAATCGTGATACTATTGCCGGAAACATTATTGCCATAGTAATCAGCATAATATCTGTTAGTGTTTGCGCGTATGTATTTATGCCACCAAATCATAGAAGGAAATTGACGACATATATCAAAAATAAAATTTGCCAGACAAATGCCTAACTTGCTGAAAATCGTTAAAACTGCCATACTGTCTCTTAAATGGTCTAATATGACTAGCGAAAATTTCCTTAATCGATTAAGAGATAAAGGCGTCACAGTAGGGGAGGGAACGTATGCAATCAATCCTAGAACTGTTCAGATAGATGTTTCCCGGCCCGAACTTATTTCCATAGGTAAACATGTTTTCCTTCATAGTGGAACAGTCATCATGTCTCACGATTGGGCTGGGTGGTGTTTTGTCAAGTCTCATAATGAGTTTATTCCTTCACATGGGAAAGTAACTATTGGCGACAATGTGTGGTTTGGTGAAAATGTGACGGTTTGCAAGGGTGTGTCAATAGGCAATAATTGTATCATAGGAACGGGAGCGATTGTAACACTTTCAATCCCTGATAATTCTGTTGCTGTTGGTGTGCCTGCAAGAGTAATCAGTTCATATGAGGACTATTATGAAAGAAGGCGGAAGGAGTATGTGTCCGAGTGCGTTGAATATGCGAAATCAATATTAGCCTCGGGACGTGAGCCTGAACGTGAAGATTTCTTTGAAGATTATCCCTGTTTTGTGGATGGTACCAATTATATGGAATATGATTATCCTTATTCCCGAGTATTCAGCCCAGAGGAATTCGAGGTCTGGAAACGTGAACACCATAAAATCTTTGACGGATTTGATGATTTTATGTCATTCGTGAAGAAAAGTTGACCATATGTTACCGATAATTTCAGTAATTGTCCCTGTTTATAACACATCGAAATATCTTGCCAGATGTCTTGACTCGCTTACCAATCAGACCTTTGATCGGATAGAAATCATATTGGTTGATGATGGGTCAACGGACTCAAGTCCGGAGATATGCGACTCGTATGCAGCTGGTTTTTCAAATGTCAAATGCATACATAAAGAGAATGGTGGTATTGACAGTGCCAGAAATGCGGGCTTGTCGGTTGCAACTGGGGAATTTGTCTCATTTGTCGACAGTGATGATTTTGTTGACAAGAGTATGTGTGAGTCATTGTTTGCGGCGTCTGAAGATGGGAAATTTGACATCGTTTACTGTGCCGTGCATTTTGCCTGGCACGACTCACGAGATACGCGTGTGGAGTATTCTTTTGATGAGTGCGTTTCTGGCGATGCTGTTGTTGAGTCTCTTGCTGATTTGACCGCATCGCCATGGAGCAGCGATTCCTATGTTGTTCGCAACATGGCAGTATGGGGAGCTCTCTTCAAGAGGTCAATCATTGCTGACAATTGCGTCCTTTTCAGGTCTGAACGGCAATTGCTGTCCGAGGATACCATATTTGACTATGAGCTATATCCGTATGTCAACAGCATAAGATATATCCCCAATCCACTCTATTTCTATTGCTACAACACTCAATCAATAAGCAGAACTTTTTCGGTCTTCAAGATTGACCGTTTGGATAGCATGATGAAGTTTCTGGCGAGTCAGGCAATAGTGAAAGAGAACCCGTCATTGCTCCCAAGACTTATTAAACTGGAGATATTATATCGATATAACCATATGCGAAGTATACTTAAGTCGAATATGTCTCTCTTTCAGAAGAATAAATATATACGTGTTATTTCTCAAAAGAATTTATTGAAGAACGATTTACTTTTGACCAACTATTCGCAGCTTGGGCCGAGGTTTCAATATATGGTTTCTGTTGTCAGACAACGGAATATATTTGCTTTGACATCGGTGATTCTTTTAAAGAAGCTAAAGAAGTTTGCCTCCATACATGAATAATTTTTGAAAATTTCCCATTTCGGGAAAGGTAATAATAAGAGAACTCTCGGGCTTTGAAGTCCGAGAGTTCTCTTGTTAGAAGTCTATTTGATTGTGCCCCCGAAGGGGAACAAGGAGTACTGAGCCATCTTGAAGTGCTGCTTGCCCAGGGGAATGCCTATCAGGGTGATGCAGAGCAGGATCCCGAAGACTAAATGTACAATGGCAATCTCCCACCATCCGGTTACAGCCCAGATGATGTTGAAGACCGTGCTGAGGCAACCTTTGGCGGGCTCGAGATGCACCGTCTTGCCGAATGGGGCCAGGGCGAGTGCGCCCAGCTTCATGATCTTTACTCCGAAGGGAATGCCGATGATGGTGCAGCACAGGACGAGTCCGAACAGGAAGTACCACAGTGCCGTGATAAGTCCTCCGAACACAAGCCAGATGATATTGCCCAGCAGACTCATTGCTACTTATTCTTGAGGAAGATGTAATATACGGCAAATCCTACCCAGCTTGTAGCCACGACAAGGATTGCGATGATGAGTTTCTTGATTATGCCCCAGCTGCTTTTCTTGAAGATGTCAAGAACGCACCAGATGGTCAGGAGAATACCGATGATGTAAACGATTTTTGCCATGGTTGTGTTGTTTTTTGGTTAATGTTTTCCCAAATATAGCAAAATTTCTTTTCAGTGCCGGCTCTTTCCCGCAAAGTTTACCATGCTCACGCCTGCGAACACAAGGGCTGTGGCTATGGCCTTCCCCCAGGTCATCGTATCCATTCCGGCAGCCAGGCTGATTGCCATTGCCACGATGGGCTGGACATATGTGTACATGCACAGCAGTACCGGGTTGAGGCGCTTCTGGCCTATCGGAATCAGGAAATATGAGATGAAGGTGGCGCAGACGACAACGAACAGTATCTGCCAGATGATGCCCGGCGCAAGTGCGGCGCAGTCCACTTCGAACAGGCCTTTGAGCCCGAAGGGGAGGGCGTACAGGGTCGAGAAGAGGAACATCCACTTCATGAATGTGACGACGCTGTATTTCTCGATGGTGCGCTTGAACAGCACTATGTAGCTTGCGAAGCAGAGGGTGTTGACGAGCATCAGCACGATGCCTCCGATGCTGGTGTGGGCTGCTCCGCTGCGTATCGACACTGTGTTGAGCACGAGGAACAGCACGCCGGCAAAGCTTATCGCAAGGCCGGTGACGCCTCCTGCTGTGACTCTTTCTATGCGGAACGCGACGGCCACGAGCAGGGCCATTATGGGGCTCAGCAGGCTGAGGATCGAGATGTCGAGCGCGGTGGTGAGGGTGACGGCTTTGAGGAAGCTGAGTTGGGTGAGGAAGAGGCCGAGCAGCGATGCCACGGCTACCTTCCACATATCGCGGACTTCTATACCGCCGATTTTCCGGGGCGCTGCAGATGCATCCGGCCGCTCGACCATGGTATCTGGTTGAAAGGTCTCGCTTGCCGGATGTATCTGCGCTGTGCTGGTTGCAGGGGCATCCGATCGCTCGACCATGGTATCTGGGTGAAAGGTCTCGCTTGCCGGATGTATCTGCGCTGTGCTGGTTGCAGGGGCATCCGACCGCTCGACCATTGTATCTGGTTGAAAGATCTCGCTTGCCGGATGCTCCTGCTTCTTTGTGCGACGGGAGAAGATGGATATCAGCCAGAAGAGGGCGAGGGCTCCGAGGGCGCGCATGAGATAGAGCGTCATGGGGGAGACGACTCCGCAGTCGGCAATGTTCTTGCAGAAGACGATGTTGAAGCCGAAGATGAGGTATGCTATGAAGCAGGCGAGATTCCCGATTATTGCACTGCGTGTATTACTGTCCATTACTAACTGCTCTAACCGGGTGCAAATATAGCCAAATACGGAGTAAATTGTTTATATTTGTGCTTAAAGCGTGTACTATGGCTTTGTTGAATTTGATTGATTCCAGTGCTGAACCTCGTGAGATTTTCCTCATGAGGGGGCGTGATATCCTGGTTGCATCGGACGGACAGCCTGTCCGGGTGCTTCCGGATGCCGCATACATCAGGGATGCAATCTACGATTCCTTTACCGGGACCGCAGGCGTTGAGCTGTCGCGGGAATTCGTTCCGGTTGATGGCTCCGTCTTTATTCCCCTCAGGCAATTTTTCTTTGCGTCTATGGCGCCGGACGGATATCCGATCGCTCGGCCTATAGATTTGGGTGAAAGGCCTCGCTTGTCGGATATCCGTCCGGACAGCTCTGGAGAAAAGGCCCGCTTGTCGGATACCCGTCCGGCAACCTCTGCCCCAGCTTTGGCGGCGGCCAGGATGAGGGGGTATCTGAACTGGCGGTCATCGGTGCGCTTCTGCCCGTCGTGCGGAGCAATGCTTGAGGACCATCCTGTCGAGAATGCCAGGGTATGCCCTGAATGCGGCAAGGTCCAGTATCCCAGGATCGAGCCTTGCGTCATTGCTGTCATCTGCCGTGGCAAGGAGATCCTGCTTCTGAGGCATGCGCAGCGCAATCAGGACATCTGGTGCTGCCTTGCCGGATTTGTCGAGGCGGGGGAGTCGCTTGAGCAGGCTCTCCGGCGTGAGGTGAAGGAAGAGACCGGCCTTGAAATCGGGAATATCCGTTATGCGGGAAGCCAGAGCTGGCCTTTCCCCGACCAGCTCATGGTGGGCTTCTATGCAGACTATGCGGGAGGGGATATCGTTCTTCAGGAAAGCGAGATCCTTGAAGCTGGCTGGTTCCGTACCGACAACCTGCCGCCGCATCCTTCGCCCGGCTCCATTTCCTGGAACCTTATTCACTTTATGCCAATTACTAACGAATAACCAATATATTATTGATGTTGAACCCTATGAAGAAGCAGTATATTCTGGCCATAGATCAGGGAACGAGCAGTTCCAGGGCCATCGCGTTTGACAGGTCCGGCTCATCAGTGGCCGTAAGTCAGAAGGAATTCACGCAGTATTTCCCGAAACCGGGCTGGGTTGAGCACGACCCTATGGAGATCTGGTCCAGCGAATACAGCGTCCTCACCGAAGTGCTTACAAGCCTCGGCCTCGGTGGCTCGGATGTCGCAGCCATCGGAATCACCAATCAGCGCGAGACTACCATAGTCTGGGATGCTGCAACGGGCAAACCGGTGTACAACGCGATAGTATGGCAGGACCGTCGTACCAGCGCCTACTGCGACTCGCTGAAGGCTGCCGGCCTTTCCGAACAGATACGCAGCAAGACCGGCCTTCTTATCGACGCGTATTTCTCCGGCACCAAGATCAAGTGGATACTTGACAATGTTCCGGGTGCCCGCGAGCGTGCTGAGAAGGGCGAGCTTCGATTCGGTACAGTCGACAGCTGGCTGGTGTGGAATCTCACCGGCGGCGCCGTCCATGTAACCGATGTGACCAATGCCTCCCGCACCATGCTCTACAACATCCATGATCTGAAGTGGGACGAGGATATGATGAAGCTGCTCGGCATTCCGGCATCCATGATGCCCCGCGTCTGCGACAGTTCCGAAGTTTACGGCTATGCCGATATCCTCGGGGGCAGGATTGCCATTGCGGGCATTGCCGGCGACCAGCAGGCTGCGCTTTTCGGGCAGATGTGTACCGAACCCGGTTCGGTGAAGAATACTTATGGAACAGGCTGCTTCCTTCTGATGAACACCGGAGAGACTCCTGTTGTCTCAAGGAACAATCTGCTCACCACAATCGCCTGGAAGATAGGCGATACCGTCAACTATGCGCTCGAGGGAAGCATCTTCGTTGCAGGCTCAGTAGTGCAGTGGCTGCGCGACGGGCTTGGCATCATCAGAAGCTCTTCGGAGATAGAGGCGCTTGCCGCCAGTGTGCCCGACAACGGAGGCGTATATCTTGTGCCGGCCCTTACCGGACTCGGCGCACCCTACTGGGACCAGTATGCCAAGGGCAGCATCACCGGGATCACCCGCGGTACCAAGGCCGCACATATTGCGCGAGCCGCACTCGAGGGCATTGCCTTCCAGACGATGGACATCGTGGACGCCATGCAGAAAGATGCCGGCGTTGTACTCGGTGAACTCAAGGTGGACGGAGGCGCATCGAAGAACAACCTGATGATGCAGTTCCAGGCAGATATACTCAATACCAGCGTGATACGTCCAAAGGAAACCGAAACCACCGCCCGCGGTGCAGCCTATCTTGCAGGACTTGCGGTAGGCTTCTGGTCCAGCATCGACGAGGTCCGCGGACAATGGGAGGCCGACCGCAGCTTCAGCCCTCAGGCGAGTCCTGAGGAAGTGAAGGCAGCCCGCAATGGTTGGGCGGAGGCAATAGGAAGAACACTAACCAAATAAGATATGCTAGCTTACATTTTCGAATTTATCGGCACTATGGTGCTGATCCTTCTCGGTGACGGCGTGTGCGCATGCACCAGCCTCGAAAAGTCAAAGGGCAAGGGCGCAGGCTGGGTGGTTGTCACCATGGCATGGGGCTTTGCCGTAATGTGTGGCGTGTTCATCGCAGGACCTTACTCGGGAGCGCATCTGAATCCTGTTGTCTCCATCGGTCTTGCTCTGGCAGGCAGCTTCGACTGGGCGCTCGTCCCCGGTTATGTGATCGCACAGCTGCTGGGCGGCTTCTGCGGAGCCGTGCTCGTATGGCTATTCTACAAGGACCAGTATGATGCGACACCGGATCCCGATACCAAGCTCGGCACGTTCTGCACAATGCCTGCAGTGTACAATCCTGCACGCAACGTGTTCTGCGAGGCTGTTGGCACCTTCCTGCTTGTATTCTGCATTCTGATGTTCGGTACCAAGGAGAACACCCCCGCAGTCGGGATGGGCGACCTCGGCGCCATCCCTGTGACTCTGCTTATCATGGCGATAGGCATGTCGCTCGGCGGAGCCACCGGTTATGCGATCAACCCTGCACGAGACCTTCCTCCGCGTATCGCTCATGCCGTGCTCCCTATCAAGGACAAGGGTGGCAGCGGATGGCAGTACAGCTGGGTGCCCGTAGTCGGCCCCGCCATCGGCGCCGCTGCGGCTGCAGGCGTGTATCTGCTGCTTTTCTAGAATTCCTTTCCCTCGAACAGGGAATCGCTGCTGACGCCCGCCGCCTTTCTGTTTGAAGCGTTGAAGCGGTAACTCAGCGAGATGATGAAGTTCGGATATTTCGGGCGGACTTGCGTGTTTGACGTAAGTCCGCTCGTCTGTCTGATATTGATGTACTTCGCCGTATGGAACACGTCATGTGCCACTGCTGACAGTGCAAGATGGTTCTTGAGGAAACTGTGACGAGCGGCCAGGTCGCAGTAGAAATATCCTTTCTCGCGCCCCTGTGTGATGACTCTCGGCCCTATCGCATGGGCGTCAAGCTGTACGTGGGTGTTCCTGCCTGCCGTGAAGGCGTTGTTCCAGTCTGCCTTCCAGAACAGACCGCTGCGGTCGGTGCATGAGGGGTCGGTTGCCGTGAAGTCATAGTAGAATGCACTGCCTCCGAGATTCGAGGCCCACCATTTTGCAGGTTTGAGCGTGGACAGCACTTCGATGCCTGTTTCCTTCTGGTTGCCGGCGTTCACGATCTGGTCGAGTGTGACTCCCGGTTCGTAAGGTGTGCGCACCCAGTCCGCGATATCCTTCCTGTCGCGGAAGTAAGCAGTGGCGCTGAGGCTCAGCCTGGGGCTGAAGGTCTTTCTCCATCCGAGTTCGGCCGAGGTGATGTACTCCGGATCGATGTCAGGGTTGCCTATCTTCTTGGTGAAGTAGTCTTCATATGTGATGTAGGGCTCGAGGTTCCATATTCCCGGGCGGTTGGTCCTGTAGGACAGGCCGGCCGAGAATGTGCCGGCACTGCCTGCCTCGTATGCCGCATGAGCCGATGGGAAGATGTTGAAGCGTCTGATGTGCCTGCTGGCATCGACAATCTTGATGTCCATCTGGTCTATCACCCTGTCGGCGCGAAGTCCTGCATCGTAGCTGATCTTTCCTGCCTTGCCCGTTGCCATGGAGTACAGCGAGTGCACCTGCCTGCGGTAGTAGAAGGGTGTGGCAAGGTCGTCCTGCCATTCGAAATCCTGGGTGTCGCGGTTCCAATATTTGATGCGGTATCCGCCGTGTTCGCTGTAAGTTGTGTACTGGTAGCCGGTTTCAAGCTTGCATGCGTCTGCAATGGCCCATTTCCAGGCCAGGGAACCGTCAGCATCCCAGTGATGCTCCTCCTCATAGCCTCTTGTGCCTTCCCAGCGCGCGCCCGAGCGGTCGAACATGTTGCTCTCGGTGTATTCGATTGAATAGGAGTCGTACCTGAGCCTGCTGGTTGCAGCGAGTTCGTGCCCGTCGGCGGGCTTGAAGATGTAGGAAATCGAGTACTGGTACAGCGTCTTGGCGAGCTTGTACCGGTCATGAGAGTCGAAGTCCAGTCTGCTGAAGCCTTCGGGGAAGGCCATTTCCTGGATGTAGGACATGTCGCCGCCACGCCGGTTGGCTGTCTTGCCTATGAGAATGTCGAGGCTGAGCTTGTGCTTCCTGCCGTCGTCCAACTGCCATCCGGCCCTGCCGGTGTATGTGCCGTACTGTCTCCATCGCTCTCCGTCGGCTGTGGATATGGTGGTGATGCCGTCCACTACCGTGGTCTTTTCCTGATTGAAGTTGCTTCTGTTGCAGATGTCCTGGAAGGTGCCGCCCACATACCAGCTGTTGTGGCCTCTGGTGTAGCTGAGGTCGCCGTCCACGTTCCATGTGCCCAGCGTGCCTGCGGAAAGGTTCAGCATGCCGCTCCATCCGGCGTTGCTGTCCTTGCGTGTGATGATGTTGATGATGCCTGCATCGCCGTCTGTGCGGTATCTTGCAGATGGGGTGGTGATGATCTCTATGTCTTCGATGGACGCGGCCGGAATCTGCTGCAGCGCTGCCGTGCCTTCGAGAGGGGAGAGGCGGCCGTCGACGTAGACCAGGAAATTGCTGCTGCCCCGCAGGATTACGTTGCCGTCGGAGTCGGTCTGTACTGACGGTGTGCCTGCCAGTATGTCGACCGCGGTGCCGCCAGCCGACGCGAGCGAGGCCTGTCCGTTGATCTTCTGCCTGTCCAGTTTGTATATGATCATGTTCTTCTCCCCGCTCACCGTGACTTCCTGTATTCCGTCGGAGGCCGGTGTAAGCGCAATGGTGCCGAGGTCGAGCTCGCTTCCGGCGGACAGCTCCAGCTTGCTTGCATATGGCTCATATCCAAGAAGGTATATGCTGAGTATCGCTTCACCCTCATGCCTGCTGTTCAGGCAGAACGAGCCGGCGTTAATGTTGCCGGAGGACAGGATATGGTCGTCGAGGTCGGTGAGTATGACATCGGCAAAATCGATGGGAGTCCCGTTTGCGGCGTCAACAGCCTTGCCGCTTATCCTTGAATCACCGTTTTCTGCAGCGAATGATTGTGTTTGTGCAAGAAAACAGAGAAAAATCACTAAAATTTTGGAAAGTGTGTCATTAATTGACGCAAGCAGGGGGTACCTTTGCACTGTAAACAAAAATAAAGAATTCAGTTATGAGCAAGCAGGACATACTCAATCTCCTTCTTTCAGAAGAAGTCTCAGCATTGGTGGACGATCTCGACCTTGAAATCGCTTAACCTGTAAATATATTATTGCCTTTCGATTCTGGAAAGCTTGGTGTTACCCTGGAGGTCTTTGTAGATGACGACCTTGCAACGTCCGCTTTCGCCGGTGGTGCGGTCGGTGTATGTGCAGAAGAAAAGGTAGTTCGTGCCGGCAACTACCTGTGTGGAAACGGCTGAAGGGGTAAGTACCATATCTTCACTTCCGGTCACTTTCCGGAACATCTCGGCTTCTGAATCGGTCACGTCACGCGGTGTGGTGTAACCTCCGACCATTTCAGCCTTTGCCGGTTTTGCGGTCCTTGTTGTACTTGTTGTGGCTTTCTGGGCCACGGGCGCTGTGCCGCATGAAACTGCAAGCAGTGCAGCTGCCATGATTGCTGCCTTTTTCATTGTTGTCTTTTGTTGTCTTTCACTGGCAAAAATACTAATTTTGCATTATAAGAGAAAGTATCGGCAATATGGAAAGAACACTTTTGATAATCAAGCCCTGCGCTGTTCAGCGCGGCCTAATAGGAAAGATAGTTACCCGTCTTGAAGAGCGCGGTCTCAAGCTTGTTGCAATGAAGATGCAGCAGCTTGGTCCTGAAGTTCTGCGTGAGCACTATGCCCATCTGGTCAACAAGCCTTTTTACCCGATCATCGAGGAGTCGATGATGGCTGCTCCTGTCATTCTGACCTGCTGGGAGGGTGTGGATGCCGTCGAGGTTGTCCGCGAGATGGCTGGTGCCACCAACGGCCGCAAGGCTGTGCCCGGTACACTCCGCGGTGACTTCTGCGTGAGCCATCAGGAGAACATCGTGCACACTTCCGACTCCCTCGAGACTGCGCAGAAGGAACTTGCGCGCTTCTTCGCCCCTGAGGACTACTGCGACTATCCTTCTCCCATGCTTGGCTTCATCTACGCCAAGGACGAACTGTAGCGGAATGCCGTTTTGTGTCTGCCGAGCGGTGGCTGTTCTCCTCTGGGACCCGTGGTCGCCCGTGACCACGTGAACGGGAGGGGCCCGCAAGCGTAGCGCAGTGGGAGGGATGGAGCGAAGCGGAAGGTCGTGAGGGTGTTTACAGCGAGCATTTTGATGCTCGCGGCCCGAGCAGAAGGGCTTTAGCCCGCCGGACATCCGGAGGAGAGCTGCCACCGCCCGGTGGGCTGCAGGAGATAAAGCAAGAAGGTGACCATCCGGTCACCTTCTCGTTGATTATGTGAGGTTCTTCTTAGACTTCGAGAAGTTTCTCGTAACCAGGACGATACTGGTAGTGGAGAAGCTTGTTGGCCTCGTCGTCGTGCATGAACTTCTGTACGATGGGATTCCACTCGAGGGGACGTCCGAGCTCGCCTGCGATGATACCGATGTTGCACATTGTGCATGATGAGTGGCCGACCTCGACGGGAACGTTGGGATCGATGCGGCTCTTGATGCTCTCGATGAATACTCTGTGGTGACCTGCGCGTGCCTCGAAGGGGATCTCGGTTGCACCGACTTTCATCTCGAACTTCGGGTCTGAAGCATAGAGCAATCCGCGGTGAACTGCAATCCAGCCCTCGTCTCCCCAGATCTTGACACCCTGGCCGTGGTCATCGAAGGTATTCTCCTCGACTACGATGCCGTTGTCATACTTGTAGGTGAGGTTCTTGTAGAAGCTGTATCCGGGAGGTATGATCTCGGTAGGTCCTGTGAGGTCCTTGCCCACTGCCCACTGGCAGATGTCGAACATGTGAGCACCCCAGTCGGTCATGTAACCGCCGCCTGTGGGCTTGTACCAGCGCCATGCGCCCCAGCAGTCCTCGCCGCCATTCTCGTTGAGAAGCGGGTCGATGTCAGGGAAGTAGGTGGCCTTGTCGGTCATAGGGCCAAGCCACTTGTCCCAGTTGAGTCCTGCGGGAGGTGTCTGTGCCGGGAAGTTGTGCTTTACGGGGAAAGGCTTTCCGTCCCAGCGGCCTACGAATACGTCAACCTTGCGGATGTGTCCGAGCGCTCCCTCGCGGGCCATGTTGGCTGCGTGGATGAACTCCTCGCTTGAGCGCTGCTGGCTGCCCACCTGGAGGATGCGGTTGTACTTGCGTACAGCCTTGCAGAGCTGCTGGCCTTCATAGACTGTGAGGGTCATAGGCTTCTCGAGGTAAACGTCCTTGCCTGCCTTGCATGCTGCGATTGCGATGATTGCATGCCAGTGGTCGGGAACTGCGATGACTACTGCGTCGATGTCGGGACGCGCAAGGAGTTCCTGGTAGTCCTCGTACATTGCGGGAGCGCACTTCTTCATGCCCTTGCCCTGGTAGTACTCGGTTACGCGCTTGAGGAAGCGGTCGCGCTTGATGTCGTAGACGTCGCAACCTGCAACTACCTGAACGTCATCCATCTGGATGAAGGAGCCCATTAGGTACATGCACTGCTGGCCGAGGCCGATGAATCCGAGGTTGATCTTGCCGTTCTTGGCTACTGCCTTGGCCTTTGAGCCGGTGGCGGCTGAGGCGATTGTGGAAGGAGCCACAACTGCGCCTGCAAATCCAAGTGCGGATGCTTTAAGGAAATCTCTTCTTTGCATAATGATTGGTTATTGATTTGAAGTATGAATTGTTTCAAGTGATTCCAGCAGTGTCTCGACTGCGCTGTCTGATGTTGCCCAGGAAGTGCACACGCGGATGACAGAGTTGGCGGCCTCCTTGCAGTGAGTGTCCTCTCCATAGCCTGGGCTCTGTTCCATATTGGTGAGTGTCAGAGCCTTCAGGATCTCGGGGTGGGCACCTTCAAGATAGTCGCTGTAGAATAATGGTTTCATTACAACAAATATAATCAAAGAATTTCATATATTTGCCTACTACATTTTGTAACTTTTAAATATTGAAAGATATGGCAAACAAGTATGCCGGTACCCAGACCGAGAAAAATCTGGAAGCTGCATTCGCAGGTGAGTCTCAGGCTCGCAACAAGTACACATATTTTGCTTCCAAGGCCAAGAAGGAAGGATTCGAGCAGATCGCAGCCATCTTCGAGCAGACGGCCAACAATGAGAAGGAGCATGCAAAGCTCTGGTTCAAGGAGTTGAACGGCATCGGCAGCACCACCGAGAACCTTGCAGCAGCCGCTGCAGGCGAGAATTACGAGTGGACCGATATGTACGAGGGCTTCGCAAAGACCGCCGAGGAAGAGGGCTTCGATGAGCTTGCAGTCAGGTTCCGCCTCGTTGCTGCCATCGAGAAGCGCCACGAGGAGCGTTATCGCGCCCTGCTCAAGAACATAGAGACCGCAGAGGTATTCAAGAAGTCTTCAGTGAAGGTCTGGGAGTGCCGCAACTGTGGCCACATCGTTGTTGGCGAGGCTGCACCTGAGATCTGCCCTACCTGTGCACATCCTCAGAGCTACTTCGAAATTCACGCAGACAATTTCTAACAGATTGATTCAATAGCGTAGCCGAGGGCCGTACGACCCCCGGCTTTTGTGTTTATGACATTAGGAACTTTCAGATCCAAGATGCTTGTGAGAGTGCTCGTGGCCATTGTGCTGGGCATTCTGTGCTCGCTGTTCTTCCCTGTCTGGGCGGTGCGGGTATTCCTGACATTCAACTCGATTTTCGGGAATTTCCTTGGGATGTTCATCCCTGTGCTTATCATAGGCCTTGTCGCCCCGGGAATCGCTGACCTTGGCAAGGGGGCAGGCAGGCTGCTGCTGATCACGGTCGCCCTGGCCTATGCTTCGACCGTGCTTGTCGGGATGGGAACCCTGTTCACCTGCCGATGGACATTCCCCTCGCTTCTCGGCGGGGCGTCACTCGCGTCGGCATCTGCCATCTCGAACACCCTGACCCCCTTCTTCACGGTCGGGATGCCGCCGTTCTTATCGGTCACCACGGCGCTTGTCCTGGCGTTTGTGATCGGACTGGCGATGACTGCCATCGAGAATCCAACCCGCCTGATGTTCAACATCAGGGAGCTTGTCTACCTTGTCATCACCAAGGTGATAGTGCCCTGCCTTCCGCTTTTTGTGTTCGGCATTTTCCTGCAGATAGGGGCCGAAGGGAAGGTTGCACCAGTGCTCGGGCTTTTCAGCAAGGTCGTGCTGGTGATTCTGGTCCTGCATGTGGCGGTGCTGGTGCTTCAGTTCTGCATTGCCGGAGCTGTCGCTGGGGTCAACCCCTTCAAGGCTCTCAAGGGGATGCTGCCAGCCTATGTGACTGCCCTTGGCACCCAGTCGTCCGCTGCTACCATCCCTGTGACGCTGCGTTGCGCAAAAGGGATTGGCGTTGACGGCACGATTGCCGATTTCACCGTTCCGCTGTGCGCCACGATACATCTCAGCTGCAGTGTGCTGAAGATTACCGCATGTGCTTTTGCCATTGTGTTCACAACCGGGATGAGCGTCAGCCTGGAGACTCTGGTCGGCTTTGTGTTCCTGCTGTCGATCACCATGGTGGCTGCTCCCGGCGTGCCCGGCGGCGCAATAATGGCAGCACTTGGCCTGCTTGCCGATTGCCTTGGGTTTACGCCAGACCAGCAGGGACTCATGGTTGCCCTGTATATTGCCCTCGACAGTTTCGGGACAGCCGGCAACGTCACCGGAGACGGCGCGATCTCGCTCATTGTCGACAAAATCTGGAGAAAGAGAAAAGAATAATAAACTGACCTTCGATGGAAAAAGAGAGAATAGTCTTTGCTGATTATCTGCGTGTGCTTGCATGCTTTCTTGTGATGCTCGTGCACGCTTCCGAGAATTTCTACGGTGCCGACACGTCCGGCCTTGCCGGGAGCATGTCAATGCTAGCGACCGAGGCGAACCGCTTCTGGGTGGCGTTCTATGACGGTTTTATCGCCAGAACCTGTGTGCCTCTGTTCATGGTGCTGTCGGCATTCCTGCTTGTTCCAATGAAGCCGGGCGATACCATGCTCGGATTCTACAGGAGAAGATTCCTGCGCATTCTACCTCCTGTTGCATGCTTCATGCTCATATACTGTTTCCTGCCACTGGCATGGGGTGGAATGACATGGGAACAGTCCCTTGCCGACCTGAAGCTCATTCCTTGGAATTTCCCTTCCATGGCCGGCCATCTGTGGTTCATCTATCCTCTGATCAGCCTTTACCTGATCATTCCGGTGGTTTCCCCTTGGCTTGAGAAGGCCGGCGCCAGGGAGGAACTTGTGTTCCTTGGCATATTCTTCGTCTCGACCTTCCTTCCGTTCATCCACCGTTTCATCACTCCCGAGGTGTGGGGCGAGTGCTTCTGGAATGGATTCACCATGCTGTGGTACTGTTCCGGCTATCTGGGATATCTCGTGCTTGCGCACTACATAAGGTTCCATCTTGACTGGGATAGGGGACGGCGTCTCCGTGTCGGCGCAATCTGCTTCCTTGCGGGTGCGGCGTTTACCGGCTGGTCATTCTGGTACAAGGGCACGCCCGGCACTCTCATCGAGACTCCCGCGCTCGAGTGGGCATGGGAGTTCTGCACCCCTAACGTGCTTGTCGCCACCTTTGGCATGTTCCTGATGTTCAGCGCGATGAGAAGAACGTCGGTGCCTTCCTGCATCGTCTCCCTGTCCAGGATGTCATTCGGAATGTACCTTATGCATCTGCTGTATCTTGCACCCATCGCCAAGCTCGTGATAGGCGGCGACGTGGCAAATCCGCTGCTTCCCGTATGGGTTGCGATTCCGGTCATTGCCGTGGCGACCTTCATATGCTGTGCGGTCACGACAAAGATATTGTCATACATTCCCGGCAGCAAGTGGGTGATAGGGGTGTGACCGGATGTCTATGCCAGGGGCTCCTGCCCCTTGACACCCCGCGGCCTTCCCGCCATTCGGCGTGAAATGCAAAGTGCTATGCTTTAATTGCTTACGCAAATCCGGTGCTGATCTTTGATACATCGGATTTGCGTAAAATATTATATATCAATACTTTCTGTTGAACGGCCGTGTATCAATACCGTCGTTTCTGTCAATAATACCAACGGAGACGCCTCCTTGTTTTTGGCTTATCACTCATTAGATGAAATCGTTTTCATCTAATTTCTGTAATTATCCTTAAAACAGCTGTTCACAGCTGATTTTACCAACCGTTTTAGTCAATTATACCAGTGAGCAGGGGATACAGAAAAAGCCCAGTCAATTGACTGAGCTTTTTGCGGTGCGGAAGGGACTCGAACCCTCGACCTCCGGCGTGACAGGCCGGCATTCTAACCAGCTGAACTACCGCACCAGGCTGGTTGCTTCCTGAAAGCGAGTGCAAAGATAGGTACTTTTTTTGAATCTGCAAACTTCTGCCTGGATTTTTTTGAAAAAATGTTAAAATTTGTCCTTTGTCGCATTCTTCTATGATTCCCTGTAAAATTTTGCTATTTTTGTATGTTTTATGAATAATAGTGTTTTGCATAATATGAGAAAATTTTTGATTGTCTCCATTTCTTTGGCGTTGCTCTGCGGCTTTTCAGTAGAAGGACAGGCTCAGATGAAGGATGAAGATGTCATCGCCTATATCAAGAGCGGCATGGCTGCCGGCAAGGGAGAGAAGCAGATCGGTGCTGAACTTCTTGCAAGAGGAGTGACCCGCGCCCAGGCTGAACGTATCAAGGCCGGGCTTGAGACGGGAACAGGAACCGGTATCGGAACCGGTACTGCAGAAAGTTCTGAAACCACAAAGCCCACTCATGTCATGCGGGAACGCAAAACTGATGAATCCGAACTCGGTGTTGCTGATGATACAGATATGTTCGCTGCAGAAACGGCAGATGCCGCCAACTCTTCGGAACCCCGCATCTACGGTCACAATGTTTTCAATGGCAAGGCCCTGACTTTTGAGCCTAACGAGAACATGGCCACCCCGGAGAATTACAAGCTTGGTCCTGGCGACCAGGTGATCATCGAACTCTGGGGCTTCAACGAGGCCACATACAATCAGACCATTTCTCCAGAGGGCCGCATCACAATCAGCCAGGTCGGTCCTATCTATCTCAGCGGCCTTACGATCAAGGAGGCCCAGGCGAAGATCCGCAATGTCCTCAGGTCCAAATATGCCAGCATAGACGGTGCCCAGACCGAGGTGAGCCTTACTCTCGGCAATATCCGTTCCATCCAGGTGAACATGATGGGTGAGGTTGCGGTTCCTGGTACTTACCGCCTTTCATCCTTCTCTACCGTGTTCCATGCACTTCACCGTGCTGGAGGCGTGACCGATACCGGTTCCCTCCGCGGAATCAAGGTCATACGTGGTGGCAGGGAAATCGCAACCGTCGATGTATACGGCTATCTTTTCACCGGCAAGTCCGAGTCTGATATCCGTCTCGAAGAGGGTGATGTCGTTCTTGTGCCGCCCTATATCAAGATTGCCACTGTAGAGGGTGGTGTCCGCCGCCCCATGAGCTATGAGCTTGCTGCGAACGAGACTCTAGCCGACCTTGTCCGCTATGCCGGAGATTTTACCGGCAATGCATACAAGGATGATATATCCATTGTCCGCAATACAGGGCGCGAGCAGGAAATATTCACGGTATCCAGTGACCGCATGAAGTCATGTGTCATGGAGGATGGCGATGTCGTCACCATCGGCAGCAGCCTCGACCGTTTTGCCAACAGGATAGAGATCCGTGGCTATGTGTTCCGTCCCGGAATGTTCCAGCTTGGATCTGACATCAAGACTGTAAAGCAGCTTGTCGAACGTGCCGGAGGCCTTACTGAAGATGCATTCCTGGACAGGGCAATCATCATGCGTGAGATGGCTGATCTCACTCTTGAGACAGTGTCATTCGATCTTGGCGCAGTGTTGAAGGGAATAAATGCCGACATCGCGCTCAGGAAGAATGACGTTGTGATCATCTCCGGAATCCATGAACTGGAGTCCAGAGGTCCGCTTTCAATCAATGGCCTTGTCGCCAATCCTGGAGAATATCCGTTTGCGGAAAATACGACAATAGAAGACCTTATCCTTCAGGCCGGAGGACTGCTCAATGGCGCTTCTGCCGCCCGTGTGGAAGTTGCGCGCCGGGACATCGATCCCATGAGCCTCACCCCTTCGGATACCCTTGGCAGGACCTTTACATTTTCATTGGAGAATGGTCTTGCCGTCGGCTCAGGACACGGTTTCATTCTTCAGCCGTACGATGTGGTCTCAATTCGCCGGAGCCCGGGATTCGTTTCGCCCCAGCATGTTGTCGTCGAAGGCGAGGTTGCTTTCCCCGGCAGCTATGTGCTTCTCACCAAGGATGAAAGGATTTCCGACGTGATAAAGCGCGCAGGTGCCGTGACGGCCCATGCCTACCTCAAGGGCGGAGTCGTTGTTCGCAAGACTTCTGACGAGGAACTTACTCTGAACTCCACTACCCGCAAAATGGTAAATCAGGGCGGTGGCCGTGACTCCGTTGATGTCAGCAAGCTGTCTTTTGCCAACCAGTACACGCTGGGAATCGATCTGGCAAAGGCTGTTGCCGAGCCTGGTTGTGACGATGATATCATACTCAGGGATGGAGACAGGATCATAGTTCCTGAGTACCTGAGCACCGTCAGGATACAGGGAGATGTGATGTACCCCAATACTGTCCTCTACCATCCGGACAAAGGCATGTCGTATTACATCGATGCTGCCGGCGGCTACGGATCAAAGGCAAAGCGTAGCAAGGTGTATATCATATACATGAATGGAAATGTGACAAAGGGCAGCAAGCTTAACGCCAAGATAGAGCCCGGTTGCGAGATTGTGGTTCCCACACGCAGGGAAAGGCGTGAACTCTCAACTGCAGAAATCTTGTCGATGGGTTCTTCTGCTGCATCCCTGACTACGATGATTGCCACGATTGTTTCTCTATTGAAAAAAATATAATTCCCATGGCAGACCAATTCGACGAATACTACGAGGAAGAGTATAGTGAGATAGACATAATGGCACTCCTTATGAAGCTTTTCTCCTATTGGAGAAGATTGCTTATTTGGGTTGTCATTGCAGCAGTACTAGGCCTGATTATAGGATACAGTATTCCCAAAAGTTATACGGCACATGCTGCACTTGCTCCCGAGATTGCACAGAAATCAAGCAGCAGCATGAGTTCTCTGGCTGCTCTTGCCGGTTTCAACTTGAACAATATGACCGTGACGGATGCCATGTACCCTGATCTCTATCCAGAGATTGTGAACTCAGTTCCTTTCACGGTGGACCTCTTCGATATGCCTGTTACGATTCTTGAAAAAAAGGACACAGTCAAGACAGACCTCTATGATTATTTGTTGAATCATTACAAGACGCCATGGTGGTCCAGTGTCATTGGCCTCCCGTTCAAAGTGCTGGGATGGGTGAAGAATATCGGTAAAGAGAAAGAGGATGATGCTACCGGACATGCTGAAGTTGACCCTTACCATTTGACGATAGAACAGGGAAGGATAGTCAAGGCACTTGGGGCCAGCATTTCCATTGCTGTTGAGAAGAAGACCTACCTTATCTCAATTTCGACTACTGCTCAGAATCCCAAGGTTGCTGCTGACCTCTGCCAGCTTGTGGTGGAAAACCTTCAGAAATATGTCGTGAACTACCGTACTGAGAAGTCCCGTCATGACCTTGCATACTACCAGCAGCTGAACGAGCAGGCGCAGAAGGAATACTACGATGCCCAGCAGCGTTATGCCCGTTATGTTGATGCCAACCAGGGAGTAGTGTTCCAGCGTGTGCTCATTGAACGTGAACGCCTTCAAAACGAAGCCAACCTCAAGTATCAGGTTTATAATACTACGTCTCAGCAGGTCAACAGTGCAAAGGCCAAGGTGCAGATGGAAACTCCCGTATGTGCAGTTATTCAACCTCCTACCATCCCTCTGAAGCGCTCCAAGCCTTCAAAGGCCAAGATACTTGTTGCCTTCATGTTCCTTGGGTTCTGCTTCGGGTCCGTGTGGTATCTCTGGGGGCAGGATATTGTTGCCAAACTTCGTGGCAAGGACGACGAATCTGAAACATCTTCTGAATCATAGTGCAGGAAATCATACATATCAAGGGTTCCAGGGTAAACAATCTGAAGGACGTTTCTTTGGATATCCCCCGTGGAAGGCTCGTTGTCATAACGGGCCTTTCAGGTAGTGGCAAGTCATCCCTCGCGTTCGATACTCTCTTTGCAGAGGGCCAGCGCCGCTTTGCTGAGAGCCTTTCTTCATATGCCCGGCAGTTCCTCGGGCGCATGAGCAAGCCCGATGTCGATTCCATAGACGGCATCCCGCCAGCCATTGCCATCGAGCAGAAGGTAAGCACCAAGAATCCCCGCTCGACGGTGGCGACCACCACCGAGATTTACGATTATCTGCGTCTCATCTTTGCCAGGATCGGAAAGACCTACAGTCCCGTTTCCGGCAGGGAAGTGCATGCCGATTCAGTGCATGATGTGCTCGAATACACGGATGCGTTGACCGGAGCGCCATATTTCTATATCCTTGCCGACCTCGGCTGGGCAGGCCGTGAAGACAGGACGGAACTTCTCCTTGGGCTCAAGGAAGACGGATACAACCGCCTGTACGCCAACGGTCCGGTCAAGATAGATGAAGTGCTGCAGATGCCGGAATATCCTGCTGACGCTGATCTTCTTGTCGACCGTGTGAGCCTTGGCGCCACTGCCGACGATCCGGAGCAGCGCCGCACCCGTCTGCTGTCATCACTGAACGATGCGTTCACCAGAGGCAACGGCAGAATCGCCATTGTATGCGGCGATGTACGCAGGGAATTCAGCAACCGCTTCGAACTTGACGGCATCACCTTCCGCAAGCCGGACGACTTCCTCTTCAGTTTCAACAGTCCGCTCGGAGCCTGCCCCACGTGTGGAGGTCTTGGCAAGATAATAGGCATCAGCGAGGACCTTGTGATCCCTGACAAGACAAAGAGCATCTACGATGGCTGCATAGCGTGCTGGAGGGGTGAGAAGATGGGTTGGTTCAAGGACCATCTTTGCGAGGTTGCCGGGCTCTACGGCATAGATATCTTCAAGCCCTGGTGCGAGCTCCCTCAGTCTACCCGTGACCTTATATGGGATGGAATTCCGCCCAAGGATGGAGAACAATATGATTCAAATCCATCTCGGCTCGTTGGAATAAAAGAATTTTTTGCGTGGGTGGAGACCCAGCGTTACAAGATACAGTACAAGTACATGCTCAGCCGTTTCAGCGGCAAGGCCACCTGCCACGACTGCCACGGCAGCCGGCTTCGCAAGGAAGCCCTCTGGGTGCGTGTGGGAGGCAGGAACATCCATGAACTGCTCAGCATGAACGTCGGGGAACTGCTTGCATTCCTTGATACGCTCGAACTTTCCGGGAATGAACGCTCAATCGTGGATGAGCCTCTTTCCGAAGTCCGTACCCGACTGCAATATATCATGGATGTCGGGCTTGGCTATCTGACTCTCAACCGTACGTGCAACACACTTTCCGGTGGCGAGAGCCAGCGAATCAACCTTGTGACGGCCCTCGGCAGTTCGCTAGTTGGGTCCATGTATATTCTCGACGAGCCGAGCATCGGCCTTCATCCGCGTGATACCGAGCGCCTTATCAGCGTCCTCAAACGCCTTCGCGACCTTGGCAACACCGTCATTGTGGTAGAACATGACGAAGAGATCATACGCGCTGCCGACCAGCTTATAGACATGGGACCCAGGGCCGGCATTTTCGGGGGTGAGGTCCTTTATCAGGGTACCGCGTACGGTGCAACCCAGGCGGATCTTGAGCGCTCCCTGACTTTGCAGTACCTCTCCGGTGCCAGGCATCGCTACGAGCGAGCCAAGCGCTCGTGGCAGTACAGCATCACTGTCGAAGGCGCGCACGAGCACAATCTGAAGGGAGTTGACGTGCAGTTTCCTCTGGGCGTGCTTACTGTTGTCACAGGCGTGAGCGGATCCGGCAAATCATCCCTTGTGGGTGATATCCTGTATCCTGCCCTCCGCCGTCATCTGACAGATTCCGGAGATGCTCCCGGCGTGTTCAAGGGCCTTTCCGGCAATCTTGACCGCATCAGACGCGTCGAGTATGTGGACCAGAACCCTATTGGCCGCAGCACCCGTTCAAATGCTGTGACTTATCTTAAGGCCTATGACGATATCCGCACCCTGCTCTCCCAGCAGCAGTATGCCAAGATCAATGGATTCGGCCCCAACTATTTCAGTTTCAATGCCGATGGCGGCCGCTGCCCCGAGTGCCAGGGTGAGGGCGTTGTGCGCATAGAGATGCAGTTCATGGCCGATGTTACCATGGTCTGCGAGGAGTGCGGAGGAAAGCGATTCAAACCTGATGTGCTGGAAGTGCGTTACCGTGGCAGGAATATCGACGATATCCTCAATATGAGCGTTGACGATGCCATCACATTCTTTGGCGAGGGTGCGGAACCTGAGGCCAGGTCGGTGGTGCAGAAGCTCAAGCCGCTGCAGGACGTGGGCCTTGGATATATCAAGCTGGGTCAGGGGAGCAGTACGCTTTCCGGAGGCGAGAGCCAGCGCGTGAAACTTGCATATTTCCTCAGTATCAGCCAATCCGGCCGCAAGGCCGAAAAGATGCTCTTCATCTTCGACGAACCCACAACGGGCCTGCATTTTTATGATGTGGAGAAGCTTCTCCGGTCATTCGATGCCCTGCTTGAGGCCGGACACAGCCTTGTGGTGGTCGAGCACAATCCCGATGTGATACGCAGTGCCGACTGGATAATCGACCTCGGTCCCGAAGCTGGTGACAAGGGTGGGGAGGTTGTGTTCGCCGGAACCCCTGAGGATCTTGTTCGGCAGGGAAAGACCTGCACTGCAAAATACCTGTAGTGCATTCCCTTTCTGTTGTACGGCGTAGAACCGGGAAAGCTAATCGAACCTTCTGTGAGTCCAGAGGTAGTTTGCCGGCTGCTTGCGGATGTCGTCTTCCAGCAGTTCGTAGTAGCGGGTCATGATGGCCTCGACACTCATGTCTGATGCATTCTCGCAGATGGGAACGTATTCCATCACATAGTGTCCGCGCTCTTTGATCTTCATCCTCAGGTAGCACACTGCCATGCCGAATTTCTTTGCGATGGCGGCAGCGCCTGTCATGGTCTTTGTGTCCTGTCCCAGGAACCTTACAGGGATGTTGGCTCCTGAATCCTGGTACGGCCTCTGGTCAGTGTTGATGTTGTATATCCTCTTCTCGTCCCTGTGTCTGAATGCATGGCGGATGAGGTCTTTTGTCTCTACGTAGCCATTGAATCCGTCGCGGTCCCGGAGGGGGGCGAAGCGGTTCATTCTCAGCACTTCGTCGGTGGTCTTGCTGTTGGTGTGCTTGTAAACCACGCTGAAGTTCTGCTCGGTGATGGGCATCGGCTGGCCGCTGTAGTTGTAGTTCTCGATGCCACCGTAGAGCTCCCAGTTGCCGCAGTGCGAGTAGAGGACTGCTATGCCTGAAGCGGATTCGAAGAGTTCCGATATCACCTGCGGGTTTGCAATCTCCACGATATGGGCATCGCGCAGGCGCCTGGGGTCCCTGCATGCTCCGAACCATACTGCCTCCGCAACGACGTCGGCAAAGTGCAGGTAGAAGTCCTTGCGGATCTTCTTGAGTTCGGCGGTGCTCAGCTCGGGGAAGCAGCGTGCCAGGTTGAAGGACACGACATCCCTGCGGTAGCGCAGGACATCTCCGATAAGCCAGGCGAGGAACCTGGCGTTTGCATGATGGAACTTGAGCGGCAGGCTGCCGATCAGGCGGAGTGGCGCATGCCATATTTTTGCTGCTGATGACATATGTGCAAAGATAAACATTAAATTGCAATTATTGTAATGCCATGATTGCAGGGCGTCACTGCAGAGCGGGGGGTCCCTTTGCCGCGACAAGTTTGCCGATTATTTCGTATATTTGCATGTTTAGGTGACAATAAAGAAAAACAACAGATATGCTTAACAACAAATCGGTCCTCATTACCGGAGGAACAGGCTCTTTCGGAAAGAAGTTCGTCGAGACAATTCTCCGCGATTACCCCAATGTGAAACGCATCGTGATATATTCACGCGGCGAACTGAAACAGTTCCAGATGAAGCAGCTCTATCCTGAGTCCAAATATCCTCAGCTCCGCTATTTCATCGGCGATGTCCGCGATGCCGACCGTCTGCGCCGTGCCTGCGAAGGGATTGACGTCATCATTCACGCCGCTGCCATGAAGCAGGTCGATACCGCCGAGTACAATCCTGATGAATGCATAAAGACCAATGTAGGCGGTGCCCAGAATGTGATCAACGCAGCACTCGACTGCGGAGTTCATGACGTTGTGGCCCTTTCCACAGACAAGGCCTGCGCCCCGATCAACCTCTACGGCGCGACGAAACTCACTTCTGACAAGCTCTTCGTCGCTGCGAACAATATCTCAGGATGCAAGGACATCCGCTTCTCCGTGGTCCGTTACGGCAATGTTATGGGTTCCCGCGGTTCCGTCATCCCGTTCTTCATCTCGAAGAGAGACTCAGGCGCGACGGAACTTCCCATCACTGATGCACGCATGACCCGTTTCAACATCTCCCTTCAGGCAGGTGTCGACCTTGTGATGTTCGCCCTCAAGAATCACCTTGGCGGCGAGATATTCATCCCCAAGATCCCTTCGTACAGAATAGGCGATGTCGCTACGGCCATCGCTCCCGGCCTCAAGCAGGTCG
Organism: Candidatus Cryptobacteroides choladohippi; assembly: GCA_018065985.1. Taxonomy (GTDB): domain Bacteria; phylum Bacteroidota; class Bacteroidia; order Bacteroidales; family UBA932; genus Cryptobacteroides; species Cryptobacteroides choladohippi. The sequence goes on from JAGHSF010000009.1 coordinate 47,882, forward strand.
AGATAGGCATCCGTCCCGGCGAGAAGCTCCATGAGGAGATGCTGACCGCAACCGATTCGCTCAATACCATCGACCTTGGCCGCTACTATGCCATCCTTCCTTCCCGTTCATTCAACGGAAAGCGCTCGAAGGAGGATTACATCCAGCACTACAATGCAAAGCCCGTCCCCGAGGGATTCAGCTACAGCTCCGATTCCAACGAGGAGTGGGAGACTGTCGAGTCCTTGAGGGAAAAAATCGCCAAGCTTTAGAAAATGATAGATCATCCTATCTCATACGGACATCAGCTCATAACCGAAGAGGACATAGCTGCCGTAGTCGAGGCCCTGAAGTCGGACTACATGACCCAGGGGCCCCGCATCGTCGAGTTTGAGAAGACATTCGCGGACTATCTCGGATGCTCGTATGCCTGCATGGTCAGCAACGGTACGGCCGCGCTCCATCTCTGCGCGCTGGCGCTGGGCATAAAGCCGGGTGACAAGGTGATCACGACTCCTATCACCTTCGTTGCCAGTGCGAACGGGTTCAGGTATCTCGGGGCCGAGATCGTATTCTGCGACATCGACCCCAAGACATTCCTTCTCGACCTTGACAAACTGGAAGAGATACTTAAGGCATCACCCAAGGGAACATACAAGGCTGTCGTTCCTGTCGATTTCGCCGGCTATCCCATAGATGAGGAACGCCTCAGGGCACTGTCGCGCGAGTATGGCTTCGCCATCGTGGTGGATGCATGCCACGCACCTGGCGCATGGTTCACCGATTCGAAGGGCCGCAGGTGCAAGGTAGGGGCCTGCGATTATGCTGACCTCACCTGCTTCTCCTTCCATCCGGTCAAGCATATCGCCACCGGTGAGGGTGGGGCTGTCACGACAAACAATCCCGAGCTGTACAAGCGCGTAAGCCTATACCGCACACATGGTGTGACCAAGGATCCCGCCCTTCTGACCCGTAACGAGGGTGGATGGTACTATGAGATGCAGGAACTGGGGTACAACTACCGCATCACCGAGATGCAGGCCGCTCTCGGAATGACCCAGCTGAAGCGTCTGGACTGGAGCGTAGCGCGCCGCAATGAGATTGCCCGCCGCTACGATGCCGCCTTTGAAGGCTCCGAGGTGGTTTCACCCTATCGGGCTGATGACATATACCACGCTTTCCATCTCTATATGATCCGCGTACCGGAGGAGAAGCGCAAGGGCCTGTACGATTTCCTGCGCGCCCGCAACATCTTCTCTCAGGTCCTCTATATCCCTGCCCACCTGATGCCTTACTACCGTCAGTTCGGATGGAAAGAAGGGGACTTCCCGGTGGCAGAGGATTATTATAAGCACTGTCTCGCACTTCCCATGTTCCCTTCACTTACCGATGAGGAGCAGGAATGGGTGATAGAGAGCGTCAAAGCCTTTTTTGAGAAATGAAGAATCTGGCGATAATACCTGCCAGAGGCGGCAGCAAGCGCATACCCCGGAAGAACATCAAGCCCTTCCTGGGGAAGCCCATTATCGAATACTCCATAGAAGCAGCCCTGCAGAGCGGCCTTTTCGACGAGGTGATGGTCTCGACCGATGACCCTGAGATTGCCGCGATAGCTCAGCGTGCCGGCGCAAAGGTCCCCTTCCTGAGGTCTGCGGAGACTTCAGGCGATCACGCGGGGCTCGCTGATGTCATCAGCGAGGTTGTTGCAGGATACAAGGATGCCGGCAGGGAATTCGACAACTGGTGCTGCATACTTTCTACTGCTCCCTTTGTCACGGGAGATCTTCTCAAAGACACCTTCGAGGTATTCAGTGAAGGTGGTTTTGATACACTCCGTCCGGTTGTGCGCTTCTCATATCCCATCCAGCGTTCATTCCGCAAGGATGAGAATGGCCGCGTCACCTTCATGTTCCCTGAGTATGCCTCTGCACGCTCCCAGGATCTGGAACCCGCATTCCACGATTCCGGCCTTTTCTACTGGGGAACGGTGGAAAAAGGTTTCGGCGGGAACAGCTGGGGAGCCGTGGAAATAAGCGAACGCTTCTGTCAGGACATCGATACCGAGGAAGACTGGAAGATGGCGGAGCTCAAATTCAGACTGCTTGACAAATGACGGTTTTCTACACTGAAGGCGGCCATAAGCTGGGACTTGGCAACATCTTCCGATCCCTGTCTCTTGCGAAAGCCCTGAGAGACCGCGGTTGCGACGAGATACGTTTCGTCACATCCAGCGAGCCCTATGCCTGCAGTTTCATCACTGATGCCGGTTTCGAAGCTGTCATAACCCGGGATCCTCTGTCCGCAATCCTTGATCTGAAACCCCACAGGCTGATAATCGATTTCCTCGGGATAGGCAAGGATTTCGTTTCGAGTGCATCACGTGGCGGACAGACCAGAATAATAATCATCGGCAACGACAGCGAAGCCAACCACGAGGCTGACCTTGTGGTGAATGCAATCATCGGCACCGGCTTCATCAACCGTTGTTTCAGAGATTCATACGGGACCCTCAACCTCTGGGGGCCAAGATACCTTGTCCTTCGGGAAGAGTTCGAGAAGCTGAGGGATACCTACCGCCTCAAAGACAGTATCAGGAATGTGGTGCTCCTTTTTGGCGGCAGCGACCAGGCCGACTTTTCCTCGAAAGTCCTGAATTCCTTTTCGGGGACGGACTATGCGGTCACGCTCATCCTCGGTGCCGGGTATCGGGACGATGAGAGTCTGGAAAAGGTTATCTCTGATTACAAGGGAAAGGTTGAAGTGTACCGCAATGTGGGGAATGTCAGCGATTTCTATAAGAAGGCCGACTTCCTTTTCACCTCTCCCGGAACGGCTCTGTTCGAAGGCCTGTGTATGGGAATCCCTGCAATATCCTTCTTCCAGAACCAGAGCCAGATTGACGTTTTCGGGCCTTTCATGACCACGTGCGTGTATTCCCGTACAACGGACCCCGTCGCCATGATGCTCGACGTGTACTCCCACTACGGAGTCTTCCGCTCCAATCTCGAGAGCTTCGCAGTAGGTATGGGAAGGAATGAAATAATAGACAATATACTGGCATTATGATCATAGTAATCGGCGCTTCCGGCTTCATCGGAACATATCTTACCGACAGTCTTCTCCGAAAAGGATACGATGTCCTTGCGACGGGACGCAGCCCGAGGGCTGCCCGTTTTTTCGAATCAAGAGGCATCCCTTTCCTTCATCTGGACATCACCCGCCGGGAAGATTTCGACCTTCTTCCCACAGAAGGGGTGGAGGCGGTGATACTTCTTGCCGCTACGCTTCCTGCCAATGAAGAGGAAGAGAACCCGTACAGGTACATCGCTTCCAATCTCGAAGGTACGGTGCATGCCTTGGAATACTGCCGCAGGACGGGGGTACGCAAGTTCATCTCAACGACTTCATACGCCGATGTCAGCGGCCATTTCTCTGCCGACCATGTCATCGATGATGACGAACTGAGAAGCTACAATCTCGTCGACGACCACTCCGAGTACATCATCACGAAGAATGCCGCGACCGACATGATACTCCATTACAACCTCGTCTACGGGCTCCAGGGTTGCATCTTCCGCTTCCCTCCGGTCTACGGCGTGGGACCTCACTCCCAGCTAAGGACCGACGGCGTACTCCGCAAGTCCGGCTTCCAGATCTTTGTTGACAAGGCAAGCAGCGGAGAAGATCTCGAAGTCTACGGAGACAAGGATGTCGTAAGGGACATAGTCTATATCGAGGACGTATGCGATGCCTTCGCGCAGGCGATAGAGTCTGACAGGGCTGCCGGCGTCTACAACATAATGTCCGGCGAGTCTTCTTCCCTTGAGCAGCAGGCCCGCGACATCATCGCTGTCTTCGGAGACGGCAAGGGCAGCAAAGTCATCTTCTCTCCCGAGAAGAAGAACAACAGCCGTTCATATCGCTTCAGCATAGAGAAGGCGCGCAGGGATTTCGGATACAATCCCCGTTTCGTGCCGTTCCGCAAACTCTGCGAGGCCTACCGTGAGGAAATGGAAAATCCCCGTTTCCCTCATCTGCTTCCAACTCAGACACTTCTGATACTGGGGGCAGGCAGCATACAGGTCCCGATTATCAGGAAAGCCCGCGAGGCAGGTTTCCGCACAGTTGTGGCAGACTATGACCCCAAGGCGCCCGGATTTGCATATTCTGATGTGAAATCCACGGTCAGCACTGTTGATTTTGATGCGGTCCTCGGCCTTGCCCGCGCTGAGAACATCGACGGCATACTCACGACGTCTGAGTACCCGGTCAACGTTGTCGCGTACGTTGGTGAGGCACTTGGTCTGCCGTCCATGTCACGCGAGGTCGCCTCTGTATGCACGAACAAGCTGCGCCAGCGGGAAATTTTCGCCGCGAACGGCCTCAATGTCCCGTTCTTCAAGCTGATTTCGGAAACCGACCCGCTTGAACCGTATGCCGACTTCCCATATGTGGTCAAGCCGGTTGACTCTTCGGCCAGCCGCGGGGTCACCCTTGTAAGGGATGCCGCAGAGCTGAAGAAGGCCGTGGATTTTGCGCGTGAGTATTCCCGCTCCGGCAAGGTGCTGCTCGAGAGCGTAATAGGAGGCTCCGAGTTCAGCGTGGAGACGCTTACCCAGAACGGTGAGACCCATATAGTGAACATTACCGAGAAGGCCACCAGAGGCGATGGCTGTTTCGTCGAGGATACCCACATCGAGCCTGCGCGCATCAGCGAGGCCGAATGGAAGATCATCAGCGATGAGGTGCTTCGCGGAATCAAGGCCATAGGACTCGACAACTGTCCCTCCCATACAGAGGTCAAGCTCTGGAACGGCCGGGCCTACATAATAGAGATGGCATGCAGACTGGGCGGAGACTATATCACGAGCGACCTCGTGCCTCTTTCAACGGGCGTCGACATGCTCGGCAACCTTATCAATCTCGCCCTTGGCAGGAAGATAGATGCGGAACCCAGATTCTCCAAGTGTTCATGCGTGCAGTTCCTCAATGAGTCGAACTACTCAAGGGCCGTCGAGTTCATCAATTCCGGTGATTCCCATATCGTCCGCAGCGAGGTCCTTCCGTACAGTGCAGACCCCATCCTTGATTCGGGCGGACGGCTCGGCTATGTGATCCTTCAGGCTGAGAGGATGGATGAGATAGAAGCGATACTTGAAAAAATCAGGTGATATGCATACAATGATAGTGGCCGAAATGTCCGGCAACCACAACGGCTCGCTCAAGAAGGCTGTTGAAATCATAAAGGCGGCGAAACAGGCCGGGGCTGATGCAATAAAGCTTCAGACCTATACTGCTGACACACTCACTCTTGACTGCCACAAGCCGGACTTCATGACCAACCCCAAAGGACCATGGGCCGGCAGGACCGCATATTCCCTCTATGAGGAGGCGCACACCCCCTGGGAGTGGCACGAAGAACTCTTCCGTGTGGCCCGAGAGGAAGGTATCCTGTGCTTCTCCTCTCCTTTCGACAGAAGTGCGGTGGACTTTCTCGAGTCTCTTGGCAATCCCATCTACAAGATAGCATCTCCCGAGATAACGGATATTCCTCTGATTGAATACGTTGCCTCAAAGGGAAAGCCGGTTGTATTCTCGTCAGGCATAGCCACGCGTGGGGATATTGAACTTGCCCTGTCCACCTGCAGGGCTGCCGGCAACGATGACATCACCCTTCTGAAATGCACGACGGCGTATCCGACGCCGCTTCAGGAATGCAACCTCGCCATGATTCCGGAGTTCGCCAGGACCTTCGGTGTAAAGGCCGGACTGTCCGACCATACACTCGGAAGCCTTGCTCCCATAATTGCCGTCAGTCTCGGCGCGGTGATGGTCGAGAAGCATTTCATCATAGACCGCAGCGAGGGCGGCCCTGACTCGTCTTTCTCGATGGACAAGGAAGAATTCAGCAGAATGGTGAAGGACATACGCAACGTCGAGGCGGCACTGGGAAGCAACTCCTTCGATCCGTCCGCCAGCAGCATTGCAGGACGCCGCGACGCCCGTTCGATATACATCGCCAAGCCCATGAAGAAAGGGGATACTCTTGACGAAGAGAATCTCAGGGTAGTGCGCCCGGGATTCGGACTTCATCCGAAATATTATAAGGAGTGTCTCGGGAAACGCGTCAACCGCGACCTCGAACCTGGCGATCCGTTCAGTCTCGACCTTATCGAGCCATAATCCTTGCCACGATCTTTCCGGCGGCCCCGCTTCCGTCAAGGCAGTACCGCAGAGCGGCCTCTCCGGACTCCTTCAATTTCTCCGGATTGTTCCGCAGGGAGTCGTACCAGGCTGCAAGCTCCTCCGAATTGCCGATCGAAAATCCTGCTCCGGCATCGATCATGGCCTGGCAGTGACAGTATGAACCGAACAGGGGACCGTAACTGACGGGCATCCCGTATGATGCCGGCTCAAGAATGCTGTGGGGCGAGCAGTCGAATCCCGAGCCCACATAAGCTGCGAAACCATAGCGATAGAGCTTTGCAAGCATTCCTATCGTGTTGACTATGAGTACGTTGGCATTTTCGTCGCCCGGCTTGAATTCGGAATAAACAGCGCAGCTGACCTTCAGCCGGCTTTTCAGGGCTTCAACATCCTCTTTCCCGATTTCATGGGGTATGATGAGGAATTTGTCATCGGGGTGGGAGTTGGCCAGGTCGCATATGACAACGCTGTCTTCGTCCTGCAGTGTGCTTCCGGCAACGAATACCTTTTTACCTCCGCACCACTTGTCGACGGTCTCATCCCTCCACTCTGTCTGGGAAAGGGCTATCACCCTGTCCATTCTCGGGTCTCCCGTTACCGTGACGTGCTTCACACCGATGCCTTCCATCAATTCCCTGGAATTGCTGTCCCTTACAAGAATCTCGGTAAAGCAATTGCGGAATGCGGCCCTGTAGGGGAAAGCCTTGGGCTTGAACCACGACATCCATGGCACGAAGCATGCCGATACAAGGTAGGTGGGAATCTTTCTCCGCCTCAGACCGCCAAGGAATCCTAGCCAGAAATCGCTTATGCTGACCAGGCACTTCACCGGCCTTACTATATTGAAGAACCTGATACGGTTCCAGAAGAAGTCAAGCGGGAGATAGTATGCATAATCAAGGACGGGGTCGTCCTTCAGATGCTCGTATCCGGAAGGGGAGAAGAATGTTGCGAGCAGCTTGTAGTCGGGATAATCCCTGCGGATCATCTCCAGCACGGGCCTGATTTCCTCGAACTCCCCATAGGAACATGAGTGGACCCAGATGATGTTTCCAACACCCTCAAGCTCTGATTTCATGCGCCGGAACTGTCCGATACGTCCGGAGATGAATTTCCTTGCTTTTTCAGACAATATCGGCATTGTATTCTATTCTTGAAGTGATCCTTGGGATTTCGATGCTTCGGAAACCTCTCTGGTACTTTGATATCTCGCTGATCTTGAACTGCCCGGCATCACCGTCCTTGGGGTATCTGTTCGAGCCTGTTTCGTAGAACTCGATACCCTGGCTCTTGAGGTACTTGATGGTGGTGAACTGGATTATGTATCCGCCGTGTCCGTTCAGCATCATGGAATCCATTGTTGCGAAGGAGGCGTAGTACGCGGCCTTTTTGTATATCATTATCAGTGCACCTGCAGTATAGGCGCCCTTTTCTTCCTGATAGAGCATTGTAAGGCAGCCCATCCCGGAAAGTATCCACTCGTACATGCACTCCCATGATGCGTCGGTCCGCGTCTGGCGTCCTGCGTCGAAGATGTGTATCTCCTTGAACCGTGCCATTATTTCAGGAGTGATGTTGCTCCTGTCGAAGACGTCGACGTGGTAGCCGGGTTCCTTGAGAACCTGCTTTATCGCGGCCTTGTGCCCTTTTCTCATCAGACGCACTATGGTGTCGATATCAAGCCTGAGATCCACTATGTTCGTTGTCTGGAAGCTGACGATTGCGCCGTTCTCGACACCAGGGACGTTGAAGGGGGTGAAGTCCCTGAAATAGGGATACTCGACGAGGGGATCCAGCATGAACTTGCCGTATGAGATATTGTTCTCACGGGCGATGGCAGCAAGCTGTTCGCAGATGAATTCCGCCACTTTCCCGCGGCTTACATCCTCGTCTCTGCGGTAGGCCGGCAGGGGAGTGTAGTCCCCGTACATCGCAAAGCAGTCGACTGTCCTCTCGGGGTAGCTGTATTCGGCAAGGAGAGGGACGATCGCCTGGATCTTTCCTCCCTGCTTCACCATGAAGGAGAAGTTCCTTGTATTGGAGTCAAATCTGCAACATGAGGAATACTTCTGCCATGCGGTCGTGTGACGCATCCAGGCCGAATCGGAGGCGAATGCGAACTCGTCCCACTGTTCCCTGTTGCTTTCGTTCAAGAATTCAATTTCCATACTTTCGGGATTGCCCCATGTTCTTTCCACAGGCAAATCCAATCACGAAGATAACCAATTTTGTGCAAAATTGCCAACGCTCCCGCCGCAGGAACCCATCATAACACGCTGTAGCTGTATTCGTGCGCTTCGTCCACGGTAATGGCCACAGACCTGGTGCTGGAGCGCCCCAGCGGAGGTAGTTCCACGGTGAACTGACGCGTCGTGTCCCTGATCTCGCATTCCAGTACCAGCTCAGTCCTGGGGCTGCCCAGCATGTTCTCCGGAGTCTCGTTCGGATAGCAATACAGTGTCGTGGCAGGATGCTGTGTGTAGAAGCCCACGTCGCAGGGGAGTGGACTGCGCTGCCCTTCTTCAATGTTTTCAGATGGGCGGAATCCGTTCACCCGGAGAATCTCGGCCTTCGGGTTGAGGTTTCTCAGGAAGATTCTCGGATTCTCCAGCCTTTTGTAATTCGCAAGGTTGTTGCTTATTTCCGCCAGTGTTATTCTGCACAGCAGGGGGGTGACGCTGATTCCGATCTCTGTCTGGGAATCCGGGCTGACTGTAAGGCTCCCATTCCCGCTCATTGCCGGGGCCGTGGGGCTTTCATCCTCGAACATGAACTGCACCTGCTCGAGGCTTTCCAGCTTCCCAAGGGCCTGTTCATTGAATTTGTAAGGGGAGTTGACTATTGCGATGATTTCCTTCTCGCCTTCCTTGAGATCCAGAGTGTGCACGTCTGATGAGTCGTCGAAACATCTGTGGATTTCCAGGCCTTTCTGATCCGACAGAGAATAAACGAACAGGTCGGTGCGCACGATTGTGGTACTTCTTGCGCTTCCTTGTACATTGACGCGCACCGTGCCTGTCCGAGGTCCCGCAGGCTGCTCAGGTTCCTCCTGGGACTCTTTTTCGTTTATGGGAGTTCGAGAGCAGCCAGGGAAGGTCACAAGGGCCGGCAGCAAGCTAATTATAACACATATTAATATGAATGACCGATGTTTGGCATGTAACATAGTTTGGAGGAGATCCCTCCACGACGAATGTCGCAGTTCAGATATTATCCGGCCCCTATGACTCTCTTTCCACATAGTGCCGGCAAAGCTAGCATCCCGGGACTCTTCATCAAAGCAAAGTAAAAGAACTCACCTGATGTTTTCAAGTTTCTTTATCGATTCGGCTTTGCATAACGAAAGATGCCGACCATGCAGGCCGGCATCTTGAATTATAGAACTTGGCTTTTATGCGCCGAAGTTGTCGAAGAGGATGTTCTCAGGAGCGACTCCGAGTGAATCGAGAAGGTCGCATACGCACTTTGTCATCATGGGAGGACCGCACATGAAGTACTTGATGTCCTCGGGTGCATCGTGCTGCTTGAGATAGGTCTCGAACATCACATTGTGAACGAAGCCTGCGGTGTAGGGAACGCCTGCTGCATCTGCTGCGGGATCCGGACGGTCAAGTGCCAGATGGAACTTGAAGTTCGGGAACTCGCGCTCGATCTCTGCGAAGTCCTCAAGATAGAATGCCTCCACAAGAGCACGTGCTCCATAGAAGAAATGAACCTTGCGGCCAGTCTTGAGGGTCTTGAAGAGCTGCATGATGTGGCTGCGGAGAGGTGCCATACCTGCACCACCACCCACGAATATGTACTCCAGATCGTCGGGATCGTTCTTCGGGAGAAGGAACTCGCCGAAGGGACCGCTGATCATAACCTTGTCGCCGGGCTTGCGTGTGAACACGTAAGAAGAGGCGATACCGGGGTTCACAGGGAGAAGCTTGGGACCAAGCTCGCGGGGAACGCTGCGGTCGAAGGGAGGAGTTGCGATACGTACGTTAAGCTTGATGATGCCTTTCTCACCAGGATAAGAGGCCATGGAGTAGGCACGGATCGTTGCCTGGGGATTGGAAGAATGAAGGTTGAAGAAACCGAACTTCTCCCAGTCCGCACGGTATTCGGGCTCGACCTCGATATCCTTGAAGTCAAGTTCGTATGCAGGGATGTCGATCTGGATGTACTCACCGCTCTTGAACTCGAGGTTCTCTCCCTCGGGAAGCTTGACGGTGAACTCCTTGATGAAGGTTGCGACGTTCTTGTTGGAGATAACCTCGCACTCGAGCTTCTTGACGCTCAGGGCGCTCTCTGCAACCTTGATCTTGAGATTGTCCTTGACTTTTACCTGACAGCCGAGACGCCAGCCTTCCTTGATCTGCTTGCGGTTGAAGAAGCCGACCTCGGTGGGAAGGATCTCACCGCCGCCTTCCTCCACGATAACCTTGCACTGACCGCAGTTTGCCTTTCCGCCACATGCTGAGGGGAGGAAGATCTTCTGCTCTGCGAGTGTTCCCATGAGGTTGCCGCCGGGAGTTACGTCAAGTTCCTTCTTGCCGTCGTTGATGCTGATCTTTACTGTACCCTTGGGGGTGATGTATGCCTTCACTGCGAGGAGAAGAGCCACGAGGATAAGCGCCACTATGGCGATTACCGCTGCTGATGCTAAGATAGTTTTAATCATATTGCAATCCTCCTGTTAAAGTGAAATACCCATGAAGATCATGAATGCCATACCCATGAGACCAACGGTGATGAAGGTGATGCCGATTCCCTTGAGGGGGGCGGGTACGTTGCTGTAGCTGAGCTTCTCGCGGATTGCCGCAAGGCAGACGATGGCGAGATACCAGCCGATACCGCTGCCGAGAGCATATACTGCTGATTCGCCAAGGTTTGCGAAGTCCTTCTGCTGCATGAAGAGTGAACCGCCAAGGATGGCGCAGTTTACTGCGATAAGCGGCAGGAAGATACCGAGCGAGCTGTACAGAGAGGGAAGGAACTTCTCCACAATCATCTCGACGAGCTGCACGATTGCGGCGATGACGGCGATGAAGATGATGAAACTCAGGAAACTGAGGTCAACGCCTTCCATGAGCGCGTTCGGGGCAAGCACGAACTTGTTGAGGAGATAGTTGATGGGAAGTGTGATGAGGAGCACGCCGATGACTGCGATACCGAGGCCATTGGCGGTCTTTACATTCTTGGATACTGCCAGGTATGAACACATACCGAGGAAGTATGCAAAAATCATATTGTCAACGAAGATTGACTTTACGAATAAGCTTAAATATTCCATGATCGATAAGTGTTGCTTTTATTTTTCCTGGAGATCCTTGTCAATGCTCCTGTGTACCCAGATGATGCATCCGAGGAGGATGAGTGCGAACGGGGGAAGGATTACCAGTCCGTTGTTCACGTATCCTGCGTTGTAGAATGCCTCAGGGATGACACGGAGTCCGAAGATGGTGCCGCTGCCGAGGAGCTCGCGCACGAATGCCACAATGATGAGGATGGCACCGTATCCGAGACCGCTGGCGAGACCGTCGACCAGTGAGGGAATGGGCTTGTTGCCGAGAGCGTATGCCTCGATGCGTCCCATTACGATACAGTTGGTGATGATGAGGCCGATGTATACCGAAAGGGCCTTGTCGATGGGATAGGTTGCCTCGAATGACTTGAGGAGCTGGTCGACAAGGATTACCATCATGGAAACCACAACCAGCTGTATGATGATACGTACGCGGTTGGGGATGGTGTTCCTGATGAGTGAGCATACAAGGCTTGAAAGACCTGTTACCATGGTCACGGAGAGTGCCATTACAAATGCGCCCTTGAGCTCGACTGTTACGGCGAGAGAAGAGCAGATACCGAGGATGAGGACGGTGATGGGGTTGCCCTTCATCAGCGGGTTGAGAAATGTTTCTTTCATTTTACCCATGGCTTATTCCTCCGTTTCGTTTGATTCGTTGTTTTCTTCAGCCTCGTGCTGTCCGCACTCTCCATTGCAGCAATTGCATGCACATGAGGGAGCGGCAGCGCTGAAGGCGGGCTTGAAGGCGTTCATCCATGCCACGATGGCTGCGCTGAGGCCCTTGCTTGTCATTGTTGCGCCTGTGATGGCGTCCACTGCATTCTTCTTTCCGGCGGGAACACCACCCTTTATGATAGAAAGGGGAGCGTCGTCTGAGAAGTCGATCTTCTTTCCTGCGAACTGTGCGCGGAATGAAGGGTCATCCTTGATCTTTCCCCCAAGACCGGGAGTCTCTGACTCATGGTCGAAGTATGCACCTGCAACGGTGGTGAGGTCTGATTCAACTGCGATGTAGCCCCAGATAGGGCCCCAGAGGCCGGCACCGTAGATGGGAACGACGGTGATGCCGTTGCTGAATCTGTACATGGGGATCTTGAGATCTCCGGACTTTGCCTCGTCCTTCACGTTGTAGTTCTGAGCCTTGAGCTCTGCGACAGAGTAGATCTTGGCATCCTTGCAGTCAAGTTCTCCGACCTTCTGACCGTCAGCATTCACGAGAACCACCTCGCTGATGTTCTTCTTGTAGAAGTCGATCTTCTCTGCATTGGTGCTGCCGAAGTCCTCGAACTGTGCAGCGGTGAGAATCTGGCTGATGGTCTCCGCCTTCTGGTTTGCTGCCTGCATGGGACCGAGCTTCTGTGAAACGAAGGCCAGGATAGCTGCGACCAGTACGACCACTATCGTGGTGTAGATCACTGTATATACGTTGTTGTTTGTATTCATGGCTATGCGACCTTGATTTTCTTTGCCTTACGTGAAATATGGGTGCTTGTCACACAGTGGTCGATAAGCGGTGCGAAGGTGTTGCCAAGCAGGATTGCCAGCATCATGCCCTCTGCATATCCGGGGTTGAAAAGACGTACTGTGATGCAAAGCGCACCGACGATGAATCCGTAGATCCACTTGCCGCACTCTGTCTGGGCAGATGTCACAGGGTCGGTTGCCATGAATACGGTACCGAATGCGAAGCCGCCGAGAACGAGCTGCTCCCAGCAAGGGATTGCGCTCACGCCTGCGAGGTCTCCGAGGAAGCCTACTGCAAGCGCTCCGATTACGGAGCCTGCCATGATCTTCCAGCTTGCAACGCCGGTCCAGATGAGGATGAAGGCGCCGAGGAGGATGCACAGGGTTGATGTCTCACCTACAGAACCGGGGATGGTGCCGAGGAACTCGCTCCAGAATGATGTGCTGTACTGTGCAGCGCCGTCGAGTGCGAGAGGAGTTGCTCCGGTGAATCCGTCGATTGCCTGCTCGCCGGCCTTGAAGTGGATCCAGGTGCTTGAGCCGGACATGCTGTTAGGATAAGAGAAGAACAGGAATGCACGTGTGAGGAGTGCGGGATTCCAGATGTTCATGCCGGTGCCGCCGAATACTTCCTTTCCGAAGATGGTTGCGAATGCAACTGCAATCGCGAGCATCCAGAGGGGAGTGTCGACGGGAACGATGAGAGGAATCAGGAAACCTGTCATGAGGAAGCCCTCGTTGACTTCTTCGCCGCGGATCTGTGCGGTGCCGAACTCGATGGTGAGACCTACAAGGTAGGATACGACGTAGAGAGGCAGGACGCGGAGGAATCCGAACCAGAAGTTGCCGAGGATGTTGATGCGGTTGTCGCCGATGGCGAGACCGTGCTGATATCCGACATTCCACATGCCGAAGAGAGCGGCGGGAATGGCGGCGATGAGTGCGATGATGATGATGCGCTTCAGATCGACTGCGTCACGTACGTGGGAACCCTTCTTGGTGACGGTTCCGGGTACTGCAAGAAATGTGTCGAAAGCATCAGCTGTGGAGTGCAGCCACCAGAGCTTTCCTCCCTTTTCGAAAATCTTGTTCATACTTTAGGCCATTTCTTTAAGCATCAGGTCGATACCCTTTGCGATCATTTCCTGAATATTGTTCTTGCTCGGATCCACGAACTCGCAGACTGCGAGATCCTCGGGGAGGACTTCATAGATGCCGAACTTCTCCATCTTGTCGATGTCTCCCGCAAGGCAGGCCTTGGCGAGATACAGAGGATAGATGTCCATGGGGAGAACCTTTGCGTAGTAGCCGTCGTTCATGAGGAACGCACGGGGACCGCCGTGAAGGTTGGTGTCCATGTCATACTTGCGCCAGGGCATGAGCCAGCTGAAGTAGCAGTGGTCTGTGCTGAACTGCTTGTAGCGGATGGGGCGGATCCAGCCGAAGAGCTCGCGCTCGGTGCCTTCCTTGATGAGGGTCACCTGGTCAGAGTACCATCCGAGGTAGCCGTCCTGGCCGATGCTGTCGCCGCAGAGGACGTCACCGCTGACGAAACGGATATCGTCGGCAAGTGATCCGTAGAATCCTGAGATGCTCTTCATGGGGAAGCCGGGAAGGGCATCCACATAAGAAGCTTCGATTGCCATAGGTCCGCAGACTGCAACCTTGCGTGCGAAGTCTGCAGTGCCCTTGAGCATGAGCTTTCCGATTGCAGCGAGACCGGTGAGGCTGATGGTCCATACGGTCTCATCCTTGCAGATGGGAGCGATGTTGCTGATCTGAACGCCTACATTGCCGGCAGGGTGCTTGCCCTTGAAGCAGTGCTTCTCGCAGTTCTCAAGCTTCCCGAATGCTGAAGCGATCTCTGCATTGAGGGAAACATGCACGGGTGCGATTGTGGCGAGAGCATTCACACCGGCCTGGATGAAGTTGACCTCGTCAGCGTGGCAGAACTCTGCGTCGGCTGCGAGGGGAGCGGTGTTGAATGCTGATGCGAAGATGGCTTTGGGGCAGCTCTCAGGGTTGGCGATGATGCCGTAGGGGCGCTGGATGAGCCAGGGCCACATGCCGCTTGAAAGCAGAAGCTGCTTTACCTCAGCGGCGTCCTGAGGAACTTTCTTGCACCCGAAGTCTACTCGAGTGGACTCGTGGTCGTTCTCGATGAGAACAGCCAGGAGCTTGCGTTTGTCTCCACGGACGATTTCCTTTACCTTGCCGCTTACGGGCGAGGTGATCAGGATGTCCGTGAACTTCTTGTCCGCCATGACGGGAGAACCGCACATCACAGGGTCGCCCTCACGCACAAGAAGCCTCGGTGTGAGGCCCTTGAAATCAGAAGGTTTGATAGCTATGACGTCCGGGGATACCGTCTTGGAGATGCGGAGGGCTGCCTCTCCCTTGATGGGAATGTCGAGACCCTTTTTAAGAACGATAGTTTGGGACATTTTTTATAACGTTACAGTAATTTCTATAAATGCGACGCGAAGATAGTCATTTTTTTGCTAATTTCGCGTCGTTATGGAGAATAAAGTGAGTGCCATCTTTGATGGATTGAACGACGAGCAGAAAAAGGCTGTCGCGTGTGTGGACGGACCGGTACTTATTGTTGCAGGTGCGGGATCAGGAAAGACCAGGGTTCTTACAAGCCGTATTGCGAATCTTCTGGCACAGGGGGTGCCGGCAGAACGTATTCTGGCTTTGACATTTACAAAAAAGGCTGCTTCCGAGATGAAGGAGCGTATCGCCATGATGGTGGGTGCAAGAAACGCCCGTCACCTGGTCATGGGCACCTTCCATGCCGTTTTCGTGCGCTTCCTCAGGGAGTATGCGCAGTTCCTCGGATACAGCGAGCAGTTCACCATCTACGACCAGGGCGATTCCACCTCCGCCATCAAGGTGTGCATAAAGGAACTCCAGCTGGATGACAAAATCTACAAGCCCCGTGATGTGCTCTCCAGGATCTCCATGGCGAAGAACAACCTCGTGACCGTGAACAGCTACAGGAACAACCAGGACCTGCAGATGGCGGACCTGCATTCCAAGAAACCCCGTCTGGTCGACCTCTATGAGCTTTATCAGAAAAAGCTGAAGGCTTCCTCGGTGATGGACTTCGACGACATCCTGCTGAACATGAACATCCTTCTCAGAGACAACAAAGAGGCTCTGGAAAGCATCTCCGGGAGGTTTTCCAGCATCATGGTGGACGAGTACCAGGATACCAACTTCGCCCAGTATCTTATACTCAAGAAGCTTTCAGGGAGGCATCGCAACATCTGCGTGGTGGGAGATGATTCACAGTCCATCTATGCCTTCCGAGGTGCCAAGATCGAGAACATCCTGAATTTCAAGAAGGACTATCCCGAGAGCAGGATTTTCCGCCTGGAGCGCAACTACCGTTCGACTTCGACCATAGTTGACGCTGCGAATTCGGTCATAGCCCACAACGAAGGACGCATCCCCAAGCAGTGCTATGCAGTTGGCGAAGCCGGAGACAAGATACATCTTTTCAAGTCCTATACTGAGCAGGAGGAGGCCATGCTGATTGTGTCCGACATCCTGGCCAAGATACGCACGGAAAGTGCAAAATACCTGGACTTTGCAATCCTCTACCGCACCAACTCGCAGTCCCGTGCACTTGAGGAGCAGCTGCGCCGCAGGAACGTTCCGTACATGATATATTCGGGAAATTCGTTCTTTGAAAGAGCCGAGGTGAAGGACCTTATGGCATATTTCAAGCTTTGCGTCAACGTCGCTGACGACGAGTCTTTCAAACGTGTTGTGAACCAGCCGGCCAGAGGCATAGGCGGCACGTCTTTAAGTGCCTTGAACGAATGTGCCAGAGCCCATGAATGCTCTCTCTTCAAGGCGGCTTATATGCCTGATCATGAGGTCTTTGGCCTGAAGCCTGCCGCTACTGCCAAGATCCGTGCCTTCTGCGACATGATAAACGGCCTTGCTGTCTCGGTTCACAATACCGACGCCTTTGATATTGCACGCAGGATTGCAGATGATTCCGGCCTCTATGCCTTTTACAAGTCAGACAATTCCATTGAAGGACTTGCCCGCATGGCCAACGTTGAGGAACTCATCAATTCCGTTGCGTCATGGGAGGAGGAGCAGACAGGTGAATATGAGGACTCCGATGCCGCAAGAACCGACATTCTGAGTCTTGCGGATTTCCTTGAGAACGTCAGCCTCCTCAGCAATATCGATGTGTCTGAGGATGAAGACAGCATGAACAAGGTTGCGTTGATGACGGTTCATTCCTCAAAGGGACTTGAATTCCCCTACGTCTATGTGGCCGGCATGGAGGAGAATCTTTTCCCGAGCCTTAATCTGCTCAGTTCAAAGCAGGAGATCGAGGAGGAGAGGCGCCTTTTCTATGTCGCCATCACAAGGGCCAAGCGTGCCGTGGGGCTCTCATTTGCCGAGACAAGGATGCGCAACGGCAAGCACGAGAGCAACCAGCCCTCACGATTCATACGCGAGATCGACTCCCAATATATCGACAACCCTCTGGATGATGACGGCATGGCCTTTGAACGCCCGGCCCAGTCATGGGGCGGATTCGGCAGGGGCGCGCACAGCACGTCGTTCAGCCCTCAGAACTATGGAAAGTCATCGGGAGTGACGTACGAGCGCCGCCGTCCTGCCCAGCAGGGCTTCGCCCAGAGATCGGGCGGCATGGGGACATCCCGTCCGGCAAGCACTCCGGCAGGCAGGCCAGCCTCCATGGCTCCCAAGCCGGCCGAGATAGACCCCAACTTCGTTCCGGTGCCCATGAAGGACCTCTACGAAGGTGAGCGCATAGAGCACAACCGCTTCGGTGCCGGTACCATCAAGAGCATTACCGGAGTATTCCCTGACCTCAAGGCCACAGTGGTCTTCGACGACTACGGTGAGAAACTTCTTCTGCTGAAGTTTGCAAAGATGCGGCCACTGAAGTAAATACCTTGCAGGTGGAGCAGTGCCGCCCGCGGATTCGGGTTCGAGACGAGGCTGGCTCCGGACACACGCGGTGAAACACTACCTAAGCCACTTTTCAAGCCAGCTGAAGAACTCCTTGTGCCAGAGCATTGCGTTCTGGGGCTGCAGGATCCAGTGGCATTCCTCCGGGAAGATCACGAGCCTGCTGGGAACGCCCATCATCTGAGCCGCGTTGAACGCTGCCATTCCCTGGGTGTATGGGATGCGGAAGTCCATCATGCCGTGCATGCAGAGAATGGGGGTGTGCCAGTTTGTGACCTTGCTCTCAGGGTCGTTGGCATAGTGATGCTGTGACTTTGCCACGTTTGCATAGGGAGCACCTGCCTGCTGCATGCCACCGAATGTGATGCCGTCGCCGGCAGGGCCTACCTTGCCTTCCTCGTAGGCGTACTCCATAAGACCGCCGTTGTCCCAGTTGCCGAACCAGGCTTCCTCGGTGGTATACCACATTATCTTCTCGTCGAAGATACCTGCATGTGAGATGAAGCAGTCGAAGAGGTCGCCATGCATGCCCATCATGTTGTAGACCGAGAATCCGCCGTAGGATGCGCCCACTCCGGCAATCTTGCCGCACCAGGGCTGCTCCTTTGCCCAGCGGGCGGCGAGCATGTAGTCCTGCATGTTGAGTCCCTGATAGTCACCGCTGATCTGCTCCTTCCAAGGCTGGCCGAAGCCGCTGTCGCCGTGGCGGGCGGGGAGAAGGACGACGTATCCCTGCTGGCACATCATGCGGAAGTTCCAGCGATAGCTCCAGCTCTGGTCGAGAGATGTCTGGGGGCCGCCGTTGAACATCTCGACAACGGGGAAACTGCCGTTGGCATCGAAACCGTCAGGATACAGCACCCAGCTGTAGAGGGTCTCTCCTTCGGGGGTGGGAATAGTGATCTGCTCGCATTTCACACCGCTGAGCTGAGAGATGATGTCGTCGTTCTCGTGGCTCAGCTGAGTGTAGGAGCCGTTTTCGCTTACCTTGACTATCTCGGTGGGGAAGTTCATGCTCATGTAGGTTGTGTAGAGCACCGGCGATCCGTTTTCCTCGGCAAATGCGAAGGGGGTGCCGAAGCTGTACCACCACTCCTCGGGAGTGATTCTCTGAATGCTATCGCTTCCAAGGACAGCCTTGCATATGGCACCCACGGCGTTGATGGTGGAGGGGAAGTAAATTGTCTTGCTGTCCGGAGCCCAGAAGATGTCCTGAACGTCGAAGATGAAGTCTGTGGTGAGCTCGGTGATCTCTTTTACCGTGAAGTCCATGCCCTGACCGTCAGGGTCGCTGTCGGAAAGGTCGATGTCTGCCACCATAAGACGCTGGCGGTCAGCCTCGTATCCGTCGCGTTCCATGCTTATCCAGGCAAGCTTGGTGCCGTCCGGGCTGAACGACGGATTGGTGTCGTAGCCGCCCTCGGAGGTGACAGCCATTGTGGCGCCTGTGAGGATGTCGAATACGTATATGCTTGTGTTTGTGGAGAATGCATATTCCTTGCCGGTCTTCTTGCGGCAGCTGTAGGCGATGTGGCGTCCGTCGGGAGCCCATGCGAGTTGCTCAGCACCGCCGAAAGGTTCGGTAGGCAGCTCGAAACCGGGGTCCTCTCCTGCGAGAATGTCGCAGCAGTTGTCAGCGGTGATCAGCCCGTTTCCCATTGAAGCGTAGTAGCTGCGGGGAGTTTCGGTTACCCAGTGGTCCCAGTGGCGGTACATGAGCTTCTCGGTGATATAGGCCTGTGCTTTGTCAAGGCTGGGGTCTATGTCGGCGGGCTGGTCCACGTTGGGGTTCTTCGTCGAGCTGACAAGTATGACCTGACCTTCGTCGGGGGAGAGCCTGTAGTCGCTCACACCATTGGGAAGGTCGGTGAGCTTGATCCTTCCGCCGAGCTTCGAGTTTCTGAATGCAGCCTTGAAGAGCTGGCCTTCCTGAATGAAATATATCCACTTGCCGTCCTTGCTCCACTTTGCTGCGCTGACACTCTTTGCATAGCGGGTGAGCTGCTTTTGCCCGCTTCCGTCCGCATTGCAGATGAAAAGGTTGCGGCAGCTTCTGTTCTCTGCCAGGCTTGTGTAACTTACGCCGTAGAGTATGCGGCTGCCGTCAGGGGAGAGCTGCGGGTCGCTCAGGCGCCCCAGCTTGAGAAGCACCTCAGGTGTGAGGACTCCGTCCTGAACAGTCACGGGCTCTTTCCCTATGTAGCCGGACTGCTTCTTTGAATTGATGTTCATACTTGAAAGCCAGCCTGCCACCAGGCCCAAAACAATGAAGATCGAGAAAAATCCTACTTTTTTCATATCTAACTTATTTTGCTGAAATCGCGTATGGAGTATTTGTCCTTGCGCAATTCCTGAACCAATTTCACATTGACCGGATTCTGCAGACCCGGGTCGGCGTCAAGCACACGTGATGCGTAGTTGCGCGCCTCTTCAAGCAGGCGTCCGTCCCTGGCCAGGGATGCTATGTTGAGCGAGATGGGAAGACCGCTCTGCTGGGTGCCTTCAAGGTCTCCGGGGCCGCGCATGCGCATGTCCTCGTCTGCAATCTCGAATCCGTTGCTCGTTCGCACCATGAGTTCCAGCCGCTGCTGAGCCTCCTTGCTTACCTTGAGCCCCTTGACCAGGATGCAGTATGACTTGTCTGCACCTCTGCCGACGCGCCCTCGCAGCTGGTGAAGCTGGCTGAGCCCGAAGCGTTCGGCCGACTCTATCACCATAATGGAGGCGTTGGGAACATCGACTCCAACCTCTATGACAGTGGTGCTCACCAGAATGTGCGCACGCCCTGCCGCGAAGGCGTCCATGTTGAAGGCCTTGACATCCGGGGCCTGCTGGCCGTGCACGATGGCAACCTTGTAGCCGTCCTGCATGGGGAAGGCCTGCAGGATATCCTCATAACCCTTTTCAAGGTTCTGCATGTCCGTCTTCTCGCTCTCGAATATCATGGGATACACCACGAACACCTGGCGGCCTGCGGCAATCTCCTTGCGCATGAAGTTGTACATGGCCGCCCGCTTGCCCTCTCCGATGAGCATGGTCTGCACCGGCTTGCGTCCGGGGGGCATCTCGTCGAGCACGGAGACGTCTAGGTCGCCGTACAGGGTCATGGCAAGTGTGCGGGGGATGGGAGTCGCGGTCATGACCAGGATATGGGGCGCGTATCCTGCAGGACCTTTGGCCCACAGGCGGCTTCTCTGCTCGACGCCGAAGCGGTGCTGCTCATCGACGACGGCGAGCCCCAGCGCCTTGAACCGGACAGGTTCCTCGAGCAGGGCATGGGTGCCCACTATGAGGCCGATGCTGCCGTCCTCGAGCCCCTGATGTATCTCACGCCGGGCCTTGGCTGGCGTCGATCCCGTGAGCAGGGCACACTTTACGCCGGTAGGCTCCAGGTACTTCCGTATGTTGTTGTAGTGCTGCTGTGCAAGCACTTCGGTGGGGGCCATAATGCAGCTCTGGCAGCCGTTCCCTATGGCCAGCAGGCAACTCAGGACCGCCACCATGGTCTTCCCGGAACCAACGTCTCCCTGCAGCAGGCGGTTCATCTGGTGCCCGGATGATATGTCAGCCCGGATTTCCTTTATCACCCTCTGCTGCGCGCCTGTCAGGCTGTAGGTCAATGCATTGTAGCACAGGTGAAAGTCCGGCCCCACCTTGGGCATGGGGATGCCGTGCTCGCCTCGGGAGCGTATGTATTTCTGCTTCAGCAGGCTGAGCTGCAGGTAGAAGAGCTCCTCGAACTTGAGCCTTCGCGTTGCCTTCTCGAGGGCATAGCTGTCGGAAGGGAAGTGTATGTTCTTGATGGCATACTGCAGTGGACACAGGGCCAGATCCCTGATGACATAGTCCGGCAGAGTCTCCTGTATCTCATTGAGGCACAGGCTGAGTGCCGACTGCTGCATCTTGCACATGAACTTTCCTGTAATACCGCTGTTCTTCAGCTTTTCTGTGCTGGGGTAGACCCCTGTAAGTGATGTCTGGGTATAGGACCCTTCCTGTGGGGCGTCGATTTCGGGATGCACCATGTTGAGCTTGCCGTTGAAAAGCTGCGGCTTCCCGAAGAATACGAATTCGCGCCCGGGCTCAAGCTTGTCGAACACCCATTTGGTCCCTTTGAAAAAGACCATCTCCATTCTGCCGCTTGCGTCCTCGACAATTACGCTCAGATGCTTGATGTTTATGAGGTTGCGGTTGACCACGCGTGCCTGGATCTGTACGGAGGCAAGGTCCGGGGCTATGCCGGCTATCGGAGTGATGCTGCTGCGGTCGATGTATCGGAAAGGGTAGAGGTGGATGAGGTCGCTCAGAGTCTCGACACCCAGTTCACTTTTCAGGAGCGAGGCCTTTTTCGGTCCCACTCCCGTAAGAAACTGTATGCTGGACTGCAATTCGCTCATGATTGAATCATCTTCCGCCTCCGCCGAATCCGCCACCGCTGAATCCGCCGCCTCCGCCTATGGACGAGCCACCGCCGAATCCGCCCCATCCGCCTGTGTTGTGCGATGTGTAGGACGGCTGGACGTACCTTGCGTTGGTGATGGCACGGGAGAGCATGTCGGTCATGTTGATGACGCTGCGCATCGTGCCGTAGTCATAGACAAATACCTGGTCGAATACCTGAGGGTTGATCTCCTTGAGTTCCCGGGCCACCTTGTCGGCGATTCCGAAGAGTGCGGCGTATACCATGTATTCCTGCCACATGTTGACTTCGATGCTGGTCTTGTCTTCCATGTTGGTGAATTCGGAAAGGAATTTCTTGAATCCATAGGTCTCGCAGGCCTTCTGCTGTCCGGCGGCAGTCCACTTCGAGCCGATCTTCCAGCTGTTGGTGCGCAGGGCCTGGACGGCGCTGGTCTTGCTGCCGTTTGCCCAGATGCGTATGCTGTTCTTATGGTTGTTCGCCCATTTCTTGAACTCGTTGTGCTGAAGGATCATGTCGCTTCCGGCTGCTTCCTTCATCATGTCATACAGAAGATGCGCGCTGGTGCTCAGGGTGCTGCGGTCCTTGCTGTCGTTGAAGCTGATCTCGATGTTGTCCTTGGCGTCCCTTCCCACATTGAGAAAGCCTTTGTATACCATTCGCAGTATTAGCGCGGAAGCGAGGGAGTTGTCCTTCTGTACCTCGCCCAGGCTCTCCAGCGTGTAGTATGATGCGTCGAGGTCTCCGTCGAACGGGATGTCTCTGCTCCATTCCACGTCCCTGGGCCACTTGCCGAGGATGCGCTTCTTCTCGAACCTGGATACTTTCCTGGTGTTGCCCGCAGAGGCCATTCTGGCAATGAGTAACATTGGGAAGATGATGACCGTGAACAGGGAGAACAGTATCTCCAGCAGCCAGCTGAAGAATGACTGCTTCTGCCCGCCGTCGTCGGAGCCGAAGTCTGCCCCTTCAAGAGCGCTGTCCAGAATGCTCTGGAAATTGCCGCTTCTTATGCTCGTGGGGGTGAAGATGCCCTTGTCGAAGCGCATCAGCGAGATCACCGAGTTGTAGAAGCTTATCTCTTCGCTTGCCTCGAATACGGCCTTCCCGTCAAAGTAGCCTGTGAGCCCTTTGTAATCGGCATATCCGAAACCCCACATGCGGGAATTGTCGCTTGAGAGTGCTGTGCCCTTTGCCTCCACGGTCACTTTCACATGGCCGGGAGTCTGGCTCAGACCGGGGGAAATGAACTGCATGTGCAGGTAGTCGTAGTCGTCGAGCGACTTCACCACGTTGCTCATCGTGTATCTGGCCTCGTATCTGTGAGGTCCGTATTCACCGCAGCCCCAGCACAGCTCCACGCCGCCACTCTTTCTGACAATGCCGCATTTCCCGGCCTTCTGTTCTCTTGAGCGGTCGACGTCCCAGCTGCCCTCGTTGTAGAGTTCCCGGCCGTCGGAGTATACCGTGAAATCCGATATCTCTATGTCTCCCAGATTGTTTTTCACGAGGTACCACTCGGTGATGCCGGCGGCAGTCACGTCCCAGCATTCGCGCACCACGGCGCTGCCGTCGGGATACAGGCATACGTTTATGTCGATGTCCCGTATCTCTGAATTATAGGCAAAAGCAGCACAGGCGCATGCCAATGCTGCAATCGTTGACAGGATTTTCTTCATTCAGATCTTCATTGAAGGCATGTCTGTCTTGCCTTCGGGTTCCTTGAGGTAATCCTTCTTCTCGAACTTGAGAAGACTTGCCACGAAAGACTCGGGGAACTGGCGAACCAGCCTGTTGTAGGAGGTGACTGTGTCGTTGTAGACCATACGGGCGGTGCGTACCTGGTTCTCGTACATGTTCACGGACTCCATTGCCTGCCTGTAGTTCTCGTTTGCCTTGAGTTCGGGGTAACGCTCCACTACAACGTCAATCTGGCGTGCAAGTTCGTTCATTGCCTTCTCCTGAGCCTCCACATCGGCGGCGCTGCTGTTCTGGTTGATGGGCTTGCGGGTTGCAATTACGTCCTTGAGCGTGTTGTACTCGTGCTCATTGTAGGACTTTACGAGCTCTGCAAGCGCAGTGAGAGCGTCCCAGCGGCTGTTCTGCTGGACGCCGATCTGGCTCATTGCATTCTGGCACTTCTCGTCTTTGCTGACAAGATTGCGCTGTACGTTGATGATCCAGAGAACAAGAACCGCCACGATGGCGATGATGATGATAGCTGCCATTTCAATCTTATTTTAATGATTTGTAAATATAGGTAATATTCGACACAAAAAAAAGACCGCCCTGTGCGGGCGGCCTTTCATTTATGAAGCTTCCGATTAAAGCTGGGGACCAGCTGCTACGAGTGCCTTGCCGGCCTCGTTGCTCTCGTACTTCTTGAAGTTCTTGATGAAGCGTGCTGCAAGATCCTTTGCCTTCTCCTCCCACTGAGATGCCTCAGCGTAGGTGTCGCGAGGATCGAGGATGCCTGTGTCAACACCCTTGAGCTCGGTAGGAACCTCGAAGTTGAAGTAAGGGATGTTCTTGGTAGCTGCCTTGTCGATGGAACCGTCGAGGATTGCGTCGATGATACCGCGGGTATCGCGGATGGAGATACGCTTGCCAGTTCCGTTCCAGCCTGTGTTGACGAGGTATGCCTTTGCACCGCTCTGCTCCATTCTCTTCACGAGCTCCTCGGCATACTTTGTAGGATGCAGTTCGAGGAATGCCTGGCCGAAGCATGCAGAGAAGGTAGGAGTAGGCTCGGTGATGCCGCGCTCTGTACCTGCGAGCTTAGCGGTGAAACCGCTGAGGAAGTAGTACTTTGTCTGCTCGGGAGTGAGGATGGATACGGGAGGAAGTACACCGAATGCGTCAGCTGAGAGGAAGATTACCTGCTTTGCAGCGGGACCTGCGCTCTGAGGACGAACGATGTTCTTGATGTGATAGATAGGGTATGAAACGCGGGTGTTCTCGGTAACGCTCTTGTCGTTGAAGTCGATAACGCCGTTCTCGTCTACTGTGACGTTCTCGAGGAGTGCGTCGCGGTGGATTGCGTTGTAGATATCGGGCTCAGACTCCTTGTCGAGCTTGATGACCTTTGCGTAGCAGCCGCCCTCGAAGTTGAATACACCGTGGTCGTCCCAGCCGTGCTCGTCGTCACCGATGAGCTTGCGCTTGGGATCGGTTGAAAGTGTGGTCTTGCCGGTTCCTGAGAGACCGAAGAAGATGGCGGTGTTCTCACCGTTCATGTCGGTGTTGGCAGAGCAGTGCATAGCAGCGATGCCCTTGAGGGGAAGGAAGTAGTTCATCATTGAGAACATACCCTTCTTCATCTCACCACCGTACCATGTGTTGAGGATAACCTGCTCCTTGCTTGTTACGTTGAATGCAACGCAGGTCTCGCTGCGGAGACCGAGCTCTGCATAGTTGGAAACCTTTGCCTTTGCTGCGCAGTAAACCACGAAGTCAGGCTCCTGGTCGAACTCCTTCTGATTCTTGGGACGGATGAACATGTTGGTCACGAAGTGAGCCTGCCATGCAACTTCCATGATGAAGCGAACCTTCATGCGGGTGTCCTCGTTTGTTCCGCAGAAACCGTCTACAACGTAGAGCTTCTTGCCGCTGAGCTGCTCGATGGCAAGCTTCTTGACCTCTGCCCATGTTGACTCTGACATTGCGTGGTTGTCATTGTGGTACTCCTCGCTGTCCCACCATACGGTGTTCTTTGAGTTCTCGTCCATGACGATGTACTTGTCCTTGGGAGAACGTCCGGTGTAGATACCGGTCATTACGTTGAGTGCACCGAGCTCGGTTTCCTGAGCCTTCTCGTAACCGTCGAGTTCAGGACGGGTCTCTTCGTTGAAAAGCACCTCGTAAGTGGGATTGTAGATGATCTCCTTTACGCTGTTGATGCCGTACTTGTTCAGATTGATGTTTGCCATAATGTTTATTGAAAATTACAATTTACCTTGTTTTTTGCTTTTAAGCGCCGCAAAATTAGCTTTTTTTCTTGTCTTTTCCAAGTATTGCTTAAGCAATATGTCATATTTCCCCTTCGTCCAGCATGCTCCTGTATATTGCCACGGCGTCCTTCGGCAGGCCGTTTGCCGGATTGAGACACCATGCCGCCACATCTGCCGCCGACGCGCCCGGGTGAGCCTCAAGATAGGCCCTTATCTGCCTTCTGGCCGAGGCTTTCACCGCCTTGCCGCTGCTGCGGCAGATGTCGCAGTTTCCGCAGTCCTCGCTGTCTTCCTGCCCGAAGTATGCCAGGAGCGCCCTGGACCGGCAGGTGCCGGTGTCGGAAGCGTATCGGATGATGGCGTCGGCTCTTTTCACGGCATTGCCTTTCAGGAATTCGTATTTCTCTTTCTGCAGGTTCACGTTTCCCGGTTCGAGCCTGTTGTGATACAGGAAGATGATGGTGCTGTGGTCTGCCGGTATGTAGCGTATGACGTGCTCCAGCGACAGCCTGTACAGCAGCTGCCGCAGGCCGGGGATGGTGGTGCCCATCTTGGAGGCAATGCGCTCCTCGTCCACCGGTACTGCGAAACTGAATATCCCGGCATGGCTGCGCATCAGGATTTCCAGTAACTCCACCATCTGAGGATCGGGCAGTTCCGTCTCATAAAGCGCCTCTCTTGACACTGAAATTTTCACCTGTGTCGAGATGTCGGCATCTTCGGTATAGCTCAGGTGCTCGGAGCGCTCGAGATATTTGATCGCATAATGGACGAGAGGTCTCTGCAGCTTGTAGTGCCCGCAGAACTCGTCTATGTCGAACTTGAGGGTCCGCCCTTCGCCGGACTCGTACTGTATGCCGTAGAAGATATGCAGCTTCTGGTAGATGTCGGCTATGTATTCCAGACTTGGGAACGAGCATTCAAGTACCTGCCGCAGGCCGCGGACGTCGGATTCGTTCCAAAGCAGCACGGCGTATGAGCGTCTGCCGTCCCTGCCAGCGCGTCCCGCTTCCTGGAAATAGGCCTCGGGACTGTCCGGGAGGCTCATGTGCACCACGAAGCGCACGTCGGGCTTGTCTATTCCCATGCCGAAGGCGTTGGTGCAGACCATTACCCTGATCTGCCCGCTTTTCCAGTCGGCCTGGCGCTGGTTTCTGGTCTCGGCCCCCAGCCCTGCATGGTAGAAGGATGCGCTGATCCCGTTTGCCTGCAGGAATGCGGCGACCTCTTCGCATTTGCGCCTGTGCCTCAGGTAGATGATGCCCGAGCCGGGTACGCCGCGGCAGATGTCCAGTATCTGACCGGACTTGTCTTCACACTGGCGGACTATGTAGCTTAGATTCGGCCTCTCGAAGCCGCTGCGCAGCATCGTGAAACCGCCCTTGCCGTCAGAGAGCTTCTGTATGATATCCTGGGCCACCTGGGGGGTGGCTGTTGCCGTAAGCGCTATGACGGGTGCCTTGACTATCTTGCGGATATTGCTTATTTTCAGATAGTTCGGGCGGAAGTCGTAGCCCCATTGCGAGATGCAGTGCGCCTCGTCGACCACGATGTAGCTGACCTTCATCACTTCCAGGTATGACTTGAACAGCGAGGTGCCTATGCGCTCAGGCGAGACATACAGGAACTTGAAGTCGCCGTATGCCGCATTGTTGAGGGCCAGGTCAATCTCGCGCCGCCCCATTCCGGCGTGGACCGCAAGTGCCTTGATGCCGCGCGCCTCCAGGTTCTGCACCTGGTCCTTCATGAGTGCGATGAGCGGGGTGATCACTATTGCAATGCCCTCGCGTGCCATTGCCGGCACCTGGAAACAGATGCTCTTGCCTCCGCCGGTGGGAAGGATGGCGAGGACGTCATGGCCGGAGAGTGCTTCATCAATTATCTCCTGCTGCATGGGGCGGAACGAGTCATATCCCCAGTATTCCTTCAGTATTTCTATAGCACGCGGCATATTCTGCGAATTTAGCAAATTATTCCCTACCTTTGCAAACGTGAAAGGCAAATTGTATCTGATTCCTTCTCCCTTGGGAGAAGTCGACCTGGCCGGAATCCTTCCTGCACAGGTGCTTGAGATTGCGTGCAGCCTCAAGATATTTGTCGTGGAGGAAGCCCGCACGGTGCGCCGCTATCTGTCGAAGGCAGGGCTTCGCGGCCATATCGAGGAACTTGAACTCCACGAACTCAACGAGCACACGGCTCCTGCCGAGGTGGAGGCTCTGGTGTCCCTGTTCGACAGGGGTGACGTCGGGCTTGTATCGGAAGCCGGTCTGCCCGCCGTTGCCGACCCCGGTGCCGCTCTTGTAGCCCTCTGCCACAGGCACGGCATAGAGGTTGTCCCTCTGGTCGGACCGTCGTCTCTCATGCTCGCCCTCATGGCGTCCGGGCTCAACGGCCAGTCCTTCGCGTTCAGAGGCTACATCCCCGCAAAGACTGATGAGCGCCGCTCGGCTCTCAAGGATATTGAGCGCCTTTCCAAGCAGTTGAACCAGAGCCAGATACTGATAGAGACTCCATACAGGAACGATTCTCTGTTTGCCGACATGCTCCAGCTTCTTTCACCTGGAACAAGGGTCTGCGTGGCTGCCGACATAACCCTTCCGACGCAGTTCATCCGTACAGCCACCGTGGCTGAATGGAAAAGCCGCCCTCTGACAATAGGGAAGCGCCCCTGTGTCTTCATAATCCTTGCATAAGATGACGGGAACGGTAGAGCTTTGCGGAATGGAATTCTTCGCTTTCCACGGCTGTCTGGAGAGCGAGCGGCGCGATGGGAACTACTTTGTCGTGGATGTGCGTTTCCGCTGTGACGTCACTGATGCTGCAGAGTCCGATGACCTTTCCGATGCAGTGAACTACGCCGAGGTCTATGACATTGTGGCAGAGCAGATGGCGGTCCCGTCGAATCTGCTCGAGCATGTTGCGGCGCGCATTGCGTCCGAGCTGAAAGGAAACTTCACTCAGATGCTCTCGGTGAGCGTCTGCGTGGCAAAGAGGAACCCTCCTGTAAAGGGTCCGGTCGCCTGGTCGAAGGTGACAGTTGAATTATGATAAAGATTGCATTTCTGACTCTCGGCTGCAAGCTCAACTACGCCGAGACCTCGACATATGAGCGCGGCTTCGTTGAAGCAGGATGCCAGGTTGTTCCCTGGCAGGAGGCGGCTGACGTTTATGTGGTCAATACGTGCTCGGTCACAGCCACGGCCGATTCGAAGTCCCGTAACCTTGTGCGCAAGGTGCTGAGGATCAATCCGTCAGCCTTTGTTGTCGTGGTCGGCTGCAGCGCCGAACTCAGGCGCGGGGACATTGAATCCATCCCTGGCGTGGCAAAAGTGTTCGGAGCGGGCGAGAAGTCTCAGCTCGTGCCCTGGGTCCTTGCCACCCTTTCCGGCCACCCGATCGACTTCGCGGATTTACAGAGTGTGTTCCCCGCATACAGCACAGGCGAGCGTACGCGCTCCTTCCTCAAGGTGCAGGACGGATGCGACAACTACTGCAAATACTGTACGGTCCCGTACGCCAGGGGTGCGAGCCGCAATGTGCCCATCTCAGTATGTGTCGACAATGCCAGGGCAATAGCGGCTGCCGGCGTCAGGGAGATAGTCCTCACCGGCGTGAACACAGGTGACTTCGGCCGTACCACCGGAGAGTCCTTCCTCGACCTTCTCAAGGCGCTCAACGAGGTCGAAGGAATAGAGCGCTACCGGATCAGCAGCATAGAGCCGAACCTGCTTTCTGAGGAGATAATCGACTGGATCGCATCCGGAACCAGGTTCCAGCCCCACTTCCATATCCCGCTTCAGACAGGTTCCGATGTCCAGCTGGAACGCATGGGGCGCCATTACGACACCGATTTCTTCCGCAGGAAGATCGCCTATGTCAGAAATGCCATGGAAGGTCCGGGAAAGCCTCTGGTCTTCTTTGGAATAGATGTCATGGTCGGGCTTCCGGGAGAGACTGCTGAACTTTTCGAGCAGACGCGTTCGTTCATAGAGGAGATCAATCCTGCGTTCATCCATGTATTCCCATATTCGCGCCGGCCGGGTACTCCTGCGGCCGACATGCCTGACCAGGTGCCCGAAGAGGAGAAGCACCGCCGTGTTGCTGTTCTCGAGGAGCTGTGCGCGAAGCTTCATGCCGACTTCTGCGCCAGGAACAGGGGAGTGGCCGAGAAGGTGCTGTTCGAGTCCACCAGGCGTGGCGGAAAGATGGAAGGCTATACCGGAAACTACATCAGGGTCGAGCGCCCCTATGACGCATCACTGGTGAACACACTGGTTGACGTCATTCTATGACGAGGCCGTCGTAGGCTGCATACACGCCTTCAGGAAGCATCGCTTCGAATTCCCTGTGCGGGGGCAGCTGATGCGACATGTGCGTGATGTAGGACTTCTTTGCTCCGATCTTCCCGAACATGTCCAGGCATTCCTGCAGAGAGGGATGTGAATGATGTGCGGTAATCTTGACACAGCCGAGAGTGACCGCATCGAGCCCCTTCAGCTTCTCGAGTTCGCCGTCTTCGAGCATGCTTATGTCGGTCATGTAGGCGATGTTCCCGAATCGGTATCCCAGCACCTGGAGTTTCTTTGTCTTGTGGTGCCAGCCCCTGATAGGAATCACGTCAGCAGTGATGTTCTGCGGATTCTTGGGAGGCAGATGCTGATACCCCTTTGCGCTTTCCCATTCAAGCCAGTCCTCGATGGAATTCGAATGAAGGGTGATGGGGGACTGCCCGTCTATTACATGCACGTTGATTTCCGGTGCGCCCGGATAGAGCACCTCAGTGAAGGCATACGGGATCTCGCCCATTAGCGTCCTCTGTACATGCTGCATGCAGTATATGTTTACCGGATGATGCTCGATCAGGTTGAACGAGCGTACGTCGTCAAGCCCTCCGGTGTGGTCCTTGTGGTTGTGTGTCAGGAGTATGGCGTCGATGTGCCTTACGGAGGCCCTCAGCATCTGGTATCTGAAATCCGGACCTGCATCGACCAGAATAGTCAGCCCTCCGTATTCCACAAGCGCCGACGACCTCAGTCTTCTGTCCCTCGGGTCGGCAGATGTGCACACGGGGCAGTTGCACCCTATCATCGGGATTCCCTGTGATGTGCCTGTTCCAAGAAATGTCAGCCTTGCCTTACTTGTGCTCATCTTCGATATTGATTGTGACCGTGTTGCGGTATGCGGAGCTTGCGGGCCTTCTCTGGCTTTGATCGCCTCTGGCTCTGCCTGCTCCGGCAGTACCGGTCCCGCTTGTGCCTGCCGTATTCTTCCGCGAGAACATCGACCTGATCAGGTCGGCTACGTCATTGAAGTCCACCTGGTAGCTCAAGCCTCCGCCGTTTCTCTGTGAGTAGTCGAGGAAGCTGGTGTATTCGTCTGCCGAGTGGGAGAATGCGTTGAGCCTGAACTTTCCTGCCTTGTCGAGCTTGAGGCTGGCGTCAAAGTCACCCACGATGCTCGTATGGCCACCTGCCGCGCTGTGCTCCCTGTTTCCAAGGGACCCGTTCACTTCCACTCTGTTGTTGAAAAGCTGCGTGCCTATGGCCACGTCGAAGATGCTCTGGCCGGCATTGCTCAACTGATAGTCGAAGCCGAAGCCTACAGGGATGTCGAGTTTCTGCATGATGTTGTTCAGCTGACCGACCACTATCGAGCTGACGTTCGAGTAGATGGCGTTGTTGCCGTTGAACACGCCGAAGCTTTCGCCGGGAATGAAGGAACCCAGCATAAGGAGTGCGACGAACTGCTTCTGGACCTTGTCTTCCGAATTCAGGGCACTCTCGACCTGTGCCTTGGTGGTAGGGTCGAGGTCCGGTATGCTGATGTTGAAATCGGTTCTCAGGCTGTTGAGCTTGTCATGTATCCTCAGGCTGGCCTCCACGTTTCTTCGGGTGGATACCGACTTCGTATCTGCAACGAGGGTACCGAGGGAGGTCCTCACGTTGTAGATTGTGGTGACGTCAAGTTCGCTGTCGGGGATTGCTCCGTTGAACTTTATCGATCCGCCGCTCTTGATTGTGAGTTCCCTGTCCAGAAGGTTGGCCAGATTGACATGGAACTTTCCTCCGGAAATGCTGTAGTCTCCGTTGATTCCGAACACGTCTCTCGAGGGGTCGAGGACGATGTCGACTGTTCCTGAACCGAATGCGCTCAGTACGTTGCCGGAGTCCTTGTCAAGTTCCATGAATGCCGTCACGCCGGGAGTGGCCGTCAACCTTGCCCTGGCGGAGAACTTTGCGCCGCTGTTCTTCCTGACCTGATGCAGACTGTTCATCATCAGCTCGTAAGGGTCGTCTACTATCACTTCCGGCTCCTTGAATGTCAGAAGGTTGCTCGTGCTGCCCACGAGGGCGGAATTCAGCGGGATGTGTATGCTGCCGTCGCCGCTTGTGCTTGCCTGGGCTTCAAGTCTGAGGTCGTTCAGGGGCCCATGCACAACTATGTTGCCGGATGCCAGGATGTTTCCGTAGAAACCTTTCTTGTCCTGTTCCTTGAGGTCCAGTGCTTCCAGCTGCCTGAATCTCAGGGATGCATCGAGATTCATGTGCTTCAGGTGGTCGTGGCTTAGGGTTCCTTTCAGGGTACCCTTGCCTGTCTTGCCGTCGCTCACGTTCAGGTCCTGCAGGGTGATTGCCTTGTCGTTGACTTCGACAGGACCGTCGAGAGTGTAGGTAACACCGGTAAACACCGGTTTGATGATCAGCTGGTCGAATTTCAGGCCTTTGCTTGCCAGCGATATTGTGTCGACGGGACCACGGGCTTCAAGACGGCCGCTGATGCTTCCCGCGAAATCGCTGAAGATCGAGCTTACGAACGGCTTGGCAATCGCAGGGTTCATCCCGTCGAAGTTCAGTTCGGCCTCCACTCTTCTTCTCTCCGGGTCGAAGTTGGCAACTGCCATCATGGCCTCCTTGTCTTCGATCTCGTTCCTCAAGTATGCCTTGATCCTGTTCTCTTCTTCGTCCCATCTTCCGGCAAGGGTGAAGTCGCCGGCCCGGGTGCTTCCTATCGCGACGTCGGTCGCATCCATCCTCAGCATCATTCCACGGTTGCTCGGGGCAGGGGAGATCAGGTAGGCACTGCCATTGACCTCACCCGAGAAATCGTACTTCTGAGGCAGGAAACTGTCGATGAGTGCCAGGCCCAGCTTGCTTATCATGAGGTTCAGGGTGTCGGCCCTGGACCCTGAGATTCCACCGTTGACCAGAATTTTCTGATCCTTGTTGCTGATGCTGAAGTTGTCCAGCTCTATGTCTTTCCCGCGGATCAGTATGTCGGATTCGCCTATTTTCCAGATCTCTTCGTCGATTCTGATGAACGATGCCTGTGGATGGGCGCTGATCATCAGAGAGTCTGAACCGTCGCGGCTGAAGTTGCCTGATATCGAGATGTCGCCGCTTCTGTTGGTCGCCTTTTCCTTGTCGAAGGTCGCATTCACGAAGAAGTCGTTGTCGTCCGCATCTGCGGTGATTGTGGGTTTAGCCAGGGAGAATGCCCCGAATTTGAATTCGTCGCCTTTCAGCCTTCCGCTCAGCTTGCCGTCGTGGTTGTCCAGTCGCAGGCCGGCGTTCTTGATGTAGTTCGTGCCTATTGCCAGACGCTGGGATGTGATGTGTCCGCTCAGTTGCCCCTCGGGGGTCATGTCCATCTTCAGGGATGTTCCGTCGGCAATGTACAGACCGGGCATGATATAGGCCAGCAACTCCCTTGTGTCGTACAGGTCAAGAGTTGTGCTGAAGGGTACGAATGAGGCTTCCACGTTATCTTCCTCTTTCTTGAGAGTGCTGTACAGTGCAGGCAGTTCACGTCTTGTGCTGGCGTTCTGGACTGCTGCGACAAGTTGCTGGAAGCTGCCTTTCGAGGTGAATTCACCATGAACCATGTCGGAGTCGAGCGCCATGCTGTTGTTCCCTTCGCTGCTGCTGTATCGTGCCGTTATGTCCGGCAGGAGGTGAGGCCCTTTGCTGTCGGCTATGTTGATCTCCTTCAGCATAGCATTGCTGTCGAACCCGCCCTTGCCGTTGCTGACAAGCTTCGCTCCGAGCGACATGCTGGCTATGGCGTCCTCATCCCTGGGGTCTATTCCCAGCGCGTGAAGGTCGGCCCTGAGTATCTGGCCGTCCACATTGTAGTCCGCATTGCCGTCTGCGATCTCGCCCTGGCCTTTGACATTGATCCGGAGTCTCAATTTGGGGTCGAAGCTGGAGATTCTGCCATCGAACCCGTCGCCGCCGTAATGGCCGGAAGCCTGCAAGCCCTTGAATTCCTTGCCGAGCATCTGGATGCTGGCTATCGACAGCGAGTCTATGCCGGCGCTCAGTTTCCTGCCCAGGCTGGCGTTGAGGCCGCTTTCCATTGAGACGGGGCCGAGCGCAGTGGTCCCGAGGACCTTTCCGATGTTGAACTGCCTCGTCCTGACATTTCCGCGTATCTCAGTGTTCCTGTACTTGTCAAGAAGATTCCTGATATTGGCCCTGACGTCCATCTCTCCTATTCCGGAGCCTATGCTTACTGATGCATCCGTATTGTTGAGCGGACCCTTTGCCGATACGTTCACCGTGAACTTCTGCCCGGGTGCCAGTCCGGCCACGGCCTGCACCGATTTTCCCGAAATGGATTTCAGAAGATTGTTGAGCTGCTTTGCGGTGAGCTCGACCCCTTTCAGGGTGGCGTCGACTTCCATCCTGTCTGAATGCGGGATTCCCTTCAGGCCTCCGTTCAGGACGCCGCTGATGCCGCTGCTGAGTTCGGTGAAATCAAGCTCGTCGACCATGAAATCGCTGACAAAACCCTTGACGTGGCCGCTGTGGGTCTGGACGATGGCGTTGTTGCCGGCAAGTGCCGTTGAAAAGTAGGTGATTGTCGGAATGCCTATCACACCTTCCTCGAACTCAGCCTCCAGAAGAACCCTGTCGAGGAAATGCTTGAACACCCTGGAGTTGCGGTAGGACATCGAGAAGAACCTGATGTGAGCGTCCGACCAGGGGTCCACGAGGTGGAGGTTCCTCACGAGGGTGCGTCCCAGACCTACCTCACAGTCGCCTGACAGATGGTACATCTCGTAGCCGGACTTCTCGGTGCATGCGCAGTGGTCGCATGTTGCATACATCTTGCCGCCGGTGAACTTCATCCCGTGCCCGGATATCTCGCTGGCATGGGCGTCCAGGTTGTCGTAGCGTATGCCTGTGCCGCTGTATTTCCCCGTTCTCGGAAGGAATGAGGTCATGCTGTATCGGAAGTCTGTGACCTTGAACTTGCGTATGTCGAAGATGTTCGGACCCGGCGTGGCTATCTTGTCCTCCGGGACTTCGGGCAGGTTGAAGATTCTCTGTATGTTGCTCTTTGCATGGAGGTATGTGGTATAGATGGGCTCTGAGACAAGATTGAAGGCGCCATGCTCGACCTTGACCCTCCTCATGTGCAGGCCCTCCTTCTTCAGAAGACCCTTGAGCGAGAACGTCGCCGATATTGTTTTCGCACAGAAGAAAGTGTCTCTGGGTGCCCAGCCGCAGTCGTATTCGTCGGCGGTGTAGGGATTGTTGTCAAGAATGAGGAGGTCCTTTATGAGAAGCGCCCCTGAAGGAGAGACGGAAATGTCGGAGTATTGGACCGTGCCGTTGATCGACGCCTCCAGCATTGACGTGGCCTTGCGTATGAGCCTTGTCTGGACCGCAGGGATCTGGATTGCAACAAAGGCTCCGGCTGTGAGCAGTAGGAGGGTGCCGAAGATGCGGGCGATTATGTTGCAGCTGCGTTCTGACATGATATCCCACAAAAATACAAAATAAATCTTTATTTTGCCGCCTGCTCGGCGCAACGTATTCCGTCAATGGCGGAAGATACGATGCCGCCGGAATATCCTGCACCCTCTCCACAGGGGAAGACCCCCTCAAGGGACAGATATTCAAGGGTCTGAGGGTCCCTTGGAATCCTGATTGCAGAGGACGTCCTCGACTCGACTCCGATAAGAAGAGCCGCATTCGTGTAGTAATTCCTCATCTTCACCCTTGGAAAGACCTTCTGAAGGCGCTGTACCACCATCGCTGGCAGAAGCTCATGCAGCGGGGCGTTCACAACGCCGGGGTGGTATGATGTCTCTGGCATCTTCTTGCTCATCTTTCCGAGGCAGAAGTCTTCCATCCTCTGGGCCGGGGCGGCCATGGGATTCTGCGGTACGTCCTGCTCGTCCTTGGCCTTTCTGTGGGGCCTGGCGGCTTCGATGCGTGCCTTCTCGCAGTAGTCGAACATGTCGTGCTCTACTTTGCTCTGCAGGTCCATGAGGCGGAAAGGGTCTTCCCCCTTGACGTCTTCAGGCTCAATCTGCACTACGACGCCGGCATTGGCGAACTTGCCGTTTCTTTCGGAATTTGACATGCCGTTCATGACTATGGTGCCCTGCTCGGTTGCGGAAGGGACGAGTATGCCTCCGGGGCACATGCAGAATGAAAAGACCCCTCTTCCGTCCACCTGCTCCACGAACGAGTATTCCGCTGCCGGGATGCCCGGCTTCCATGTGCCGTGATACTGGCACCAGTTTATCTTTTCCTGAGGATGCTCGACCCGCACGCCCATGGCAAATCCCTTTGCCTCAAGCTTGCCGCCGGCCTTGTGCAGCATCTCGTAAATGTCTCTGGCCGAATGGCCTGTAGCAAGGATCACCTTGGCTGAGCGGTATTCCTTTCCATCTGCGGTCCTTACTGCATATTCCTCTTCTCCATCTGCCCTGGTGATGGAGATGACCTTGCTGTTGAAGTGGTATTCTCCGCCGTGTTCCGTGATGGTTCTGCGTATGTTCTCGACAACCGTCGGCAGTTTGTCGGAGCCTATGTGAGGATGTGCGTCGATGAGAATGTTCCTGTTTGCCCCGTGCGCCACAAGCTGGTGGAGTACCTCGCGGATGTCGCCTCTCTTGCTTGAACGGGTATAAAGCTTGCCGTCAGAGAAGGCACCTGCTCCGCCCTCGCCATAGCAGTAGTTGGAGTCGGGGTTCACGATGCCGTTGCGGGACAGCTGGGCCATGTCGTACTTGCGTTCGTGGACGTCCTTGCCGCGTTCCAGGATGATGGGCTTGCGCCCGAGTGTCAGAAGCTTGAGCGCTGCGAACATTCCGGCAGGCCCCGAACCGACGACGATGACGGCAGGGGAGTCGTGAACATCCTGATATTCAGGGATTTTGTACTCTTCGATGACTTCACCAGTATCGTAGGCTTCGTACTGGTAGCGCCAGACGGGTTCCTTTCGGGCATCAATGCTGCGTTTCTTGAGCACCCACTTGCAGCCGGCTGCCTTGGCTTCGATTTCTTTGAGACGTGGCTCCCTATTTAAGGGGCAGACAATTTCAAATTCTCTCATTGTTCCTTATTGTTTTGCCGCGCTTTGTCCTGCAAGCGCGCCTGTGCAGAATGCTGTCTGAAGATTGTATCCTCCGGTGTCCGAATCGATGTCGAGCACCTCGCCGCAAAAGTACAGGCCTGGACTGATTCTGGATTCCAGAGTCTTGGGGAAGACCTCGTCTGTCCTGACACCTCCGGCGGTGACCACGCATCGCTCGTATCCCACGAATCCCGCTATCTCGAAGTCCCAGTGCTTCAAGGCCTTGGCTATTGTCACAAGGTTGACCCAGACCTTTGTCTCCGTGCGGCTGCGTCTTTCCAGGGTGATTATGCCCGGATGGGCGGCAGTGAATGCCGGGATGAGGTCCCATGGCATCAGCTTGCCCAGCAGGATGCGGCAGCGCTCCTTCTCCCGGAGGCGCTTGGATCTCGGGTCTTTGTCTATCTCTGCCCAGAGCTCTTTTATCCTTGTGGTGACATCGGTTAGGCTTACACCGGGTTTGAGGTCCATGCTGAGCTTGACCTTGCTGCCGTTCACGATCGACTTGACGGCCTTGCGGCTTATCTGGAAGCCTATGGGCCCCTCGATGCCTCCGTCGGTGAAGTCTATGTCGCCGAATTCCTCCTGGGCGACGTTCCCGTCAACGTAAAGTGTGATCCCGACGTTCTTGAGCTGTATGCCGCAGAGCTTGTCGCCGAATTCTGTGCGTGGAGTCTCCCTTGCTATGTGGCCTGAAAGTTCAGGCTCCGGAGCTTCTGTCATGTCCTTGTATCCCTTGGGAACGAGGGCTGTCAGGGAAGGGAAGAGCTGGGTGACTCTGTGCCCAAGCGACTCTGCCCATGCATATCCGTCTCCGGTGCTTCCGGTGCCGGGGTAGCTGAGACCGCCTGTGGCTATTATCAGTTTGTTGCACAAGTAATTGCGGCCGTCTGCGGAGCTTATGGAATAGCCTCCCTTGGCGTTCTTTGATATGCTTTCGACCTCGAATTCGAGTTCTATCTTCACACCTGCCCCCAGGCAGGCGTTCACCATCGTGTCAATGACGTCGGAAGCGTGGTATGAGGCCGGGAAGGCCCTGTCTCCGCGTTCCACGACCGTTTCCATTCCGTAGGACTCGAAGAAGTCCACGACTTTCTGCGGTGTGAAATTGTAGAATGCGGATTTTACGGCAGAGGCTGTGCTTCGGATGTGACCGCTGAATTCGTTCCAGTCCTTTACGTTGGTGAAATTGCAGCGTCCCTTGCCCGTGATCATCACCTTTCTGGCCGGCTTGGGCATTTTTTCGAGGACTGTGACCTGAAGGTCCATGCCCGCATTCACTGCAGTCCTGGCAGCCCAGTAGGCCGCCATCAGGCCGGATGCCCCGCCGCCTATGACAATGATGTCTGATTTCATAACAAAAAAAGGGAAAGCTTAGTACATCGCACCGCTACAACCTCATACCCTTGCTACCTTCCGGTCCTGGGGGAGTTTTGAGGGAGCTGGTCGTGTACGACTTTCCCCAAGTGCAAAGATAGTGAATTTTTCAGAAATCGCTATCTTATTTCAGATACTGTCGAAAATTAGTGGCAGAATGTCGTCGATCCTTTCGAATTTCCAGATGCGGTTTGCGCCCACCATTATCACTGAAACGGGCGCTCCTGCCTTTGCCTGGTACTGGGCCATTACCTGCCTGCATGCTCCGCACGGGGTGGCCGGCTCGGCAGAGAGCTTGCCGAAGACTCCTCCGGCGATGGCTATGCTGCGCATGTCCTTGTCGGGATATTTTGCTCCGGCGGCGAACATCGCGGTACGTTCGGCGCAGAGTCCTGAGGGGAAGGCGGCGTTCTCCTGGTTCGCACCACGGACTATCTGGGAATTGCTCATTCTGACGGCGGCACCCACATGGAAATGTGAGTACGGGGCGTAGGCTCCCGACATGGCTTCGATGGCTGCACCCGCGAGTTCCCTGTCTTCCGGAGGGAGTTCCCCGATGGAACCATATTCTGTGTAAGAAACCTTGAATTCTTTCTGAATCATAGGAATGTGGTTGGTTATCAGCAATCAAATATAGTAAAAATAACGTATCTTTGCAAGTATGAAGGTATGCGTAGGCCTCTCCGGAGGCGTGGATTCAAGTGTTGCGGCTCTGCTTCTCAAACAGCAGGGCTATGATGTCTTTGCGATGTACATGCAGAACTGGCATGACATCGAAGGTACCCTGCACGGCGAGTGTGAGTGGGAGGAGGAGAAGTTTGTGGCCGAGATGGTTGCCCGCAAGATAGGCATACCCTTCTACTTCGTCGATCTGAGCAAGGAGTACATGTCACGCGTGGCCGACTACATGTTTGCCGAGTATGACAAGGGACGCACTCCCAACCCTGATGTCCTCTGCAACAGCCAGATCAAGTTCGACGCCTTTCTGAAAAAGGCGGAGCTTCTTGGCGCCGACATGGTTGCGACGGGCCACTATTGCCGTCGCCAGGACAACCCTGACGGTACGGTGAGCCTGCTGGAGGGAGTCGATCCCGGCAAGGACCAGAGCTATTTCCTCTGCCAGCTCAGCCAGGATCAGCTTCGAAAGGCCATGTTCCCCATCGGGCATCTCTGCAAGAGCGAGGTGCGTGCAATTGCGCAGGAGGCCGCGCTTCCCAGTGCTGACAAGAAGGACTCGCAGGGCATCTGCTTCGTAGGCAAGGTCGACCTTCCTGTATTCCTTCAGCAGAAACTGAAATCGGTGGAGGGCGATGTCGTCGAGGTGTACCGTGCCTTCTACGACAATCTGCCCGTGGCGCAGAGCCTGGACGAGATGGCCCGGCCTTTTGATTACAGCAGCATCGTGTTCGAGACCGAGACATACCGCAGCGGCAAGAAACACATAAAGAAGACGCGCAACAAGCCCAATCCCTGGGGTGTGGTTGCCGGAAGGCACGAGGGAGCCCAGTTCTACACCTGCGGCCAGCGCAAGGGACTTGCCATAGGAGGGCACAAGGACCCTCTCTTTGTCATCGGCACCGACATCGACGCCAACAAGGTTTACGTAGGAGAGGGCGAGGACCATCCCGGACTGTATCGCAAGGCTCTTCTCGTGAATGCTGATGAAGTGCACTGGATGAATCCCGCCCATGCGCTCAAGGCAGGGCAGACGCAGCGCTGCCGTG
The DNA here is from genome assembly GCA_018065985.1 of Candidatus Cryptobacteroides choladohippi. Classification (GTDB taxonomy): domain Bacteria; phylum Bacteroidota; class Bacteroidia; order Bacteroidales; family UBA932; genus Cryptobacteroides; species Cryptobacteroides choladohippi. Next base: position 88,637 of record JAGHSF010000009.1, read on the forward strand.
TGCGTATCCGCTACCGGCAGGAATTGCAGGATGCCGTCCTTGACATGCAGCCGGAAGGTCTCTATATCGTTTTTGACGAGCCCCAGCGTGCCATCACCGCCGGCCAGTTTGCCGTCTGGTACGCACTCAGGGATCCCTCTGATCCCTACGACGCTCCCGAGATGCTCGGCAGCGGCGTTATCTCTCGTTAGATATTCTTTTTACAATTTACATATCTGGCGTTCGGGTGCTCTCCTCACGAGACCTTCGCTTCGCTCTTCCCTCCCACTGCGCTGCGCTTGCGGGTCCCTCCCGCTCACTGGCCGCGGGTGGCCAGGGTCTCTATGAGCAGAGCACCCGAACGCATCGATCTGTCTTCAAGAATGATAGGGTCTGGCCAAAAAGGAGTCTGCCAACCGGCAGGGGCTTTCGGAGCGAAGCGAGTCAGGGAGGTTTGGAGGGGAACGCCCCTCCAAACAAAATAGTGGCCAAAAAAGGAGTCTGCCAACCGGCAGACTCCTTTTTTGAGCCACTCACCAGGCTCGAACTGGCGACCTGCGCGTTACGAATGCGCTGCTCTACCGACTGAGCTAAAGTGGCTTTCGGATTGCAAATATATTATTTTTTCTGCAAATTATAAACTAAGTTTACAAGTACTGAGCCCAAAACACCTGCGCAGATGGATCCTATCAGCACGGCAATCTTGCCGGCGTCCCTCATTGCAGTAATGGTAAGGTCATCTGCAACACCTCCGAAAGAGAGCGTATCAACAAAGATACTCATGGTGAAGCCGATACCGCCAAGGCATGCAACAGCGAAGAACATCGGCCATGTTGCCTTGGCCGGCATCTCGCCAATCTTGAACTTGATTGCAATCCAGCTGAAGAGTGTGATTCCGACGGGCTTTCCGAGAACAAGTCCAAGGAAGATGCCGAGACCCACGAAGCCGAATTCGGGATGTTCCGCAATTGTCTGAGCGAAAATGTTGAAATAGCTCAGGTCAGGAATGGTCACACCTGCATTGGCGAGCGCGAAGATGGGCATGATGACGAAGTTTACCCACGGGCTGAGGGCGTGCTCGACGCGGTAGCTCATGTCCATGGAGCCCTGTGCGATGCTGTGCAGCTGGCGCAGGCAGTGCCTCTGGGGACCGTTGGGGAAGGCTGTCTCTCCATCGATTCCGTCGTACTTGTCAAGCATCTTGATATAGTGGTTGCGCTTGTGTATGTACTGAGCCTTGTTGAAACGTGCCTTTGCGGGGATGATGAATGCCATCACCACACCGGACATGGTTGCATGGATGCCTGAGTAGTAGAAGAGAGCCCAGACGATGATTGCCATGGCAACGTAGGGGAATATCCTCTTTTCACCTATCCTGCGGAGCAGCAGAGCCAGTGCTATCACAACGAATGACAGGCCGAGAAGAGGCAGATTGATGCTTCCGCCATAGAATATGGCCACAACGAGTATGGCGATGAGGTCGTCGGCGATTGCAAGTGCGGTAAGGAAGACCTTCAGAGAGATCGGCACCTTGTCACCAAGCACGGAAAGGATGCAGACTGCAAATGCGATATCTGTTGCGGTGGGGATTCCCCATCCTCCTGCTGCGAGGGTCCCGTGGTTTATGAGGGTGAAAAGCAAAGCCGGGGCAATCACGCCTCCGAAGGCGGCAATGACGGGCATCAGCGCCTTTTTGGGTGATGAAAGCTCGCCGTAGGCAATCTCACGCTTGATTTCAAGACCAACGGTGAAGAAGAATATCACCATCAGGATGTCGTTGATGAACTTCTCTACGGTCATGTCCCTCGGGAAGAGAATGTTCACATTGCCGTCCTCGCTGAACATGTGCAGCTGGAGATTGGTCTCGAGTACGCTGTGGTAAAGGTCTTTTGTGAAAGGAAGGTTTGCCAGGAGCATTGCTGCTATTACGCAGCAAAGAAGAAGAACGCCCTGAAACCATGGTCTTTTGGAGAGCCTGTCGCTCCTCTTGTTGAATTTGATGACACCTTTATTCCAGGTGTAGATAGGAATAAGCTTCATTTATGTGATACGCTACAATTTTCGGGGCGCAAATGTAAGCTTTTACAGCGTGAATTCCTAAAATAATTAAAAAATGATGCTGAAATCAAGTGTGTCGTTCCCGCTGAATGTGCCTTTTACCTCGGTACGCGGGTTTTCGCGCCTGCAGATAGTCCTGCGCGGAGCCAGTTCCATTGCCACATAGTCGCCGGTGCGAAGATAGCAGAACCTGCTGACTTCCTCTATGGTCTTGCAGATGTCTCCGGCCGCCGGTATGGCACCCTCGAAGAACACCTCGCCGCCGCTGAGAAGCTTGAATCCGCCGCTGGCGGCCGCCTTGTCTATTTCAGGGTAGGTCAGGTATGTCGTCCGGTCCAGGCAGCATGCCGTGGCAAAGCCTTCTGCGGAGCTGCCGATCAGATTTTCCGGGTAGAGGAGCAGCCCGCATCCCACCGAATCGTAGTAGCGTTCGGCGAATTTGGCCGCTATGCTGCGGTTGGCCCTGCAGATGCGTATGAAAAAAACAGGTGCTGCCGTGAGCTCCTCGACGAACTCTGGCGCATAAAAGTCATCGTTGCCGCGTTTCCAGGTGGTGTCCGGACGCACGACAACGTTTCCTTTGTATGTATGTACTACTATGTTCAAAACAGTTTGCCCGAATTGAATTTTGCGGAAAGGCGCTCGAGCTTTATCTGCTTCTCTATCTCGGCGAAGCGGCGCTTGGTGTCAAGGGTGAAGCTGCCCTGCTGGATCCATGCAAAATATGAAGGCTCCGAATTGTAGACCTGCCTTGCGGTCTTTCCCTTGTGCTTGCCGAAGTTGATAGTGGGCTCGCCGTCTTCGTTGTATATGAGATGGCCGCTGAAGTCGACATACTTCCTGCCTACGAAGCTGGATAGCTGTGCGACGTCATTCTTCAGCTGCTCGGGGTAGCGGTCAAGCTGGGCCTTGAGCACCTCGTACGTTGCCACCGTGTCGGCTTCTGCAGTGTGGGCATTCTCGAAATCCGCGCCACCGCAATAGAAACGGTATGCCGCCCGCAGGTTCCTGGGCTCCATGGCGTGGAAGATGTTCTGGACATCCACCATCAGTGGCTCGTGCAGGTTGACGCTGAGTTCCTTGCCGGCAAGGGCGGCGCGCTCGAATTCTTCCGCAAGCATGGGGAGGTCGAACTTGGCCGAATTGAATCCGGCGAGGTCGGAGTCCTTGAGCCAGTCTGCAACCTCGTCTGCCACTTCGAAGAAGGTGGGGCAGTCCACGAGCATGTCGTCAGTGATGCCGTTGACCTTCGATGCCTCCGGATTGATGGGGATCTGCCTGCGGTTCACATAGTCCCAGGGCTTTATCTTCCAGGTCTTTATGCGCTCCTCTCCGCCGGGGAATACCTTGACGAAGCTCAGTTCTATTATTCCGTCTGTGGGAATATTGAGGCCCGTGCTTTCTATGTCGAAGAAAAGCAGGGGCCTTGTAAGATTCAATTGCATAGGCTTGATTATGAAACCATGATAGGCATCAGGATGCCGCAGACTTTCTCTGACTCGGCCTCTTCCTCGGAAGGAACGATGAGGGCTGCCCTGCGTGCGTCGGCGAACTTCATCACGAGAGTCTCGCATGTCATGTTGGAGAGTATCTCGATGAGGAAGCTTGACTTGAATCCGATGCTGAAAGCGGTGCCGTTGTAATCGCAGACTATCTTCTCGTATGCCGAGAGCGCGAATCCAAGGTCCTGTGCGGTGATTTCGAGCTGGCCGGGTGCAAGGTCGAACTTGATGTGGTTCGATGCCTTGTTGGCGCATACGGCCACGCGGCGGACTGTGTTGAGCAGCTGCGCGCGGTCGATCTTGAGCACGTTGGAGTTGTTCTGGGGGATTACGTCCCTGTAGCGGGGGTACTTGCCTATGATGAGACGGCACACCATCATGGTGGATCCGAACTTGAACACTACCGTATTTGTGTCGAAGCTGATCTCGACATTCTCGTCATCCTTGCCTATGATGCCCTTGAGAACCGCTGCGGGTTTCTTGTGGAGGATGAAGGATGCCTTCTGGCTTGCCTGCACGTCGTTTGCTGTGTAGCAGATGAGTTTGTGCGAGTCTGATGCCACAAGAGTGGTGGATGCCTCGTCTATGTCGAAGAAGATGCCGTTCATCGCGGGACGCATCTCGTCGTCGGCTGTTGCGTATATGGTGCCACCGATTGCATTCACGAGACTCTCTGCAGGGAATACGATTGTCTGTGCATCCTCGGCAGCTCCCTTTATCTCGGGATAGTCGGCTGCGGGGAAGTAGGGCAGGGTGGAGTTACCGTTGCTCCATGCGCACTCGAATGAGCCTTCCGCTGCTGTCTTTATGGTGATGGGCTGGTCGGGAAGCGCCTTGAGAAGTTCCAGCAGCTGGCGAGAGGGAACTGCGATGCTGCCGTCTGCCGCCACGCTCTCGGTCTCCACTACGGTGCGGAGTGTGAGCTCCTGGTCAGAAGCCGTAACCTCGAGCTTGCCGTCAGCAAGGACGAAGAGGAAATTTTCCAGAATGGGGAGGGCGGTCTTTGTGGGAATTGCCTTTGAAACATCAACAAGACCCTTGAGAAGGGCTGCGCTAGAAACGATGAATTCCATATTTGTCTTTATTTATTTTCCAATCACGCAAATTTAATCAGAATAAATCAAAATTCAAACATGAGGATTGGCACATATTTTGACTGACACTGCTCCCGGAAACTTTTAAACATTACATACCATGAACGGAAAAAGTTTGTTTTCAGTAGTAATTTCAGTGCTTCTCAGCGGCCTTACGGCATACGCTGTGGTGAAGTACGCCAATCCTGAGGCACAACAGAACGCTGCAGCCGCCGGTGCTGCTGCAGGTCAGAACGTAAGAACTGTCAATTTGTCACTCTCCGACTATCCCGATTTCACATACGCAGCCGAAAATGCAGTCGACGCAGTTGTATATGTAGAGGTGACGGTCACATCCCGCACGCAGAACCAGGCCATCGATCCTTTCTGGGAGTTCTTCTTCGGAAACGGGCAGATGCAGCCCCAGACCAGAGAGCAGAAGGGCAGCGGCTCAGGAGTCATCATCCGTGAGGACGGATACATCGTCACAAACAATCACGTCGTTGCGAATGCGTCCAAGGTGCAGGTCACTCTGAACAACAAGAAGACCTACGACGCCAAGGTGATCGGCACCGACCCTGCCACCGACGTCGCCCTCATCAAGATCGAGGAATCCGGTCTCCCGGTGATCAGGTTTGCAGATTCTGACAAGATCCGCCTGGGCGAATGGGTTCTTGCCATCGGCAGCCCTCTCGGACGCGAACTCCAGTCTACCATCACTGCCGGCATTGTCAGTGCAAAGGGCCGTCAGATGGGCGGTGACCCTTCCGGCAACGGTGCGGTCAAGATCGAATCGTTCATCCAGACCGATGCGGCTGTGAATCCCGGCAACTCCGGCGGCGCCCTTGTGAACAAGGAAGGACAACTTGTCGGAATCAATACCGCAATCGTCTCCACAACCGGATCATACAGCGGATATTCGTTCGCAGTTCCTTCCAATATCGTGAGCAAAGTTGTCTCCGATCTTATCGACTTCGGTTCTGTCAAACGCGCAAAGCTCGGAATATCAATGATTAACCTTGACGTTATCCAGGGAAATGAAGAGGCTCGCAAAGAACTTGGAATTAAAGACGGCGACTTGAAACTTTCTTCAAATGAAGGCGTATATATTGGTGAAGTCATGAAGGGCGGTGCTGCTGACAAGGCAGGCCTGAAGAAGGGAGATGTGCTCATTGAGATCGATGGCGTGAAGGTCAAGGACGGAGCTGCCGTTCAGGAGAAGGTGAACAGTTACCATCCTGGCGACAAGGCAACCCTCAAGATCATCCGCTCACAGAAGGAACTCGAGCTTCCCGTCGAATTCCTTGGCGAGTCTGACAATACGGGCTCGGTTGCAAGCGACGGCACGGTGATGTTCTACGGAGCCAGCCTCAAGCAGGATACTGACGGCGTGCTTGTGGTCAGTGCAGGCAGCGGCAAGTTTGCAAAGGCAGGCGGCGAGGATGGATTCCTCATCCAGTACATCAACGACCAGAAGGTCAAGACACCCAAGGATGTCATCGATCTTGCAAAGAAGAGCAGGAGAAGCATCTTTGTGGAAGGTGTGACAGCTTCAGGCAGACCCGGTTACTTCGGCTTCGGCAAGGACGAATAGACTGTTCGGATCTGTGATATGCATTGTCGCGGTCTGTCAGTCAGGCCGCGACAAATTTTATCTACACATATGAGACAGTTAAAGATTACAAAGTCCATCACCAACCGCGAGAGCGCCTCGCTTGACAAGTATCTCCAGGAGATCGGCCGCGAGGAGCTTGTAAGTCCCGAAGAGGAAGTGGAACTTGCACAGCGTATCCGCAAGGGTGATCAGGAGGCACTTGAAAAACTTACCAGAGCCAATCTCCGATTCGTGGTTTCTGTGGCAAAGCAGTACCAGAACCAGGGACTCAGCCTTCCCGACCTTATCAACGAAGGCAACCTCGGCCTTATCAAGGCCGCTGAGAAATTCGACGAGACCCGTGGCTTCAAGTTCATTTCATATGCTGTCTGGTGGATCCGCCAGAGCATTCTCCAGGCTCTTGCAGAGCAGAGCCGTATCGTGCGCCTTCCCCTCAACCAGGTGGGTTCGCTCAACAAGATAAACAAGGCCCTCGGTAAATTCGAGCAGGAGAACGAGCGTCAGCCGTCAACCGACGAGCTTGCCGAGATGATCGACATCCCCAAGGACAAGATCGCCGACACCATGAGGGTAAGCGGCCGTCACGTGAGCGTCGACGCTCCTTTCGTCGAGGGCGAGGACAACTCACTTCTCGACATCCTTCCCAACGACGATTCACCCATGGCTGACCGCGGCCTCACCAACGAGAGCCTCAGCACCGAGATCGAGCGTGCGCTTCAGATCCTTACTCCCCGCGAGCGTGAGATCATCAAGAGCTTCTTCGGCATTGGCTGCCAGGAGATGACCCTCGAGGAAATCGGCGAGCGCCTCGACCTCACCCGTGAGCGTGTGCGCCAGATCAAGGAAAAGGCTATCCGCAAACTCAAGAAACCCTCAGCATCCAAGCTCCTTAAGACATATCTGGGATAATGACTGCAGAACAGTTCATCGCCTCCAGGGCCTCAGAGGCCGTAAAGGCACTTTACAATGTGGATTTCGCCGCTGCGAACATGCAGGTGAGCGTTACCCGCAAGGATTTCGAGGGTGACTACACCCTCGTGGTTTTCCCCCTTCTCAGAATCTCGCATGCGGCTCCGGCCGCAACCGGTCAGGCAATAGGCGAATGGCTCGTTGCCAACTGCCCCGAGTTCTCCGCCTTCAATGCGGTGCAGGGATTCCTCAACCTGTCTCTTTCCAATGTGTACTGGCAGGAGACTTTCGCCTCAATCGCAGGCGACCCCGACTTCGGGCAGCTTCCCTCCACCGGAAGGCGCGTCATGGTCGAGTTCAGCTCGCCCAACACCAACAAGCCGCTGCATCTCGGACACATACGCAACAATCTCCTCGGTGCCAGCGTCAGCAACCTTCTCAAGGCTGCAGGCGATGATGTGATCAAGACCACTCTCGTCAACGACCGCGGCGTGCATATCTGCAAGAGCATGTATGCATGGCAGAAGCGCTTCGACGGCGCAACTCCGGAGAGCACCGGCAAGAAGGGCGACCACCTCGTAGGTGACTGCTACGTAGAGTTTGCCAAGATGGAGAAGGAGAACCCTGCAGTCCTCGACGACGTGCATGAGATGCTCGTCAAGTGGGAGGAGGGCGACCCCGCCGTGCGCGAACTCTGGCAGATGATGAACCAGTGGGTGTTCGACGGTTTCGAGCAGACATACAAGGCACTCGGCATCACATTCGACAAGACCTACTATGAGCACGAGACCTATCTTCTCGGCAAGGAGCTGGTACAGAAGGGCCTCGACATGGGCGTATTCGTAAAGGATCCCGACGGCTCCGTATGGTGCGACCTCACTGCCGATGGCCTCGACCGCAAGCTTCTCCTGCGTTCCGACGGAACATCGGTGTACATGACCCAGGACCTCGGTACTGCCGAGCGCCGTTTTGCAGAGTACAAGCTCGACTCGCACGTCTATGTTGTAGGTGACGAGCAGAACTACCATTTCCAGGTACTCAAGCTCGTGCTCGCAAAGCTCGGTTTCGACTGGGCGGAGCAGATCTTCCACCTCAGCTACGGTATGGTTGAGCTTCCCGAGGGCAAGATGAAGAGCCGTGAGGGAACCGTGGTTGACGCCGACGACCTCATCGAGAAGATGTATCTGGAGGCCAAGGCCACCAGCGAGGAGTCAGGCAAGCTCGATGGCATGCCCCAGGACGAGAAGGACCGTCTCTACCACATGATAGGGCTTGGCGCGCTCAAGTACTTCATACTCAAGGTGGATCCCAAGAAGAAGATGCTCTTCAACCCCAAGGAGTCCATCGATTTCAATGGCAACACAGGCCCGTTCATACAGTATACCCACGCTAGAATCTGCAGTATACTCCGCAAATCGGAGACTGTCGCTGCCGGTGCAAATGCCGCAGGTGCTGCTGAGCTTAGTGCCAAGGAGATAAGGCTTGTGAAGCTCCTTGCTTCATATCCTCAGAAGGTTGCCGAGGCCGCATCCGCCTACAGCCCCGCAGTCATTGCGAACTATGCATATGACCTTGCAAAGGAATTCAACCAGTACTATCACGATACTCCCATTCTCAAGGAGCCCGATGCAGCTGTGCTCAGCATGCGTCTGAGCCTGATCGCCACACTTGCCCTCACACTGCGCAAGGCCATGGCAATCCTCGGAATCGAACTTCCTGAGAGAATGTAGTCTATTTCTTGAAGAACTGCGACTTTTGAGCCCGTTTCCGGTTGGGGTCATGCTCCACGAAGACGGGCTTCATTGTGCGCGGGTCCAGACCGGTGTAGTACATGACCGACGATGTTGTCATGGGGGTGGGGGTGAAGTCCTGCACCTGTTCCATCCATATGCCCCTGAGGCAGGGGTTTGATGCAAGCTTCTGCATGTCGCTCATGGTGCAGCCCGGATGGGAGGAGATGAAGTAGGGGACCAGTTCGGTGTGGCGCCCTTCCTCGCGGTTGATCTTGTCGAATTCTGTGCGCAGGCGCTCGAACAGCCGGAAACTCGGCTTTGCCATGTAGTCAAGCACCTTGTCCTCGGTGTGTTCCGGTGCCACTTTCAGGCGGCCGGAGGTATGGTCGAGCATGAGAGTTCGCAGGTACGGCTTGCCTGTGGCATCCACGAATCCCTTTTCGTCAAGGAAGAGGTCGTAGCGCACGCCGCTGCCTATGTATGAATGCTTTATGCCCTTGACGGCATCGACCTTGCGATACAGGCCGAGCACCCTGCTGTGGTCTCTGTCGAGGTTCTTGCAGGGCGATGGATACAGGCACGACTTGCGGCGGCACTTGCCGCAAATGCTGGTGTCTTTGCCGTGCATGCCGTACATGTTTGCAGTAGGGGCTCCCAGGTCTGATATGTTGCCATGGAACTCCGGCATTGCTGCCAGTTTCCTTACTTCGGCCACAATCGATTCTTCCGAGCGCGACTGTATGAACTTTCCCTGATGGGCGGCGATGGTGCAGAAGTTGCAGCCGCCGAAGCATCCTCTGTGCGTGATGATGCTGTCTTTTATCATGTCGTAGGCCGGGATGCGCTTGCCCTTGTACCGGGGGTGGGGGAGTTTGGTGAAGGGAAGGTCCCAGAAGCTGTCCATCTCTTCCTGGGTCGAAGGCGGGCAGGGCGGATTGACCTGCACGTATCCTCCGCCGACCGGCTCGATTATCACCGAGGGGTTCAGCAGGTTTGCGTGGGTCTCGATTTCGTGGAAGTTCTCGGCGAAGGCTTTCCTGGATGCCTTGCATTCCTCGAAGGAGTGCAGCAGCAGCCTGCCTTCTGCGGGCTTTGGCTCGCCGCTGCGCAGGAAGGCAATCTGCGGAAGGGCTTCCAGCTGGCGGCGGTTCCATCCTTTCTCGATGCCGCGTGTCAGCTCGAGCATGGGCTTTTCTCCCATTCCGTAGCAAAGCCAGTCGGCGCCGCTTTCGACAAGGACCGACGGCTTGAGGGAATCCTGCCAGTAGTCGTAGTGGGTCAGGCGGCGCAGGGATGCTTCCACACCGCCGATTACGACGGGGACATCTGGCCACAGCTGCTTGAGTATCCTGGTGTATACGGTGACTGCGTAGTCGGGCCGGGCGCCGGCCTTGCCATCCGGCGTGTAGGCGTCGTCGTGGCGCAGGCGCTTGGCCGCAGTGTAATGGTTGACCATGGAGTCCATTGCCCCGGAGTTGACTGCGAAGTAGAGCCTGGGCGCACCCAGCTTGCGGAAATCGCGAAGGTCGTCCCTCCAGTTCGGCTGGGGAACCACAGCAACGCGGTAGTTGTGTTTTTGAAGCCAACGGCTGATGCAGGCTGTTCCGAAGCTGGGGTGGTCTACGAATGCGTCTCCGGTGAAGAAGATCACGTCGATGTAGTCCCATCCCAATTTCTGAACCTCCTTTGCGGAGCTCGGGAACATATAATCATCCATATTTTGCAAAATTACTAAATTTGGCTTATAATTGCATCTCAAAGCACCGTAGTATGATCGTTGATAACAAAAAACGTCATGTGGTAAGTTATGAGAAGCTGTCAGGAGAAGTTCTGGCCGCTTTCAATGAGAAATACCCAGGAGGCCTTCAGACCTGCATAGATGACGTTCAGAAATATCCCAGACCCGACGGCTCATTCTTTCATGCCGTTACGCTTGAACTGCCCCAGGATATCTATCTTGTGAAGGTTCAGATACAGGTGGATGATGCAGAGGACATCAAACGTTGGTTGGAGAGCGAGGAAGTTGCCGAGACCGAGCAGGTTGCCGGTGGTTCGTCCGAATCGGATTCTGATACCCTTCCCGACGACAATTTTTCCGATTTCGGCACGGACGACGATTCTTCAGAGGCATAGACTTGAGACTTTCCATAAAGCATATTTCGGAGCGTAACAAACTGCTCTTGCTCAGCCTTGCCGTGGGACTTGGCTCCGGGTTCGCATCCGTGGCCCTCACCTGGCTCATACGTGCGATCAAGGTCTTCATCAACGAAGGCTTTGCCGCCCAGCCCTATAACTGGCAGTTCCTTGTCTTTCCCGGCATCGGCATGTTCCTGTCCCTCATGCTTCTGCATTTTGTGATCAAGGACGACATAGGCCATGGCGTAACCAAGGTTCTGCTTGCAATATCCAGAAACGATTCGAGGATCAAGCCCCACAACATGTGGTCATCGGTTCTTACCAGTGCCCTGACCATCGGATTCGGCGGCTCTGTCGGTGCCGAAGCCCCTATCGTCTACACGGGTGCTGCAATCGGATCGAACATCGGCAAGAGGTTCAACCTTTCTTATCGCGATGTGACCATCCTGCTCGGCTGCGGTGCGGCCGGTGCTGTGGCCGGTATTTTCAAGGCTCCGCTTGCAGGTGTGCTTTTCACCATCGAGATCCTGCTCTTCAACGTTTCCATGAGCTCCATGCTGCCGCTGCTGATCTCGACCATCTCGGCAACGGTGGTGTCATATCTGTGCCTTGGGCAGACACCGGTCTTCGCGTGCACGCTCACTCCCTTTGCGATGGTGAATCTCCCATTCTACATCATTCTGGGCGTGGTCGCAGGCTTCGGTGCCCTCTATTTCACCAACGGCACCCTTGCCCTTGAGGACAAGCTCTCAAAGTTCAGCAACCGTTACGTCAAGTGCATCCTCTGTGCCTTCGGTCTCGGACTTCTCATCTTCCTTTTTCCGCCACTTTACGGTGAGGGGTACGATTCCCTCGGAGCTCTGCTCAATGCATCGGAAATTACGATCGAAGGGCACTCCTTCCTTTCCCATATGATGGATTCGCCCTGGGGCGTGCCGGTTTTCTTTGCCATGATATTCTTTGCGAAGGTGATTGCCATGACCCTGACCAATGCCGGAGGCGGAGTCGGCGGAACCTTCGGACCCACGCTGTTTGCCGGAGCCATACTTGGTTTCGTCGTGGCTAGGACACTGAATCTGGCACTTGCCGGCACGGGATATTCCGCTCCTGAACAGAACTTTGTCCTTGTCGGGATGGCTGCCATGATGTCCGCCGTCATGCAGGCTCCCATGACCGCAATCTTCCTCATCGCCGAAATCTCCGGAGGTTACGGCCTGTTCATACCTCTGATCCTTACATCGACGGTTTCATACGGCACTGTCCGCATTTTCGACCGTTACTCCATCTATACCAAGCGCATCGCACAGAGAGGCGAACTGCTCACGCACGACAATGACCAGTCTGTCCTCACTCTTCTGAAGACTTCCGACCTGATACGCGACAAGTATCCCAGGATGCATATTGACGATGACCTCGGAATGGTTGTGCGCACCCTGTCGAACAGTGACGCCCAGGTTTTCCCTGTCGTTGACGAAAACAACCATTACCAGGGCATGGTGGAGCTGGCCAACATACGCAAATATCTTCTCAGGACCGATCTGTACAAGAAGATGTATGTGCACAATCTGATGACCGATGCCCCTTCCATCGTTCATGACACCGATTCCATGATGTCTGTTATGGCAGAGTTCGACAGGACCGGAGCCTGGCGTCTTCCTGTGCTCGATTCAGAGGGAGTGTACCTTGGCTTCATCTCAAGGTCCAGGATCCTTACTGCCTACAGAGAGGAACTCAAGGTCATTTCCCAGGACTAGAGCCTATTTGTGGATGTCGAATATCTTGACATCCGTCCTGCAGTAGACGATATCGTAGCAGTGGCATTCCGTGTGCCCGCAGCGCCCTTTCCTTTGCGCAGAGACCGCATCGGGGGTGAACCCGACGCGGGCGAGTGCCTCGATGCTGGCCGAGCCTGTGCCTGCAGCCAGGAGGCTGGACAGTATCTCGTGGTTGCGGTCAAGCGCCTTGATGGCTTCCGAACGCGCTTTGCTTTCGAGGCTGTTCTTCCTGTTGTTGTACCGGTTCTTGCATTCCCTGCTGCAGAAGAGCTTGTCACTTCTGCCGCTAAATCCCTTTCCGCATTCCTTGCAGACCTGATTCTTTTCCATAGCTGTATCCTTTCCTTCAAATATGGCAATATGGGAATTCTTTCGCAAGACAGCCGGCACAAGAAACTTGAATCCGCATATTCAAACTTGAGAACCGGCATCGATTTCATGAATTCGATCTTCTGCAAACGATATTTGGCGTTTCTTTGCATCAGGTGGAACGGACCGCGCGGCCGGGAAGCCGGATAACAATTTAAACTAGAAAAACATGGAACAGTTGAACAGAGTGACCTTGAGAGGTTTTGTTGGAAGCGTGTCGATTTTCAACGGTGCAGGAAAGAACATGGCAAGGCTGTCAGTAGGGACGAGCAATGCATACAAGTCATCTGACGGAGTACCGGTGATTGACACCGAATGGCACCGTGTGATCTGCTGGGAAGGGAAGTTCATCAAAGATCTTGACAAGCTGCAGAAGGGTTCGCGTGTGCAGATAGAAGGGCGCATCCATTACGGACGCTTCACAGGAGAGGACATGGTGGAGCACTATTTCACAGAGATACAGGCATCCAAGATGGAAATCCTCCCGGATGAAGGTTCTTTTGCAAGTGAAATGTAGAGGGACTCATGTATCTGTCCAATAGCATACGGCTGCTTCTGCCCTGCCTTCTGCTGCTCTGCTGTTCCTGTGCCCAGTCGGTCAAACTGACCGATATCCGCACGCGGGAACTCTCTGCCCGTCTGTCCCTGCCGCCAAGATCGGAACGCTATGTTCCGGATATGCCGGTGGACGATGTCCCAAGGAGGGATACCATGACCGTGACCGGGCTTGACGGCCGGCAGGTGCTGATAATGAGGGCAATAAAGGATGACGAGACCGGTGAGATGGTGGCTACGGAACAGCTGTCTGCCGCATTGGTGACCGCCCGGTTCAGGAATGTGGCGGAACGCCACGGGAAGGTGGACATAGAATTCCAGGTCATTGTGCCCGAGCGCATGCAGGATTCCAGGTGGCAGTTGCGCTTCCATCCTGACATGTTCATCCTCCAGGATTCGGTAAGGCTGGAAGACGTCATCATCACCGGCAGCGACTACAGGAAGGGTCAGCTGCGTGGTTACGAGCAGTACGAGAGATTCCTCTCGAAGATAATAACCGATACCACAAGACTCTATTTCATGCATGACCTGGAAGTGTTTCTGGAAAGGAACATCCCTCAGCTGTATGCGTTCAAGTCTGATTCTTCCTTCGTGTCCGACGAGCAGTTCCTGTCGGTGTACGGCGTTTCTGAGCAGGAAGCGCTGGATCATTACAGGAAGCACATGCTCACTCTCGTGAATGAGCGGAGGCTTGGACGGCGCGGCAGGATGATGGCCAGATATGTTAAAGCCCCGATAGTCACTGAAGGCATACGGCTTGACACCGTGATAAGGGACGTGAACGGAGATTTCGTGTTCAATTATGTGCAGACCATCGCCACAAGGCCAAAGCTGCGCAAGGTCGACATAGTGCTGAGCGGGGAGATATATGAGCAGGACAAGGTCCTGTACCGCGTTCCCCGCAGCGAGCCGCTGACCTTCTATATCAGTTCACTGAGTACCCTTGCCGACAACAGGGAGAAGTACAGGACGAAGGTGATAGAAAGGAGCGCGGAAGAGAATACGACCTGCTACGTCGACTTCCATCAGGGCCGCAGCGATATAGATGAGACCCTTGGACACAATGCCGAGGAGATGGGCAGAATACGGCATAATCTCAGGGAACTGCTCGAGAACGAGGTGTTCGACATCGATTCGATAGTCGTTGCGGCGTTTTCCTCTCCGGAAGGGTCGGAGGAGATGAACCGCAGGCTCAGCCGCTCGAGAGCATCTTCCATAGCGGATTACCTTGACGGATTCATAGAGTCCTACAGAGACAGCGTAAGACGCGAAAACGGTTTCAGCATCGACGAGTTCGGCAATATCCGGCATGAGCAGGGGAGGCGTATACCCTTCCTTACGAGGAGCCTTGGTGAAAACTGGCGTTATCTGGACGTGCTGGTCGATTCCGATCCTGAGCTGTCCGATTCTGACAGACAGTCATATCGCAGGATATGCTCCGCTGCTTCCGATTGCGACGTGCGTGAATCGCTTCTGAGCCATGAGCCATACTACCTTCACCTCAGAACGGAACTGTATCCCAGGCTAAGGACCGTGACATTCAACTTCTTCCTTCACCGACGGGGAATGGTCAAGGATACGGTCCACACAACCGAGATCGACTCGCTGTATATGAACGGGGTTCAGGCAATCAGGGACCGAGATTATGAATCGGCCGTCAAGATGCTCTCGACATACAGGGACTACAACACTGCAGTCGCCTACGTCGCGCTTGACAGGAACATGTCTGCGCTGCAGATTCTCGAATCATTGGAGGAGACACCGCAGGTGAATTACCTGATGGCCATACTGTATTCCAGGACAGGCCAGGAACGCAAAGCCGTGGAAAGGTATCTGCGTGCCTGTGAAGCCGATCCTCAGATGGTGCACAGAGGCAATCTCGACCCTGAGATATCCTCTCTGATAAAAGCGTTCAATCTGAACGCGGAACCGATAGACATCAATTAACTAAACTCAATATGAAAAAGATTCTGATCATTTGTGCTGCAGCCCTGGCCATTGCCGCCTGCAGTGAGAAACAGGGGATGATCCCCGATTGTGCCCCGGCGGCAGAGGGTTCTGGTATCCTGAACCTGACCATGCCGGAACTGTCTGCCACCAAGGCAGCGGCCACCGACAGCGAAAAGAAACTGAATTCGCTGTACATTGCCATCTTCAATTCCGAAGGAAGACTGGAAATCAGCCATGACTGCAGCGGGACCGAGATCTCTGAAATCGCCACCTCCGGTGTCAAGCTGAATGTCAAGACCGGTACCAAGGATGTATGGGCGGTGGCCAATGTCGCTCCATCGAAGTTCGCTGCCGTCACTGACATTGCATCATTCAAGGCTGTCGAGGTCCTTCTGTCGGACGATTCCGCCACTTCGTTTGCCATGGAGGGAAACGTTTCCGGAATCAGCGTGACTTCGGGAAAGACCAGCACTGCATCGATACAGCTTGCGAGATTTGCCGCCAGAGTGCAACTGGTGAAGGTTTCGAACAACCTTCCTTCATCATACGGAAACCTGACCGTCAAGTCGGTGCACCTTGCAAATGTCGCCTGCAACGACAACATCGGCCAGAACGCAAAGACATCCGTGTGGTGCAACCGGCTTGGTCACAGCGGCACCCTCCTTACCGAGGCGAACGTGATAGGCAACGGCTCTGTAAAGGCGGAAAACGCTTCGCTCACCTTCTCTGCCGTAGGGAATGCCGTTCCGAATGCCTCAAGCGTGTCATTGAGCGGTAAGTACGTCTACGGATACAGAAATGCATCCACAGCGGATCCTGTTGCCAGAAGAAACGGATTTCCTGCCAACGGCTGCCGTTCCGTACTGTATGTCATAGCTGCAATCGGCGGCATTGATTACTGGTACCCGATAGGACTTGGCGAACTCGGTTCGAACAACAGTTACAACGTCAGCCTGACCATCACGATGCCGGGTCAGAGACCCGGAGATGATGACTTCGGCTCGCTGATTACCAAGGGAAGCCTCTCTGCAAGCGTCACCGTGACCGACTGGACTGACGGAAGTGACTATTCTGAAACCATTTAAATACAGTAACTTATGAAAAATTTGCATCTGATTTTTGTACTTTCTGTGCTGCTCGTTTCCTGCAGCAGGCAGGACAGCAGCATAAATGTGGACAAAGGCCCTGATGCTGGCGATTGCCTGCTTACCGTAAACCTCAGTGACGGGCGCGACCGCACCAAGGTGGCATCGCAGTCGGCCGGAAATGAGACGGTGATAAACAATGTGCAGGTGTTCGTGTTCCGTGGAGGTGAAGGCTCTGACAGCGGCATGCTCGACGTGTGCGCCAGCGCCGGTTTCCCCAATTCACTGGTGGGCGAGAGCGGAAGCTACGACAAGTTGAAGCTTAAGTGCACCGCTGGAACAAGGGAAATCTGGGCCGTTGTGAATGACGCAACAGACCGTACGGCAAAGGGTGCCGGTGTGATGTGCAAGAGTGACCTTCTTGCACTGACCTCCGAATTGAAGGACAACGGTCCGACCAGACTCTTCATGATTGGCAGCACGACCGAGGAACTGCGCTCGGGAAGTGCGGAAGTGTCGGTGAGGGTGAGGAGAGTCTGCGCTTCGGTGATACTTGAAAGCGTTACCAATGATTTCATCGCACCGGCTTATCAGGCTACGGGCATGTTCCGTGTGAAGAGCTGTTACCTGATGAACGTGCCTGCAATGACCAACTTCGGGCAGAGCGTCAAGTCTGCCTCCCTGACTGATCAGAAGTATTGGTACGCCAGGATGGGAGCCGAAACCTCATCGCCTCAGAAGGACCTCATTTTTGACAGGATGGATCCTTCGGTTGAGGTCAATTATGGCTCTGCATGCCGTACGGCCCATACTTTCTACTCGTACCCCAACAGTTGCGAATTCAGCCGGGACAACAGCTGGTGCCCCCGTGCCACCATGCTTGTTGTGGAGGCTGAGCTCAGGAACGGTGAGTCCTGGGACACTTGCTACTACCCTGTGGTTCTGGAATCTCTCGAGAGCAACAGGCAGTACAGGGTCAACCTGACCGTGAAGCGCCCCGGATCGAACGACCCCAACGATCCCGTGGAGTTTACCGACATGGTGCCCGTGATAACCGTCGATGATTGGGACAGCGGAGAGAGTTACAGTCCTGAAATTTGATGACTTCCGGAATATGAAAACGTCCCGTATGATAACTGGAATGGCGTTGGTGCTGACCGTTCTTTGCTCCTGCTCGATCAAGGAGGACAGGTCGTTGTGCCCTTGTTATGTGGATATGATTGTGGATGAGTTTGTCAGGGACGGTTTCAGTTCCGGTACCGTTGCATTCAGTTCAGAGGGCTTCGATCTGAGGGAGGAAATCTCTCTTGCCAGGTATGTCCCGGACGGCTTCACGGCCGCGGTCCCGCGAAAGCTGCTCAAGGCTGCGTGCGTCTGTGGCCTGGACAAGTGCAGCATCAGCGGGAACTGCATCTGTGTTCCTTCCGGGGTGGCCTCGGATCCTGTAATGTCGTATAGCGAGACCTTTCTTCCCGAGGGTGATGAGCATGAACTGTATGCCGTCCCGCACAAACAGTACTGCCGCATTGATTTTGTGCTGGAGAATCCCATGGAGGATTTCCCGTATGTGTTCAGGGTCAGGAGCGATTACTCCGGACTCGGCATCTTCGGCCTGGATCCCGTCAGGGGAAACTTCAATGCCATGGTATATCCAAATGCCCTGGGGGAGTACAGGACCCTTTTGCTCAGACAGTCGCCGGCAGCGGAACTGGCCCTGGACGTGCTTCTGCCCGTCGGCGTGTCTGAGTTTGAACTTCAGTACACGGTGAATCTTTCCGCCGCATTGTCGTCAGTCAGCTATGACTGGATGAAGGAAGATCTGGACGACGTCTGCCTGACGGTCGACTATGCCCGTGCGGAAGTGTCAGTTGTAATCAGTGAATGGGAGGGAAATGAATATGAAAAGAATGTTGAGATTTAAGTTGCTGGCCGCTATCGGCCTGATTGCCGCGTCATGCGAGGCTGTCCCCGGGACTCCGGAGGCGGCTCCTGATGAGACGCTTATCTGTGCAAGGATGGTGGCTCCCGCTGCAGTGGGGACGAAGAGCATTCTTCCGAACGATCTGGAGGGGCGTATCCTGACGGTCACATGGGCTGCATATCGCACCGAGACCGGCGAGCTGGCGTATTCTGAATTCGCCGAGCCGGATACAAGGGACGTGTTTAGGTTCAGCTGCAGCCTTCCAAAGGGTCACGGATATGACCTGTATGCAATTGTGAACATGGGTGACCTTACCGGGGAACTGCCCGCAGACAGGTCAGGTCTCGAGAAGCTGGGCTTTATGCTGCCTCAGAGATTCGCAGACCTTGCGGGTACGGGAATCCCCATGGCCGGAACTGCGGCCGGGGTCATGCCAGGCACGGCCGATTCCGAAATCCCGCTCCGTAGCCTTGTTGCAAAATACAGGCTGCGCGTCAACATGAAGGGGCTGGACCTTCAGGTAGGCTCGTCGGAGTGGCGGAAGGTCGTTCAGGGGGAGTACCTCAGGGTGATGAACAGCAACCGCTACCTTATGCCATTCGCGCCTCAAGGTTCTGCCGCCAGGGTTGCTGAAGATGTGGACGCGGGTGACGGCGATGTCTCGTTCGCGTCGATCATGCCGACCAGTGACGTGTCGCCGTCGCCGGAGGACAGAGTCTTCCAATATGACCTGTATGTGCCAGAGAACAGGCAAGGCATACTGCTGGCGGGCAATATGGACCCATACTTGAAAAGCAGGCCCGAGATCGAAAGGCTTTATGGTCACCATCTTGCCGACAGACTGACTTATCTCGAGATGTCGTTTGACAAGACCCTTGCCTCTGATGCGAACCCTTTCACGGGAGAGGTGATATACAGGCTTTATCTCGGGCAGGACAACCGTACTGACTTCAATGTGATTGCCGGATCGGAGAACCTGCTCTCGGTTTCCTTTGACGCCAATTCACTTCTTTCCCCTCCGGAATGGAAGATAGAGCATGGTTCCAGCTGGAACAATGACTCCGAAAGACTTGAATTCTCATGCCATGACCTGACGGTGGTTCCGGAGATGGAGTCCAAGCTGTTCGTCTGGTACAGCGGCACGGGTGTCGGACTTGAGGACGCCATGGGGGATTCCCGGGCCGACAATCTGCCCGCTGCAGTGCGTGGGGAGTGGTTCTTTGAGGAAGACTGCCGGCCGGACAATGGAATGCTGAGTTTCTCGGACCTGTGGGCATCCGACGGACAGCGGCGCATCTCGGGCGATTTCATCCGTTATGTGGCAACAACGGCCGACATGCAGAAGAGTGACGATGTGATTGGCCGCTACTACCTAAAGTCGGTCGATAAGAACAGGGGAAAGACGGCCATGCTTGTTGTCACCGACCGCTGGCGCACCATGCGTGATACATGCTATGTGCACTTCAGCGGGACGATTTCCATGAACTCGTCGGACTTCAACAATTTCAGGGTAGCCCAGGAGCGCATCCTGAAGGTCAGCGGGCTGCCAGAGGATGCCGATGCCGTCCTTGCTGTCACAAGCGGCAGCAACTGTGTGAGCATCGAGCCCCAGGATGTGTCTGGCGGCAACCCGGTGCGTAGCTGGGCGGTAAGGGCGATGGGTGCCGGCAATGTGACGCTCAGGCTGTCTGCCGGAGGAGTGACGGTGGATTTCACGATCACCGTTCAGCCGGTATATCTGAACTATGTAAAGATGCGCTCCGGTATGCACTGCCCGCTGGATGGCTCCACTATCGTCGATTCTTACGCATATTATGCAGACCCTGAGGGCAGGACTGAACTTGCGGAAAGCAGTTTCGTTCCGGCGTTGAAGGAGATGCTGCTCTCACCCGTGCTTTCCCTGGAGGGGGAATATGCCCCGCTTCTGATGTGCCAACCACTTTTGAATTACGTGGCCGTCAACATCGCAAGGTACAGCGCGCCGGGAGTCCAGCTCAGGAATCTTCCTGAATCGCTGCAGCTCGCCAGGCTTTCCATCGCTCCCGCATACGACTCCCGCTACAAGGCAACCACAGGGATATATGTCAAAGAATACCGCTCGTATGAGCCTATGGGCAACATAGGCGAGCTTTTCGATGCGTCCGGTTATGAAGGGCTTGTGAACTCGAAACTGCCCGGGAAGCTTCCAGCCGGCTTCAGGACGCATGTCGATTTCAGCGGACGCTCAAGCTTCCGTGCCTTCATGGGAACCTCCATCGTCAAGAGCGGAGCAATGGGAACGCGAGACTGCTGGTCGGTGCGGCTGTTTGCCGATGACGGCAGCGAATGCCGCTCGGTGTCCATATCGGATATCGATGGCATGGACCAGTGGCTGAGTGGTGACCCTGGCGGGCAATGCAGTGGCTCTCTTACGGCAAGACTTTGCGTCAGGAACAGGAACAGCGGGGAGACATACACCGAGGACCTTTTCAGTTTTGACAGCACAGTCATGGTCTGCGTTGCCGGAGGCTACTGCAATGAGATAGGACTCTACGGCAAGGCGAGCTATTACGAGATGCCTGTCGATAAAGCTCCGTCGACCTTCTACAGTTCTGTGACCGGTGCCACGACATGGTATGACACCATGGTGCTCATGCAGCGTGACGAATGGAATTCGTTCGGCTCCTGGGGTGGCAAGATCAGGCAGTACCAGACCTATGCCGATGACTTCCTCTCCCTTCCGGCGAACCAGTACTATGGAAAGACGAAGTACACTCTCTCCAGCGGCCTCTGCTTCGATACCTATGCCGATTGCCTGGGTACGTATTCAAGGAGCGTAACGGCATCGTTCGACAAGCTTTGCAGTTATGGAACGAAACTGATCACGGGAACGGTCGAGAACCGCGACAAATCTGTGGAGTTCGCTTCCAGGGCGGCAACGTCAGTTGTGCTGCTGAAGTTCCATAAGTCGTTGTACTTCAGCCTGCTGGCATATCACAAGACTAACGGCAGGGCCGTCAGCAACTTGAGGAAGCTGATTTCTGTGAGCACGTCTTCTCATACTGACGGGGTGGACGACGAACTTGTGATGCTTTCCGATACCCAGCCCTATGCATTTCGTACGCAGGTGCAGCATGTCTTCTATGGCGATCTTGAGGACGGCCGCTGCAACAATCAGCCTTGGAGGGTCGATTTCAACTACAGGTCTCCTTCGACCCTGGAAAGCTGGTACGGCAATCAGGACATACACCTTCCCTTTTCAAAGGATGGAGACTCTGACATACTCGACCTCATAGGACAGTTCGCGCCGGAACTGAGATTCAGCACCGGCGCAATAACTGATGGATTGACTTTCAAAGGGGGAATGGCCGATTACCGCGGAGAAGCTCACATCAGGATGTTCTTCCTGCATGAGGCACTCTCGGTTTCCGGCGACGACCTTCGATATACCTGGCTCAATGCCTATTAGTCAAGACAGAAGTCAAGAGCAGCCTTGATAGCCTTCTTGTCGAGATTCTGGCCGATGAACACCAGCTTCTGCATCCTGTCTCCGTATTCCGGATCCCAGTCCCTGCGGAGCTGGGCGTCGACCAGGAACTGCTCTTCGAGTTCGTCTTTGGGCATTGTTGCATACCACTGCCCGATCTCTTTCATCGAAACCTGCTTGCCTGCCTGTTCGAACAGGAAGCAGAGGTCGGTATTGTCTGTGAAGTAGCAGATGCCTTTTGCCCTGATGATCCCGAGTGGCCAGTGGCGTGCCACGAAGTCGTCGAACTTGTTGATGTCGAATGGCCTGCGGTTGAAGTAGACATAGGTGCCGATGCCGTATTCCTCGACTTCGCCTTCACCTTCGTGATGGTGGTGATGATGATGGTGGTGACCCTCCTCATGCTCATGCTCGTGCTCGTGCTCGTGATCGTGATCATCATCGTCATCATCGTCATCGTCGTCATGATGGTCGGCGCCTTCTTCAACGGCGCTGATCCAGGCGGCGGAAGCGGACACTGAATCGTATCTGAACTCATCGGTGCCGATTATCTTGGAGAAGTCAACCTCGCCGTAGTCACATTCTATGATTTCGGCCTTGGGCTGCAGTGCACGCACGATTTCCTTGACCTTGCCAAGTTCGTCGGGGGTGAGCTCGGATGCTTTGTTGAGGAGTATCACGTTGCAGAACTCTATCTGCTGGATTACCAGATTCTCTATGTCCTCTTCGTCGATGTCGTTCCTGAGCAGTGACTTCGCGCAGGAGAACTCGTCCTTCATCCTGAGCGCGTCAACCACTGTGACGACGCAGTCCAGCCTGGGCAGGCCGTCCTTGACGTACTCGGCTCCCATGTAGGGTATCGAACAGATTGTCCTGGCTATCGGCTCGGGCTCGCAGATTCCGCTTGCCTCTATCACGATGTAGTCGAACTTCTGCATTGCGCAGATGTCGTGCAGCTGCTCCACGAGGTCCATCTTCAGAGTACAGCAGATGCAGCCGTTCTGAAGGGCCACAAGGCTGTCGTCCTTCTTGCCGAGCATGCCGTCCTTCTCGATGAGGGTGGCGTCGATGTTCACTTCGCCTATGTCATTCACGATGACGGCGAACTTGATGCCTTCAGTGTTTGAGAGTATCCTGTTTACCAGGGTTGTCTTGCCGCTTCCAAGATATCCGGTAAGCAGCAGTACGGGAATTTCTTTCATGTTTAGATGTCAAGAATGCAGTAAATGATGTTCTTCACGATATAGCAGGTCATTGCCATTACAGCCGCAAGGCTCCAGTTCAGCTTGAAGATTACGCAGAGCAGTATGGCTATAAGAATCACTGCCAACATTGCCAGGCGCTTGATTTTGAGCGGCTTGGGGTCGTCCTTATGGAACTTGAACGAGAACATTGGTATTTCGCAGATGAGCAGGTAGCTCATCACAACGCTTATGACAGGGATGAAGACGGGGCTTGCCATCCATCCGGCGATGGCGCTGGCCGGGTCATGCGCAACATAGTGGCACAGTGCTCCGAGCAGTATGGCGCAGGCGGGGGTGGGGAGTCCTATGAAACTGGAACTCTGCCTGGGGTCGGTGTTGAACTTCGCAAGCCTGAGTGCGCTGAACACGCAGATGAGTACGACGAACCAGCTTGTCCAGCTCTGCCCGAACTGGCATGCGTTGCCGCAGTTGAAAAGCATCACTGCCGGCAGGACGCCGAAGCTCACGCAGTCGCAAAGAGAGTCGAGTTCCTTGCCAAGGTCGGAATATGCATTTAGTGCACGGGCGGCGAAGCCGTCGAAAAAGTCGAACACGGCGGCAGCCAGCATGAACAGGAAAGCGAGGTCAATGCGGCCGCTGAAAGCAAAAATCACCCCTGTGACACCGCAAGCGATGTTCATCGAGGTGATAAAGTCGGGGATGAATCTTTTCATTATCTGATGTCAAGTTTCTTCTTGAGATCCTTGGGGAGTGCGGACTTGTGGATGGTGATGTCGAGGGTCTGAGCCTTGACGTAAGCCTCTGTGGCATACCAGATTCCGTCATATCTTCCGGTTACGCCCCAGGAGTTCTTCACCATATAGTACTTCTTGCCGTTCTGGTCCTTTGCGATGCCGAAGATCTGCATGCCGTGGTCGTCGGTCATGGTCTTGTTCTCAAACTCGAACTGGCGTGTTTCCTGTGTGGGAACCTTCTCTTCGATCACTACGGGAGCGGGCTTGCCCTCTTCCTTTCCTACCCAGTGCTCCTGATCTGATCCGGATATTTTGCTGTTCTCATCCACAAAGATCGCAAGACCGTCCCTTGTGAAGCCGGGATGGCTCACGTCAGCACCCCACGCCACGGTGTAGCCGTTGTTGATGGCGTCGTCGAGAACCTTCATGAGTTCGTCGATGGGGAGGTTGTATGACTTGTCCCAGCGCCAGTTGTCGCAGATCTCCACAGCGAACCATGTGTAGAAGGGATGGTGCGAGAATGAGGTGAGGGAGATGTAGTCGTCGGGGTTGATCTTGAGGGCGTCGCGGTAGGTCTCGGGTGTGTAGTTAACGCCATCTACGGTGAAGGTCTCCGGCCACTGTCCCAGATACGCGTCGAGGATGCCCTTGAATCCGTTCTTCCAGGCTGTTGAAAGAGTCTTGTTGGGATTCTTTGCAATGGTCTGGACATAGCTCTTCAGGACTGCGTCCATCTCGGCCTGTCTGGGAAGCTCGGTTCCGTAGTTCATGCCCGTCATCTCGCAGTTGGGAACGATACCGTAATCCCTGATGACGTCGAGGACGTCGTCAGCCTCGGAACCGGCACCGAAGGTGAGGTTGCCGTCGAGCATCACATATTTCTGTGCCCTGTCAAGATATGAGTGGCTTACGACGAAGAATTCGGACAGGTCGGGATACCTGGCCTCGTCCTTTATGTTACCTATGCGAATTGCCTCCGACTCGAGGAAGCCTATGGTCGAGAATGCCCAGCATGTTCCGCTGCTTGCCTGGTTCTTTACCGATGTGATGGGATTGGCCTTGACGGTCTCGAAGGTGAACTCGGGGAATTCCATCTTTGGCCGCTGCTGTGAGAAGGCAGCGGTGCACACGGTCAGGAGTGCGGCGATGATGATTGCTCTTTTCATATTGGTGATTTTTGTTGTTGCTAATTGACACATACTCTTTACAAAGATAGGGAATTTTTGTACTTTTGCAGAAAGAAATCGTAACAATTTATGACCAAAAGCCAGTTCCTGCTCATATTGACGGGCCTTGCATTTCTCGCGTGCCAGCCGCGCACAGAAGAGCATCGCCCAACCATCCAGTATGTGCGTGATGTCCTCGCGGACAACTCCGGCCCGGTATATTCCCTTCTGTCTCAGTACGCTGAGGCCGACAGGAAGGGCGATATAGTCATAATCGGCACCGAGGAGCAGTGCTTTGCCCTTGGCACCCAGTTCACCACCTGCGACCTGTCGGACAACGTGGATGCATCGGCTGGCGGCGACGGCCTGCCCGATTTCGGAGGCGAGTTCATCGCCACAATAATCGATGACGCCAGCACCCCTTATTCCGGCTTTATCGACAGAGGTGATGCCGACGGCCTTCGCGAGGCTGTGGTACGTTCCGTCATCTGTGCCATCGACACCACATACAGCCTGACGGCATACGATGTCGAATGCCAGGGACGCAAGGAGGCTGCAAAGATGGTCATCCTCGCCGATGTGCACCAGCAGGTATATGGCAAATTTGACGTCGACACGCTCCTGAATTCCACCGGATGCGGTATCGATGTGGTCACGGCTCTGTCGGCCATGCTTGACAGGGCGCTTGGCAATACCGTGAAGCGGGAGGTCAATCTTGGCATCATCTGCCCTGCAGGAACGGAGGACCTCACACTTTATCAGACGGCAGTTTCCGAGCTGCTGCCAGGACGCAAGCCGAACTGCTTTGCCAGTCCCGCTGACGCTTCCGATACCACAAACGTGCTTGTGTCCTTCCTCGACAGATATATTGCGGCAGGCAACACCGCACCGCTCGATGCAGTCATCGTAGACGACTACGCTGTGCTTCAGTCCGATCTGGATGAAGGCCTCAGGCGTGCAAGCTCACTGATGAGCGCGGAATCCCTCACATATGCAAAGTACCTTGCTGACGGAATCCGTGTCGAATGTCCCGCGGAGGCTGTCAGTGCCACCTGCTTCAAACTCATGCGCGAACGCAACATCTTCACCCACAAGATTTCCCGGCCTCAGCTTCTTCCTTTCAAGACGGTAGGCCGCCAGGATGAAGGCCGCATGCTATTGACACCACTCAGCTTCTATGTTCAAGATTAGCGTTACACCTGAAGAAATAGAGAGCCTGCCCCTGGGAGCATTCCCGGGGGAGATACATGTGATATCCAAGGCTGGACGCGAATACAACCGCGCCATAGCATACCTGAGAGCCCAGAAGATGATAGGCTTCGACACTGAGACCAGACCCGTCTTCGAGCCTCACAAACCCCATAACCACGTTGCCCTGCTTCAACTTTCCGGTCCCGACCAGGCATTCCTCTTCAGGATCAACCTGCTTCATATGCGGAAGCGCCTCTGGGCCATCCTTGCCGACAAGAACATCATAAAGGTCGGCGCTGCCTGCCATGACGATGTGCGCGGGTTGAAGTATTATGGCGATTTCAAGGAACAGGGCTTCATCGACCTGCAGAAGATCGGCTGGGAGTGGGGCATCAAGGACAAGAGCGTAAAGAAGATGGCTGCCAACATTCTCGGCGTTCGCATCAGCAAGGCACAGCAGCTCTCCAACTGGGAGGCTGAGCAGCTGAGCGACCCCCAGAAGATGTATGCGGCAACCGACGCCTGGGTCTGCCTCGAGATGTACCGGAAGCTTCTTGTGACACCCATGAACCCGTTAACTCCGGAGCAGCTGGCCCCGAATCCTCCTAAGAATGATCAAGATAATACTAAAGCCCAGGCGTGACGAATCGCTCCGCCGTTTTCATCCGTGGGTCTTTTCAGGTGCGATAGCACAGATTCAGGGCAGCCCTGCAGAGGGTGACCTTGTTTCGGTAATAAGTGCCGAGGGTGAGCAGCTCGCCATCGGCCATTATCAGATAGGCTCCATAGCCGTACGTGTCCTTTCCTTCAACGGTGATCCCACAGATCCTGCGTACTGGAACAATGCCATCTCCCGCGCCCTCGAGGCCAGGATCGCGGTAGGACTCTACAACCCTTCCAGCCCTGCGGAATGCTCGCTGGCAGCTTGCGACCAAAGGGAGCCGGGGGGCGTTACGGGGGTGGAGCCCCCGTCAAAAGTGACGGAAACAACGACCAGTTGTTTCCGACTCGTACACGGCGAAGGCGACGGCCTTCCCGGACTCATCATCGACTGGTACGACGGAGTCTGCGTCATGCAGGCTCACAGCGTCGGCATGTTCAGGGCCAAGAAGCAGATCTGCGAGGCTCTCAAGACCGTTTTCGGCGAGCGCCTCAAGGCTGTGTACGACAAGAGTTCCGGCACTGCACCTTTCAAGGCAGGTCTCGAACTCGTTGACGGCTATCTCTGGAAGTCTGAGGGATTCGATGCCCCCGAACTCGCCGTGCTCGAGAATTCCAACAAGTTCCTCGTGAACTGGGTCGAGGGCCAGAAGACCGGTTTCTTCCTGGACCAGAGAGACAACCGTGCCCTGGTTGGCAAATATGCCGCCGGACGCAATGTGCTCAATCTTTTCTGCTATACGGGAGGCTTCAGCATCTATGCCATGAACAATGGGGCCGCGCATGTGGATTCGGTGGATTCATCCGCCAAAGCCATGGCCCTTGTGCAGAAGAACATGGAACTCAACGGCGCCGACCCTCAGAAATACACGAACTACTGCGAGGATGCGATAGAATTCCTCGGCAAGACCGAACCCGGCAAGTATGACCTCATGATCGTGGACCCGCCCGCATTCGCGAAGCACAGGGGAGCGTTGAAGAATGCCCTGCGTGCTTATCAGCGCCTGAATGCCGCTGCCATCTCGAAGGTGGCCTCCGGCGGACTTGTGTTCACCTTCAGCTGCTCTCAGGTTGTCGACAAGATATCCTTTGCCGAGCTTGTGTTCAGTGCTGCCGCACAGACAGGCAGGAGCGTCAGGATCATCGACCGTCTCTGCCAGGGCTCCGACCATCCCGTGAGCATATATCATCCCGAAGGGGAGTATCTTAAAGGATTGTTGCTGTACGTAGAGTAGTCTCCCGGTACAGCAACAATCACATTTTACCTTTCGTTTTCAATCAGCTCCAGAAGCCTGTCGATGGCCTCTGAGTCGGGTACGTGTTTCAATACCGGCTGGCCTTTGCGGTAGATGGAGACTCTGCCGCCGCCCTCTCCGACGTAGCCCCAGTCGGCATCGGCCATTTCTCCGGGGCCATTGACTATGCAGCCCATGACCGCGATTACCATACCCTTGAGATGCGAGGTCCTGGCCTTTACCGTCTCGAAGGTGGTCTGCAGGTCGTACATTGTGCGGCCGCATCCAGGGCAGGCGATGTATTCGGGATGGCTGAACTTCCGGCGCGCTGCCTGCATGATCTCATCCTTCCAGCTGCACTCCGGCATGTCGTCGACCTCGCGGTTGATGAGTTTCGGGCCCCATTCCAGTGCCGCGTCCAACATCTCTGCGTCGGTAGGGTTGTCCCCACGGGGAGTCGGCTGTCGCCGACCCCACCATTCCGCTTCGCTGCATGGTCCCCCCTCTTCCGTGCCGAGGGCGGCACGTCCCCTTAGGGGACAACCCTCCCGACTGGCGAAGTAGTCCGCGATATGCTGCGCAACAGGGATCTCGTTAACAGGGGGCTCAGTCAGCGATACACGTATCGTGTCGCCGATGCCCTCGCGCAGAAGCGTCCCTATTCCCACGCAGCTCTTGATGCGCCCCATGTCACCGTTGCCGGCTTCGGTCACGCCGACATGCATAGGGAACACGGTTCCTGCCGCTTTCATCATTGCAGCCAGCTCGCGGTAAGCCTCCACCATCACAACGGTGTTGGAAGCCTTGAGCGACACCACCACGTTGTAGAACCCGGCATCGATGCACATCTGCAGCCATTCCATTGCTGCTATTGCCATGGCGTGCGGGGTGTTGCCGTACTGGTCGGTTATGTATTTGCCCAGAGACCCGTGATTGAGGCCCACGCGCACTGCGGTGCCGTTCTCGCGGCACACCTCCAGGAATTCTGCGAACTTCTGCCTTGCCTTTTCGTGGTCGGGATGGAAGTTGCCGGGGTTGATGCGCACCTTTTCCACTATGGGAGCGACTGCTATTGCGGTGTCGGAACTGAAGTGGATGTCGGCAACTATAGGGACATTGCATCCTGCCTCGCGCAGCCGCGCATGTATTTCCTTGACGGCAGGAACGTCCTGCTGGCCCGGAACCGTAATCCTGACCATCTGGGCCCCTGCCTGGGCGCACTCAATGCATTGTGCCACCGTTGCCTCCACATCAGACGTGTGGGTGTTGCACATCGTCTGGACAACTATGGGAGCGCCGCCTCCGATTACAAGCGAATCCCCGACCTTAACGGGAAGTGTCTTCAGTCTTTCCATATACGATTTCCTTTGCCTGCTTTCTCAACTCTGACGAAGTCTTGCCACTACGCTTTCCCAGCTGGAAGTGTATGCCTGCGGTGACGATAATGTCAAGAGGGTAGGCGTATCTGTAATAATACTGTGAGTAATAGTCCGGTCTGTAGAGGCTCTGCCATCCCCAGCGCACCATCGCGTTGAAGTGGAGCTCTATCGGGTCTATCATGAATGCTATTCCGGCCGAGCCTTCCATGCCGTAGTCGAAGCGGTATTCGTAGTCCCTGAATGCGTGCTCGTATGCAGGGTCGAGCCACTCGCCGCTGCGCTCTATGCTCTTGCGGTAGCCGCCGTACACGCCCACTGCGGCCTGGAACTTGACCGGTGCCGCGTCAACATGGAATCCGGCCATCACCGGAACCGACAAGGTCTCCATGGTGAGCCTGGTCGCTCCGTCGATGGTGTTGTAGTATTCTCCGGTCTCGTTGTCTTTCTTGAATCCTGCGCCTTCATGCGAGTACTCGAAGCCTATGTGGAATGCGAAATTCGCATATCTTTGGAAAAGCTTCTCGTAGTGTGTGTACATCAGCGATATGTGGTTGGGACATATCTGGGTTGCCCTGTTCTGCCTTGACGGGTTGAAGGACATGTTGCAGAAGGCAACGCCGTAGTTGACGCCTATCATCGAATAGTCGTTGATCAGGCGTTTCCTGTAAACCTTGACCGTGTCGAGATACTCG
The DNA here is from genome assembly GCA_018065985.1 of Candidatus Cryptobacteroides choladohippi. Taxonomy (GTDB): domain Bacteria; phylum Bacteroidota; class Bacteroidia; order Bacteroidales; family UBA932; genus Cryptobacteroides; species Cryptobacteroides choladohippi. The sequence continues at coordinate 119,025 of JAGHSF010000009.1, forward strand.
TTGGGAAGCTCGTCGACCACCAGCGTGTCTTTCTGGAACGCCGATGCATCGAATGCTGCAGGGATCGCCAGCAGAATGAGCAATATCAGTTTCTTCATCTCAATCATTGAACAGTTCCGCGACATTTATGTTCTGCTCCACCTCCGAACTCGGCGGGATGTCGAGGTATTCCGCATCCTTTGTATTGAACTTCACGAAGATGACCCTTTCCGGCTGCCTGTGCTCCAGAAGTGATCCGGTGTCGACTATGGAGTTGCGGTTGCCGTCGTCGGTAATGCGGATGCTGTACTTGCCTTCCTTGATGTAGGGGAATGCCAGAGTGCAGTCGGAGTCAATAATATAGGAGCGGAGGACCTTGTCTCTCTTCTCGCTCAGAAGATCCACGATGATCTTTCTGTCGACGCCTTTGAGAACGGTGTTCAGGGTGCTGAGTGTCTCGTCCTTGGGAAGGCTTACCTTGACCTCGGTGCTGTCGTTCCAGAAGCCGCGTATGTCCCGGAAGGTATGTGCGGGCATCTTCAGGTAGTACTCGTATCCCGGCATGAGCTTCTCCTTCGGACGGATCACGAATCTCCTGAGGTTCAGCGTGTCGCGTTCCATTGTGACCTCTCCGGGGAATTCCTTCTGCCTGGGGTTGAGATAGCGGAACTTGAGCTTGTCGAACCCTTCGTTGATGATGGGAAGGTCGAAGCTGAGTTCAAAGCCGTTCTGCTCCACCGTCTCGGGAACGGCGTTGAGCTTGTAGACGCAGATGGTGTCCTCGTGCTTGATGTCCTTGCGAGTCTTGGGCTTCTTTGACTTGTTCTCCTCTATAAGCTTCAGGTGCTCCAGCTCGGGCTTCAGATGGCCGAGGCTGTCGGTCTTCCTGTAGTTGACGAACAGATGCATTGTGTCGGGAGCGGCCTTTCTGCCGTTGAGCCAGATGAGCAGGCTGTCCTGGAGGATATTGAACTCGGATATCACCTGGTCGGCCTTGTAGCCCCTTACCCAGATGGAGTCGACCCAGGCGTTGGGAGCCTGGAAGGTTACGTAGGCGCTGTAGTCTCCGGTGCGCACCTTGTTCTTCAGGAACTGCTTGCTGGGCTTCTCGCGGAACATCCTGAGGGTGTGCTCGCTGCGTCTTGCCTGGCAGTTCAGGGTGTCCTTCATGTCGTACTTGAGCATTTCGGGCATGGTGTCGGATGCCACCAGGGTGGGCCTGACGAGGGAATCCACGAATGCCACGAGATCTGCGTCAGGGTCGTAGATGTTGTTGCCGGCGTCGTCCTTGAGTGCGTACAGCCTGTAGGTGGTGTCCTTTATGAAAGGAAGCACGAAGAAGCCCCAGTCGTCGGTCTTGGTCACGGCGTAAGGCCTTTCGAGGAATATGGCCGAGTCAGCGTGGTTCTTGTACAGCAGGACGGTGGCGCCCTTCATGGGCTTGAGGCTGTTGCAGTCCTGCACGGTGCCTGTCAGCATCATCGAATCAATCTGCCCGCCCGTCGAGAACGCATAGGTGTAGCCCGGGAACATGTTGCCCTCGTTGTTGTCGGCAACCGCATCCACGAAGCTGATGGTGTACGTCGTTTCGGGCTGAAGGTCCTCCTCGAAGGTCACAACTATCCCGCGCTTGTGCAGCTTTGCCTTCACCGGCTTCTGCTGGGGAGGGGACAGCACAATGTTCTTTGCGTTCTTTATGGTGACGTACTCGTTGAACTCGAAGTATATCTTGGTGTTGTGAACCGGAACGTTGGTTGTTCCTGGATAGGGTCTGATGCCAATGATGACAGGAGGGATTGTGTCCTTCTTGCCTCCGCTGGGCGCCTGGGTGGTGTTCGCGCACGAGTGCATGAACATCATGGGGCCGAAGACGGCCACCACTGCAACCAGGAGCGTGATATGTTGTCTGAGTCTTCTCATCATACTATGTCTGTTCTTACCACTTCCTGCACGCCGTCCACCTTCTTGATGTCAGCGATGAGCTTCTCGAGGTTCTTCTTGTCGTGCACGAACAGTTCCACATAGCCCTCGAACAGTCCGCCCTCTGCGCCGAGCATGATCTTGCGCATGTTGAATCCCATGCCGAGGGTTATGAGCTGGACTATGTCGTTCAGCATTCCGTGGCGGTCGATTCCCTTCACGCTTATCCTGATGGGGTAGTCCTGGGCCTCGAGAGTCCAGTTGGGTATCACGACCCTGTTGCCGTACTTGCTGGCGAGGCTCTGTGCCTCGTGGCATGATTTCTTATGGACCACGATGGTCTTCTCGCCAAGGCGGAAGCCGACAATGGAGTCGCCGGGTATGGGGTTGCAGCAGTCTGCCATCACATAGCGTATCTGGCCGGTGTCGCCCTCGCTGATGAAGTAGTTGTCTTCGTAGGCATTGGGGGCGTCGCTCATGATGCGGCGGAAGTCCTCGGCACCTATTATGCCCAGGCCCACGCGGAAGAACAGTTCCTCCTTGTCGTTCAGCTGGGTCGCGTCGAGGAACTTGCGTATTATCTTGTTGGACGGGCTTTCTCCCATTGCCTGAAGACGTTCATCGAAGATGGCCTCGCCGTTTCTGGCGATTTCCGAGCGGCTGTTCTTGAAGTACTCCACCACCTTCTGCTTGGCGGTGCGGGTCTGCAGGAACTGCAGCCATTCCATCTTGGGCTTGCCGTTGGTGGTGGTGATTATCTCCACCTGGTCGCCGGCCTTGAGCGTGTAGGAAAGCTGCACGAGCTTCATGTTGACCTTGGCGGCGATCGCCGTGCTGCCTATCTGGCTGTGGATTGCATATGCGAAGTCGAGTGCCGTGCTTCCTGCAGGGACGGTGCGCTGCTCTCCCTTCGGTGTGAATACGACGATTTCGGTGGTTATGAGGTCCTTGTGTATGACGTCAAGCAGCTCCAGGGTGCTGAGGTCCTCGCTGACAAGGATCTTCTGCACGTCGGCGAGCCAGCGGTCCATTTCGGTGTCGGTCTCGGATATGTAGCCGTCGTTCTTGTATGCCCAGTGGGCGGCGATTCCCTTCTCTGCGATGTCGTCCATGCGGCGGGAGCGGACCTGGACCTCGATCCAGAAGCCTGCGCGGCTCATCAGGGTGCAGTGGAGCGCCTCGTAGCCGTTGCTCTTGGGGTTGTTCACCCAGTTGCGGAAGCGGGCGGGCTGCTCGCTGTACAGGCTCTTGAGCGTGTTGTAGATCTGGTAGGCGATGTACCGCTCCTGCTCTATGTTGTTGGAGGTGGCGTCGTACACGATGCGCACGGCGTAGAGGTCGAAGATCTCGTCGAACGGGACGCCCTTGTTCTTCATCTTGAACCAGATGGAGTAGGGGGTCTTGACCCTCCGCTTGATGGTGAAGGAGTATCCCTTGGCCTTGAGCGCCATCTCGATGGGCGCCACGAACTGCTCGACCTCCTCCTTGCGCTTCTCGACGTTCTGGTCGATCTTGCGGGATATCTCGGCATAGTCCTCGGGCTCCTTGTACTTCAGCCAGATGTTCTCCATCTCGCACTTTATGCTGTAGAGACCGAGCCTGTGGGCGAGAGGGATGAAGATGAACATGGTCTCTGACAGGATCTTGTCCCTCTTGTGCTCGGGCATGAACTCTATGGTCCTGCAGTTGTGCAGGCGGTCCGCCATCTTTATGAGCACCACGCGCACGTCGTCGCCCATTGTCAGTAGAATCCGCTTGAAGTTCTCGGCCTGCATGCTCTCGGTCTGGATGACGGAGCTGTCCTTGCGGTCCTCGTTGTCGAGCACGGTCTTGATCTTTGTAAGGCCGTCCACGAGCTTGGCTATGGTGTCGCCAAAGAGGTTGGCGATGTCTTCGACGGTGTATTCCGTGTCTTCGACCACGTCATGCAGCAGCGCTGCGGTGATGGACTTGTAGCCCAGGCCAATCTCGGACACGACTATCTTTGCAACCTCGATAGGGTGGAGGATGTACGGTTCTCCCGAGCGCCTGCGCACGTCCTTGTGCGCCTGATTCGCAAAGTCGAAGGCTTTCTGGACCACCTCGAATTCGTCCGAGTCGGCACATCGCGGTTCGGCCACTGCCTTGAGCGACTGCCAGTATCTGTCAATGAGCAGGTAATCTTCTTTGTCAAATGTTCTTACTGCCATAATCGATCACTTGTTCTCCGTATCCCATTCGCTAATATGATACGAGTCAACGTTTTCATAACCATAGGTCAATTCCGCTCCGTAGATGATGATCTGCCAGCTGAAGTTCAGCCAGATGAGGAACAGCGGAATTGCCGCCAGCACTCCGTACACGCTGTTGAGCCTTGCCACAAAGACCTGGGTCTCAAGGTACAGGTACTGGAAAATCACAAACACCACAGAGGCGGCAACCGCGCTCTTCAAGGCATTTATGTACTTCACCTTGGCTGCAGGGATGTACTTGTACATCACAGACATGGTGAAGGTGGAAAGTATGAAGAGCCCCAGGTATCCCAATAGCTTGGGAATAAACCTGAGGTCGGAAAGGTCGAGGCCGATGAGCCTTGTGGCGTTGGTGTAGTACACGATGCCGGTACCGAAGATGAGCACCAGGAACGGCAGCAGGAACAGAACCAGGAAGTAGAATCCGAATCGCTTGTAGATCTTGCGCGGTATCTTTCTGATGCCCCAGACGTTGTTGAACACCCTCTCGACCTGGAACATCATCCAGAGTATGGTCCAGAGGAAGAACAGCGCCGAAACAAGTCCCACGGTTCCGCTCTGGGCGATTCCGATTATGTTGTTCGACTTCTCGAGTATCATGTCCATCAGCTCGGGGTAGGCCGTGATGGTCTCGTGCAGCACCGTTGAAATCTTCTCTGACAGCCCGAGGCCGCCGCTGATTGCGAATATGAATGCGCACAGTGGAACCAGCGCAAGGGTCACGAAGTAGCTCAGTGCCACGCACTGGAAGCCCATCCTGTTCTCGGCGAAGGTGCCGACGGTGATGCGCACCAGCTTTATGAAGCGGACGACGCGCCTGTAGGCACGGCTGCTCTGAGTCGTGTCCAACTCCCAGATCCTGTCTGAGAAGAGGTCGGTTATCCTGCTTCCAATCTTCATGTCTAAAACAGACTCAACTGTTCTGCCACCGGCTCGGCAGGGCTGGCCATGGTATCTGTGGGTGCCGGGCCTTCTTCAGGGAGAAGCGCCATGAACGCCTCCTCGCTGAGCACCGGTATGCCCAGCTGCTCGCATTTCCTTATCTTTTCGGGCCCCGGCTTCGCGCCCGCGAGAAGGAAGCTCGTCTTTCCGCTGATGCTGCCGGAGTTCTTGCCTCCGTGGCGCGTTATCAGCTCCTTCATCGCGTCTCTGCTTATGCTGAAGTTGCCGGAAATGACGACCGTCTTTCCCTCCAGCGCTGCCGAGAGCCGGCCCTTGCCTTCCTCTACGGCAAGCCTGATTCCCTTGGCACGAAGGCGCTCCGTCTCCTCTCTGTGCGCAGGGTCGTTCATGTATTCGAACACGCTCCTTGCGATCACCTCGCCAACGTCGTCAACCTCCAGCAGCTGCTCCACCGTTGCGGCCGCAATTGCGTCGATGCTGCCGAAGTGCCTGGCTATGCTGCGTGCCGTGGTCTCTCCCACGAAGCGTATTCCCATGGCGAAGAGCACGCTCTCGAAGGGAACGTTGCGGGTCTCGTCAAGCGATTCGAAGAAGCGCTGCACCGATTTCTCCTGCCACCCCTCGAGCGAGAGCAACTGGTAGCTGCTGAGGTTGTACAGGTCGGCCGGGCAGCGGACAAGTCCGGCATCGTAGAACTGCGAGATTGTGGCCTCGCCGGCAAGGATGTTCATGGCCTTTCGGCCGCAGAAGTGTATCAGGCGCCCCTTTATCTGCTGCGGGCAGCCGTCTATGTTCGGGCAGAACCACTTCGCATCCACTTTTACAAGGGGCGTGCCGCAGTCGGGGCAGACTTCGGGGAATGCCGGCTTTGCGGCCTCCTCGGGCCTCTTTGCCAGGTTCACGCCTGTTATCTTAGGTATGATCTCGCCGCCTTTCTCGACGTACACGAAGTCGCCCACGCGCACATCGAGCAGTGCCATCTGCTCTTCGTTGTTGAGTGTCGCGCGCTTGACAACCGTGCCGCTTAGCTGCACCGGCGCAAGGTTGGCCACCGGAGTCACAGCACCGGTGCGTCCTACCTGGTATGAGATGCTCTGCAGTTCGGTGCAGGCCTGCTCGGCCTTGAACTTGTATGCCACCGCCCAGCGCGGGCTCTTGGCCGTGTAGCCCAGGGTGCGCTGCGCCTGCATTTCGTTTATCTTGATCACGCAGCCGTCGGTTGCGTAGGGGAGGAACTTGCGCTGTATGTCCCAGTGGTCGATAAAGGCCTTGACCTCCGCTATGCCGTGGCAGATGCGCCTGTCTTCCGATACGGGAAGCCCCCAGGATGCAGCCTTGGTGAGCGCCTCGTCGTGTGTGCTGAAGGTCACGCTCTGGGCCGGGATGTGGTAAAGGGTGCACATGAGGCCGCGCTTGGCCACCTCGTCGGGGTCGGAGAGCTTGAGCGATCCGCTGGCCGCGTTGCGTGGATTGGCGAAGGGAGGCTCGTCGTTGTCGGCCCGCTCGGCGTTGAGCGCGTCGAATGCCTTGTAGGGCATGAGGATCTCTCCGCGGATCTCGAGGTCGTCGGGGAAGTCTCCGTGAAGTTTTTGAGGGATGTTGGATATGCGGCGTACATTCTCGGTCACGTCGTCGCCCTGAACGCCGTCGCCGCGGGTGAGGGCGCGGGTCAGTATGCCCTTCGTGTAGGTCAGGCAGATTGCAGTGCCGTCGAACTTGAGCTCGCAGCAGTAGCTGAAGTCCTCGTCGAGGGTCTTGTCGGCTCTGGCGGCGAACTCCTCCACTTCGGAGATGGAGTATGTGTTGCCGAGCGACAGCATCGGGTAGCGGTGCTCGCGCTTGACGAACTCTCCCGACTTCAGTGTCTCCGCGTTCTCGGTTATGGATGCGTCAAGGTCGGAACCCACCTTGCGGGTGGGGGAGTCCGGCGACTGGAACTCCGGAAAACTCTGCTCCAGACCCTCCAGCTCGTGCATGAGAGTGTCGAACTCATAGTCCGAGATGGCAGGGTTGTTGTCGACGTAGTAACGCCTGCTGTTCTCCCAGAGAATGCTCCTGAGTTCATCAATTCTTATCTTTGCCGCAGACTTTTCCATAATAAACTACAAATATAGCAATATTTGGCGAGAAGTCACATGCCGGTTATCAGACTTGCGGTTTAACAACTGGCAGAATAGCGTGGGTCCTGCACATAAACTCAAAATATCAGCAATATTAGGCGAGAAGTCACATGCAGGCTATCAGACTAGCGTGTTAACAAATGGCAGAAAACCTTGGTTCCTGCTCATAAACTCAAAATAAAAGAAATATTAGG
>JAGHSF010000013.1 GCA_018065985.1 Candidatus Cryptobacteroides choladohippi
CGCGCCGCGGCGTAACTTTTATAAAATTAACGAACTATTGTTAAATATTTAAGTGTTAATTATTACATTCAATCATACAAATTTAGAAACTTTTTTGGTATTTTTGCACCTGCTTAAGGCAAATTACAATTTTATAGATATCATGACATCAATTTCAAATCTCCAGAAAGCTCGTGCCGCTTATCAGCCCAAGCTTCCCAAGGCTCTCCAGGGCCCTGTAAAGGCAGTTGAAGGCGCTGCGACACAGTCAGTAGGCAACCAGGCAGAAATCAAGGATCTTTTCCCCAACACATACGGAATGCCCGTAGTCGAGTTCGAGCAGGGAACAGAGGCCAACACCGCTTCATTCAACATCGGTGTGATCCTTTCAGGCGGACAGGCTCCCGGCGGTCACAACGTGATCTCCGGTCTTTTCGACGGCATCAAGAGCCTCAATCCCAACAACAAACTCTACGGTTTCCTCATGGGCCCCGGCGGACTTGTTGACCACAAGTACATCGAGCTCACCCCGGAGATCATCGACGCATACCGCAACACAGGCGGCTTCGACATCATCGGCTCAGGCCGTACCAAACTCGAGGAAGTAGACCAGTTCGAGAAGGGTATCGTGATCCTCCGCGAACTCGGCATCAAGGCCCTCGTCATCATCGGCGGCGACGACTCCAACACCAACGCATGCGTACTCGCAGAGTACTACGCTGCAAAGAACTACGGCGTTCAGGTAATCGGTTGCCCCAAGACCATCGACGGCGACCTCAAGAACGAGCAGATCGAGGCTTCATTCGGCTTCGACACAGCCTGCAAGACATATTCCGAGCTCATCGGCAACATCGAGCGCGACTGCAATTCGGCACGCAAGTACTGGCACTTCATCAAGGTGATGGGCCGCAGCGCCTCACACATCGCCCTCGAGTGCGCACTCCAAACCCAGCCCAACATCTGCCTCGTTTCCGAGGAGGTCGAGGCAAAGGAGATGAGCCTTGACGACATTGTATCATACATTGCAAAGACCGTTGCCGTACGTGCCGCCCAGGGCGACAACTTCGGTACCGTCATCATTCCCGAGGGACTCATCGAGTTCATCCCCGCAATCAAGAAGCTCATCGCCGAGCTCAATGACGTTCTTGCCACCGATGAGGCAAAGGCAGTTGCACGCGAAGACCAGATCGAATACGTGAAGGCCCACCTCAGCGCTGCAAACCTCGCAACATTCAGCAGCCTCCCTGCAGGCGTGGCACGCCAGCTCGCACTCGACCGTGACCCTCACGGCAATGTTCAGGTTTCACTGATCGAGACCGAGAAGCTCCTCTCAGAGATGGTAGGCAAGAAGCTCGCAGAGATGAAGAAGGCCGGCGAGTATGTTGGCAAGTTCAGCGCTCAGCACCATTTCTTCGGTTACGAAGGACGCTGCGCAGCACCTTCAAACTTCGACGCAGACTACTGCTACTCACTCGGATTCAACGCATCCCGCCTCGTGGCATGCGGCAAGACCGGTTACATGTCAGTGATCCGCAACACCACCGCACCCGCAGAGCAGTGGATCGCAGGCGGCGTTCCCATCACCATGATGATGAACCTCGAGAAGCGCGCAGGCAAGTTCAAGCCCGTCATCCGCAAGGCTCTTGTAGAGCTTGACGGCGCTCCCTTCAAGTTCTTCGCTGCAAACCGCGAGAAGTGGGCCGTCGAGACCAGCTACCTCTATCCCGGTTCAATCCAGTACTGGGGACCTTCAGAGGTTTGCGACCAGACTACCAAGACACTCCAGCTGGAGCAGAACAAATAATTGCGCTGCCCCGTGTCCGGCAACGTAGACATGAAACTGATCAAGTCCCTGAAGGAAAAGAAATTCAGGGACTTGAACGGTTTATTCACGGTCGAGGGTGAGAAGATGGTGCGCGAGGCCCAGGAGTCAGGATTCGAAATCGTCAGACTCATCCATCGCGACGAGATAGGCGAGGATGCGATGAAGAAGATATCCCTGATGTCCAGCCCAAGCCCCGTGCTTGCCGTCATCAGAAAGCCCGAGGACAAGCCGATAGTGGTTGGCGACGGGCTCTTCATTGCGCTCGACTCGGTCAGGGATCCCGGCAACATGGGCACGATACTCCGAATGGCTGACTGGTTCGGCGTGAAGGCTGTCTTCGCATCGCAGGATTCAGTCGAATTCTACAATCCCAAGGTGGTTCAGGCTTCGATGGGAGCCATTTTCAGAGTCAGGGCGCAGTATGCTGACATCCCTGCTCTCTGCAGGCAGTTCCGGGCAGCAGGCAGGCCGGTCTACGGAACGTTCCTGAACGGTGAGAACATCTACGGCAGCCCTCTTTCCGAGAACGGGCTCATAGTCATGGGCAACGAGTCCAACGGCATAAGCGCCGAGACTGCAGCTGAAGTAAGCGCCAGGATTCTCATTCCAAAGGCGGAGGGATCCAGGGCGGAATCGCTCAATGTTGCCATAGCCACAGCCATAACCCTATCAGAATTCGCAAGACGCAAGTGAAACGCAGCGTATTAATAATAAGCGCATTGCTCGCACTAACCTCATGCAGTACTACACGCATACTGCAAGATGGTCAGTACAGGCTTGCGCGCAATGAGGTACGCATCACCAATCCGGACGAGGACTGTCTGGAATCCGACGTTTCGTTCTATATCAAGCAGTCTGCCCAAGGCTGGAGCCCCATGCTCTGGGTATACAACTGGAGCAAAGGCAGCGGCAAGGGCTTCGACAAACTCTGGGAGAAGATAGGTACGGCTCCGGTTGTCTACAACCCCGCCCTCCTTCCCGAATCGGTCGAGAACATCCGCAAGCACCTTGACTATCTGGGCTTCTACAATTCTGATGTGGATGCCGAAATGACTTCGAACAAGGAAAAGATCGCCACAGTCAGGTACACTGTGACCCTGGGAAAAAGATACAGGATCGACAGCCTGATCTACGACGTGCCGGAAGGGGAGTTCCGCGAGGATTTCGAGGCCGACATCCCCGCAAGCCTTGTGCACAAGGGCGATTTCCTTTCCGAGAGCAAACTTGAGAAGGAGTCCGACCGCAATTCCGCCGTCCTCAGGGAAAAAGGCTTCTACGGCTTCAACAAGAACCAGTATTTCTTTGTTGCTGACACTCTTGCGCCGGGCTTTACCACTCTGACATATTCAATCAGAGAATATACCCGATCCCAGAACGAGAGCCAGTCGACTCCGATACACAAGTACAGGTTCGGAAATGTTTCGATCACACGCTCGAAGGACCTGAAGTTCAACGACAGCGTGCTCAGGAAGCTGAACCTGATCAAACCAGGTGCCCCTTACAGCGAAAGCATAGTCAACACAACCTACAGGAGGCTTTCTTCGCTCAAGCTTTTCAATGGCATATCCATCCAGATGACGCCGAAGGACTCTTCTACCGTCGACTGCAACATCTCCCTCAGCGACAGCAAGAGGCAGGGTGTGAAGGCCGACCTGGAGATGTCGACGAATTCGACCGGCCTTATCGGCATATCACCGCAGCTGACATGGAACCACAAGAACATCTTCCACGGTGGAGAGATGCTGTCACTCGGCTTCACCGGCAACTTCCAGTTCAGCGCCAAGGACGATGTGCACAGCACCGAATTCGGTGCCAACGCCGCTCTTACACTGCCACAGTTCCTCGGGCTCCCATACAGGATGTTCCACGGTCCGGTAATTCCCCAGACCGAGATCAAGGCGTCATTCAACTACCAGAACCGCCCCGAGTACACAAGAAACATCGCATCGATCACCTATGGCTACACATGGCAGTCGGGAACTGATATGTTCTTCCAGATCAACCCGCTGAAAACCAGCTTTGTGAAGCTCTACAACCTTACCGAGGACTTCGCCTGGGTACTGGCTGAGCATCCCTGGCTGCGCGACTCATACAGAAGCCATATCGACATCGGTGCCGGCGGTGTGCTATACCATACGACCAACAGCGCCATAGTACCCACATCATCCTACCATTATGAAAGGGTGAATTTCGACATCTCCGGAAATCTTGTCAGTGCATTCAACAGGCTCCTGCCTGTAAGCGAGGAAGGCAACACGCACCTCCTCTTCGGCGTTCCCTATACACAGTACGTTCGTCTGGAGGCTGCGCTGGGCAGGACATTCTTCATCGGCGAGAAGACATCCATTGCACTCAGGGCGACGGCAGGTGCAGGCCATGCGTATGGAAACTCGACCACCCTGCCATTCGAAAAACAGTTCTACTGCGGTGGTGCAAACAGCATGCGTGGCTGGCAGGCAAGAGCTCTGGGCCCCGGTGCATCGGAACTCATCAAATACTTTGCGATTCCATCACAGACAGGTGACTGGAAGATGGAGTTCGATGCAGAGTTCCGTTTCCCCATTGTGAGCATACTCGAAGGTGCCATATTCGCAGAAACGGGAAATGTATGGAACTACGGCTCCAAAGAGAACATCCTTACCACAATAGCCGCCGACTGCGGCTTTGGACTCAGATTCAACATCAAGAGCGCCATGCTTCTCCGACTGGATGCAGGTCTGAAGATTTACGACCCGTCCAGAACGGAATCCTGGCTGTCTCCTGAGGAATGGTTCAAGAAGGATGGATTCGCCATCCATCTCGGCGTAGGTTATCCTTTCTAGCATTTATGAAAACAGTCATTTACCAGATATTGCCCAGACTGTGGGGAAACGGAAAGTTCAGCGCGATCGACAGCAAGACACTCAGGTATTTCAAGTCTCTGGGAGTCGACTGTGTATGGTATACCGGTATTCCGCGCCACGCAACGGGGAAGGACTTCGTAAAGGGTGATCCCGGCTCTCCCTACGCCGTTTCCGACTGGTATGACACCAATCCCTACCTTGCCGACGAAGAAGCCTCCAGAATGGCCGAATTCAGGTCGATGTGCGAACGCACACATGCCCAGGGTCTGAAGGTGTGCACAGACTTCATTCCGAATCACGTTGCCAGGGACTACGAAGGCTCCCTGCCGCACTTCGACCATTGCGACTATGACTGGACCGATACCTTGAAACTTGACTGGAGCAGGCCGGAGACCATAGACGAGATGGAACGCGTGCTGCGTTTCTGGATGGACAACGGCGTCGATGCCTTCCGCTGCGACATGGTGGAACTGGTTCCCGCCGAGGCTCTTGGCGAGCTGACAAGAAGGATAAAGGCGTACAGGCAGGATGCCATGTTCATTGCAGAAGTCTACAACACCGGCAATTACAGGCGTTACCTGGACGTGGCCGGGTTCGACTACCTGTACGACAAATCGGGCTCATACGACATTCTGCGTGGCATTCTGTGCAACGGCAGGCCAGCCTGGGACCTTACATCGAACTGGCAGAGCCTTGGCCCCGACCAGGACAGGATGGTCAATTTCCTCGAGAACCACGACGAACAGCGTATCGCATCTGAATGGTTCTGCGGATCTGCAGAAAAGTCGATGGCGGCACTGGCATTCAGCGCACTCTTCAACAATGCCGCATGGATGATCTATTTCGGACAGGAAGTGGGGGAGAATGCCGCTGAAGGCTTCATGGGAAGGACATCGATATTCGAGTGGTGCAGACCTGACAGCATCGGTCATCTGTACACGCACATCACCAGGGGAGGACGCATGCGCTCAGCCGAAGCCGATGTGTTTGCCAGGTACAGGGAGATAGCCGGATATGCGAAACTGCCGGCTTTCAGAAGCGGCTTCAACTGGGACCTCGGATACTGCCAGGACACCGGCTTCGACCATGCCCGGCACTTTGCATTCATGAGATTCACAGAAGAGGATGCATACCTTGTGTTCTGCAATTTCAGCGACAAGGAAGTTGATATTACAATCAGCATTCCTGCAGAACTTTACAGTCATTCAGGTAAAGCTACGGTAAAAGTAACGGCAGCCCCTTGGGACTACCGTATCGTCAAGCTGTAAGTTCCTATTTCTTGGAATAATACTTGGGCCAGCATTGCTGGAGATAGGCCTTAAGGCTGTCTTCATGCCGGTTGGGCTGAGGCTCATAGAACACTCTGCCCTCAAAACCCTTGGGCAGAAATTCAAGATCCGTGAAATGGCCAGGGTAGTCATGGGCGTACTTGTACCCGTCGGAATACCCGAGTTCATCCATGAGTTTGGTAGGAGCATTCCTCAGATACAAAGGAACGGACGCGGTCTTGTCCTGGGCAGCAGCTTCGAGTGCGGCACCTATGGCCATATAGGCTGAATTGGACTTGGGACTCGATGCAAGATATATTGCGCATTCCGACAAGGGGATACGTGCTTCAGGCATTCCTATGGTATGCACAATCTGGAACGTGGCGTTGGCCAGAAGAAGGGCGTTGGGATTGGCAAGGCCTACATCCTCGGCTGCCAGAATGCAGAGCCGGCGGGCAATGAAGAGGGGATCTTCGCCTCCATCAAGCATCCTTGCCATCCAGTACACAGCTGCATTGGGGTCGGATCCGCGCACACTTTTGATAAAGGCTGAAATGATGTCATAATGCATTTCCCCACCTTTGTCATAGATGGCGACATTCTCTTGAAGGCAATCCGTAACCAGCTTGTTATCAATAACAATATGGCCGTTATCTTTATCATTGATTTGGGATGAGACAACTATCTCCAAAATGTTCAGAAGTTTCCTGGCATCACCTCCGCTCTGGCGGAAAAGGGCCTCAGTTTCGGCAACCGTCACATCAAGTACTCTGAGATATTCATCTTCGTTCAGGGCTCGGTCCAGAAGGATTTTCAAGTCATCGACTTCAAGGCTTTTCAGAACAAAGACCTGGCAACGTGACAGAAGGGGAGTGATCACCTCAAACGACGGATTCTCTGTGGTTGCTCCGATAAGCACGACGGTCCCGTCTTCGACCGCTCCAAGCAGGGCATCCTGCTGCGCCTTGTTGAAGCGGTGAATCTCGTCGATGAAGAGAATGGGTGCAGCCGAAGAAGAGAAGAGAGATTTCTTCTTGGCAAGGTCTATCACTTCGCGTACATCCTTCACTCCGGAGCTTACGGCAGACAAAGTATAGAATTCCCTGTCGAGAGTCTGTGCTATGATATGGGCCAAAGTCGTCTTGCCAACACCGGGAGGACCCCACAGAATGAAAGAGCCGAGATTGCCGGAGTCAATCATATTTCGGAGTATGCAAGACTTGCCGACAAGATGCTTCTGACCTACGTATTGAGAGAGGTTTTTGGGCCTCATACGCTCTGGAAGTGGGGTTAACAAATTTGTTACCATATTTTACAAATATGTTTTATCAACTGATTTTAAATACTTTAGCCAAATACAGGCAAAATGAGCCTCTTTTGACACCCAACAGCTCCATCCGAATGCGAAGTTAGTGTTTTCGTAGGAAATTATCAAAGAAATTCATATCTTGCAGACATGAGACGAAAGAGTCCGATCGTACTTTCCATGATTATACTTCTCTGTTTCTGCTTCAGGGCAGAAGCTCAGGATTACTCTTTCGGACTGTACAGCTCATTGAAGGGAATAGGCGCAGTGTTCGAGCACTCCAGGCCAGGGAACTGCTTCAACTGCTATTCCGCAATCATGGACATATACGGAATGCCTACCGGGCGCAGCAACATGCCCGGCGCACACTTCTCCTTCAGCCATAATGTAATATATAGAGAATCGGAACGCAACGGAGTCATATACAGGCTGTATTGGGGCACCGGCGGCTCAATGGGCTTCCTGCATGACTTCGAGAAGGGCCTGTTTGCCAGCCCTGGCGGGACTGTCTTGAGAAGAAACTATGGTTTTATGGCTGCACTCGACGGCAACTACGGCTGCAAGTTCATTTTCAGGGACGAGCTGAGCATCGACCTGCGCTTCACCGGAGAATTCGGCTTTCATATGCGCAGGGATGAGATACACGGCAATACAGACCTGGCCTGCTACCTGAACGGATTATTCAGGGCATTCCATCCTCAATTGATCATCTCTTATCTCTTCTAGCATGCGACGCCAAGTGATCATATCAATCCTCCTGCTTCTGCTGCCCTGCCTGGCCCTGCCCGCCAGAGAGCCGGGGACAGCCTCTTTCAGGTTCGGCATAGAGTGGGGAGGTTGCAGCACCCTGTATACGGCAATGCACCAGAACTATACGGTTGAAGATGGATACAGAGTAGACGAGAACCATGCCGGAGGGACATTCATAGGCAACGCGCAGATGCTTGCGAATGCGGGTGTCAACATCACACCACATATCGCACTAGCAGCATACAGCGGCCTTACGGGTATTTCAAAGGACTTCAGAGTCGTTCCGCTGACGCTCAGGGGCACATATTTCTTCAAAGACATGCATTGCGACGGGATGCTCTGCTATCTGGACGGCGGAGTAGGTCTCAAATGCAAGAACCTTTCCGACATCTGCACACTGCTCTCCGCAGGCACAGGGTACCACTTGGCTCTGAGCCGCGCGGTCTCCCTCGAATTCCTTGCGTGCGTAAGGCTGACCCTCGACAGCCCCGACATCATGGACCCGGACACCGGCAAGGCCATTCCGGCTGAAAACATCAGGGTCAACAACGCCCGATATGGAGCGTTGAACTTCAGCGTTGCGCTCAGTTTCTGATCATGTAACTGTTCAGGAAGTCACTACCGGACTGCAGGCCCACATGCCCCCATTCAGGGGCCGGACTACAGCTGAGAGACAAGATAAACGTAATACCCGATGAAGCACAGAACGAAGATTGCGCCCTCGCAACGGTCGATCCTGTCTTTCTTGAAGGTATAGGAGCTCATCCACACCAGCACGGCACTGCCGAAGAGAACCAGCATGTCTATCAGATCCATAGCGGCAAAGGAGATGGGTGACACGACTGCCGAGCATCCAAGAATGAGCAGTATGTTGAATACGTTCGAGCCAAGAATGTTTCCGAGGGCGAGCTGACCCTTCTTCTTTGCCGCCGCAACAACGCACGTGGCAAGTTCGGGCAGGGAAGTGCCACCGGCCAGAACCGTGATTGCGATGAATTTGTCGCTCACACCAAGCATCCTGGCAACGGCGGTCGCCGAGTTGACAAACAGCCTGCCACCGAAGATCAGGCCACAAAGTCCGGCTGCCACCAGAAGGATTGCAAGCCATATGCTGCTGATTGCCTTTGCATCTTCCCCGTTGTCCTCAGCACCCTTGTCGAACTTGAAGCACATATACATATAAGCGGCAAAAAGCACCAGGAACACAGCACCTTCCACTCTGGAGATGCCATCTACATCACTAACTCCGGCCAGCACCTTTCCCATGCCAAGGGCAATGAGAAGAAAGGTTACGAGCAATGTGAGCGGAATGTCTCTGCGTTTATTGTCAGTGGTGATTCCGATAGGGAGGACAAGGGCAGTCAGGCCGAGTATCAGCAATGTGTTGAAGATATTGGACCCGACTACGTTCCCTATGGACACATCCGCATTTCCGGCAATCGCTCCGGTCAGACTGACAACCAGTTCAGGGCATGACGTGCCGAACCCGACGATGGTCAGACCTATCACAAACTCGCTGATTCCGACTTTGCGGGCTATTGCCGATGCTCCGTCAACCAGCCAGTCGGCACCAAAGACGATCAAGCCAAGGCCTGCAAGAAGCAAAACAAGCTGGACTATCATATCAGTTCAAGATTACAAACGTTTTCCACATGCTGCGTATGAGGGAACATGTCGACAGGCTGTACAGCAGTTATCCTGTATTTCGTGCAGAGCACTTCCAGGTCTCTTGCCTGTGAAGCCGGATTGCAGCTCACGTAAACAATGCG
Source organism: Candidatus Cryptobacteroides choladohippi (assembly GCA_018065985.1). GTDB lineage: Bacteria > Bacteroidota > Bacteroidia > Bacteroidales > UBA932 > Cryptobacteroides > Cryptobacteroides choladohippi. The sequence goes on from JAGHSF010000013.1 coordinate 9,741, forward strand.
CTTGGGAGATGCACCGAGGATTACCTTGATCACGTCCGGATGCATGCCGGCACGCGGCGGATCGACGATCATCACGTCAGGCTCGCCGTGCTCGGCAATGAAATCGGCCGTAAGCACATCCTTCATGTCTCCGGCGAAGAACTCGCAGTTGTCAATGCCATTGCCTTCGGCATTGATGCGTGCGTCGGCTATGGCCTCGGGAACATACTCTATGCCTATGACCTTGCTGGCCTTCGAGCTCACGAACTGCGCGATGGTGCCTGTTCCGGTGTACAGGTCATAGACTACCTCGTTTCCGGTGAGGGATGCAAACTCTCGCGCAACCTTGTAGAGCTTGTATGCCTGACCTGTATTTGTCTGGTAGAACGACTTGGGGCCGATCTTGAACCTCAAGCCTTCCATGGTCTCGTATATGGCCTCGTCGCCCCTGTAGAGTATGCACTCCTGATCGGAGATGGCATCGTTGCACTTGAGGTTGATAACATAGTAGAGCGAAGTGATCTGCGGGAAAGCCTCCGCGATTGCGTCAAGCATCGGGAAGATTGCAGGGGAGTCCTCGCCGAAGCAGACGATGAGCATCACCTGCCCGTCGTCGGTCGTGCGCACGAACATGTTGCGCAGCTCACCCTTGTTGGCGCGGATATCATAGAAGGATATGCCATTTTTCAGCGCGTAGTCCTTGATGAACAGACGGATGGCATTGCTGGGTTCGGGTTGCAGGCAGCAGTGTCTGATATCCAGCACCTTGTCGAAGAACTTGCCTACATGGAAGCCGAGGCCGGGTTCGCCGTCAGGGAACTGCTGCTCCTCGACCTCCCTGCTGGTAAGCCAGCGCTTGTTGGAGGCGGTGAACTCAAGCTTGTTGCGATAGTAAGCCGTCTTGTCGGATCCGATGATGGGGGTGATCTCAGGTATGGTGAGATGACCTATGCGGGTCAGCTGGTCATATACCTGACGCTGCTTTGCAGCAAGCTGGATGTCATAAGGGAGAGGCTGCCAGCGGCATCCGCCACAAAGGCCGAAATGCTCGCAGAAAGGTTCCAGGCGACGGTCCGAAGGCTTGACTATCCTTATGATGCGCCCTTCCATGAAGGCCTTCTTCTTGCGGGTGACCTGAATGTCGACCACATCGCCAGGCACGGCAAACTCAACAAACACTACCATTCCGTCTTCGGTGTGGGCGATTGCCTTACCTTCGGCGGCCACGTTCTCTATCGTCACATTCTCGAGGACGATGTCCAATTTTCTGTTTCTACCCATGTATCTTGAAATAACGCGCAAATATAGGCAAAAATGCCAAATTCATCGTCAGTCAATCTTCCTGAATGCTATCCTGGACTCAAGTGCGCTGCATACCGAGCCCCAGAAGTCCTTCAATACGGGATAATTCTCGGGCATCACGAAATATGTACTGTTGTTGAATTTGAAATACATCGTGACGGTCTTTCCGTCAGATACGGCTGACATCATGCATTCCTGCCCAAGTCCGGAAGACAAAGCAATAGGGTCGGGGAGTTCGGCAACTTCATACCCCTCGGGCACCCCAAGCTTCATGACATAGCTTATGCCTTCGGGGTAGGGGAATTCAAGCGGGAGCCTCCTGGTCCTGTTTCGGATGACCTTCTCTGAGAGAATCCGGGTCAGGAAAGGCTTGACAAGAGTCAGCGAGTCAGTCATTGTGCTCTTCTTAAGGAATCCGACCTTCATGTTCACACATGAGGATGGCTCGTATATTCCATCGACATCGGCAGAGGAGACGTCATCGATATCAAAGATTTCCTTCATCCTGCCGCCAAGGGTTTCAGGAGTCACGCCGAACAGAATGTTCTTCATGTTGCAGCATGAGTTGTTGAAGAAAAGGCCGGACACTGTTCCGGACACATTGCCGTCGGGAAGTATGCCTGCAATCACCGAATAGGTTGTGATGCTGTTCACAAGATGCCTGAGGTCAACCCACCTGAAGCCGCCACCGGGCAGAATCTCCATGGCATTGGAAACAAGGTAATTTTCAGGGAGTATGTTGAAATAGCCCGTAGGGTCGGCCGCATCGTAGTAGATGTCGATTTCATCCGGGCCGGTGATGTGCAGTATGAAGGTGCTGAATCCTCCGTACGAAGGGAAGGATTCCATGACGGTACCGTCCTGCCTCAGGCTCAGAAGCACGGGAGTCACCGTAAACCCGGCTTCACCAAGTGCAGCTCCGACTACGGCATTGATGTCGGCAGAGGTGCCGTACACCTCATTGCCTATGCTGGAGAAACTCTTCGGATAGAAAGCAATCTGCCCGTTCCACCTGACCGACTTTTTGGCAAGAGCTATGACCGAGGACAGGAGTTCGTGTCTGTCTCCCTGAGAATCAGCCATTTCCTTTATCTCCTTGCGGAATGGGGTGCGGGCCTTCAACTGCTGCACGACTTCCGAGCCCCTGAATTCCCCGGACACTTCAGTCCATGACAACTCGCCCAGTTCACAGCTGACGCAGGCAAGGTATTCGTCAGGACAGTAGACCATGGGCTCATCCTTGAAGGAGGGGAGATCTACAGCCTTGAAGGAATCGACCAACAGCCCTGAGTTAGGATCCATGCCAGAGGTTATTGTAACTGCATCCGTTTCATAATCAAGCAGTTTCAATCTCTTGGGAAGGCCCTGTGGGTATGCCAGGGTGTAGGTGCAGAGGTTGACGGGAATCGAACGGCGGAAGTTGAACGATGGAACCAGGTCGAACAGGGGAGACGTTGTCACATAACTGACCTCAATCACCGACCCCGCCCTGACGGCAGGGGCCCTGTAGGACATCACCTGGGTGTCATCGTCGATTCTGGTGCGGGTGATGTCAGACTTGGCTGCAGGATATGCGACGACCTTGCCATTTTCATAATTGTAGGTTGTCACCTCAAGATTCTTCAGCATCTCATCAGCACCAGTACGCACTGTGATCCTGCCAGACCCATAATGGCGTCCGCTTTCCTTGAGTATCTTGATACGCTGTTTGTAATATGTTATGCAGTTGCCTTCATTGTAGATAAGGCTGTAGTCAAGGACACGGTCGCATCTTTCCCACAGAATCAATGCCGACGCATATGGGTCTGGGTCATAGTTCCTGAATGAGCATTCATATTCAGAAACAGAACCATATGTCGGATTGACCGGGATGGTCTGGGCTCCGGCAAGCTGGCATACCAGAAGCAACACCCAAGGTAAGTGTTTAGTCATTCGCTTTTTTCTTCAGTATTATTTTGGCCTGCATGGCCTTGCTGTATGATTTATTGAACGAACGATATGAATCATATTCTGAGGCCGGCAGAGTGCATTGCCTGATCTTCAGTGTTTCAGTTACTGTAAGGACGTTTCCTTTATTGTCATATTCCAACGAATAATCGGCAAACGCCGATTTCAGGGAAACAGGCTCAGGAAGAAATTCCAGTGAATACCCGTCCGGAATCGACAAGTTAAGGATGTTCTTCTCACAGTACGGTGATTTGAATACAATGTCATTGATCCTGGCCGACTTCTGAGTAGACATACGGCTGTTCTTGAGGACTACGGGCAGCAATATCATATCAGCATTCTGGCTGCCGTACTTCCTTGAATGGAACGACCAGTCGACGCTCACTTCTGGAATGAAGCCGGGAAATCCGGCATAATCCTGGAAATTGTCGGCAATGCTGAGAATCTTCTTGTCATCAGTCTGAACTGCATAGTATTTCGACAGGCGCCCTACAAGCTCATCCTGCTTGATGTCACGCACCGACATATAAGGCTCGGATTCATCAAGACGAAAGACATCATGAACGCCAACAAGAGCGCTTCCATCAGCTTGGAATTTCACATTGTAAGTCGATGACCTCACCGTCAGGGTGTCAGAATATGATGGTACGGCAACCAGTTCGCCTCCTGATGACTTCACGAGGAGGACCTGTTTACCGGCAATATCTTCATGCCTGTAGCCGAGAGGCAGTCTGGGATTAGTACATTCCACCCAGACAGTGTCGTTCTGAAGCGGTACCATGAGCATTGCATGGTCCATCGTGCCGACGCCTGGCTGAGATTCAGAGAGTCCCTTGCCTGTATCGAGACCGAGATATTCAGACTCTACCCCAGCCTCGGCAAGCAGACTCTTCATGAAGAAGGAAAGAGCCTTGCAGTCACCATAAGCTTTCTTGTGCACAGCTGATGGAGCGGAAGGAGAAAAGCCACCCAGCCCGAACTGGATGCTGACATAGCGCGTCTTCTCCTTGAGATAGCCATACAGAGCACGAAGCTTCGCAAGATCATCGGGGCAGTCGTCCGTAAGTTTATGGACCGTTGCCTTGAGATCGTCGGGCAGAGGCTCGTCGGCAGGCATGATTTCAAAAAGCCACCGGCCCACAGAGTTCCAGTCTGCCTGTGAGCCTGATGTGCCGAGGAACCTGAATTTTACAGGCCTGGCTTTTACCATAGGCAGCATGCCAGACAGGGACGGCATATTGTGCTCCTTCTTGACAGGCTTGAAGTCATTGAGCTCCCACAGATATTCATTGGTCTTGTCGTAATGATTGACCATAGGTTCTGTCCATGCAGTGTATTGTATATCCATATCGGACGGCACGCTCAAGTGGTACATGCCTTCCTTTACCGGGGTGTCGAAGGCCATGACGGGGGAGAAGGCAGGGAAACCGATTATGCCCTTCTTGTAGACTATGGTATAATCATACTCGACAGTGTAAGGAAACAATGTAACTTCAGGATCGTACGTGTTTATTTTGGTGTCGTCAGCCAGACTTTCGGTATAGTTCACGGTATAGATGTCTGACTTCTTGATTTTCTTCACCACCTTCCCGCCGGACTCCACCTTGCCAGAGAAGTCGGAAATCGAAGAGAAGGCATCAGTATATCCCTTAAACATCCCGAGGTATGTTCCAGTGTCGTTGTTGATCTGAACCTTTCTGTTCACATGGTACTTCATGTCAGTAGGGGAGATCACGATTACTTCCTGCCTGTCGAAAAGCACTTCGCCCGCGGTCTGAGCCCACAGGGATACAGGAAGGAACAGCAGTGCAGATATGCAGAATCTCGAAAGTTTCATAGCTTATTTGGCTTTTTTGAATATTATGCGCTCGTTGAATAAGGCACAGACATCCATCCAGTATTTCCTAACTTCAGGATACTCATCTGACAATGACACCATTGCCTTGTTGTCGAACAGGAACTGGACTCTTACCGTGCTGGCGTTGCTTACGACCCTGAAATTCAGCGAAGAGGGGAGTGTCGACGAATAGATGCAGTTCCTAGGCAGTTGGGCTACCGTATAACCATCGGGAATTTTGAGCTCGAAGATATACCGTGTTGTTTCGGGGTACGAAAAGTCGACAGGATATTTTCTGTTTTCATGCCTGAATGCGGCATCGGAGAGAATCTTGAAAATGAAAGGATTAACTATTATCATGTCGCCGGCAGTCTCGCAATTGGTCTCAAAGTCGAAATCGAGCGAAGATGACTTTCCGAACTCCTTCAAGTCGGAAACGGTCAGATTGCTGGCGTCGACATGGATGAATGCCTCTACACGTTCGTACAGGTCATCTTCGTCTTTATAATCATGGAAGGCGTCTTTGAAATCGTAGGACGACACATTGCTGTATTTGCCGGATAGGTGCCCGGTGACAGTCCCATCCTCTGAAACAGATGCTGAAATGATGTAGGCTGTGGTGTTGAGGGTCAACGATGAAAGTTTCACCCAATTGAATTCACCATCTCCGGTAACTTCGAAACCTGTGTCAACCAGGAAGGTTTCAGGCACAACATTGAAATACCCGGAAGGATCCGCTGCATCGAAGTACAGGTCGGTACCGTCAGATGTAACAACATGCAGGATGAAAGTGTTGAATGCAGAAAGTATTGGCCGTTGGGAAAGAAGCAGGCCATGATTCCTCGTGCGAATCAGGACAGGGGAGACCTTGAACCCCGCTTCTGCCATCGCAGAACCGGCAACCGCATTGATATCGGCTGCAGCCCCGGAATGACGCTTCAGTATTTCTGCCTGATTATCAGGTACCAAGCCCAGTTTCTCATTCCAGACGACATTTGACCTGACCATTGAGACTATGGCCTCGAGCCTGGCTATGTCGTCAGAGTTCTCTGCACAGATTTTTTCAACTTCGTCTTTGAGTTTCGACCGCGAGTTCAGGACTGTGCATATGCGTGACTTATATACGGCAGAGGCAACGGTTTCCCATTTCTGACTGAAATCCTTGAAATTGCCCGGCAGGCTTATGGCTGTAATCTCATAGGAAACGGCATCCATATACTGCTCAGGGCAGTACAACATGGCTTCTTCCTTGAATGCAGGAAGGTCAACACCACGGTAGACATCCTTCTTATGGGTATTGTCTTCAATCCCGTCGAGTCTTTCTCCGGGAATACTGGACTCATCTATATCGATGTGGTCGTATCCAGTACGGGACCTGTTGTAGCCCATCCATCTCGGGATCGAGACAGAATAGGTGGTCAGATTCACAGGAATTTTATCCTGAAGGTAGTAATCGGGAATCTCCCAGAAATAGGTATTGTAGACTTCGAAACTGACTTCGACGACACTGCCGACCCTGACGGACTCGGCTGCATAGGAGACTTTTTGGGTGGTTTCGTCAAATTCTGTATGAACAATACTTGACTTTGGAGCCTTGATTTTTACGACTTTTCCGTCTTCAAGGTTGTAAGTGGTAACAGACAGTCGAAGGAGGGTCTCCTTTTCATTCTTGCTGTCGTGGAGATAGATGCTGCCGCTGGCAAAGGATTTGCCGCTCTCCTTGAGAATTTTAATTCGTTTGCAGTAACGCTTCTGCAAGCACATTTTATATACGGAATGATAGTCGATGTTAAGATCACAATTTTCCCAAAGGACTAATGCAGCCGCCGAAGTATCGGCTGGATAGGTGCTGAATTCACATTCCTGGGTGGAAACATTGTCAAGTTTTTCTGTTACAGGAATCGATTGTGCAAAGGAATCAATGCACATGAAAATACATAATGATACAATTTTCAGTCTAAGTTTCATCTTTATATGGATTTGTTGTTGTAAAGATAATATTTTACTGTCATCAATACAATATTCTTTGCTAAATTGAATTATTGGGACTATTTTCGTGTAAATATTAAACAGAGGGGACAGCAAGTTGTCCTGGAATATACTCAACTTAACATAATATAAATTGTATAACTTATGCGGAAACTATTCACGTTCCTGTTTGCAAGTATGGTATGCAGCGCTGTTTGCAGCGCTCAGGATTTCCGCACAAGCTACTTCCTTTCCAATTACATTTACGATTACAGAATCAATCCCGCATTCATGGGAGATTCGTTCAAAGGCTTCGTGTCTGCAGGTGTCGGCAACGTCACAGCCAGCGTGCAGGCCTCGTTTCCGATGAATGCATTCATATACAAGGAAAACGGCAGGTACTGCTTCGGGCTCAACAAGGATTACACGCTCGAGAAGCTGACCAGTACGCTTCCAACCTTCAGCAAGGCCAATGTCAGCGTGAACGAGAACCTTCTCGCCGCAGGCTGGACCGGAAAGAAGACGGCAGGTACGATCGAAGTGAATCTGCGTTCATACAATTCGGCCTATTTCGACATCGAACTTGTCAAAATGGCCTGCAATGGCTTTGACGACGTGCCATACGGCATCGGAAACACAAAAGCCAGCACCAGAAACTGGATTGAAGTCGCATACGGATACAAGAACCGGGTGTCTGACAATTTTTCGTTCGGAGCACGTCTCAAAGGCCTTGTCGGCTTGGCGTTCAGCGACTTGAATGCTCCTGATTATTTCTGTTACTACAACTACATTGGCGAAAGCGGATATTATGTTGACGGCAATGGAACATTCCGCTCAAGCAACACTTTCCTGACCTACAGCATCTCCGACGGCAAGATCGACCCCAGGCAGCCCAAGTTCGGCCATTATTCCATAGGAGGATTCGGAGCGGCGGCAGACCTTGGCCTGAAGCTGACGACCAGAAGAAACCTTGAAATCACCGTGGCAGTCCTGGACCTTGGCGGACTCGTCTGGAACAACAGGATATACGGAAAGGTCTGTGAAAGACCCTGCCTTGACGAAGATGATATCTACAGGATAATGGAAGCCAATCCCGACTCCCCTGCGTCTTTCGTATGGAATCCCGTGACCGTGGAGGCAGGAGCCCGCTACCCCTTCGGCAGCAAGTTCTCAGCAGGCGCACTTGCAACCATCAGAATCGACAATACCGCCCGCGGCTGGTACGAAATCCGCGCCGGAGGTGCCTACTCCCCGGCCAAAGTGTTCAGCGTTGCGGCATCTGCCGCAATAAACACGCTGGGTGCAGGCATAGGATTCGCACTGAACTTGAGGATTCCCGGCATAGCCTTCACCCTGGGTTCAGACTCGATCCTCGGTCTCTTCGCGTTCAATTCAGACTTTATTCCCTACAGAAAGCTCAACACTGACCTTCATGCAGGTCTGAGTGTTGCCTGGTAAGAAGTTCCTTCTTGGCAGCCAGAGGGTTGCCATAGATATGCCAGAAGATATCGCGCAGCCTGTCCCTGTCAAGATTGCGTTCAAGCTTTCCCAACTTGTGCTCCGTATAGGCCTTGAAAAGCTCCAGATCCTCGGGCAGATACTTGATTCCCAAATACTCTGACGTACCGTTCATCAGATCGTAGCCCATATAGTTTGTCTTGAACAGCTTGTAGCCGTCCACGATGCGGTCGGTCAGGACATGGCGAATGCCCTGATATCTGTCGTTTCCCTTGCAGTCGGCAGCACGCTCGATCTCATCATCAGCCAGAGGCACACCTATCTCGAGGTGTATATGGCCCTTGGTCTGGCGTATGCCGGTCATGATGCTGTGGGTATCCTCGTTGGGCTTCTTGGTATATGAACCGGCCTCCTCCTTCATGAGCAGTTCACGGGCCTTGCGCGCGTCACAGCTTTCATATTCATAGCTGATGCTCATGGGCACGATGCAGAGTTCCTTGAAATTCTGCTCGAATCCCTTTTCACCGCTGAGGTCGAACATCTTGAGAAGGCCCTGCTCCGTAATGTCAAGACCATCCTTTGCGCGCCCCTCACGCTGCGCAATCCAGACGCTGGATGTGCCTGAGGTTATGGATTCCCTGATATATTTGCTGAGCAGCTGACTGCTCAGATAAAGTTCCCTTGCGGTGATGCCGCGGATGACTTTTATCATCCTGTTCGAACGCATCAGATCCTCTATGAGCTTGCCCTGGAGAAGGTTGGAGCCAACGCAAAGCTCGGCGTACGGCAGGCCCGAATCATGCATGGAATACAAGATGAGAGCAGGATCCAGCACAATGTCCCTGTGGTTGGAAATGGCAAGGAACTTCCTTCCCTTGAGCTTGAGGATATTCTCCATGCCGCTGTAGGTGAAGCCTTCTGATGTCTTCAGGAGCACAGAGCTCACGACTTCGCCCATGACGACGTCCTGAAACTCCTCTATGCAGTGCACCTTGCCCATCAGCGAAGACAGGTAGTTGACTGGCTGCTTCGGGAAAAGGTACTTGCATATGGCCGGCAAAGCCGGATGACGGGCTATCCTTGAAAAGGCCTCCACAGCCTCGCTTTCCGAGTAAGGACGGATGCTTTCGTATTCTGACATATCTCTCATAATCCACAAATATACTGATTTTTTGAGTATCTTTGCCGCCATGATACCAGAATTGAGAATTGAGGACTACAATTACCCGCTGCCGGACGGGCGCATTGCAAAATATCCCCTGCCGGAGCGCGACAGTTCCAAGCTTTTGATCTATTCCGGCGGCACATGCCGGGAACGTATCTTCCGGAACCTGCCCGAGGAACTCCCCTCGGACTGCATAATGGTCTTCAACGACACCAAGGTCGTGCCGGCAAGGCTGTTCTTCCGCCGGCCGACAGGCGCGCACATAGAGGTATTCTGCCTTGAGCCCCATGACCCGGCCGACTACAACGTTAACTTCGCCAGCACAGGATGCTGCAGGTGGAAATGCGTCATAGGCAATGCCAAGAGGTGGAAGGACGAAACAATTCTCTACGACGCCCCGGAGGGATCCGAACTGTCCGCGATGAAACTCAGCGCAGACCTCATCAGCAGAGAAGGACAGACGGGCATAGTGGAGTTCCGCTGGCTTGGCTCCGAGCCCTTCAGCCGCGTGCTGGAACTCTGCGGCCAGGTGCCTATCCCGCCGTATCTGAACCGCGAGACGGAGACCATAGACCTGGAAAGGTATCAGACCCTCTACGCCCATATCCGAGGCTCCGTAGCAGCCCCCACAGCCGGACTGCACTTCACGGAAAAAGTGCTTTCCGAGATAGACGCAAAGGGCATCGACAGGCAGAACGTCTGCCTGCACGTAGGCGCCGGCACGTTCCTTCCCGTCAAAAGCTCTCTCGTCAGTGAACACCCGATGCACAGGGAACCCGTAGTGGTGAAGAAGGACCTGCTCCTCAAACTGGCCCGTTCAGGCAGGAAAGTCGTTGCCGTGGGCACGACATCAGTAAGGACGCTCGAGTCGCTTTACTACGCAGGCGTAAGCTGCATAGAGAACGGAGCACCGCAGGATGTGGACCAGTGGGCACCTTACACAAGAGAATATCCATACACTCTTGAAGAATCCCTGTCTGCCATTGTGGAGTGGCTCGACAGGAACAACATGGACGAGCTCAAAGTCGGGACGAGGATAATCATAGTTCCCGGTTTCAAATTCCGTATTGTCGATATGATGGTGACGAATTTCCACCAGCCCCAGAGCACACTCCTGCTCCTGATCTCGGCATTCGTAGGAGGTGACTGGAAGACCATGTACGACTACGCTTTGGCGAACGATTTCAGATTCCTCAGCTACGGCGATTCATCTCTTCTTTTCAGAGCCGGATAGAAGCCCCAGCGGCAATATACAGAACTATACAGCCTGTTTACTTTTGTTAATACATTTGTAAACAGGTTGTTTTCTTTTGTAAATTTACATATCTACACCACACTATGTTTCACACTGTTGACAATTCTAATATAAGCAACAATTATAACAAATGTAATTCTATGTTATATTACTAGTAATCAGACTATTACAAGACAATACTAAAGTATAGCTGTAGTGAATGGAGAGTATTTCCAACAGGGCATGACTCCCCTGCTGTAAAAGCCATATAACGATACAATATAATATGTTGTTTTATATAGATTTAGTTGATTTAATCTACATTAATGATACAATAACATTTAACATATATTCATCAGAATATACTCACTGCTGTCACAAAACTGAATTTGGATATTCAACATGTTTACATTACTTTTGTAATATCAATATATACAAATATGAACAACAGCCCCGGAGGGATCCGAACTGTCCGCGATGAAACTCAGCGCAGACCTCATCAGCAGAGAAGGACAGACGGGCATAGTGGAGTTCCGCTGGCTTGGCTCCGA
>JAGHSF010000003.1 GCA_018065985.1 Candidatus Cryptobacteroides choladohippi
CACGGCCATAATCTCTAGCAAAACTACAAAACTATGACCGCTGTTGCATGCAAAGAAATAAAAGAGAAACTCCTACCTTCACTCACAACATCTATAGTCGTTTGCAAAGGTAAGAGTCACCCTCTTCAATGTTTTGGGGTGAGATGTGGGGCTCGAACCCACGACACCCAGAACCACAATCTGGTGCTCTGCCAACTGAACTAATCTCACCGTGTTGGGAATGCAAAGGTACAAATAATTTTGAAACCCACAAGACTCCTTGCAACAAAAATGATTATCTTTGTCAAAAGGAACGTATTTCCTCCAGATAAATATGGCACGACGCAAATCAGTTCCGGTTCTGTCGGAAGAAGAATTGAAGGACGTCCTCGCAGATCTTGGCCTCAAGGCCACAGCACAGCGAATGGCCGTCCACCGCGCCATGTGCGCTCTCGAGCATGCCGGCCCCGACGAAGTCGCATCGTACATCAAAGAGGAACTTGGCACATCCATCTCGACCGCCTCTATCTACAACATACTCAAAGAGTTCGCAGATTGCGGGATCTACAGCCGGCGGATGGGCCAGAGCGGCATTTTGCAGTTCGATGCAGTACGGAACAACCACGTGCATCTCTATGACCGCACCAGCGGAGAGCATATTAACGTAAACGATGACGGGCTTCTCTCCGCCGTCGAGTCTTCTCTGAAAGGCCGTCGTTTCCGCGGCTACAAGGTGGAATATGTGGACATTCAGATAGTCTGCCGTCCCACCCGCCGCAAGACTCCTAAGGAGTAACCACCCGCATCCCAGCCAATCCACGGAAGCTATTGGTTTTCAACCGAGAATTCAATATGTTCCCTCACTAACCAATTTTCCGAGTTAGGGTACAAACCTCTTGACTTCGTCGCGGAATATCCGTTTGGCTATTCAGACGGATAGACTTAACTTTGCACCTGCAAATTTCCATCAACTGTTTCAATGAAGAACATTATCGCAAAAGTACTGACGCTGGCATGCGCCGCAGCCATTCTGGCAGGATGCTGCACTGAGAAGTGCGATCAGAAGGATCCCGTAGACTATGTGAACACATACATCGGACACGTAAGCCACATGCTGGTGCCCTGCTACCCTACCGTGTCACTGCCCCACTCAATGCTGAGGGTATTCCCCTGCAGGCGCGAGTACACCACCGAGCTGGTGAACGGACTGCCCCTCATGGTGACCGACCACCGTTCAGAGGCTCCCCTCACGATCGGATTCCCCGGCCTGAGGCTTGACTGGGACAACGAGCACGTGACCCCGTACAGCTACGAGACCGAGCTCGCAGGCTCCACGATCGGCGTAAGATATTCAGCATCACACCAGTCCGCAATCTATGACCTCAAGTTCCGCAGCGAGGGCCCCGTCACTCTCACAGTCAACGCCCATCAAGGCGAGATGAGCGCCGAGGGCAACGTCGTGAAGGGATTCCAGTACTGCAGCGCACAGACCAAGGCATACGTCTATGTGGAGTTCGAGAAGGCTCCCGTATCCACCGAGAAGATCGGCGAAAGCCACGTGGCGCTCACCTTCGACACCCCCGAGCTCCGCATACGCTACGGTGTGTCGTTCATAAGCACCGAGCAGGCAGCGAAGAACCTTGCACGTGAGATCAGCGACTACGACGTGGACGCACTCATGGCACAGGGCCGCAGAATCTGGAACGAGGCCCTCGGCCGTCTCGAGGTCAACGGCGGCAGCGAGGAGGACCTCACTGTGTTCTACACCTCATACTACCGCACTCTCGAGCGCCCCGTCTGCATGAGCGAGGACGGCAGGTACTGGAGCGGCGAGGACAACCAGGTGCACGAGGACGGTGGAGTCGCATACTACACCGACGACTGGCTCTGGGACACCTACCACAGCGCACATCCCCTGCGTACCATCGTCGACGTGCCCCTCGAGGAGGCAATCCTCAAGTCATATCTCCGCATGTCTGAGGAGAACGCACACGGCTGGCTGCCCTGCTTCCCCGGCGTCTCAGGTGCAGGCAGAGGCATGAACTGCTGCCACGGCATAGGTTCGTTCGCCGACGCATACATCAAGGGTCTCGACATCGACGTCGAGAAGGTGGCCGTTGCCGCAGCGACGAGCCTCAAGGGCCGTACAGTGTGCCCCTGGAGCAATGCAGAGGCAGGTCAGCTCGACAAGTTCTACTGGGAGAACGGCTACATGCCCGCCCTCAGGGATGGCGAGAAGGAGACCGACCCCAACGTGCACAGCTTCGAGAAGCGTCAGCCCATCCCCGTCACCACAGGCACCTCGTTCGACTGCTGGGCAGCTTCCAGGCTCCTCAGGGCCGCATTCGACAAGACCGGCGACAAGGAGTATCTCGACGATTCGGAGTACTTCTTCAGGCACTCGTTCGACTACCGCAACCTCTTCAACAGGCAGACCGGCTTCTTCCACCCGAAGGACAAGGACGGCAGGTTCATCGAGCCGTTCGACTACAACTTCCCCGGCGGAATGGGCTCGAGGGAATACTACGACGAGAACAACGGCTGGGTTTACCGCTGGGACGTCCAGCACAACGTATATGACCTCATCTCCCTCATGGGCGGCGACCAGAAGTTCGTGGCCCAGCTCGACAGCATGTTCGCCGAGCCCCTGGGAATGGACAAGTACGACTTCTGGGCAAAGCTCCCCGACCATTCAGGAATCGTAGGACAGTTCTCGATGGGTAACGAGCCCTCGCTCCACGTGCCCTATCTGTACAACTTCGCTGGTGCTCCCTGGAAGACCCAGAAGCGCATACGCCAGATGCTCGACACCTGGTTCCGCAACGACCTGATGGGTGTTCCCGGCGACGAGGACGGCGGCGGAATGACCTCGTTCGTGGTGTTCTCATCCATGGGATTCTTCCCCGTGTGCCCCGGCAAGCCCGAATACAGCATAGGCAGCCCGAGGTTCGAGAACGTCAAGGTGCACATGAGCAACGGCAAGACCTTCGAGGTCAAGGCCAACAATGTTTCGAAGGACAACAAGTACATACAGTCCGCAAAGCTCAACGGCAAGGAGTGGAACGAGCCTACCATCAGCCACGAGGCCATAGTGAACGGCGGCGTGCTCGAGCTTGAGATGGGCCCCCTTCCCAACAAGGAGTGGGGCGTGAAGTCAAACATCAGCTACGACTCCTACAAGGGTCTCGCAATGGCTGGCTACCAGGGATGGTTCCTCTCTCCCGCAGAGGGCCAGAAATACGCTGGTGGCTACACCTTTGCCGATGGCAGATACAGGGTGGACATGCTGCCCGACGTCACTGAATACATCGATACATATCCCCTGCCCGGAAAGATGGCTGACGGCAGCGAGCCGAGGGTCTTCTCTTCAGCGGACTACAGCACCATCGACCTTCATTTCCGCTGGATGAAGGAGTACGGGCTGGATGGTGTATTCATGCAGAGGTTCATGTGGGACATAAACGGCGGCAACCGCGAACATTTCCTCACTGTGATGGACAATGCAATGTCATGCGCCGAGCGCTACGACAGGGCTATCTGCATCATGTACGACATGCGCGGTGAACCGGGAAAGATGGCGGACGAGCTTCTGGCCGACATAGATGAACTCAGTGCACGCTACAACCTGTTCGACCACGAGGCAAGGCCCTCATACCTCTGGCACAACGGGAAGCCTCTGGTTGTCATTTGGGGCATTGGATTCGTCGACAGGCCCGAACATTTCCTTGACGAGGGTGGAAAGATCATAGACGGGCTCAAGGAGCGCGGCTACAGCATCATGCTGGGCGTACCCACCTACTGGCGTGAGCTTGGCAGCGACACCCGCAAAGATGAAAGGGTTCACGAATACATACTCAAGTCTGACATCATAATGCCCTGGTATGTGGGCAGGTTCACGAACGAGGACTTCGACGAGTTCAAGGAGGTCATCCCCGGCGATGTGGCATGGTGCGAGGAGCACGGCATCGACTTTGCCGGTGATGTATGGCCCGGATTCAGCTGGCTCAATATATACCCTGATGCCGATGATACCGTCGACAGGCACGGAGGAGAGTTCCTCCGCAGACAGATCGACGCATGCATCGAGGCAGGATGCAAGAGCATCTACATCTCGATGTTCGACGAGATTAACGAAGGTACGGCTATCATGAAACTGGCCCGTCAGGTACCTGCCCCAAGGCCCGGCGCAGTAGTCACTCCGCAGGAGGAGGGTGTTCCAGCCGACATCAATCTTGTTATCGCAGGCGAAGCGGCCAGACGGCTCAAATAAGTGCTAGCGTAGCAGTTATTACTGCATCGTGTCCTGATGCTGTCTAGATTCTTCCCGGCTACCATCCGATCAAGGATGAGAAACATGCATGGTGTTAAGGGCACAGTCTGTCCGTCTCGTCACAGAATGTAAATAATACACCCTATATACATCAAGCAGCCGTGTATCGTTTGATGTGCGGCTGCTTTTGTTATCTGAAACTTGGTGAATTTGTCGCGTATAACCGTTCATCCAGTACGAGACTGAGACATAAACATCCATAACCTCCGACTTTGCACAGACGCGAGTGTACAGCATCTGGGAAGTCATTGAAGCAGGTCCTCAAATAGTAGAAACACATTGTCTTACTTTCAGTCTGATCCGGCTGAAAGAGGGCATAGCGCCCCCGTGGATGCGTTTCGCACAAAAGGTGGAAAATTTTGGATGAAAGTGTAAAAAAGTGGAAAACTTTTATTATCTTTGCGATTGCGTATAAGAATTAATATGGTCACATCCATCGGAAAATATCCCTCCAAAGTCGACGACAAGGGCCGTCTGGTCCTTCCTGCGGCATTCAGAGGCGTATTGCCCGCTGGAAGCGACACGAGGTTTGTCATCAAGAAGAGCATCTACGATCCCTGCCTGGAGATGTACACTTTCGACGAGTGGAACGCCCAGTCAGAGAAGATCAAGGATTCTCTCGACTTCTTCAATCCCGATCACGTCACGTTCTGGAGAGAATACATGCGTGACTGTGACATAGTGGAGCCAGACGCCCGACTTGGACGCATCTCCATATCCAGGGAACTTCTTGACGCAATAGGTGTAACCAGGGAAGTGGAATTCTTTGGCATTGGCTTCAAGATCGAAATCTGGGCAAAGGAGCAGTTCGAGCAGTCCCGCATTTCAAACGAGAATTACGTAGCCATCGCCAAGAGCCTCTCCCGCAAATAGTGCGGAGACGATGAGCGAATATCACAATCCTGTACTCCTTCACGAAAGCGTAGACGCCCTGGTTCTCAATCCGGGCGGCATCTATGCCGACGCAACCTTCGGCGGTGGCGGTCACTCGAGGGAAATAATGAGCCGCCTGGACGGCAACGGCCGCCTCGTGTCCTTCGACAGGGACGAGGACGCTCTGGCCAACGCCATCGACGATCCCCGCTTCACGCTGGTACACAACAATTTCAGATTCATCCACAACTACTCCCTCCTCCACACGGAAGGCGGGTTCGACGGAATTCTCGCCGACCTCGGCGTAAGTTCCCATCAGTTTGATACAGCTGAACGCGGATTCTCATTCCGCTACAGCGCGCAGCTCGACATGCGAATGAATGTGCAGGGTGGTAAAACCGCTGCAGACATTGTCAATTCTTATACGCAAGAAGAATTGGAAAAGGTTCTACGACTCTATTCGGAGATCGACAACGCCCGCCGCGTTGCTCAGCTCATAGTTGCAGCACGTGCAAAGGCACCGATTCTCACAACAGACGACCTCGACAATGCCATTGCGGCCGCCCTGCCTTCTTTCGCCGAGCACAAATACCTCGCAAAGCTCTATCAGGGCCTGCGCATAGAGGTAAACCAGGAGATGAGATCACTGCAGAAATTCCTCGAAGGCTCCGCAAAGGCCCTCAGGCAGGGAGGCAGACTCGTAGTCATCACCTACCATTCGCTGGAGGACCGCATGGTCAAGAACTTCATCAAGACAGGGAATGTGGACGGAAGCGAGGAGAAAGACATGTTCGGCCGCAGCAATGCCCCTCTGAAGGCAGTGAACCGCAAGCCCATCCTTCCTTCGGAAGAGGAGATAGAGAGCAACACACGCGCACGCAGCGCAAAACTCAGAATTGCTGAGAAGATATGAAGAATGTGAAGAAGACATGGAAAATCGCCGACATCGGCGTCTTCCTCAAGAACAGCCTTGTTGCCATCTTGAAGGGAGAGTTCCTCCTGCGCCTCAACGTGGGCAGGTACTTCATTCACATCGCCTACACCTTCTTCCTCTTTGCCCTCGTGATATGGATATCGCTGATGATAGACAACACCCAGAGCAAGGTCGAGAAGAACAAGAGAACACTCCAGGAACTGGAGATAGTCCATTCCCAGAAGACATACGAGATAGTGAGCCTGTCACGCCGTTCCACCGTGAACGCAATGCTGCAGGAGATGGGCTCGAACGTACAGGAAGCGCAGCAGCCTGCAACCAGACTTGTCGAATAGAATGAGCGAGAACAGCGGAATATTCAAGAATCGCGAGCGTATCAGCATCATACTGTACACGCTCTACATCGTGCTGCTCATGGCATCGCTGCTGCTTATTCTGCGCATAATCGGCATCCAGCTGTTCTTCCGCCCCGACGAGAAGATCAAGGATGCCCTCACCCCCGCCGTGGTCGCCAAGACCATCGATCCCGCCCGAGGAAACATCATAGACTGCGAGGGACGCCTGCTGGCACTCACCACCCCCACCTACCAGATCTACATGGACTGCACGGTGCTCAAGGAGGAGATCGAGACCAGGATGAACAACAAGATCGCCAGGGCCAAGGACGACCCCGTCAAGATTTCGGAGGCCAAGAAGGAGGCCGAGACACGCGAGGCTGAATGGCTCGGCAAGGCCAGGATGCTCTCAGCCGAGCTGGCAAAGACATTCCCGGGCAAAAGTCCCGAATACTACTACAAACTGATCAGAGACGGACGTGCCAACAACCGCAAGTATGTGAAGATAGGCACTCCGATCGACCGCAACACCCGGAACGAAGTCATGGAGTTCCCTCTCTTCAGGGACGGCCGCTACAAGAGCGGACTCATCTTCGAGCAGGACTATGTGCGCAAATACCCCTACGGCAAACTTGCCCGACGCACCATCGGATTCGTAAGGAACAACAAGAGCGACGTGGGCAACACCCATATCGGCCTCGAGGGCAAGTTCGACCACATACTCCACGGCACCAACGGACGCGAGTACCTGCGCGAGACCGACCACGGCCGCATGCGCGACAACGACAGCGCATTCGTGAAGGCAGTCGACGGCAAGGACCTCAGGACAACCCTGAACATCGACTACCAGGACCTTGCCGACAAGGCTCTTCGCGAGCAGATCGAAGCCGAGGATGACCTCGAAGGCGCATGCCTGGTTCTGATGGAAGTCGGCACCGGAGCGATACGCGCGATGGTCAACCTCGTCAGGGACAACGCCGGAAGCGGTTCCTGGGAGGAGATCCAGAACATCGCCATCGGCCGCAAGTGCGAGCCGGGTTCAGTCTTCAAGACCGTCACCCTGATGAGCGTGCTGAACGACGGCTTCGTCAAGAGTCTCGAGGAAACCCTTCCCGCCGGCAGCGGACATGTTGAGGGAACGACCATCAACGACCCGCACATCCCCGATTTCGTGCGCAACCACGGTGGTGTCAGGGAGATCTCGATCATCGACGGATTCAAGATTTCATCGAACTATGTGTTCGCCACACTGGCTGTGAAGAACTACGGCAAGCATGGCAAGAAGGACGAGACAAAACGCTTCCTGCAGAACATATACACCTACAAGCTGGGCGAGGCCTACGACTTCGACCTTGACGGGATGCTCACCCCGACCATCCCCTCTCCCGAAAGCCGCTACTGGACAAACACCGACCTCGGCTCGATAGGTTTCGGCTATTCGACCGAGGAGACACCCATGCACATCCTCACCTTCTACAATGCAATCGCGAACAAGGGAAGGATGATGAAGCCCTACCTCGTGGAGGACATCGAAGAGCACGGGCTCGTGGTCGACAAGCGCGGTCCCAGCGTGCTCAACGCAGCTATCTGCAGCAAGGCGGTGGCCGACACCATAACCAGGGCACTGAAAGCCGTGACCGAGGAAGGTACCGCGAAGAGGCTCAAGAATGCAAAATGCACAGTGGCCGGAAAGACCGGAACATCGTTCGGAACATTCGAGAACGGACAGTACTCCGATGCATCCGGACGCAAGAAATACCAGGGAACCTTCGTAGGGTTCTTCCCTGCCGAGGATCCGCAGTACAGCGTGATATGCGCCGTATACTCAAAGCCCACGGGCAAGCAGTTCCAGGGCGGCGGAATCCCCGCAAGGGCAATCAAGACACTTATTGACGGTCTGTACAACATAGATCCCTATTTCCAGCCAACATTGAACAAGGCAAAATGAAACTGAGCGAACTCATAAAGAACACAGGCGTAGTGTCAGTGTCCGGGAAGACGGACATCGACATCAGTTTCGTCACCAACGACTCGAGGAAAGTCTCCGCGGGTACCGTATTCGTGGCCGTGACAGGCTGCGGAAACGACGGCCGCGCATTCATCCCCTCAGCAATCGCGGCAGGGGCGGTGGCAGTCGTACGCGAGGGCGAGCCTTCGGAGGACAGCGGAGTCACCGAGGTGATCGTCGAAAACAGCCGCTACGCCGCTGCAATCATTGCGGACACGTTCTACGAGCACCCCAGCAGGGATCTCAAGCTCGTGGGCATCACCGGCACAAACGGCAAGACCACGACCGTGACGCTCCTGTACAACATGTTCAGAAAGCTCGGCTACGGCTGCGGACTCCTCTCCACAATCGCCAACTATGTGGGCGAGCAGAGGCTCGAGACGGCAAATACCACGTCAGACCCCTTCACCATCAATTCCCTGATGGCAAAGATGGTCCAGGCCGGATGCGAATACTGCTTCATGGAAGTCAGCTCCATCGGCGTCGAGCAGGACAGGGTCAGCGGACTTGACTTCAACGTGGGCATATTCTCAAACCTCACCCACGACCACCTCGACTATCATGGGACATTCGCAGAGTACCTCAGGTGCAAGAAGCTCTTCTTCGACCGTCTTCCTGCAGGCGCATGCGCCATCATCAACGCAGACGACAGGAACGGAATGATCATGACACAGAACACCCGTGCCGAGGTCATGACCTACAGCTGCCGCAGTGTGGCAGACCACAGCTGCCGCATCATAGAGCAGGGATTCGACGGGATGCTCCTCAAGATTGACGGGACAGAAGTCTGGTGCCGCCTCGTTGGCGCCCACAACGCATACAATCTGCTCGCAATATACTGCGCGGCAATAGCTTTGGGCGCGCAGAAGGAAGAGGTGCTCGTGGCACTCTCATCGCTGGAATCAGCCCCCGGACGCCTCGAGACAATGAACGGGCCGAAGGGCATCAATGTAATAATTGACTACGCGCACACGCCCGACGCGCTCGAGAACGTGCTCAGGACGCTGAGGGACGTGGCTCCCGAAAGCGAGCTGGACTGCCTGTTCGGCTGCGGAGGCGACCGCGACAGGACGAAACGCCCCGAGATGGCAGCGGTTGCAGAGAAGTATGCCGACCGCATCTTCGTGACCTCCGACAACTCACGCACGGAGCGTACGGAAGACATAATAGACGACATAGTGAAAGGATTCTCCCCCGAAGGAAGGGCAAAGGCAGTCTGCATCTCAGACCGCAAGGAAGCCATCAGGAGCGCCATCATGTTCGCGCCCTGCAACGCGACCATCCTTCTCGCGGGCAAAGGCCATGAGACATATCAGATCATCGGAAAGGAGAAGGCTCACTTCGACGAGCGCGAAATAGTTAACGAAGTATTTAAAAACTTGAGATAGAAAATGTTATATCACCTGGTAAACTGGCTGTCAAACCTGGGCTTCGACATACCCGGTGCAAGATTGATGAGCTACCTGTCATTCAGGGCCATGCTGGCAGCAGTGTTCAGCATGCTTATCGCATTCTTCGCCGGCGGCAGGATCATACGTATGCTTCAGCGCAAGCAGATCGGCGAGACGATACGCGACCTCGGCCTGGAAGGGCAGATGCAGAAGAAAGGCACCCCGACCATGGGCGGCATCATAATCATCGCTGCAGTGGTGGGATCGGCTCTCCTTGTCTGCAAACTTGACAGCGTGTACACCATCCTTCTGCTCATAACCACCCTGTGGTGCGGAGCGATAGGATTCACCGACGACTACATCAAGGTCTTCAAGCACAACAAAGAAGGCATGAGCGCAAAGTGCAAGCTCGTGCTGCAGTTCGGGCTCGGCCTGATCGTCGCATGGACCGTATGCATCAGCAAGTCCATCCCCACAGACAACCTGATGACCACAATACCTTTCGTGAAGGCGCACGAGTTCGACTACTCCTGGCTATCTCCCTTCAAGGGCCAGCTGGGCGTGTACTGCTCATGGGCCATCTATATGGCAATGATCATCGTCGTCATCCTGTCATGCTCCAACGGAACCAACCTGACCGACGGCATGGACGGCCTGGCAGCGGGGACTTCCGCAATCGTAGGCATCGCGCTCGGTATCATGGCATGGATCAGCGGTGACGCGCTCGATGCGAAGTACCTTGGCATAATGCTTATTCCCGGTGCTGGCGAAGTGGCAATCTACATGGCCGCCTTCGTGGGAGCGCTGCTCGGATTCCTGTGGTTCAACTGCTTCCCCGCACAGGTATTCATGGGCGACACGGGCAGCCTCACAATAGGTGGCGTCATCGGCGTGAGCGCAGTGCTCATCCGCAAGGAACTTCTTCTCCCGATCCTCTGCGGGATATTCATGATGGAGAGCCTGTCGGTAATCATCCAGCGCACACATTTCAAGCGCACCAGAATCAAGTACGGTGAGGGCAGGCGCGTATTCCTGATGGCTCCCCTGCATCACCACTACCAGAAGAAAGGCATTCCGGAGCCCCGCATCGTAAGCAGATTCTTCATCGTGGGAATCATATTGGCAGTTTCAACATTGGCACTTTTGAAGATAAGATAATGGCACGTATCGTAGTTTTGGGTGGAGCAGAAAGCGGCGTAGGCGCTGCTGTGCTCGCAAAGGTCAAAGGATTCGACGTATTTCTGTCAGATTTCGGGCAGATCAAGGACGAGTATGTACAGACTCTGCGCAAGTGGGACATCCCATTCGAGCAGGGAGGCCACACCGAGGGTCTCATCCTCAACGCAGACGAGGTGATAAAGAGTCCCGGCATCCCTTCCACCGCACCGATGGTGAAGAAGCTTGCCGACCAGGGAACGCACATCGTCTCCGAGATCGAGTTCGCCTCACGCTATGACAGCGCGAAGAAGATATGCATCACCGGATCGAACGGAAAGACCACGACCACCTCGCTCATATATTACCTTCTCAAGGAGGCAGGCCTCAACGCCGGACTCGGCGGCAATATCGGAAAGAGCTACGCAATGCAGGTCGCAACCGAGCAGCACGACTACTATGTGCTGGAAATCAGCAGCTTCCAGCTCGACGATACCTACGATTTCCGCCCGGACATCGCCATCATCACCAACATCACACCCGACCATCTAGACAGGTACGACCACAAGATGGAGAACTATGTGAAGGCCAAGTTCAAGATCACCCAGAATCTCCGCCCCGAGGACTGTTTCATCTTCGACTCCGACGACAAGATAACCATAGAGCACCTCAGCAAGATAGTGCTTCAGGCCAAGATGCTCCCCTACACACAGGAGAAGAAGGTCGAGCAGGGTGCCTATGTCGAGGACGAGAAGATCGTTGTGAAGTTCGAAGAGAGCGAGACCGAGATCTACCTCAAGGAGCTCGCGCTCGGCGGCAGACATAATGTATACAATTCGATGGCGGCCGCCCTTGCAGCCAAAGCCACCGGCATCTCGGACAGCGTGATACGCAACTCGCTGAAGTCGTTCTCCCCGATCGAGCACCGTCTCGAGCCCGTGCTGAGCCTGAACGACGTCATGTACATCAACGACTCCAAGGCAACCAACATCGATTCGGCATGGTACGCCCTCGAAAGCCAGACCAGCCCCGTGGTATGGATTGTCGGAGGAAAAGACAAGGGCAATGACTACTCCATCCTCGACGAGCTCGTAAAGACCAAAGTCAGGGCTATCGTCTGCATGGGTGTGGACAACAGCAAGATACACGCAGCATTCGAGAAATTCGGCCTTCCCATGGTGGACACCACCTCGGCAGATGAGGCCGTGAAGGCATCAGCCAGGCTTGCAAAGCCCGGCGACGTGGTTCTCCTCAGCCCATGCTGTGCAAGCTTCGACCTGTTCAAGAGCTACGAGGACAGAGGAGAGAAATTCAAGCAGGCAGTAAGAAAACTCTAGGACAGAACCATGGCAGCAAAGAAAAAGTCATTCTGGACCTTCGCAGACAGCCTTGAAGGCGACAAAGTGGTATGGATCATCGTCATGATGCTGGTCCTCTTCTCCATCGTCTGCATATTCTCATCCACCTCCAGACTTCTGGAGGGCGGACAGACCAGACTTGACATAGTCCGCAGCCAGCTCATCATAGTAGCGTTGGGCATGGGATCCATAATTCTCTGCTACAACATAAAAAGCATAGGATTCTTCAGGTGGTGCTCGAAATGGGGATTCCTTGTTTCGGCCGCACTGCTCATGCTGCTGCTATCAAAGGTCAGCACCCCCTTCATCAAGTCAATCGAGCTCAACGGCGCCAGACGAATCATACAGGTGGCCGGCATCCAGATCCACGTGTTCGAAGTGGTGAAGGTTGCCATGGTCATGTACCTTGCCTGGGCGCTCGACGAGTTGAAGCACGGCAACCTCAAAGGGCCGAAGAAACAGATCTGGAAGAAGATCCTGTACATCTACACGCCATTCCTGGTCACCTTCATGATGGTCATCCCCGGCTCGAACACAGCCGCACTCTTCATCGGAGGGATAATGTTCATCGTCATACTCCTTGGAGGAGGGAATGCGAAGGACCTTGGAATACTTGCAGTCTCCGGTGCTGCCCTGCTGACGCTGTGCGTGCTTGCATTCAAGGTATCCGACGGAAAGGTGATGGGACGTATCGGAACCGGTATCAGCCGAGTCTTCGACGACACCGACTGGGAGCAGCAGGTACTGACATCAAGAAAAGGCTCGATCCCATACCAGGAAGCCCTGGATGCCATACGGCAGCCATACAGCGCGAAGATTGCCGTCCACGAGGGCGGGCTCATAGGCAAAGGCCCCGGCCAGAGCACACAGAGGTACGTGGTACCTGACATCTCTGAGGACTACATGTTCAGCTTCATCATAGAGGAATACGGACTGCTTGGAGGAATCCTTGTGATCTTCCTGTATGTATCGCTGATGGCGAGAGCCACCATCATAGTCAGGAACTGCGGAAACGACCTGTATGCCAAGCTGAGCGTGGCAGGACTGGCGATACTCATAACCGGGCAGGCGTTCCTGCACATGTTCGTGAATGCGGACATAGGCCCCATGACAGGACAGACCCTGCCGCTCATAAGCCACGGAAACTCCGCATTCCTGTGCTTCAGCCTGGCCTTCGGCATCATCTTGAGCTTCAGCCGCATAGCTTCCGGCAAGATAGACCGGGAGATAAAGAAGGCGGCTCCCCTCGTGGAAATGCACGAAGTCACAATGCAGAACATGGGCAACAGCGGAACAGAGGATGAACTTTTACAAGAAAGCCAAGAATATGACAACTTATAGGAAACTCAGGGTGATCATAAGCGGAGGCGGCACCGGAGGACACATCTTCCCTGCCGTGTCCATAGCCAACAAACTCAAGGAGGTGAATCCCGATACCGAGATTCTCTTCGTAGGTGCCGAGGGCAAGATGGAAATGGAGAAAGTCCCCGCAGCCGGCTATGAGATAGTCGGCCTGCCGATAGTGGGTCTGCAGCGCCAGCTGAACTTCAGGAACATCGTGAACGACCTGAAAGTTCCCTTCAAGATACTCCAGAGCATACACAAGGCCGGAAAGGTGATCAATGAATTCAAGCCAGACATAGCAATAGGCGTGGGTGGCTATGCCAGCGCTCCCCTGCTCTGGAAAGCCACGGCAAAGAAGGTTCCCGCACTCATCCAGGAGCAGAACGGCTTCGCAGGCCTCACGAACAAGCTCCTGGCCAAAAGAGTGGGCAGCATCTGTGTGGCATACGACGGCATGGAAAGATTCTTCCCCGCAGACAGGATCACCTTCAGCGGAAACCCCATACGTTCCGAGATACATCCCTACTCGGAGGCCGAGAAGGCTGAGGGAATCGGGTATTACGGGCTGGACCCTCAGAAAAAGCACCTGTTCATCGTTGGCGGAAGCCTCGGAGCAGGCACCCTCAACAGGGCAATGCGCAAGTGGATAGAGGCAGGTTGCCCCGGTTCGGAAGGCATGGAGGTTCTCTGGCAGTGCGGACGCTATTACAAAAAGGGCATAGACGACTTCATGGCCGGACGGGATCTTCCGTTCATCCACTACACCGACTTCATAGGACGCATGGACCTTGCATATGCATGTGCTGACGTGATAGTCAGCCGGTCCGGCGCATCCTCCGTGTCAGAGATCTGCGCAGCCCACAAGGCAGCCATCTTCGTTCCCAGCCCCAACGTGGCAGAAGACCACCAGACACACAACGCAATGGCTCTCGTGAGCAAGGATGCCGCCATGCTGGTGCGCGATGCAGATGCGGAGACCAGGCTTCTCCCCACCGCGATAGAGCTGCTCCGCAACGAGGAGAAGATCAAGGAACTCGAACGCAACGTGGCGCCTCTGGCAAGGCCTGACGCAGCCCAGACAATCATAGACGAAGTTTACAGACTGGTATGACAAACGTATATTTCATAGGAATCGGCGGTATCGGCATGAGTGCCATCGCCAGATATTTCAAGTTCAAAGGCATGAATGTGGCCGGATACGACCGCACTCCCAGCGAATTGACGGCAAAGCTCGAGGCTGAAGGCATTTCAGTGCACTACGAGGACCGTCCCGACCTCATCCCTGCCGACAAGGACGAGACTCTTGTCATATACACCCCTGCCATCCCCGCCGAGCTCGGCGAGCTGCAGTTCGTGAAGGAGAACGGCTACCGCGTGGTGAAGCGCAGCCTCGCCCTCGGAGAGATCACCGAAGGCCAGACCTGCCTGGCAGTGGCCGGCACACACGGAAAGACAACCACAAGCACTCTTGTGGCACACATACTTACCGAGGCGGGAACCGGATGCTCCGCATTCCTCGGAGGCATATCCAAGAACTACGGCACCAACATGCTCATGAGCAAGACCCCGACCGTGGTTGCCGAGGCCGACGAGTTCGACCGCTCGTTCCTGCAGCTGCACCCCGCCATTGCAGCCATCACCGCCATGGACGCCGACCATCTCGACATCTACGGAGACCTCGAGCACGTCCAGGAGGCATTCCGCAACTTCGCTTCACAGGTCAGCGAGACCCTCATTCTCAAATACGGGTGTCCCATCAATCAGGATGACATCAGCGCAAAGATATACACCTACCATTTCAATGACGAGCGGGCCGACATCCACAGCACCAACCTCAGGCTCAGCCCCGACGGCCACTACACCTACGACCTGGTGTATCCTGCCGGAGTCCTCAAGGACATACGCGTCGGCACTCTTGGCTGGGTGAACGTCGAGAACAGCATTGCGGCGGCAACGATATGCCTCTGCTACGGCACCGACGCACAGAAGATACGGCACGCGATAGGCACATTCAAGGGAGCGCAGCGCCGTCTGGACGAGCACGTGAACAAGCCCGGCCTGACCTATATCGACGACTACGCCCACCATCCCGCTGAACTCTCGACCGCCATCTCCAGCATCAGGGGAATCTTCCCGGGACGCAGGATCACGGCAGTGTTCCAGCCGCATCTCTATACTCGCACAAGGGACTTCGCAAAGGAGTTCGCCGAGGCGCTGAGCGGCGTCGACAAGCTCATCCTGCTGGACATCTACCCCGCACGCGAGCTGCCCATAGAGGGAGTCACATCCGAAATCATCTTCAAGGACGTGACCGCACCCGAGAAAGTCATGCTGCACAGGGAGGAACTGATGGAGTACCTCGAGAAGGAGGATCTGGACGTGCTTGTGACCTTCGGAGCCGGCAACATCGACAGGTTCATAGAGCCCATCACGGAAATGCTTGAAAGAAGATAGGATATGAAAGCGCGCGTACGTAATCTCATAACACTGGCCTTCGTGCTGATGTTCATGCTTATTGTGGCTCTTCTAGCCGCCATGGGCAACAGCGGGCGCAGCATGCTCACCTGCGGCGGAATCGACGTGAAGTTCACCGACTCCCTCGAGTTCGTCAGCGAGGAGGATGTGCGTGGTCATGTGGAGAAGCTGTACGGCAGCTACATAGGGCAGAGGCTCGACAGCCTGGGCCTTGCAAGGATCGAGGGGATACTCGAGGAGCAGAGCGCCATCAAGACCTGCGAAGCCTGGACCACCGACGACGGCATACTGCATCTGCAGATATCGAGACGCCAGCCGATGGCCCGCTTCACAAAGGGATCCGAATGCGTCTATGCCGACGACCGCGGCGACCTGTTCCCCCTGCAGAACGGCTTCGTGGCCCATGTCCCGGAGATAAGCGGGACCATTCCCGAAGACAACGTGTGGGTAAGGCAGGTCATCTCGATGCTGGGCTACATGCAGTCTCACTACTGGGACAAGAGGATAAGTGCCATCAAGGCCACCGATGACGGGGAGATAATCCTGATATCGGCCGAAGGAGGAGAGAAGATACTCTTCGGAACGCCGACGGAGGTGGAGCAGAAGTTCTGGAGACTCGCAAAGTACTACTCGCATATCCTTCCCGACAAAGGGGACGGATACTACAAGAAGATCAACGTGAAATATAACAAACAAATCATATGCAGCAGGACAGATATTTAGCAGCTGTTGACCTGGGTTCCACAAAGATCGCCCTGACCGTAGCTAAGGTCACGGGTGAGAATGTCCAGGTAATCTACTACAAGGAGACGCCCTCTGACGGCGTGAACGACAGCAACGTATTCAACCCCATCCGCGCTTCGAAGCCGGTGGGCGCGGCGCTCAAGGAGGCAGAGAACGAACTTGGGATCAAGATTCTGCAGGTTGTCGTCGGACTTCCCCGCTACGCGGTCCATCAGGAGACTGCAAGCGCGACGCTCCAGAGAGTAGACCCTGACTCCTGCATCACACAGGAGGAGATCGATGCGCTGAAGAGCATCGCCCTGGAGACCTATCCTCTCGATGATGCGGCAAAGGAGGAGATCTACGGCGCAGTCGCACAGTCATTCAATGCCGACGACCTCATACAGCAGCCTGAAAGGGACGTCGTAGGTTCTGTTGCAGACACCCTCGAAGGAAATTTCCGCATCTTCGTGGGATCCAAGAGGTCAGTCAAGAACATCGAGATAATGCTCAACAGCCTCGGTGTCGCTCCGGCAAAGAAAATCTTCATGCCCCATGCGACAGCGAATGCCGTACTCACTGACGAGGAGCGCGACAACGGAGTGGCTCTCATCGAGGTGGGCGGAGGCGTGACATCCCTCACCATCTATCAGGGAAGGATACTGCGCTTCTACGGCGCCATCCCCTTTGGTGGGGAGAGCATCACGACGGACATCAAGTATGAAGGCAGCTTCAAGCGCGAACTGGCCGAGAACATCAAGCTCGCATTCGGCGCATGCATGCCTGAGAAACTTCTCAACATGAGCGAGAAGATACTGCAGATAAATGACGAGGAGACAGGAGCCTACGAGCATCTGCCCGTCAAATATCTGTCGGAGATAATCACCGCGCGTGCCAGGGAGATCATCGACGCCGTGCTGTTCCAGATTCAGGAAAGCGGCTACGCTGACCGCCTCAGGAGCGGTGTTGTCGTGAGCGGCGGATGTGCAAACCTCGCCAACTTCGCAAACCTCGTGAAGGAGATGTCAGGCTACAAGGTGCGCATAGGATACCCCAGGTCGCACATGTTCAGCGCGGAAGCCTGTCCGGACATCTGCGACCCGTCTGCAGCCGCATCGATAGGCCTCATACTCAATGCAAAGCAGGACCAGTTCCTGAACTGCACCACAGAACCCGTGGAGATCGAGGAAGAGGAGCCCAGGCTGATCGAGGAGGAACCCGTGCAGGAGGTCGAGAGCTACGACGGCACCATCTTCGACGAGAATGCCAACAAGGAGGAGGCTCCCAAGCCCAAGAAGGCACCCAAGCCCAAGAAAGAGCGCAAGACTCTCAACATCCAATGGGGCAAGAAGATAAGCAACTCTATCGGCAGCAAGCTTGGCAAGGTGTTCGACGAGACTATTGGCGGACTATATGATGGACTCAACTAACAGAGACGGAATTATGGAAGAGATTACCGATATACTGGCTCCCAGGAACTGGGCACCTTCAGAAGAGATAATCAAGGTCATCGGCGTGGGCGGTGGTGGCTGCAATGCAGTCAACAACATGTTCCGCGAAGGCATCAGCGGATGCAGTTTCGTGGTCTGCAACACCGACTCCATGGCACTTGTCAACTCACCCGTGCAGACAAAGATCCAGATGGGTCACGGCCTCGGCGCCGGCACCGATCCCATCAAGGGACGCAATGCCGCCCTCGAGTCTCAGGCTGAGATCGAGAGGATCGTGATGAACACGAACACCCAGATGCTGTTCATCACTGCAGGTATGGGTGGCGGAACCGGCACAGGCGCGGCTCCGGTGATCGCAAAGATGGCAAAGGACCGCGGCATACTCACCGTGGCAGTGGTGACACTCCCCTTCAAGAACGAGGGAAACAAGGCACTCACCCGTGCGATAGAGGGTATTCATGAGCTCGAGCGCAATGTGGATTCGCTGCTGATAATCAACAACGAGAAGCTGTACGAATACTATGGCGCGCTCCTCATCCACGACGCCTTCCCCAAGGCGGACGAGGTGCTCTCGACAGCAGTGCGGGGCATTATCGAGATCATCCAGAAGCCAGGCTACATCAACGTGGACTTCGAGGATGTGAAGACCATGATGAAAGACAGCGGCATGGCGCTGATGGGATACGGCTCAGGCAGCGGAAAGAACCGCATCGAAGATGCCGTCAACCAGGCATTCAAGTCTCCCCTGCTGAACGACTTCGACCTCAAGACCGCAAAGAACGTCCTCGTGAACATCACAGGCGGACGGAACGACAAGGGTCTGACAATGGACGACATGAACGAGATCAACCGCAAGATAGACGAGTTCACCGGCGGAGCCAACAACTTCAAGCGCGGCCTCATCTGGGATGACGACCCCGAAATCGGAGACAACATCCATATCACGTCCATCGTCACAGGCCTCAAGTTCAAGGATGTCATCGGCCCCACCCCCGAGATGGGAGATTACATCATGATAACACGCAACTTCATATACGACAAGGCGGCGACCTCACGCAGAGAGGGCGTGCAGCTGCATGAGACACCCAGTGGCACAAGGGTGGGCTTCAGCAGCAAGGACAACCAGCGCGCCTTCCATTACGACATGGACAAGCGTCCTGCCCTTCTCGTAGATGACAGCCAGGATATGGCAGCACTCAAGAACACACCAGCAATCAGAAGAAAATAAGATGAAACGAACAAGAGTCAGATTCGCCCCCTCACCTACCGGGCCCCTTCATATGGGCGGTGTCCGTACCGCACTTTACAACTATCTCTACGCCAAGCAGAAAGGCGGCGACTTCATTATCAGAATCGAAGACACCGACTCCCACCGCTTCGTACCTGGAGCCGAGCAGTACATAATCGAGGCGCTGAACTGGTGCGGCATCATCCCCGACGAGGGTGTAGACGAGAACGGCAAGGTAGTGGAGACAGCTTCAGAGAAGCATCCGCACGCGCCCTACCGTCAGAGCCAGAGGCGTGAGATCTACCGCGCATATGCGGAGCAGCTCATCGCAGCAGGCTGGGCATATTACGCATTCGATTCCTCAGAGGCGCTGGAGGCAGCACGTGCCGCAGCTGAGGCTGAGGGCAGGACATTCATCTACAATGCCGAGAGCCGCCAGAATCTGCGCAACTCGCTGGTCCTTCCCGAGAACGAGGTAAAACGCCTTCTCGAGCAGACCTCCGACTGGACAGTCCGCTTCAAGATGCCTCAGGACACCGTAGTCGCAATGGACGACCTTATCCGCGGCCACATCGAGGTCAACACCTCAACCCTTGACGACAAGGTTCTCTGGAAGCGCGCAGACGAGCTTCCGACCTACCACCTCGCAAACATAGTCGACGACCATCTCATGGAGATCACCGAGGTCATACGCGGCGAAGAGTGGCTGCCGTCACTTCCCCTGCACTACCTGCTCTATCAGGCATTCGGCTGGGAGCGTCCGCAGTTCGCCCACCTTCCCCTGCTTCTCAAGCCCGTGGGCAACGGCAAGCTCAGCAAGCGCGACGGCGACAAGATGGGATTCCCCGTATTCCCCCTCAACTGGCTCAACTCCGAGGGCGAGACCTACCACGGCTACCGTGAAGACGGTTACTTCGCTCCCGCATTCGTAAACCTTCTTGCCATGCTCGGATGGAACCCGGGCACAGAGCAGGAGCTCTTCACCATGGACGAGCTTATCGCCTCATTCTCACTCGACAAGGTGAGCAAGTCAGGTGCAAAGTTCAACCCCGAGAAGGCAAAATGGTTCAACAAGGAATATCTCCGAATGAAGAGCGACGAGGAGCTTGCAGCCCTCTTCAAGCCCATGCTCGAGGCCAAGGGCATCAAGGTTGAGGAAGCAAGGCTCGTGGAAGTTGTGGCTCTCATCAAGGAGCGCGCAACCTTTGTCAAGGATTTCTGGACCATAGCATCATATCTGTTCATCGCGCCCGAGGAGTTCGAGGCTCAGGGCGTCAAGGCCGGCGCAGCCAGCGAGAAGCCTGTTGACCCGTCCCGCCCCGTCGATCCCCGCGCCAAGGTTTATGACGACAGCAAGACCGCACCTTTCCTCGCAAAGGACGTGGACAAATTCTGGAAGCCGGAGGCAGTCGCCGCAGCATATGAGGCTTGCAAGGCAGTATGCGAAAGCGTGACCGAATGGAAGAAGGACACAATCGAGACAGCTCTGGAAGAATACATCAAGGGGCATGAGATGCCGATGGGAAAGGTCATGAACTGCACCCGCCTTGTACTTTCAGGCGCTGCAAGCGGCCTGGGAATTGCCGACATCATGTACTTCATCGGCCGCGAGCAGACCCTCGCCCGCTGGGAGTATGCAATGAAGAGACTCGCATAGCGATAGATGCTGACGCTGACGGGCGTGGAATATAATTAGTTCATTAGCAAATAGTTAGCAAAAACAGGTGTAACGAAATGTTACACCTGTTTTTCGTTATCCACTGAATATCAGCGAAATAAGAAAAACACCTATTCTGAGCTTTTTATTATCTTTGCCTAAACTTGAACTGAATTATGGAAACCTTTCTTCATGTTTATCAGAGAACCTCTGACAAGGGTGTCTTTTTATACAGGGTCCAGGAAAGGATCATGCTGTATACAATCTTCTATGCCGTATCGCGATCTCGCAAGATATCCATTACAGCGCTCGCCTTCATGTTTACGCATGTGCATGCATTGATACAAAACTGCTCCCCTTCTGAAGGGAAGTCGTTTATGGGAAAAGTCTTGTCGACTTTCGCCAGAGAACTGAACCAGGACAGCGGAAGGACTGGCGGCATGTTCGGAAGAGCATCATGCTCATTGAAAAGAAACGGGAAAGCGATAAGGAGTTCAGTGGCATATGTATATAACAATTCTGTAGAGAAGAAATTGTATTCACGCGCAATTGAAGACAGATGGGATTTTCTTGCATATGCCATGTCCGATCATCCATTTTCAAAACGAATCATCATTCGCGAAGCATCCTCCCGCCTGAGGAAATCGATACAGGCGGTCAATGGCGACTTCGCAAGAGGAAACCATCTTAAGCTCCAAAGAATAAGGATGCTTTTCAAAGACTTGAATGAAACTGAAACTCAGCAGCTTATCGACTACATAATAGCCAAGTACAGATTCATTGATTATGCTCTTGCCATCAGTTACTTCAAAGATTTTGAGAGCATGGTTAGAGCCATTGATTCCAACACAGGAAGCGAGTATGAGATAAGGGAGGAATTCGAAGCGGGCAGTGACAGGCCTTATGCAAGGATGTGCGCTTATGCTAACAGCATCGGTCTTTTGAATGACGACATGAGGATATACAGGCTCACAAAATCAGAAAAGGAAAGGATGGTGCAGTATCTGACTATGAAAACGAACGCAGCTCCATATCAGGTATTGAAATTCCTTCATTTATAGTGTAATGCGGAATGTATTGATAATTAATTATTTATGGAAAAACGATGTAGCCAGACGGGACATCACTTTTCCCTAAATCATTAACATTCAACACAATACAAAACACGGCTCAAAATGTCTCTTTCCGGCGAATTCTGGAGTCGTTCCTGAATGCATTTCCAATCCGGCAGGGACATCGCAAGTCTTCGTCTTGCCGGAAAAGCGGAATGTATAAGGTGATATGTCAATGATTATCAGGAGGCTGAGTTCAGGAGTAGCATGGCATCATCCAGGGAGATGGCATCCTCTATGGTGAAACCACCGTTTCCTGTACGGCGCAGGCTGCTCAGAAAGGCTCCTGAGCCAAGCGCTTCGCCAAGGTCGCGTGCCAGTGCGCGGATGTATGTGCCCTTGCTGCAATCGACGCGTATCATCGCCGTCGGCAGGTCGTATGCTGATATGTCCGCAACATGTATTCTGTTTCTATCAGTTCCCTGTGCCACTTCACATCCGGGTGAGACTGATCCGGCAGGCTGTTCCCCTGAAGGAACCGTGTCCACCCTCGGACGCGTCAGAGGGAGGGGCCCGCTGACACAGTCAGTGGGAGGGATGGAGCGAAGCGGAAGTTGCGCAGGGGAACAGCCTGCCGGACGATACTCCAGCAACTCCAGACCGTAGATATTGATCTGCTGGCGGCTGAGGAGTTCGCTCTGCTCATGGTTGAACGCGGAGCCGCTGCGGAGGTGCTCGCGGTACATCTTGCGGGCAAGCTCATAGGCTCGCACTCCATCCACTGACTTTGCGCTGAAAAGAGGGGCGATCTGCTCCTGCTCCCCCACGAACGCGGGAAGTATCCTCTCAAGAGACTCACGGCTGACGCCATCGAGCGGATACTCGGCATCTATCTCCTTTTCAAGGTCATACGAGGGCGTAGTGGCACCGAAGGTAACGCCGGCGACATACTGCTTTGCCGAACGCTGGAGTTCCTCGGCGCGCTTTGTTGCCGGTCCGATGCACACAAGAAGGATACCTGTGGCAAGAGGGTCAAGGGTACCTGCATGCCCCACCTTCAGGTTTTTCTTCCCGAAATGCCTTATGGCAGCATACTTGACCTTGCGGATGACATCGGCAGAGGTCCATCGGTAGGGCTTGTCGATGGGGAGGATGATTCCTTCAGGGTAATCCTCGATGTTATGGCTCAGCGGCTCCACTATTTCACCGGGATTTTGTCGATTCTGCGCTGATGGCGGCCGCCGGCAAAGTCGGTTGCAAGCCACTCGCGGACGCAGCTTACCGCCATCTGATAGGAGATGAAGCGGGCTGGCATCACCAGGACGTTGGCATTGTTGTGTTCCTTGACCAGATGTGCTATGGCCGTGTTCCATGCAAGACCTGCACGTATGCCGCTGTGGTGATTGAGGGTCATTGCCATACCGTTGCCCGTGCCGCAGATTGCGATTCCGCAATCGACGCTGCCGTCCTCGATGGAGGATGCCAGAGGGTGGGCGAAATCGGAGTAGTCACAGCTATCGGCAGAATCGGTGCCGAAATTCACGACCTCATAGCCCTTTCCAAGAAGATAGCTGATAAGTTTTGTCTTGTATTCGATGCCTGCGTGGTCACTGCAGATTCCTATTTTCATATCTTGTACTTATTGATTCTCTGGCAAAGTTACTAATTAATTTTGCTACCTTTGTGTAAAATATGAATTATATGAAAAACCCATTCTCACTGGAAGGCAAAGTGGCGCTGGTAACAGGCGCCTGCTACGGAATAGGCTATGCGATTGCCAAGGCCCTGGCCCAGGCAGGAGCGGAAGCCATCATCTTCAATGCAAGGAACAAGGAGAACATAGACAAGGCCCTGGAGGACTACAGTCGTGACGGCATACGCGCAAAGGGATACATCTGCGACGTGACCGACGAGGCTGCAGTCCAGAAGATGGTTGCCGAGGCAACCGAGGAGTTCGGCCACATCGACATCCTTGTCAACAACGCAGGAATCATCAAGCGCATCCCAATGCATGAAATGGCAAGGGAGGAGTTCCAGCAGGTCATCGACATCGACCTTGTGGGTCCTTTCATCTGTTCAAAGGCAGTCCTTCCCCAGATGATGGAACGCCGCGAGGGCAAGATCATCAACATCTGCTCGATGATGTCCGAACTCGGCCGCGAGACCGTGAGCGCCTATGCCGCAGCAAAGGGCGGCCTCAAGATGCTCACCCGCAACATCTGCTCCGAGTATGGCGAATACAACATCCAGTGCAACGCAATAGGCCCCGGATACATCGCAACACCTCAGACAGCTCCCCTGCGCGAGACCCAGCCTGACGGGTCAAGGCATCCCTTCGACAGTTTCATATGCGCCAAGACCCCCGCTGGCCGCTGGCTCAATCCTGACGAACTCGGAGGACCGGCAGTATTCCTTGCATCGCATGCATCGGACGCAGTCAACGGTCACATCCTTTACGTAGACGGCGGTATCCTCGCATACATCGGAAAACAACCCAAATAGTATAATCTTGCGGCTGGTGGGGCCTCCCGCAAAACGTCTCGCTTCGCTCAACCCCACCACTCCGCTTCGCTGCGTGGTCCCCCCTCTTATGTTGCCGAGGGTGGCACAGTTTTGCCGGGAGGCCCACCAGCCACAAAAACAACATTATGGCAAAGATCATCTGTACAGTAAGACAGGCGTCAAGCAATGTCGACGCAAAGAACTACGATACCCAGCGCATCCGCCAGGAGTATCTGGTAGAGAACGTGATGGTACCCGACGAGATCAACATGGTCTACTCCATGTTCGACCGCATCATAGCCGGTGGTGCCGTACCCGCAACCGAGCCCCTCATGCTGGAGGCCCCCGAGATACTGCGCGCAGAGTATTTCACCCAGCGCCGCGAACTCGGCATATTCAACGTAGGCGGTGCAGGATCCGTCATCGTGGGCGATGAGGAATATCACCTGGATTACAAGGAGGCGCTTTATGTGGGCCGCGGAAACCGTCATGTGACATTCAAGAGCGACGACCCGGCCGCACCCGCACACTTCTACTTCTGCTCTGCCACCGCCCACAAGGAGACCGGAGTCAAGAAGGTAAGCAAGAAGGATGCAGTCGTGATGCATTGCGGAAGCCTCGAGGAGGCCAACGAGCGCACGATCAACCGTCTTCTCGTGAAAGAGGTCGTTCCCTGCTGCCAGCTGCAGATGGGCATGACCGAACTCGCACCGGGCAGCACCTGGAACACTATGCCCGCCCATACCCACAACCGCAGGATGGAAGTCTACTTCTACTTCGAGGTGCCCCAGAAGGACGCAGTATGCCACTTCATGGGAGAGCCTCAGGAGACACGCCACATCTGGATGCACAACGAGCAGGCCGTTATCAGCCCGCAGTGGAGCATACACAGCGCATGCGCAACCCGCAACTATACCTTCATCTGGGGCATGTGCGGCGAGAACGACGACTACAACGACATGGACTGGGTGGCAACACCTGATTTGCGGTAAACCGCAATACCTGGAGATATGAAAAGAATACTGGCAATAGCATCCGTTGCAGTCCTTCTGGCAGGATGCAATGCAGCTCAGGAGCCCAGGGTGATGGCCCGATACGTCCCTGAGCGCGCCGACGACTTCATCTTCGAGAACAACCTCATCTGCGGACGCGTGTACGGCCAGGCACTGGAAGCCGAGACAACCTCGCCCGGCATCGACATCTGGGTCAAGAGACCGGGAGCCCTTGTGGCAGACCAGCGCTACAAGGACGAGCTCGAGAACGGGAAGAGCTACCACAAGGACTGGGGCAACGGCAAGGATTGCTACAAAGTCGGCAAAAGCCTCGGAGGCGGAGCATCTGCCGTCGTGATAGAGAACCGGCTGCAATACCCCGCAACCAACTACCGCAGCTGGAAGATCCTCGAGCAGAGTGCCGACAAAGTGGTGTTCTGCCTGACATACCCCGAGTGGAACGCAGATTGCGAGACCATCTCGCTCAGCAAGACATTCACCGTAACGGCAGACTCATACTTCGTAAAGGTGGAGGATGTGTACACTTTCAGCGGCGATTACGGCGACGAGCTTGAAGTCGTTGCCGGCGTGTTCCGTCATCTTGACCAGGAAACCATACAGTCCGAGCTGGAAGCCAAAGACAGATATGCCATCTGGGAGAAAGCCTCAGACCAGAGCGCGGAGCCGGAAGACGGCATGCTCGGCGTGGCAGTGTATGTTCCCGGAGCGGAAGGCGAAAGGCTTTCGCACGGCGAAGACCACGGCATAGTGGGCAGAACGGTCAAGTCAGGCGAGACCTTCACGTACTACTTCGGCTCCTGCTGGAGCAAGGGTGACATAAAGGATTCCGCCCAATGGTTCGAGCTGGTAAACAGCCTGTCATACTGATAACAGAATCGCCGGACTTGAAAGCCCGGCGATTTTCATTCTAGAACCCGAAGTAGCTGTCGGCGTTGTTATAGGAGATGTCCTCTACCATCCTGCCGATGGTATCCATCTCGCTGGCAGGAAGCCGCCCTGCCTCGACATCAGATCCAAGCATATCGCAAAGGATGCGCCTGAAGTACTCGTGACGGGGGTAGCTGATGAAACTGCGGGAGTCGGTCAGCATACCCACGAAGCGGCTGAGAAGGCCGTTGGCGCTGAGATCGTTTATCTGCTTTCTCATTCCGTTCTCCTGGTCGAGGAACCACCAGCCTGAGCCGAACTGCATCTTGCCGGGGACAGTGCCGTCGTTGAAGGTATAGGCCATTGTTATCATGGTCTCATTGTCCTTGGGATTCAGGCAGTAGAGAATGGTCTTGGCCAGTTTGCCTTCCAGCGCAAGACGGTCAAAGAAACGGTGACCCGCCTCGGCGCACTGAAGGTCATGGATGGCATCGCATCCGGCATCAGGGCCGACCAGTCTGAACAGCCTCGTATTATTGTTGCGTATGGCGCCCACGTGGAATTGCTGGGCCCATCCTGATTCAGCGTCCATCTTCGCAAGTTCGTACAGCATCGCACTGCGGAACTTTTCAAGTTCGTCGGCAGAGGGTCCGAAGCCTGCCATTGTGTTGGCAAAGATGTCGTCAATCTCCTCCTGGGTGTAGTCCGCGGCATGGAATGTGTCGAGGCCGTGGTCCGAGAGCTTGCAGCCCATGGATGCGAAGAAGTCGTGACGCTTCTGCAGGGCATCCATAAGGTCAGTGAAGGTGATGATGTCGGTCTGCGCCGCCTCGGCAAGCCTTTCGATGTACTCCACGTAGGACTTGGGGTCCTCGATTGCCATTGCCTTGTCTGGGCGCCATGCGGGAAGCACCTTCACGCCGAAAGGCTTCTCGGCTATCATCCTGTGCCAGCGGAGGTCGTCGGCGGGGTCGTCGGTCGTGCAGACAACCTTGACGTTGAACTTCTTTATGAGTGCCTGGCCGCGGAACTCCTCCGTGGCGAGCTTTGCGTTGCACTCCTCGAATATCTCACGTGCAGTCTTGGGGCTGAGCACCTTGTCGATGCCGAAAACACGTTTCAGTTCTAGATGGGACCAGTGATAGAGAGGATTCCTCATTGCATAGGGCATGGTCTCGGCCCATTTCTCGAATGTCTCCCACGAACTGTGCACTCCGCCCGTGATGAACTCCTCAGGAACGCCGTTTGCACGCATTGCGCGCCACTTGTAATGGTCTCCGGCATGGCCGTCGACCAGCCAGAGCTGCGTGATGTCACGGAACTGTATGTTCTCAGCTATCTGCTGAGGGTTCAGGTGGCAGTGGTAGTCTATGATGGGCATGGACTCGGCATGGCCATGGTACAGCTGTCTGGCAGTCTGTGTCGAGAGAAGGAAGTCTTCGTTGATGAATGACATACGCGGTGTATTTATTCAATGACAATTGGCTTGTACTCGGGCACAAGGCTCTTCATGATGACCCAGCTGAGCAGGTATGCCACGCCGCAGAAGGTGAACATTATGAGATACCCGGCCTGGATACCCTCGCAACCGAGAATGCTCCATGCGCCAGTCTCGCTGGCGTCGAAGAGAAGACCGGCCGCCTTCTGGATGGCGAAGCTGCCCAGTCCGCCTGCCATGCCGCCGATTCCGGTCACGGTAGCGATGGTTGACTTGGGGAACATGTCACCCACGGTAGAGAAGATGTTCGCGCTCCATGACTGATGTGCAGCAGCCGCGATGCCGATGAGCACGACGGGGATCCAGTATGAGATGTGCGCAAGAGGAAGCGCACCGAGTGCGACGAGGGGGAAGAAGGCAAAGATGAGCATGGCGCGCATGCGGCCTGCATAGGGATTCATCTTTTTCTTCTCGATGAAGATTGTCGGAAGGTATCCTCCGAAGATGGAGAGCATCACGATGAGGTAGAGCGCTCCGATGGCTATCTGGAAGCGGGGCTCGGTGGAAGCCATGCCGTACACGTTCTTGAGGAACGAGGGCATCCAGAAGAGGAAGAACCACCATACGCCGTCGGGCAGGAGCTTGCCGAATGCAAACGCCCAGGTCTGCCTGTAGGTGAAACACTTCCAGAGCGAGATCTTCTTCTCGTTCTTTGCAGCCTCGGCTGCTGCGGCCTTTGCTGCTTCCTCCTCGGCCTTGTCCTGCTCGATGTACTCGAGCTCGGCGGCATTCACGCGGGAGTTCTGTTCAGGCTTCTTATATACGAATGTCCAGAATCCCATCCACACGAAACCGAGGGCACCGATGATGATGAAAGCAGCCTCCCAGCCGAACTTTGCGGCAAGCGCGGGGATGCAGAACGGAGCCACAAGCGCACCGATGGTGGAACCGGCATTGAAGATCGATGTGGCGAATGCGCGGTCCTTCTTGGGGAAATACTCGGCCGTGGCCTTGATGGCTGCGGGGAAGTTTCCGGCCTCACCGAGGGCGAGCACGCATCGCGCTATGATGAACATGGTCATGCTGACCACTGCGATTTTCGACACGGCATCGGCGGCGGTGAGGGCTCTGAGCGCCTCGGCGCCTTCAACACCGACAAACTTCTGGGTGAGCACTCCGCAGACTGCGTGTGCGCACGCACCTACTGACCATATCCCTATGCTCCAGAGGTAGCCTTTCTTGGTTCCGAGCTTGTCGACGAGCGTGCCGGCAAAGAGCATGGCCACAGCATAGAACAGGGAGAAGATACCGGTAATGGTACCGTAGTGGTTGTTTGTCCAGTGGAACTCGGGGCGGATGAAGTCCTCGAAGGTGAGGGACAGCACCTGACGGTCCATGTAGTTGATGGTGGTCGCGAAGAAGAGCATCGCGCAGATGACCCATCTGTAGTTGGTCTTTTTGGCGGTCTGGTTCATATTCTGGTGTTATTTTACTTCTTTGATGATGTCAAGAGCATTCCTGCAGAGCTCGCTTATCCTGCTCCATTCCCCTGCTGCGATGACGTCCTTGGGGAAGAGGTTGGAGCCCATACCCACGCAGGTCACGCCGGCCTTGAACCAGCCTTCGAGGTTCTCACGCTCGGGCTTGACACCTCCGGTGACCATTATCTGGCTCCATGGCATGGGTGCGCGGAGACCCTTGACGAACTTGGGACCGAGCACATCGCCGGGGAATACCTTGCAGAGGTCGCAGCCGAGTTCCTGGGCGGCGCCCACCTCGCTGACGGTACCGCAGCCGGGGCAATATGGCACGAGGCGGCGGTTGCAGACGGGAGCGATCTCAGGATTGAAGAGGGGTCCCACGACGAAGTTTGCGCCAAGCTGCAGGTACATCGCTGCTGTTGGTGCATCTACAACGGAACCGATTCCGACTATCATGCCGGGAAGTTCCTTGTTGGCATACTTCACGAGTTCGCCGAACACTTCCTGGGCGAAGTCGCCTCTGTTTGTGAATTCGAACGCACGCACACCGCCGTCGTAGCAGGCCTTGAGTACCTTCTTGGCCACTTCGGCGTCTGCGTTGTAGAATACGGGAACCATTCCGGTCTCCTTCATGGTCGCAAGGACCTGTATTTTGCTGTATTTTGCCATAATCAATAAAATATCTTTGTTTTTGCATCGGTTGCTGTCGCAGGGCAGACAAAACCTCGCTTCGCTCGTCCCTCCCACCGCTGCGCGGCGGGCCCCTCCCGTTCATGTGGCCACGGGCGGCCACAGTTTTCCTTGCCCTGCGGCACCCCCCTTCCCTCAAGTGCTAGCAGCCGAAAGGCTGCCGGGGGGCGGTACGGGGGCAGAGCCCCTGTCAAAAAGTGCCAATGGTAGGGTGCATCGCGTCAGCGCTGCACCCTACCATTGGCGCTGCCTCCAACCAATGATAACACCTCTGCCTCGGAAACTAGGTTGAAGTCACCGTTGATGGTGTGCTTCAGGGCGGATGCAGCAACTGCGAACTCAAGTGCTGCAGCCTGGTCGCCGGGGTACTTCAGCATGCCGTGGATGAGGCCGCCGGAGAAGGAGTCGCCACCGCCCACACGGTCTATGATGGGATCGATGTCGTAGCGCCTGCTCTGGTAGAACTCCTTGCCGTCATATATGAGAGCCTTCCAGCCATTGCGGGTTGCCGAGTAGGACTCGCGAAGGGTGCTGACCACATACTTGAAGCCGAACTCCTGCATCATCTGGCGGAAGATGCCCTCGTAGCCAGCCGCATCGGTGTTGCCGCCTTCCACATCGGCATCCGGCTTGAAACCGAGGCAGAGCTCGGCGTCCTCCTCGTTGCCTATGCAAACGTCAACATACTGCATGAGGGGGCGCATCACCGAGATGGCCTTCTCTGAGGTCCAGAGCTTCTTGCGGAAGTTCAGGTCGACGCTGACGGTCACGCCATGGCGCCTGGCCGCCTCGCACGCAAGACGGGTAAGCTCGGCAGCCTTGTCGGAGATGGCAGGGCTGATGCCGGACCAGTGGAACCAGCTGGCGCCTTCCATTATTGCGTCAAAGTCAAAGTCTTTGGGGTCAGCCTCTGCTATTGCGGAGTGCGCGCGGTCATAAATGACCTTGGAGGGGCGCATGGACGCTCCGGTCTCGGCATAATAGAGGCCGACGCGGTCTCCTCCGCGGGCAATATAGTCGGTGCGCACGCCGTAGCGGCGCAGAGCGTTCACTGCAATCTGACCAATCTCGTGTGAAGGAAGCTTGGTGACATAGAATGCGTCATGCCCGTAGTTTGCAAGGCTGACGGCAACATTCGCCTCTCCTCCGCCGGGAATGATGCGGAAAGAGTCGGTCTGAATGAAGCGGTCCTGCCCTTCAGGGCTGAGGCGGAGCATAATCTCGCCGAAAGTTATGATTTTTGCCATATCTTGTCCTGTATATACATCATACAAATATACCAAATCTTCCCGACAATCCTCACACATATGCGCGCAAGAATCCATGTCGAATAAAAAACACTCAAAATTGCTATCTTTGCACAGTATGATTTCAATCAACGATTTTCTCAGTTCGCCCCTGAAGGGTGTGTTCGATGGATTCACCGACTGGCACTGCCACATCCTTCCCGGTGTCGATGACGGTTTCAAGACAATGGAGGACAGCCTCGCCGTGCTTGCACGCTACGAGGAGGCCGGTGTGAAGAATGTGTTCCTCACGCCGCACATCATGGTGGACATTCCAAATGAAACGGATGCGCTCAGAAAGAGCTTCGACGAGCTGCAGGCGGCCTACTCCGGAGGTCTGAACCTGTTTCTCGCATCAGAGAACATGATTGACGACCTCTTCCTCAAGAGACTGGAAAGCAGGGACTTCCTTCCGCTGCCTGACAAAAGGCTGCTCGTCGAGACTTCATACTTCAACCCGCCGGTAGAGC
Source organism: Candidatus Cryptobacteroides choladohippi (assembly GCA_018065985.1). GTDB lineage: Bacteria > Bacteroidota > Bacteroidia > Bacteroidales > UBA932 > Cryptobacteroides > Cryptobacteroides choladohippi. The sequence goes on from JAGHSF010000003.1 coordinate 32,041, forward strand.
TGTTCGAGACACTCAGGAAAATAGAAAAGGCCGGCTTCAGACCGGTCCTTGCACACCCCGAAAGGTATCAGTACATGAGCGAGCGCAAATATGTGCATCTGCTCGACAATGAAATAGAGTTCCAGCTCAATCTGGCATCGCTGACCGGGTACTACGGCCACGAAGTACAGGGCCGCGCCCATTGGCTGCTGTCAGAGGAAGGCTATTGCTACTGCGGCACAGACCTCCACCGCCAGTCCCAGTTCGAGCATCTGCTTGCTTCGAAAATCAGGCGCTCAAGCCTTAAAGAGCTTAAGGAGACCGTTCTTGAGGTCTCCAACATACTGGAGTAGAGCCTTCCCGGGGAAGATTGGGAACATCATCCTCAAACGCCTGTGTATGAAGCGGAGGGATCCGCCCTTGTGCACCAGCCTGCTCTGGCTGCTGCGGCCGTGCTTGAAGTCGCGGTTGTCGCCCTGGGCAAGAAAGAAATCAAGCAGCTTCGCTCCCCTCTTCGCCTTGGAGGCATCATAGAAAGGCACATCGTCCTCCGGCAGGTCCAGAGCCTGCACCGCGGCACAGCCGAACACCTGCCACACGTCCTTCAGGTGGAAGAAATCCAGCCATCCGGCGAGCTTTTCCGCATCAAGCGTACCCTTGTGGGAGTGCAGGAACACCGCCCAGTCGCACAGCTGACGCATGCCTATGCCCATGCCCTCGGTATGATGCCAGAGATGGTGGAAGATATAGAAGGCGTTGAATGTGGGCTCCGGGGTGTTGACCAGGGCTCCATCAAGGGTCACTTCCTCCAGACCGCACGAGGTACCAAGATTCGAAATACGCTGATACTCAGCATTTAAGCGCTTGTCGCGAAGAGTTTCCGTAAACCGGTGCAGCTCGATATAGAGGGTGCCGCCCACATGGAAGGTGACATGCTTTGTGCCGGTTTCGGTTTCAGCCCCGAAAAGCCGGGCCATGACACCTCTTGCCTTTTCGAAGTCGTTGACATACAGGTCGATGTCGCCGGCCACCCGCAGAGCGGGCACCGGATAATGCGAGGCATTCCCCTGCCCTTTCAGGAGGACGGGCGCGATGCCCTCGGCTGACAGTTCCGCGGTGGCATAGGCAATCACAGAGTTTGCCGCCTGATGCGACTTGAGGCACCTCTGCACATTCTGCTGCAGCCTGTCGTGCATCTGCTGCGGCAGCCTTGTCCCCATCTTATCAAGCAGGGCCCGGCTTACGATGACCCGGGTCGACTGGCTCTCGGCAAGGGAGAGCAGCTCGCCAAGTCTGACGCTGCCGGAAACGACGGCCGGCCTGTTCCAAAGGCCGGCACGAAGAAGTTCAAGATATATCTCGGTTGAAGTCATTATCTCTTCTCGTCCCATCCGAAAGGATGCGGGCTGAGGGGCAGTTTAGCCAGAGGGTGGTAGTCACCCTTGAGACCGATAGGAGTCGCATTTCGGATCTGGCTCACTATCTCGATGCAGGGACGCGCCTCGCTGATGCGGAAGCCCTCGCCTGCGAGTATCTTCTGATAGCTGAGGGTGTGCAGCTCGGTGAAGCCCTGGCTGAACTCGAACTCGTCGCCGTCTATGCTGAGGGTGCGGTAGGTGCGCTTCTCGCCCTGCACCGCGTTCTCCGGAAGGCAGTCGGCGTTGATGCTCAGGAAGTAGCGCACGCGCGCCTTCTTCAGCAGCAGGAAGCCCGCAACGCGGTCGAAGCTCATCACATGCACTATGTTCTGCTCCACGGGACCGAATATCCACTGCAGCATGTCGTAGAAGTGCACGCCGATGTTGGTGGCAATGCCGCCGCTCTTGTGCACGTCGCCCTTCCAGGAGGTATAATACCAGCGGCCGCGGGAGGTGATGTAGGTAAGGTCAACGTCGTAGACCTTGTCCTGCGGGCCCTCGTCGACCTTCTTCTTGAGCGCGGCAATCGAGTCGTGCAGGCGGAGCTGCAGGATGTTGTACGCCTTGTGGCCGGTCTCCTCCTCCACCTTCTCGAGCGCGTCGATGTTGTAAGGGTTGAGCACCACCGGCTTCTCGCAGATCACATCGCAGCCCAGACGCAGGCCGTAGCGGATGAAAGCATCGTGGGTATAGTTGGGGGTGCAGACGCTCAGCCAGTCCAGCGGGGTGGCCGACTGCTGAAGTCTGGAGCAATGGCGGTCGAAGAGTTCGTTCTCGGTGAAGAACGAGCACTCGGGGAAGAAACTGTCCAGGCGACCGACGCTGTCGAACCTGTCATATGCGGCCAGCAGGTCGTTGCCTGTGTCCTTTATTGCCTTGAGGTGGCGCGGAGCTATGTAGCCGGCCGCACCTATCAGTGCGAAATTTGCCATTTACTCAGCCTTTTCTGATTCGGATGAATGATGATGGTGGCGATGCTTCTTTGCGTCGGCAGCCTCTTCAGGATGCTCGAGGTCATAGTCGCCGTAGCCGTAGCCCTTGTCGCCATAGCCATAGGCGCTGCCGTAGCCATAGCTGTGGCCGTAGCCGTAGCCGTAACCGTGGCCATAGCCGTAACCGTAGCCGTAGCCATAGCCGTAGCGGCTCTTCTTCGCGTACTCGACGTCGTTCAGGATGATGTTCATCTTGGGGAACGCGCCGGTCTTGTAGATCTTCTCGACGTCAGGCAGCATACGCTTGTCGACGTAGCCTGAACGTACCACGAATATTGTGGAGTCGGCATACTTCTTCACGATGCTGGCATCGGCAAGGATACCGGCAGGGATGGAGTCGAGGAATATGTACTCGTACTGTGAACGGAGGTAGTCCATCATCTTGCCGAAGCGCTCGTCAGAGAGGAGCTCGGCAGGGTTGGGGGGCATTGCACCGGTGAACACGGCATCCACACACTCGGCGATGGCGCCCTTGGTCACGATGCTGGCAACGTCGTCGATCTGGCCGGAGAGGTACTCCGACATGCCCTCGACCTTGGTGCTTGAGAATTGCTTGGTGAGGGTGCACTTGCGGAGGTCGACATCGACCACGCAGACCTTCTTGCCCACAAGGCCGATGGAAGTTGCAAGGTTGCAGGTAATGAACGACTTGCCGGAACTCTCGAGGAGCGATGTCATGAGGAATACGTTGGAAGCCTTGTCACCATCCTTGACATACTCGATGTTGGAGCGCAGGATGCGGAACGCCTCCGAGATGGGGTCGCGCCGCTTGTTGCTGACGACAATCTGCGGAGGGTCGGTCTTGGTATGATGGTGCGTGCCTTTCCTCTTATCGGCAGCTTTCTTTCTTGCAGCCTTCTTTGCCTTCTTCTTCTCGCCCGGAAGATGGTTGGAAGGAATCTCCGCAAGGAAAGGCGCAGAGACCAGACGTTCAACGTCGTCGCGGAAACGGACGCGGGTGTCGAAGATGCTGAAAAGGAAGAAGAGAGCCACAGGGATAAGCAGGCCGATAAGGAAGCCGATGATGGTCTGGCGCTTCTCGTCGGGAGCCACGGGCGTGCGGTTCACGCGGGCCTCGTCTATGATGCGGGCATTGCCCTCAATCGAAGGCTGGCTGATAAGGAGCTCCTCGCGCTTGCTGAGGAGGTTCAGGTAAAGCGACTCCTTGATCTTCTGAAGGCGCTCGACGCCCTCGATGTAGACCTGCTTCACAGGTGCCTGACGGAGCTGGGATCGGACCTGGGATGAATATGCCTCAACGCCGCGGGCCTTCTCCTCCATGGTGCCGATGTAGCTGTCGAGCATGTTCTCGATAGTGGCCTTCTGAGAAGCCTGATCGGCAAGAAGTTCCTTCACAACAGGGTTGTTGGTGGCACCGGTTGAAGTATATTTGTCAAGTTTCTTGGCGTTCTCGTTGTACTGGGAGATCATCTGATCGACAGTACTGTTGTTAAGACCGATGCCTGTAGGAAGCGTGCCTCCATCGGAACTGCCGGCTGCACTGCGGACATAACGAGCCAGCGACAGCTGACGCTGAAGTGCTTCCATCTCTTCGGAAGCCTCGACGTTGCCGGCCACGAACTCCTGACCATAGTTGCGGGTGTCCACAATCTGGTTTGCACTCTTGAAGGCAGCGATCTCGCCCTCCTTGCTGCTGAGGTCACTGTCAAGCGAGTTCAGACGGTCGTTGATGTAGTCGTAGGTCTGGGCTATGACATTCTTCTTGGCATTGACTGCATTGCCGTTGTAAACGGCAATCACCTCATTTACGATTGCTGCGGCCTTGATGGGGGAGGTGTCTCGTATTGAGAGTGAGAGCACATTGTCCATCTGGTCATTACGAGAAACCTGAAGAGCATCTCTGTATCTGTCAGCCACGTCATTGACGTTCATGTAGTTGACAGTAACAGGCAGACCGTAGTACGAATCTGCAAGGAACCAGGTCTTGTCAACAATGATTCTGGTAGTAGGAGTGGCAAGGGTGTCTCCATAAGCAGCCGTGACATTATATGATTCTCCTTCGGATACAGTATAAAGGCTGTCCGATACCGGAGTAATAACGACGGTCTGATACTGAGTGCCGTTGAAGTCGATGAAGTTCACTGTTACCGGGCTCTCGCCATAAAGATCCCGATCGCGCTTTACAACCTTGCTGCGGCATTTATAGCCCACATTCAGGTTCAGGTTCTCCACTACCTGAATCATAGCAGTCTTTGACTTCAAGGCGAAGATCTCGCTGTTAATTGCAGTATAGTTTAGCGCAAGCCTGCGGGACCCCAGATTATTCATCTGGGTTGATGGCGCCTGGATTGCATTGTCATTGATGAGAGACTGTATCGCTATCCTGGCGTTCGCGCCATAGATACGCGGTTTCTGATGCACGGAGTACCACGCAAAAAAGGCACCGATGAGCGCGCAAAGGAGGAACCAGTGAAGGTTCCTCATAAGGGTGATTGTTATGTCTTTGATATGAAGAAAGTCACTTGTACTCTCTTCTACGAACATGGAGTCGTTGTTTCTGTTTTCTTCCATTACTTAGCAACTCTAAATACAAGGAACAATGTTGTGGCAAGCGAAGCGAAGGACGTGCCCAGTGAAACCCATGAATTCCAGAAAGTAGCCTCGTCTCTCCAGTACTTTGAGCCGTATGACTGCGTTACGATGATATCGTTTTTCTGAAGGATGAAGAACGGGTCGTTAAACACGTCGGAGCTTCGCGGATCGATGTAATGCATGGTCATCTTGCCGTCAATCTCACGCAGAACTCCTATCTTGTCACGACGGGTGAAGGCGCTGATGTCGCCTGACAGGGCCAAAGCCTCGAGGAAGGTACAGCGTTCATTGGAAATGGTGATGGATTTTCCGCCGTCAGACCCAAGGAAGAACACCTTGAAGTTATAGAATCGTACCATGACGTATGGATCTGCAAGATAATTGCCATCGACCAGGATGTTGCAGATCAGGTCCTGAAGTTGAAGACGGGTAAGCCCGGCTGCATGAATTTCGCCAAGAACCGGGAGTTGAATATTTCCGTCAGGGTCAACAAGATAAGTAAAAGAAGACTGTCCTCCAATATTGGAAGCTCCTACGCCACCCCCCAATCCACTAGCTGACCTGAGGTTAAATGGCCTTGCAATCTCCGGATCAGGACAGGAAATAATGATATCCAACTCGTCGTAGGGAACAATCACCGCCTGTATCTTGTTTTCCATCTGAACCTGGCTGTTCTGCTCCATATCCTGGAGATAGACGACCTTCTTGGGTGTTGCGCAGGATGCCACAAGCAAGGCTGCAGCTACTGCCAAAAGGAATGATAGTATCTTGGTTGTTTTCATAATCTGAGCTATAAAACTTACAAAGTTAACTATTATTTCGCATAATCTTGAGCCTCTTGACCAAGTTTTTAATATTTTGAAGCACAAACTCGTATAGCCTCAACTATCCGGCCGCAAGCCTTCCCATCTCCATACGGGTTCACGGCCTGGCTCATCTTTTCATAAGCCCTCTCGTCATCCAGCAAAGTGCTGACTTCGTTGACTATCTTATCATAGTCAGTGCCAACAAGGTGTACTGTGCCGCTGGCAAGTGCCTCGGGACGTTCTGTTGTATCACGCATCACGAGCACTGGCTTTCCAAGGCCTGGAGCCTCTTCCTGAATGCCGCCGGAGTCTGTCAGCACAATGTGGGACTTGCTCATCAGATGCACGAACTCCAGATACTGAAGCGGCTCGATAAAGAAGAAATTTGGCCTCGAAAGGTCTTCTCCAAACACCTCATGTATGGGCCTGCGCACATTGGGATTGAGGTGCATGGGATATACGAAGTCCACCTCAGGGTATTTCTCCGAGAGGTCCTTCATGGCAGTCACCATTCTGATGAAGCCGTCGCCGAAGTTTTCCCTTCTGTGGCCGGTAATCAGCACTAATTTCCTGCCGTCCTTAAGACGTGTCACGTCATATCCGGCCTCCGCAAGCACCTTGTCCTGTTCGGCGGCAAGCTCCGGGTTGTTCTTCAATTTGTCAACCACCATGTAAAGGGCATCGATGACCGTATTGCCAGTGACAAATATCCGGCCCATTGCCTTCTCCTCCCTTAGGTTGCTCTCGCTTAGAGGCGTGGGAGAGAAGTTGTATGTTGCAATTCGTCCTGTCACCTGACGGTTCATCTCCTCGGGCCACGGGCTGTAGAGATTATGAGTGCGGAGGCCTGCCTCAACGTGGCCTACCGGTATCTGGGCGTAGAATGCAGCAAGCGCAGCTGCCGTACTGGTGGTGGTGTCGCCATGCACGAGCACGACGTCTGGTCTGCACTCATCGAACACATCGCGCATACCGGTGAGGACCCTTGATGTAACATCTGTGAGATCCTGGCCCTGCTTCATGATATTCAGGTCATAATCAGGGACAACCTCAAATATCTTCAGCACCTGATCCAGCATCTCACGGTGCTGGCCGGTCACGCATACTATCGTCTCAAAATCAACGGGATATTTTTGAAACTCCTTCACTAGCGGGCACATCTTTATTGCCTCCGGGCGTGTGCCGAATACCAGCATTACTTTTTTCATACAGGCTAAATGTGATAGGTTCCCTCAATGGGGCAGATATTGAAACAGTCAAGGATGACCTTGCCCTTGAGCCTATCCCAGTTGTGCTTGATGTGATCGTGCTTGACCATGATGACAACCATGTCGACCTCATCAAGGAACTGATCGAAATCAAAGATCTGATTCTCGGCAATCCTGTGGTTCTCGAGGAACGGGTCGTAGCATTTAAGGGGACGTGCAAGATGACGTTCCTGAGCCTCGAGCATCTGCAGTGCGGGGCTCTCGCGGAAGTCGTCCACATTCTCCTTGTATGTAAGGCCGTACAGGCCCACGCGGCATGTGTCAGTGATGCCGTTCTCCTTCATTATCTCGTAGATGCGGTTCAGAACGAACGTCGGCTGGCTGTCATTTGTCTTCATCGACTCGTCTATCACCTTAGCCAGCTGAGGATAGTCGCCTACCAGGAACCAGGGGTCCACGCTGATGCAGTGCCCGCCAACTCCGGGGCCGGGCTGAAGTATATTGACGCGAGGATGCATGTTGCAGATTCTGATGATCTCATACACGTCCATGTTGTCGTGACGGCAGATTCTTGCGAGCTCGTTCGCGAACGCAATGTTCACTGCCCTGAACGTATTCTCGACGACCTTTGTCATCTCGGCAGTTCGGATGTCGGTCACCACTATCTCTCCCTGACAGAACGATGCGTAGTACTCCTTCACCTTCTCGCCTGTCGCCTTGTCATCAGCCCCGATAGTGCGGTTATTGTGCAGCAGTTCATACACCATATTGCCGGGAATGATACGTTCCGGCGCATGTACAAGGTTGATGGGCCTGTCAATTACCGGACGTACATATTTGTCGATGGTACCGGGGCTTACGGTGCTCTCAATCACTATTGTGGCGCCGTCCGGGCAGACATTCAACACTTCCTTGACCGCAGCCACAACGTAGCAAGCATCCACCTTCTTGCTGAACTTGTCATAAGGAGTGGGCACAGATACGATGTATGTATCTGTCTTCTGATATTCCGTAGTGAACCTGATGCCGGCTTTCACTGCATCATTGAACAGTTCATCAAGGCCATCTTCCTTGAAAGTGGTCTTTCCGGCATTGAGAGTGGCAACAAGTTCCTTGTTGTAATCTGTCCCCACGACCTCAACACCATGTGAAGCCATCATCAGTGCCGTAGGGAGGCCGATGTAGCCAAGGCCAATAACATTGATCATATCTTTTTATCGATTGATTGGATAGTTTTCTATATATGAAGTAAGGAATTTTGAATAATTGATTTTTTCTGACAGCATTGCCATACGACGCTCTTTATATACCGCCTTCTTATCTGGCATTGCCAGCATCTTAGCTACAACATCATACAATTGTTCAACATTATCCGGTTTTATTCCATATCCAAGTTCATATTTATCCTCAAGTTCAGACAAATAACCAATTCTTCCGACAAAATCGTTAAAACGCACAAATGGAGTTCCAAGGACTCCTGCCTCGGCAGCCATTGTTTGGCTATCACCCAAGTACATATCAGCAAACGCCATCACATGATGAATGTCCAACGGGGCAATCGAAATGCGATATTCCTCAAACTGAGGCTCTAATGCTCGCTCCGAAGTAATATATATCCTTCCATGAGGTTTCAGCATATCAATCAGTTTTTGTGCGATTTCCGTATCAATTCCTCTTATCCCAGAATCATGATGGGCCTTCAAACTAGCAAATCTTAGAAGGAAGAACGGGGTTTCAGGGTCGAAATATTTCTCAACCACAGACTTGTCCGGGGTAAAGACATCAGGATGAAGATACGCCAGTTCCTGATAGCCTTGATATTTGACTGCCTTATTATTCCATTTGCCACAGTCGCAGGTAGTCGGGCACAAGATAACGTCGGCCCATGGATAGCTTAATCTTGCATATAATGGAACCACAGCTGCATCATCCTCATTGATATTAATCACTGGGATATGACGCAGCCTGCCAATAAATGAATTCTCCACACTGGTTCCAGTCAGGATATCCGGTTGGAACGATGCGCAAAACTTGTTCAAACGCCATGCTCTTTTCAAGACCCCAATCAGCATGCCCAGCTTAGAATTCTTGCGACCTTCCTCCAAGATGTTATGATATGGGATGCCAGCATCCTGCAGCAGTGTCTCAAGAATATCTTTCTTCTTGATAAGAACCTCAACCTGATGGCCATGCTCTTTAAGCGAGGCTATCGTATTCTTATAATTATGAAAATGAGCCGGATGGCCTAGATATACAATTACTTTCATAGATTCCTATACATAACACATGATATGGTAAAGTTTCATCATATCAAACGATACTTGAATAAATATAGATCAGTTGCTTGGCAACGCTGACATTATCCATACCCAAGGCAATAATACGATCCCTTCCAGGTGTTTTCGAGTGTGAGCCGAACGCGAGGTGAATATGTTTGGCAATATCCCGACTATCTCTGGTAGTAATATACGAGTATGGCAAGCCACCCACAGTATCGGCCACATCACCTACATCAACACTTACAATGGGACAACCGCACGCCATCGCCTCTTTGACTACCTGAGGTGATCCTTCCGAAAATGATGTCAAAAGCAGTGCATCTGCAGCACACATCAGTAAAGTGACTTGATCACGAGAAAAGCCATTCAACTCCAACAATTCAACACCCGGGAGCAAAGAAACAGCCTCTTTAGCCAACGGGGAATTCTTGACGGCATTGTCAAAAGCCCCAGCAAAGAGTACATATCGCCTGTCTTGCTCAAAACCAAGCGATGCTCTTGCTTCTGACTTATCTATCATCTGCAATTCAGTAATGTCAACGCCACAAGGAAGCAGGCAGAAACGGGACTTGGGTCCAGCTATGTCCAACGTCTTTTGGGAAACGAATATATTGAATCGGGACAATATCATGCAAAGTTTCGAGAAAGGCAATACTCTCTTGACATTGATATCACTGCCGTGGTATGTTGTAACAACAGGGACTTTGCGCTGCATATTTGCCAGCAAACCGCTCAAGCCATAATGGGCATGGACGACATCAGGTCCATAATCTTGTATCTTTTTGCGAAGGGATGGCAGCGCTTTCAGATATCCAGCGATTCCCTTCCCTTCAACGCCAAAGAACTCAACCTCACAACCAGCGCGGCGCAAGGCATCTGCCTGTTCTGTAATGAAAGGAGCAAATCGGTGTTTATTGTATGAGGCGACTATCAATACTCTCATTGCACAATATCCTTCTTCCCGGTCATCTTCAAATAGAATCTTTTAAAGAAAACATACAAGAAACTATCCTTTCTGAATACCTTTTTTAACAAGACCCGGATCATGTTCAAAATCTTCACAAAGAATGCCTTCGCAATACTGGGTTGTTCCACCTTGACACCACATACTTCCTCGATTACCCTACTCATGGCACCGGCCAATTTATAGTATATTTCAGTAGTGAAGTGATCTATACTTCCATCAAAATCCTGCGGCCCTGCTACTATGCTGTCTATCGCAATATACCTGAGCCGTGGTTCACATGCCGACAAGCTGATGACGGCCTCATTCAATTCCCGGTGCAACTCACTATGTCTTTTACATCCGTCAAGAGGCCATGTAGCACCCAATATGATGCATAATGTGGTACTTGCAGGTAATGCGGACAGGCATTCCTTCAGAAAAGAGGTATATGAAGCAGGAGTGGTTGCTCCGACGTACTTATACTTGTTTGAAAAGTCCTCCAGGAATTCGTACGTGAACTTATTGCCTCCGATATCCCCGGCGGCATATGTGGGCCAGTTTGCTTTCTCAGTCATTGGAACATCCCGAGGGCCGAATACAACACGCGCGCCGTCAGCCTTGTTCTGGTATATGCCGCGGACCGACTCGATCAATGAACTAAGGAAGATGATATCATGCTTCTTGGTGAAGAATGTGCCATAGAGCATATCCGGGTCAACGAACGGGCAGTCCCTTATGATACCTTGAATCTGATTTTCCGAGTAATTCTTCAAGCCAAGTATATGCACTGAATGGTTATAGGCATCTATTGTCTTGTTGGTTCCTGCCTTGACATATGTAAACTCGGTATCTATGCTTTCGGCATCTTTCAAGTACATCAGAGCATGAGACATATCGCATGGTCCCTTCATCAGTATGGAACATCCAATGTGAGTATCTGACTTCACAGCCTCCTCGGGGGATGAAATATCCTGATTGATATACCTGGGAATCAGACCATTTACAAGATTTGACCTGACTTCTCCAACAACAGGAAAGTCCGGTGAACCCAGAATGCCATAAACATACTGCTCGATTCCCTGGCCTATTGTCCTGCACGAAAAGACAAAATGTTCTACATGTCCGGCAAGTATGGCATAGAATCCAACAATTCCATAGTCTCCATACTTATCATGCACACGCACATAACCACTTTTGCACGCAGGTTCCTGAATCAAAGAGAGCAATTCTTCCTTGGAGTCTCTTTTCTTCGTAAAGTTCAGCTGATTGCTTCTTTGAACCAATTCGAAGATTCTGTCTATTTCAGGAATGCAATCTTCACAGATATCGACTCTGATGTTGCTTGCATACAGGAAATCCTCATTGGAAGAATATGTGTCTTCATCCTTTCTCTTCTGCTCAAGTACCTGATATTGCCTGAGCCGTTTGTGAGAAAGGTCGGATTTCGGCAATCCAGTCAATTGTGACCTTATCTCATGAATGTCTGTTGCATCAAGCACCTGCAATTCGGGAATGAGATGCTTGGCTTCCTCTCTGTTAAAATGATTATCATCTATGAAAAGAACATTCGCCGGGCGCAATGACATCCTTTCAATCAACGTCTTGAGTCTTGCTGATTTACTCTCCCAATTAACCGACGGGAAAACAAAAAAGTCGCGGATGCCAGCAGAAACAAGTTCCTTGTCAACGACGTCATAATCATTCTTGGAACAAATGGAATTGACGATGCCGCAATCGGCCAGATCCTTGACCAACTGCACATTTTCAGGGATAATCCTTATCTGTCCCTCACTGATTGTCCCCGACCAGAATGTATCATCCAGGTCCCAGACTACCAGTTTAATAGTGTTGAGCGAAACCATATTTATTCAACGGGCTACAATCCTCTACCACGCAGCTTGAACCAGGCCCAACCGATATTGGCGACGAAAATAAACAATAGCCAAAGTGTGAACCAATTCTTATACTTCGCTTTGAAATGAGTTATTGCGTATGATGCGAACATGAGTTCGAACGGAAGAGCCGGAATGTGGAATCTCTCAGATTGGGCAAAACTGCTGAATGCGATCACTATCAGATAGCCAATCATAAAAGCAAGCGGGACGATATTATCGCGCCACTCGCCACTGAACAGCAACAGGAATAAAGCTAATATTGTAAAAAAGCTTGTTATGTTTTTCACAAAGTTGCCGCCATGTATCATCTGCTGATTCTGCTGATGTTCAATGTTGACCATAGTCGGGAAAGGGATAGTAAAAATCAGCGGAGCAAAAATGGATGCACTGGCATACTTGGCATAGCTATTTCCATCCTTTCGTTGCGAGCGCCATTGCATATTGGATGCCTGAATTTCCTGCACAGAATCATATTCATCCTGTGTTATTGGTTCAACCCCCACTTGCAAATAACCGACAACACCAAGTACAAGAATCAGCAATCCCTCTATCACCCACTTTCCACCTCTTTTAAGACGTTTCGAGCCAAAAACTACCGTTGCAACCAAAGTAAGGAACAGAACGTAACTTAAGACCGCCCGGAAAAAGAAAGCAACAACACAAATCAGAAAAACAAAAATGATATCCTTCAATTTTGCACTACGGCTCCTGAACATCGCATCGGCCCTTTCAATAAAGAGAACCGTGACAAAAAGCAATTCAGTTTCTTTAAGATGAAGGCCGCAATAATAGATAAGGTTGGGCATAAGCATGCAGAACATGGCAGCCACACGCGCCGTATCCAGCCCGAAATTCCTGTTTGCCAGACGGAAGATGAGAACCACCGTATAGGCACTCATCAAAGCCTTCAGCAATCGACTGACAATAACAGATTTTCCAGTCAGTGCATACACCAAGGACAGATAAAACGGGTACCCCCTATCAGAAAGATCCAGCCCCCAAAAAACCGAAGACGGGTCAAATGTCCCGTTCCAAATTCTGTCTGCGCCGTCTCTTGCGACTGAATCATACATCAAAGAATCAGCGGCAGACATTTCAAATGGCACACCTGTAATGCTTAGGTAAAATGCATAACTCAAGAGGACATATGCGACTCTGATACCAAGCGATGTCCTGAATATCAACTTCTCATACTTTTTTTCATTCAAACCTCGCCATGTCTGACTGAGGGCATTGCTGAAATAAAAGAAACCGCAGACTTCAATAACGCCAAACGCCCACCAATACCAATACATCGGATGGCCGAACATAACAGGAATGGTCAGTAGAAGTGCAATGTACAAAACCATCGCACGATTTGAGAAGTATTTAGGGAAGTAATTAACCATTATGCTATCCAAGAATGAATCGTTTCAATTTTATCAAAGCAACCCTAATAGAAGGATTCAAATATTTTAGAATAAAAGGTTCATGTCCTTGGGACCATGACTGCAGCCCTCGATGTTCACAGTAGGTATTTTGCGTCAGAAAATATTCTCCTGTGGTTTGGTGCGGACAGAAATAATCCACAGGATAAATGTGCAGATCAAGATACTGTTGTTCTTTTCCATCACACAATAGCCCATGACGAATCATATTATCAGTAATAAAACGGACATTCGTCATGAGATCGAAAGCTCCGTCTTGAAGAACAAAATGCCTTCCGTCATAAGATGCCAGTTGTTCTTTTACCCATTCGCCGTTTTTTTTGCTCGCTATCACACCCATCATTATGGGAGAAGTCTTACTGCCTTCAAAACCGGCAAAAGCGTCATTGAACAGCAAGTCATCGAAAGATTTATACACCTCAAAATCAACGTCCATATATAGTCCGCCATATGTATCAAGAGCAAGCAGCCTCACATAATCCGACACGAATGCATATTTTTTTGCATCATATGCTTCTTTTACATACGGAACGGATGTCACATCAAAGTTGTCTTCATTCCAAAGATAATATTCCCATTCCGGCATAAACTTATGCCAGGATGCTATGCAATCCAGCACCAGCCGAGGCATTTCCCCTCTACCAAACCAGCAATAATGAATTATCTTGGGAATCATACAAAATGTTGAATAAATTGTTTAACCCGGGAACCAATGGTAAAATAACGTTGTCTGACTCTTAAATACCACACTGGTTTTCTGTACAAGGACAGCAATTTCTTTGGCTGACGGCTCCAATCTACCTTTGCAAGCTGGGTGCGGGCCTCATCTCTGTATTCCTTAGAAAGATAATATGGAAATAGCCCATATACGCGTAGATTATCGATTAACTGTTTGTAGTCAGTGTTTGTTTGCTCTTCTAATTCCAGATACTCAAGATTCCAAAGCATGTGAGTCTTTGGCTGGCGGAGTCGGCCTATTCCCCGGCTCACGGCATCAACGTCCTGATTATAATTTGCCAGTGGTTTGTCCAAAAATGCAACCTTGTGTCTCAGAGCTATTCTTATCCAAAGATCAAAGTCCTCGCCCAATTTCAACTCAGGTTTGAAACCATCGTTCTCGGTGAACACAGATCTGGGAATCGCAACTGATATCGAAGTCAAAGGCATGCACATACAATCCGCATAAACCCTACAATAATCGATATAACCGGTTGGTGCGCTTATCCTCACTGACTTGCGACCGTTCTTTACATAAAAATACGACGTGCCATAAATTCCTGCATCAGGATACTGCTGAATCAGCAAATCCATCTCCTCCAGGAAGGTAGGCTCCCACCAATCATCAGCATCAAGGAAACAGATATAATCACCTTTTGATGCAGCCACACCATTGTTTCTGGCAACACTGACACCTGCATTTTTCTGATCGATGACAATCGCATCAGTCCCTGCCAAAACCGACTTCGCAACTATGAGCGAACCATCAGTACTGCCATCATTCACAACAACAAGTTCGTAATCCGTGAATGTCTGACATAGAACGCTCCTTAAAGTCTTTTCAACATAGGGCGCCTTGTTGTATAGAGGGACTATTACAGAAAATATCATATCTTGATAAGCAATCGAAACAGGCTGGGAGAGAGTCGCATTGCAGCAAACTGGAGCCTATGCCTCAACTTTGTCCTTGCAACAGTATAATACAGCTTCCAATCCACCAGTTTGACAAGTTCCCGGTCAGTATTTCTATCCGACTTAAGAAATGCAGACTGATAATGATGGGTAAGTGCACGATATATCACGTTTTTATCTGGAATCTGCTTACTGACGAAGAACTTTGAGAGGAAATTTGCGGTCAGGATGAGATCTTTCTGTCGTTTGACATTCACCGTAGTCGTAATGCTGGAAGGCCTGACTCGGTAATTATACAAGACATCATTTATCACGCTAACCTTTTGCGCATAATAGCATGCCAACGGGGTAAACCTGTTGTCTTCATGGTAAATACCTTCAGCAAACTTCAGATTATTCTTGAGCAGGAACTCTCGAGAATACAACCTCAACACCACACAGACAAATGCAAAATTGCGAGGCTGCAGGCTGTATTTATTATAGTATTCCCATCCTGAAATAATCTGTTCCGTAGTTAACTCATCCGCATTCTCAAACTCGCCGGTCTCTTCCAAATACCGACGGCCGTTGAAGCATATCATATCCTGGCCGACAATCGAAGAAGCCAGTATCTCCAGGGCATTTTGCTCAATCCAGTCATCGCTGTCAAGGAAAAAGACATAGTCACCCGATGCAACTGAAAGTCCAGCATTCCTGGCAGCACTCAAGCCAGCATTTGTCTGGCTGACAACCTTGATTCGTGAATCTTTTGCAGCGTACTCTTCCAAAACCTGCAAGCTATCATCCGTTGATCCATCATTGATGCAAATCACTTCAAAAACCTGATAGGTCTGAGCTAAAATACTGTCAAGGCACTGTGGCAAGTACCTCTCAACATTATATACGGGGATGATGACTGATATCAACATGTTACTATTCCCAGAGCACTGAATTCTTGATAACTTTCGCAGGAACACCTCCAACCATGGAATATGCAGGAACATCTTCGGTCACCACAGCGCCAGCAGCAACTACAGCCCCATCTCCGATGGTTACGCCTTTAAGAATGGTAACATTCATTCCTATCCAAACATGATTGCCAATGGTAATTGGGGATGACTCCGATTTCAAGCTGCCGACAATGACGTGATTGTCGCTGTCCCTGAGTGTGACATTCTCGCCAATTACCACACCTTCTCCGATTGAGATGCTCTCGAAACAGCTAAGATTGAGGTTGTGGTTGATATATCCACTGCCTAAAGATAGGATTGCCCCTTCGTTGATGTAAACTTTTGCACCAGAGTATATGTCAAATGGGCCACTGATCCTAAGCCTTGAATTATCAGCCATTGCGAGAAATGAGCAAAATGGATCCTTACCGTTCCACTTGCAATTAATTTTCAATCTGCCCTTCTTTGTCTCTATCCTGGCCGTTTTCGACAAAGACACGGATGCCCCTTTGAAAGCAATGGGAAATGAACCTCCCGTTATGCCGCTATGCCGTTTCAAAACTAAAGACGCAGGGATGCTGATCTTATTGAGGTTTTTTAATACAAATTTACTTACGCCCATGATTCTGATGGTGTTCTTGAGTCCTGCAGCTTTGATATATTTTAGAGAAAGCCGGCCTCCGAATACCGTTGCCGCATAAGTCTGGCGATAACTCTTCAATCTTTTCTCCAACAAAGAAGAGTTGAAGAATCCACACTTTGAATTTGCATCCTTTATACAGGCAATAGAATGTAACAGTTCATCGTATGACTTGCTGTGAGTTAGCTGCGATATGGCATCAAGCGACTCCGCAGAGACTTCAGGGAAGATAGTACCGGCAAACGCGCGCTTAACTTCCACCTCTTTTGACGAAGTCCTGGCGGTATTCTCCGTTGCCTGGTCTGGCCTGATTCGATAGCTATACAATAACTCCGGGATATTGACCAAGCACAGCCCTGCAGCCAAAGCTCTGCACCACATATCATAGTCTTCAGCAGGAACCATCTCCTGACGGAACCTTAGTGAGTTATTCTCGAACGAATCTTTTCTCCAAATACTGGAAGCATGAAGGATAGGGGAAAAGAAGAGAGCTGTAATCTTGACTTTCTCAGGATCACTTTCCCTGATCCAGACATCATTCTTTGCGCCGAACAGCTGCATGCCGCATGAGCAAAGGTCCACATCCGGATGAGATTCAAGATACGCCACCTGAACCGCCAGTCTGTCTGGCAGGGAAATATCGTCACTATCCATTCTAGCGATATATTTGCCTCTCGCCAGGTTCAAGCCTACATTTAGGACATTAGCCAGACCCTGATTCTTCTCACCGCGATAGCGTACAATACGTGGATCAGAGTACGTATCCAGTATTTCCTCGGAATTGTCAGGTGAACAGTCATTCAAAATAATCAGTTCAAAATTATCGAATGTCTGTGCAAGCATACTATCGACCGCCTCCCTAAGATATTCAGCAGTGCGAAAAACAGGCATCAAAACTGAGACAAAAGGAGTCATCTAGGCAAATATCTTTTTTGTAACGGGTAAATAATAGAAGGCTATTGAGAGGAGCACAGTAACAATATAGCGAATCAAATACTTGGCCCAAATAGGATAGCCGAAAGGCGTTAATCCCATAACGTGATTGCCTAAGTGAGAGGCCATCTCAAAGCAATGGGCGCACATAATCGCCAGCGACCAAATACCCAGCATGGCAAACATAATACCAATGGGGCGAATATATTTGCAAATAATTCTGCTTAGGAAATAAAGACAATATGTTCCGCCACAAGCAGCTACTATATCAAGCGGGAAACACCCCCAGTCCACATCATACATTCCAAGATGTGAAATACGCAATGAGACGCACCATGCGGCAACAGCAACGACCTTAAGCCAAGTTGGGGCGCCATAATTCTTAACCCACCAACCTATGGTAACAAACGGGAGAGCTGTAAACGCGTGAGTCAAACAGAAAATTGAATATGGGAAAGCCCTATGAAGAAGTATAGCCAAATAAGCTATAAGTAACGATATCGGGATAGCCCATTTGCCTGCACGGGAAAGCGGAATCAGCATAATCTTGGCAGTAAGAAGAGCCAACAGAAACCAGATGACGCCTATACTCAAACGACCTCCTGAAAATTGAGGGCCGAAAGGGTCCGCCCAAATTGTTGATAGCGCATCCACGACAACGCTATCCCATGAGCCCTTTCCCCAATAAACCATCAGCACGCCCCAACAAACAATGAGAATCTGCGTAAAGAGAAAAGCAGGGAGTAGCCTCGAGATATACTTTTTAACATTCGTCCTGTCAGTGTTGATATCAATGTGCGACTTCGAGAAATAGCCAGCAACTATGAAAAACATCGGCATATGAAAAGAGTTTATTACTCGGCTCATAAACAGATGATTCCACCCGAAGAAATGGCAAGTAATCACCAGGATTATGCCTATCCCTTTCATAATATCAAATGTTGTATCTCTTCCAGGCATATACCATTATCGTTTTTTTCGTAATATTTGCCGAACCTTATCATAACAGCCAAGCAATCCTATCTTATCCAGAAAAAATCTGCGTTTCTGACCTTTGCTCCATCGATCTGTATCCCATGTGGTCGCATTATAATGGTAGGATATTTCATATGACTGATTTGGACAGAATGCATGACCAAAACATCCTGTTGCCTTTACAATCATTCTGTCGCCAAAATTCTGATCTTCGTCTTTATATAGAAAGCCGTACCTGGATAAGTATCTAGCGACCAAACGATCATTATTTACATATTTGCGATAGTTTTTCGCAAATTCTTCAGTTGCAGGAATGGAATTATAATAATCACGTATATCTCTTATCATCTCCAAATCTGCGCTGCACCCCATAGAAGACGTCAGTATTTCCAGATGAGGGACATCCTTTGTCGGATCTTTTGCTGATCCATCAGGATTCAGATACTTCTCTTGAATATGCTCTTCAACAAACTCATTATAGAGTTCTATTCCTGAGAAAAAATTGTACTTAAGGTAATCATCAAAGCGTTTGAAGACCTCAACATCCGTGTCCAAATATATCCCACCATACTCTGCCAGAACATTGTATCTGCAAACATCTGAAGCCAAAGCATACTTCTTCACTTCGCATGCATACTTGGCCAATGGATGTTTCTCCAAATCAAAAGAAGCCTCATCCCACCTCATGAATGTGTAGTCGGGCATCAGTTTCTTCCAGCCCTTAATGCAGTCTTTCTGGGACTTGGGTATCAAGCCCTTTCCGAACCAGCAGTAATGGATAATTTTAGGAATCATTGGTATTTCTTTCCTGCAAGAAACTTAAGTGGACGCAAAAAAGTTTTTCCAAGCCTATATGCATATGACGCCCTAGCCATCTTCCCAGAATATGCAGATAAACACAGATTGTTTACTCTATCCAAAACAATTTGAGGCTCATCAAGGCCTCTAGTTATTGGTAAACATTCTTTCCATTTATTAAAATACAATTTTAGATTGTTATCTAACAATGCCATGTATTTTTTGTTTTCAAATGATTTTTCAGACCAAAAATGTTCAATAAGAAAGACGTTTGAAACATATACTTTTTTGCCTAGGCTTTGCACCTGCATACAAATATCCATATCATACGCATGAAAACCGGAAAAGGTCTTATCATCAAAGCTTATCGTATTAAAAAGCTCCGCTGGAATAAACATACAAAGTCCATCAACAACTGCAACCTCGGCAAGGTTATCATGAAAATAGTCCTGTGTGGAATTCTCCTTAATCTGGCCATTGTCATTTTCAAGATTATACTGTGAAATAAAAGGGGAAGACCACCAATACATCGGTACCTTGGGCATAAAATGAGAGCCTGCGACGCCGACTACTCCCATATCATGATTATTTATGAACAGATTTTCAATGTTTTGTCCCCATTCTTTTGTACGAAACATCACATCATCATGAACAAAGCATAACAAATTTCCTCGAGCACGAGCAACGCCCTCATTATATGCTTCAAATATTGAGTATTTCCCTAATGAATTATCAATAATTACAAATTCATACTCAGTGCCTATTGTTTCGTCAATGTTTTTCCTTAGAGCAGGAGAAATATTTTCATTTCTAGAGCAAATTATAATTGAAATCATTGCAAGCTAATAATGTAGACTAATATATCTTCATTAGTATGGAGCATCTTCGTATATGACAATTTCAAAAATATCATATACGAAGAATACCCCATTAACAGTCATCTAGGATTATTCGTTAGTGATTCAGAAATATTTTTTTTCATTATCTTAAACCAAGAAACAGGTTTAAGTATTACTTTTCCAAGACGATAGGCATATGACGCATGAATACGGTCAATTTCTTTTAATTGATAATTTAGCTCTTGATCCATTTTTCGGATAATTTCTGCCGCATATTTTTCTGAAGGAATTCCACGCCTGACGCAAGCTTCGTATCGAGCAATTGTATTCCAATAGGAAGCACGAAATGTGTTCTTACCATGTGAAACACTATCATTACATAACCTGTATTTATAAGTAAATTCATCTATGACAACTATCTTCCCTTGTTCTTCCAAATGAAAATACAAGTCTTGATCAACCCCCGCAAAACAAAGATGATTTATTCCACCTGATGCCAGATAACTCGTCTTTCTAAAAGAGGCAAATTGCTCCGGTGAATAGTCCATGTGTTCTAAATATGATTCATTAGGAAGTAGTTGCAGTAATCTTGACTCTTTTAGTATTTCCATGTTTTCATTGCAGAAATAATATCTTGACATGGTCAAAGACGCTTCCGGATGGTGCTGCATGGCTATTACTGATACTTCCAATGCATTAGGAAGAAGTTCGTCATCCGGATCCAGGAACCCACAAAACTCGCCATTCGCCAACTCTGCACATCTTTTCTTTGTATATCCGCAGCCCTTGTTTTCCTCATTGAAATAAAAATGGAATCTAGTGTCTCCTGCATACCTATCATAAATCTGATGAGAATTATCAGTTGATTTATCATCAACAATAATCACTTCCCAGTTCGAATAGGTTTGGGCAAATATACTATCAATGGCCTCCTGAAGATATTGGCCATTGTTGTAATTGGCAATCAGTATTGAAAACAACGGGGTCGTATTCATGCTATCGTAGTATAAGCTTTCCTTCTAATCCTATGGACAATTAAAGCAATAGAAAAGGATTATGGGATAAAAGTGTAGAATCTATTATTCGATATGCGTTATTTCTGTTTTTCCCGATAGAATCGCACAATTCGTTGGCAGAGCCCACATTGAAAACGCGTGTTGATGTCCGGCATCCACATATTTAAGATCAAATGACAAAACATTTCTCAGGAGGTCAAAATCTCTTATATTGGCAGCATAATCATTGATTGAAATATTCATATTGATTGAATATGTTCCCTTGACAAGGTTATGATTAGGGACAACAATATCTACATCGAAAATATCTCCTTTCTCTGGCAGCTCGACAACATTGGAATAACAGGCACACGCACATTCATCTGCCTGATTCCTTATTACCACCCCAAACTGACATTGCTTCAATCTCTTGTTATTCCTCCTAACTTTTGCCTGAATATGTATAGGCTCCTCATTAGACATATTGTTCACATCGTTCAGCATCCTGACTTCCAAATACTCCATTTCAAGCAGTACATCTGCACTTCGAGAAGAAGAGTCGGAGACGTAATAATCATTAAGGGCCGAAATATTCGAATTAATATAATGATTCACAGCATCCAATGCTGTTCCCATATATTCTATCCCGCCATTTTTCAGCACAATGCCATTTCTGCAGAGCTGCTTGACGCTCGCCATATTATGACTCACGAACAACACAGTCCTTCCCTCTCCCCTTGACACATCCTGCATCTTGCCAATGGCCTTCTTCTGGAACTCCGCATCACCAACTGCAAGGACCTCGTCGACAACGAGAATCTCCGGCTCAAGATGGGCAGCAACTGCAAAGCCGAGGCGTACGGTCATACCGGATGAATATCGTTTCACAGGTGTATCGATGTACCTTTCGCAACCGGAGAAGTCAACTATCTCATCCAATTTGCGGGAAATCTCCTGCTTGCTCATGCCCATGATTGCTCCGTTGAGGTAGATGTTCTCACGGCCGGTCATCTCGGGATGGAAACCGGTGCCCACCTCAAGCAAGGCACCAATACGCCCACGTGCATTGATTGTGCCGGTAGTGGGAGCAGTGATCTTGCTGAGAAGCTTCAGAAGCGTACTCTTTCCTGCTCCGTTCTTGCCAATGATGCCGACCACATCACCCTGCTCAACTTTGAAGTCAATATCCTTCAGTGCCCACACATACTCGCTGTCGGCTGCCGAAGAACGGTCATTGACCGAACCGATCTTGAGATACGGATCTTCCTTATGCAGAACATTAACTTTCCACCACCTGTCAAGGTCATGGGAAAGAGTCCTTGTAGAAACCAGTCCCAGCCTGTACTGCTTGCTGATATTGTTGAATTCAATTGCTGTTGCCATATGCAATGTTCTATGGATTAAAAGCCTTTTTCCCTATAAGCTCTGGCAATCCCGTATGACGGCTCATAGAAGGCGCTACAATTGTAATTGTCTATTGTTCGGCAGATTTGATTCGAATAGACCCTTCTGATGGCATGGATATAGTCCTCACCAGGTTCCATCGTTTGCTCGATCAACCGGGCGTACACCGCAGCCATCTGGGCTGGACGCGGAACGTTGATGTTCAGGTCTGTTCTGACATCAGTGATGTCGAACCGGCCGCGCCTCAATTTCAATTCAGAAATCCACTCATCCTCGATCTTCTCGGGATTCTCGCTGTGGAGAACGTCAGCCAGACTGAGATAATGCCACAAGAGTTCGTCGGTAAGTTTGCCGACCACGTATTGGTTCCTGTGCCCTACACGCCGGGCAACACGCTCGATCATATAGCAAACGTAGAACAGATCGTCATATCCGACCTTCTCTTCTGGGAAATATTTATTGCTCATTTCTAGAATCGATGAATGAAAGCGTTGCCAAAGCCCTATCGGAACAAAAAACTATCTGATGGGTCGGGTACTTGAATCTGGCCAAAGCCCAGAATGCTTCACGTGAGATATTGCCGCTGACAAAGTCCTCGACGTAATTCCATATCGTATCATCAGCCATCGGTCCCTCTACGATATCGAAATCATGACGGGATCCTTTCCTGCAGGCAGCAACAAAGTCCAGCCACTCCTCCGACATTCCGTCGAAAGTCTTGACATTCAATGAGGAAACGTCTCCAAGCTCATACTCATTAACGATGTGCTTTCCCCTTTTTGCAAGTGCCCATTTGATGGCCTGCTGTTCGTAGGATGTGCAATAAAAGCCAAAACCAAAATCTTTGGTATGGCCATCCGTCAAGACACGTGGCTTGTCGACGATTACATTACTTCCGTGATAGACTTTCATGTTGAAATACTTACACCGTATCCATAAAACTCTTCTGCACCCTGTTGAATACAACAACACCCAAAGCAAGAAGAACGACCATGAACACAAAACTGTAGATGAGCCACCTCCAGCCGACGAAGGCGCCGCAGCCCAGGAAGCCGTACTTGAAGGTCTCGATGATGGGGGTCACGGGATTCAGGCACATCAGCGTATGAACCGGGATGCCGCACCAGCGCATGCTGCCTGTCTGGCTGAGAGGATAGACGATAGGAGTCGCGTACATCCATAGCTGGACAATGAAACTGAAGAGCACCTGAAGGTCGCGGTACTTGGTAGTCATGGCTGACACGAGGACACCAAAACCAAGAGCGAGGCCAGCCATCATGATTACCAGAAGCGGTGCCAAAAGGACATACACATTCAAGACAGCATTGCAGGTTGGGTCCACAAGAGTGTAGATGACATACACGACTGCAAAGAACCCAAACTGTATCCCGAATCTCAGCAGATTTGATATGACATCAGAGATAGGCACCGCCAGCCTCGGGAAGTAGACCTTTCCAAAGATGCCGGCATTGCTCACGAAAGTGTTCGACGTCTTGTTCAGACAGTCCGCGAAATACTGCCACATGCAGGTGCCGGCCAGGTAGAAAAGGGGCCTTGGCACACCGTCGGTGGGTATGCCGGCAATGCCGCCGAATACGATCATGTACATGATGACCGTCAGCGCGGGCTGCACGACAAACCACACAGGACCGAGGATGGTCTGCTTGTATTGCGTTATTATGTTTCGCTTGATAAAAAGGGAGATGAGGTCCCGGTACTGCCAGATTTCCTTGAGGTTGACCTCGAAAAGATTGTTCTTCGGCTTTATGACAGTGGTCCACTGTCCGGAAGATTCTTGCGTCTTTTTCATAGCACGGCTTCGCCCTCGCGGGTCCCAACTGCGCACGCGCGCAAAGTTACCCCCGGGTATTTACACAAAAATAGCAATTTTGTGTATAAAACCAAAGATTTAGTGAGACCTTTTCCTATGGAAAAGAATATTGGCTATGCTGCCGAAGAAGTAACGGCAGTCAGTACGGAAAGGAGCGCGCAGATACGCCTCTATGTAGCGCCTCTCGGAGTCCTGAACCTCCGCCACCGTTTTGGGACTCTCCTTCTCGTAATAGAACGGAGGGAAAAGACCAGGCTTCACCTGAATGCGAAGCTTCTGCATCTCAGGAGTATAAAGGCTGAAGTAGTGGCGCGACAGCGGGCGCACGCCCACGAGCTTGAGCTGCCCCTTGAAGAAGTTAATGAACATCGGGAGCTCGTCCAGCCAGCATGAGCGAAGCACCCTCCCCCACTCGTTCACGCGGTAGTCATCGGCAAATTTTCCGCCCTCACGGAGTCCCCCGTGCTCGTACATATAAGGCTGCAGATACTCTGAGTATGAGTACATTGTACGGAATTTATACACGCCGATTATATTACCACCCTTGCTCACGCGCGGCAGCTTGATAAGCGGCCCGCAACTGGGTGCGTCATCCCAGATCGGAGCCTTTACCTTGCGGGCCAGCACAAAGAATTCGCCAAAGCGGAAGCCCTCGTCAACAACCTCGAAGCCGGCCCGGTACAGTCGGCCCATGACCTCCACACGGTGATAGGTCCTGTTGCGCCCCTTCGTCACCCAGAAGTAGAACCACTTGGTGAGCTTGAGCTTAGGGCACACGCGGTGCCAGAGGTAATGAAGGAAATAAAGGAACCACCCGACGACCTTGGAGTGCCTATCGAGAATCATCTTTTTCTTCAACATCGCCGTGGTGGCGTGACACATGAAGTAGCCGCCCTCCGGCAGAGTCTCGCTCACGCGGTTCAGGAACGTGTTGAGGTGCCTTATGCGGTTGAGCCTCTTGTGCGAGAAGAAAAACTGAGGGTTGTCGCCCGCATTCTGGCGCACAATGTCACCCATGTCAGTATCGAGCAGAACAGTGCTTTTCTGCAGCTCTCCGGCATGCGACAGCAGCCATGGCCAGAGCTCATTTCTGGGCAAGTTTCGTGACGCCTCGTAGACCCTCAGGACATCGGGGTTGGAAACCGACGAAATGTCAAGTTTCGCTCCGCTCTCAGAGCCATGCTCGGAGTATGTCGAGAGGTCAGGATCATACTGCAGCCGGACCCATGGTTTATCTCGGAAGATCATAGTGCGGCAAGCAGTGTTGAAGTTACTTTATCTATCTGTTCCTCAGTCAGATAAGGATGCATGGGAAGAGCCAGCACGCGCTCGCAGAGCGAGCCTGCCACAGGGCATTCACGAAGCCCCGCAGAGCCCTCGAAAGCCTTCTGGAGATGCATGGGAAGGGGGTAATATACCATGCTGGGAATGTCCTCCGCCTTCAGGCTCTCCTGCACTTTTGCGCGCTGTTCGGAAGACTCCAGAAGCACAGAATACTGAGCCCAGCCGGAGCCGGCCGAGGTTGGAATTGCGGGCACTTTCACAGCTCCTGAAAGGCGCTTGGAATAGGCCTTTGCAGCAGCATTCACGGCATCAAGCTCATACTCCTTGAAAGCCTTCAATTTTTCAAGAAGAACAGCCGCCTGGATGGTATCCAGACGCGAGTTTATACCGATGCGTACGTTCTCGTATTTGCAGCTCCCCTTGCCATGCACGCGGTAGCTGTCCATAAGCGCGGCCCATTCGTCATTGTCGGTGAAGACAGCACCGCCGTCGCCATAGCAGCCAAGAGGCTTGGCCGGGAAGAAGGAGGTGGTGGCAATGTCACCGAAGGAGCATGCACGGCGGCCGTCCAAGGTACCGCCAAAGCCCTGTGCGCCATCCTCAAGGACGAGAAGGCCTTCGGCATCTGCAATGGCGCATATGCGCCTGAAATCGGCCGGGAGGCCAAAAAGATCGACCGCAACGATGGCACGCGGTTTCAGCTTTCCTGCAGCCTTGACCTCGGCAATGGCACGTTCAAGGTCCGAAGGGTCGATATTGAAGGTATCTTCGCTCACATCCACAAAAACCGGCGTGGCGCCCTCGGCAGCCACAACCTCTGCAGATGCGAAGAAAGTGAAGTCAGGAACAAATACGGCATCGCCGGGGCCGACGCCCCAGGCCTTCAGCGCCAGCGTCAGCGCATCGGTGCCGTTGGCGCAGGTAAGGCAATGCCTTACGCCCACATACTCTGCAAGTTCGGCTTCGAGCTGCTTGACCTCCGGGCCCATGATATAGTGCCCGCCGGCCACAGCCTTGAGAATTGCAGCATCGATGCTCTCCGAGAGCACCTCGTGCTGCTTGCGCAAATCCCTGAATTCCATAGTATTTACTAGTCTGTCGGACAAGAGTCAACAATCTCGCCCCTGGCGTTGACCCAGCCTATCTGCCGGGCGGGAACGCCTGCCATAAGTGCAAAGTCGGGAACATCCCTGGTGACCACGGCACCGGCCGCAATCATTGCGCAGCGGCCTACCGTATGCCCGCACACTATGGTGCAGTTGGCCCCGAGCGAGGCTCCTTCCCTTATCAAAGTCTTGCTGTAAACGCCGTGCACGGGATAAGCCGCGCGCGGCACCCTGACGTTGGTGAACACGCAGGACGGACCGCAGAAGACATTGTCCTCAAGCGTCACACCGCTGTACACCGACACGTTGTTCTGTATCCTGCAGCCGTTTCCGATGCGCACTCCGTCCGCAACGTTCACGTTCTGGCCAAGGGAGCAGTTCTCCCCTATCACAGCGCCGCCCTGGATGTGGCAGAAATGCCAGATCCTGGTGCCGTCGCCTATGACAGCCCCATCGTCAACATAGGAACTTTCGTGCACAAAAACAGCCATGCTACAGTACTTCTATATTATCGCGCGCGCGAACGGCCTTCATCACATTCTTCGTGTCGAAGACAGCCTTGGCGTGCGCCTGTACAAACTCGTAGTCCACCTTGGTATGTGCCGCAGTCACTACCACAAGATCGCAGCTCTCCAGCAACTCGGCGGTGAGTGCAGGCTCCCCCTTCACGGTCTCGCCCTTGTGGCGGAACTCGGGGATGAACGGGTCGTAGTAGCATACGCGGGCGCCCTCCTTCCTGAGATTCATGTAAACCTCGATGGCCGGAGACTCACGATAGTCGTCGATATCCTGCTTGTATGCAACACCCAGCACAAGCACCCTGGCACCGTTGAGCGCCTTGGCAAAGCGGCGGTTGAGCATGTCGGCCGCACGGCTGACGCAGTACTCCGGCATGCGGTCGTTCACCATCATCGACGCCTCGATCATTGAAGTGTGGAAGCCGTATTCGCGGGCCTTCCAGCTCAGGTAGTACGGGTCCAGAGGGATGCAGTGACCGCCCAGGCCCGGGCCGGGATAGAACGGCGTGAAGCCGAAAGGCTTGGTCTTGGCAGCCTCGATGACCTCCCAGAGGTCGATCCCCATGCGGTTGCACAGGATCGCAAGCTCGTTGATGAGGCCGATATTGATGTTGCGGTAGGTATTCTCGAGAATCTTTGTCATCTCGGCAACTGCCGGAGAGCTGGCGCGGAAGACGCTGCCCTGAAGCACAGCCTCATACATGGCGCTGATGACCTCGCTGGCATCGGCACCCAGACCGCCGACGACCTTGGGGGTATTCTAGGTCTTGAAGATGACATAGCCGGGATCAACGCGCTCAGGCGACAAACCGAGATACAAATCGACTCCGCACTTTAGACCGGAGCTCTCGAGTATGGGCTTGATAAGCTCCTCGGTGGTGCCGGGATAGGTGGTCGACTCGAGTACGACCATCATTCCGGGATGGAGGTACTGAGCCACAGCCTCAGCACTGCTGCGCACGTAGCTGATATCCGGCTGCTGATGGTCATCAAGCGGAGTAGGCACGCAGATTGCCACGAAGTCGACGTCCTTTATGAAGGAGAAGTCGCTGGTGGCAGAGAGTCTGCCCTCGTTCACAAGGCGCTGCAGGTCGGAATCCACAACGTCACCTATGTAGTTATGGCCGGCATTCACCATGTCGACCTTCTGCTTCTGCACATCGAATCCGATGGTGCGGAAGCCGGCCTTGGCCTTCTCGACCGCAAGAGGTAAACCAACGTAGCCGAGGCCCACGACCCCGGCTACGATTGATCTATCTGCGATTTTCTTTAAAAGAAATTCTTTCATTACTCCTTAGGGAGAGTTCTCTGACCGAATTCGTCGATGTTCTTGCCTACGAGAGGGATGATCATGACGCAGCGGCTGAGCTCCTCATTGGTGTAGAACATGTAGTCAACACCACCCTGGTAGTCGATCTCAAGCTGGTCGGGATCAACACCGAACTCGTTCACGAGCATGTTGTAAACGTTCTTTGCACGGTGCTCTGACAGCCACATGTTGTGCTCGGGATAAGAAGTCTGCTTGTCGGCGAAACCGGCAACGAGGAACTTGGTGTCAGGAGCAGACTTGATGAAGTCGGCAACTGAGTTGATGTTGATCCGCTCGCGAGGCTGGATCTCGGTGCGGTCGATCTTGAACTGGATATGGAACCAGAGCTCGGGATTGACGGGACGGCCAACCTGGATGGTATCGTGTACGATCTCCTTCTCCTTGATGACAACGGGAGCAACATAGTGGTCAGCAACAACGCTGTTGGCCTTCTTCCATGTATGGAGGTCCTTCTTTGCACCGAAGTGGAGGCAGAGACCGGCGGTAACGCCAGCAATGCCGTCGAAGGGGAAGTT
>JAGHSF010000061.1 GCA_018065985.1 Candidatus Cryptobacteroides choladohippi
GCATGTGCCATTCTACGTTAGTCTGGCAAAGATAATTTCAAATCGGCGCGGTCTCAAAACCTCTGTAATTACCTAACAATCAATATTTTCAAAGAACTTTTATGAATTTTTACCGGACACTAGTGAACTCAACCACAAAAAATATCTATGAACTATTCTCGCCGAAATGCTGACATCATGGCCGTACCGGTTGTGTTTCTGGCTTTGCTGATGTTTTTCTTATTCCTTGGCTGCAGCTATTCTACTGACGGGGTGACTGTTCTGAAGGAAGGGTTCGTGACACCACCTCAAGAGGCCCGTCCCGGTGTGTACTGGTACTTTATGGATGGCAATCTTTCCAGGGAGGGCATGACCAGGGACCTTGAAGCGATGGTCGATGCGGGGATAGGATACGTTGTCTTCCTTGAGGTCAATGTGGGTGTTCCCCGAGGCGATGTCGACTTCATGAGCGATGAGTGGATGGATCTCTTCTGCCATGCCGTGAGCGAATGTGAAAGGCTCGGCATTCAGATGGTACTTGGCATAGGCCCTGGTTGGACGGGAAGCGGTGGCCCCTGGGTGGAAGGCCGGCTCAGCATGCAGCACCTGATGAGCTCCACTGCCAGGATAAAAGGTGGCTGGCATATCTCGGCTGATCTTCCTGTACCCAGTCCGAACCCGCCTTTCTTCGGGACCGGCTCGTTCACGCCTGAGATGATGAAGGACTGGGAAGATTACTACGAAGACGTTGCAGTTCTCGCTTTCCCGACTCCATCCGGTCAGGACAGCATCGCTGACATCCAAGAGAAGGGTGCCTTCATCAGAGCTCCATTCAGCTCACAGCCGGGCGTGAAGCAGTATCTTCCGAACGTTGTCAAGACAGTGGGCGAACAAGGCCTGTCGCAGGAATCTGCCGTGGATCTCTCCGAAATAATCGATCTTACAGAATATATGGATGCCGGCGGGCATCTGGAGTGGGATGCTCCCGATGGCGAATGGACCGTGATGCGCTTTGGCGCGAGGAACAATGGCGCGGTGACACGTCCGGCACCTCTCCCCGGAGTTGGAATGGAGTGCGACAAATTCAGCAGGGAAGCCCTGCAAGCACATCTCGACAAATTTTCCGAGAATATCTTCGCAGCCCTTGGAGAGCGTCCGGCTACATTCGGCGGCATCAAGTATCTCCATATGGATAGTTGGGAGATGGGGGCGCAGAACTGGACCCCTTCCTTCAGGGAAGAGTTTACTGAAAGAAGGGGTTACGACCCTCTTCCTTATTATCCTGTTTATTCCGGAATGATTGTTGGCGACCGCAATGTCAGCGAGCGTTTCCTATATGACCTCAGGCTCACGACACAGGAGCTGATCCTTGAAAATCATGCCGGCGCAGTTACCGAATATGCCCATGAGCATGGTATGCTTTCGTCAACCGAACCGTATGACATGATGCCTGCTGCGGATCTTGAATTCGCCTGCACCGCGGACGTGCCCATGGCTGAGTTCTGGAGCGAAGGTTTTGGCTTCAACACCGCCTTCGCAGCTGCGGAAGGCTCTTCCGCCGCACATCTGCTCGGCAGCAACGTTGTGCCGGCGGAAGCGTTCACGTCGCAGGGCGAGGACTGGAAGCAGTATCCCGGAAGAATGAAGAACCAGGCCGACTGGGCATTCGGTGCCGGCATAAACAGGTTCATGTTCCATACTTTCCAGCATCAGCCACTGGAGGAAGACAAACTTCCCGGCATGACCATGGGAATTTACGGTGTCCATTGGGACCGCAACCAGACCTGGTGGGAGATGAGCTCAGGTTTCCACACGTATGTGGCCAGATGCCAGCATATGCTCCAGCAGGGCCGTACGGTTGCCGATATATTGTATCTTACCCCGGAAAGCATCCCTCATGTTTTCAAGGCTCCTGCTTCTGCGTATGACAATGCAGATTCCTGGCTGCCGGACCGCAAGGGATACAACTTTGACGCATGCCCTCCGGGAATGCTGTACAAAGCTGAAGTCAAGGGTGGAAGGATAGTGTTCCCATCGGGCGCAAGCTATGCTGTGCTGGTGCTTCCCGAATGGGAGACCATGTCACCGGATCTTCTTGAGAAGATCGGCGACCTTGTAGGCGCCGGTGCAACAGTCGTGGGAATGCCTCCGGTCAGCGCCCCCGGTCTGGCGGGCTATCCGGAATCGGAAACCAAAGTCAAGGAACTGGCCGTAAAAATCTGGGCTGACAGCAAGGTCATCGTCCCGGAAGGGGTGAGCGACAACCTCTATCAGGCATATTCAGCCACGGCCTCCATTCTTGGTTCCAAGGGCCTCGTTCCTGACTTCATGTCTTCGGACAACTCGATAAGATATACCCACAGGACAACCCCGGGCGAGGAAATCTACTTTGTCGCAAACCGTGAGAATGATTACCGTGACGTAACATTGACCTTCCGCGTTTCCGGGAAGACGGCGGAGATCTGGGACCCTATGACAGGCAACACCTCATTGATGAAGGATGTCCTGGATGACGGCGAACGGACCTCGTTCAGCCTTGGGTTCGAAGGATATCAGAGCTTCTTCGTCGTATTTTCCGAGAAGGGGACCGGCGCTGGGGAATACAAGGAAGGCAGGATGATCGAGGCAATGACGGTGTCAGGCCCTTGGACGGTCACTTTCGATCCGGACTGGGGCCGTAAGGACCCTCTTGAGATGCAGAGCCTTGCTGACTGGACTTCAAATGAGGATCCTCTGGTGAAATATTACTCGGGCACCGCAATGTACAGGACGTCATTCAGTTATGACGGTGCACTTCCGGAAAATGCATGGATCGATCTGGGAGATGTGGCTGTTATGGCGAGAGTGAAACTGAACGGCACCGATTGTGGCATTACCTGGGTCAACCCGTTCAGGATTGATGTATCACAGGCCTTGACGCAAGGTGACAACACACTTGAGATAGAAGTTGCGAACCTGTGGATCAACAGGCTCATAGGAGATGAGGCCGGAGCCCCGAACGTAACCCCTACATTCTCCACATTCACACCTTACTCTGCCGATGACCAACTCGTGAAGTCAGGTCTGCTTGGCCCGGTCAGAATTTTCGCTTATTAGCTTATTAAGCATATCACACACCTATGAAACATACAATCCGAATATTAGGTTTCGTGGCCACCGCCATCACATTGATGTCTTGCAGCAAGCCTGCTGTGCGCAATGACAATCGTACCCATACGACCGACTTCTCTGTAGTCGAGGCGCAGTTTGCGGATCCTGACGGGGAGTTCCGCCCCGCGCCGCTTTGGACATGGAACGCAAAGGTCACCACGGAGGATATCGACCGCATGCTCAAGGACTTCAAGGACCAGGGCTTTGGCGGCGCATTCATCCACCCGCGTCCCGGTCTGGAGACGGAGTATCTGTCAGACGAATGGTTCCGTCTGTGGAAGTACAGCGTCGAGAAGGGCGGGGAACTCGGGCTTGACATCTGGATTTACGACGAGAACTCGTATCCTTCGGGTTTTGCCGGGGGGCACATGTATCGCGAGATGCCTGAATCGAGTGATCATCCTACAGGTTTTGGGCTCATTGATGGTCATCTTGCCATTGTGGCCGCGGGGCCGCGCAGATTCTGCGGCGACGTGCCTTATGTGGATCTGATATATCCCGGAGTGACGGAGAAGTTCCTTGAGCTCACCATGAGCGGTTATGAGAAGACCTTCGGCAAGAATCTCGGAGCCCTTACGCACGGAAGCTTCTCTGACGAGCCGGAATGCCCGGATTGGACGACCGATTTCCCTGAGCAGTTCATGGCAGACTGGGGACATGATATCGTGCCTCATCTTGACGAGCTGTGGCGCGAGGAGCCGGAAAACTGGAGGGAGACCCGTTTCCGTTATTCCTATACAAGGCAGAGACTTTTTCAGGAGAGATGGGGGCAGGTCTACCACGACTGGTGCGATGCCCACGACATGCTGTGGACCGGTCATTATTGGGAGCACGAATGGCCCGACCTCCGTGTCGCATCGGATCATATGGCAATGTATGCGTATCACCAGATGCCGGCCATTGACCTGCTGATGAATATATATAATGACGACGACCCCAAGGCTCAGTATGGCAATGTCCGTTCAGTCAAGGAACTTCGCAGCGTTGCTAACCAGATGGGGCGCGTCCGCACCCTCTGCGAGAGCTATGGAGCCGGTGGCTGGGACATGACGTTCGAGGATTTCAGGCGCTTGGCCGACTGGGAATATGCGCTCGGAGTCAATTTCATGAACCAGCACTATTCCAATATTACAATAGAGGGCGCCCGCAAGTTTGACCATCCGGACTATTTCACCGGTTATTCTCCATGGGCGGCCGACTACAAGGTGCTCAACGACCACGTGGCCCGTCTGTCGCTGGCTTTGAGCCAGGGCGACCAGCGCAACGACATAGTCGTTCTAGAGCCGAACGCGACGTTGTGGCTGTACAATTCAGTGGAGGACCACAGTCACGAAAAGAACCGTTTGATCGGTCAGAAATTCCAGCGGCTCGTGACCGCCCTTGAAAAGGCGCAGGTGGAGTTCGACCTAGCAAGTGAGATGACCATAAAGGATTACGGCAGAGTGGAAGGCGGCAAGTTCATCGTGGGAGAGTGCGCATATTCGACCGTGATCATCCCCGAGGGGGTGGAAACCCTGTTGGGACCCACAGCCAAGTATCTCTGCGACTTTGCCGCTGCCGGGGGCAGGATCGTCGCGCTCTCAAAGCCATGGTCCGCCGATTCTGTAGAATGCCCTGAATTGGAGGCCCTGTGGGAATCTGCCGCTTACATAACTGAAGAGATAGACCTCGCCGCTTTGCAGGAAAGCCGTCGCGTAAGGATAGACCAGTACGGCTTCGAAGGTTTCCGACTCCAGACGGAAAACGAGAACGGCGGGCTCTTCCACATGACCCGCGAATATGACGGCGGCACTCTTCTGTACATGACAAACTCATATCAGGACAGGACCTTGAACGGCACCGTTACTATCAAAGGCAAAGGCGTCAAGAAGATGGATACAATGAGCGGCGGAATAAGCCTGCTGGCAAGTGCGGAAGGCCCCGACGGCACCGTCGTCTTCCCATACAGCATCCCGCCTTGCTGCGACTTGATGGTCTTCGCTGCCGACGATGCTGCAGACTTGAAAGGCTTGAAGCCCGCGGCAGAGTTGCCGTCCGAAGGGTGGCAGACGCTGGCTGCGGAAGGGCCCATGGATATCAGGAGGCTCAAGGACAACTACCTGCTCCTTGACTTCTGCAACCTGAAAGTCGATGATAAACTCCATGAGGAAGTGTATGTCGCAGATGCATGCAACATGCTTTTTGAAGATTTTGGAATGCAGAACCCGTGGAATTCCACCATACAGTACAAGAACATTTTCACCGACGTCACCTTTGATTCGGGAGATGTCACAGTGGAGTATCCGTTCGTCATTGCTGAGGATTTCGACTGGTCGGGGACAAAGCTCGTGTGCGAGAAACCCTGGCTCTGGGAGGTCAGGGTCAATGGTGAGAAGGTGACGCCCATTGATGGCGAGCACCCTCTCGATGCCCGTAACGGTGCATTCAGAATAGGGAAGTTTCTGCATAAGGGAGCGAATGAAGTCACACTCCATATCGACAGGATGTCAATATATGCCGAAGTGTCCTTTGCTTTCATCACCGGCAACTTCAGCGTGGTTCCTTCTGGTGAAATGTGGGTGATAGCAGCACCACAGGATGAAATGCCCGGCTCATGGAAGGATAACGGAATGCCTTTCTATAGTTGGGATGTGGCATATTCGCAGACATATTCTGTAAGCGATGCCTCCGTACCCTGCATTCTTGAACTTGGCAAATGGAAAGGTACCGTTTGCGAGGTGTATGTGAATTCACAGAAGGCCGGCGTCATATTCGCACAACCGTACACATTTGATCTTACAGGTTTGCTGAAAGAAGGTGAGAATACAGTCGAGCTGCGCTGCATAGGCAGCCTCGCCAACCTGTTCGGCCCGCACAACGGGCCACGACAAGGCTCGATGTGGCCTGGCATGTGGGGCGGCGTTGAAAGCAGGTATCCTGCTTCCGATTATGTCTTTGACGACTATGGACTGGTGGAACCGTTCAGTCTAAGGATCAACCGATAAAATTTGAAAAATGGAAGATACGGAGCAGCAGGCCGTCGATGCCGCTGCGGAGAAGGAAGATGGTATGTAAACCCGGCGGCAGATCCGGTTATGCCGGGGCATCGGGAAAATATATTAGTAAATCACAGTCTGCCATTATTTGTCCGATTATTCCGCTATCATCAGATAGTATAGGTATGACGGGCTTTGGGATACCAGATATGAGTCCGGTTGGGTTAGGGCTTCATAGATTTTGGAGTTATAAACTCTATGAAGGGCATCCTCGATTGTCTTGCCGGTGTCCGTGATATAGAATTCCGTAAGCTTATCAACGATGCGATTAAGCAGATACTCTCTTGTCTGTTCCTTGCTCATAACCTTTTCAGTAATTCTATTGCCTTCTGGGTGCCGAAATAATACTGGTTGTTCAGATTCCTGAATTCAAGTTCTTTTGCAAGTTCATCAAGATCAATCGACCCTTCTTCATATCAATTCAGGCAAAGAAACCCGGAAATCTTCAGTTTCTGGGAGGAATTGCCAGTTCCTTTTGTTGGTTATGTGAATGAAATTCAGTAATTTTGCTACCAGCAAGCAGAAAAAATATATGACGTCCCGAATCGGGTCGAACG
>JAGHSF010000059.1 GCA_018065985.1 Candidatus Cryptobacteroides choladohippi
CGTCTTCATTTCGCTGCGAATATAGTAATAAGTTTAATATTTATGAAACTTATTGATAAATTATGTAAGAAAGTAGCATTTTTATGCCTATGTCTTGTGCTGGATGAATGGATAGATGGCTGAAGGCAATGAATTTTGATCCACATAAAAGGCCTGGAACCGTAATGGAACCAGGCTTCAATGTGTTCGATAATTGTTGTTATTTTTTAACGACCTCTACCGGATCATAGATGTGGTCACTGTACCAGTCAACAAAGGCATTAAACTTGTCTTCATTAGCGTCAAACCAGTCGGAGAACTCATCGTCATTGCCCTTTCTCAACAACCACATGTTGTATGCTTCCCAGTGGCCGGCCTCTAGAACCATCTGCTGATACTTGAAAATCGGGATGAGATATTTCTGGTTCGCCCCGTCAGCAAAACATTTTGTAAGGAACGCCTGACGGTCCTCAACAAGGCTCAACATATCCAGATGCCCCTTCTCCCTGACAGTGCTAAGATCTTCTAATCTTGATGAGAATAGGAATTCATATAGAATTTCAAAAGGTATGTCCAGTTCACCATCGTCGTTCATGGAAATCTGATTCATCTGTGTCAGAGAGACGTGATAAGTTGAATCATTCTCATACTTCATATTGGCGTTGTATGCATCGTATATCGCCTTGCTCAGTTCCTCGCTTCTTCTTGAATTGGGCTGCAGAAGTTCGTGGATTTCTCCATATATGATTCCCCATACAGGCTCATTTGACATGCAGAGAAGCTGTGAGATACGATAGTAGTTTGACGAGAAATAAGGATCCACTTCTATTCCTTTAGCATATGACTCTACGGCGGAATTCAATTCATTACGGCTTCTATACACCGTGCCTAGTTCGAGGTACAGTTGCCCAAAATCAGGATATTTTGCTATGCCTTCCTGATATTTTGCAATTGCCTTGTCCTGTTTGCCCATCATGTCAAGGCAATTGCCATGGAGAGCATACATGGCTGCATTATCATCTCCCTTTTCAGCCTTTTCAAGTATTTTCGCAGCTAATTTGAAGTCCTGCTTCACATAATGACAATATGCCAATTCGTATTGGAGAGTACCAGAATCCGGGTATTTTTTCAACAACTGATCATAGATTTCAATTGCTTTATTAGCGTTGCCATTATCGGAATATTCAATTGCCAATTGAAACTGATCCTCGTCTTCCTTGGAAAGCTCCTGGGCATACGACACGAAAGTCGTTGAAAGAAGTACAATAAATAATAAAAAGAAACGTTTCATCCTTCTGTGTGTTTTTGTTGATGCAAATTACTATTTATTGCGGTGAAGTTAGCAATTAATTCCACAACCTTGATGGGTTCTTAGGAGATTGTCACCATTTATGAGGCTGGCTGGATGGTAGGAGGACTGGAAACCGTCGCTTGGTATCCGAGTCCTGAATTTCTCCATCAGTTATTCCCATCTTGCGCTATTGTTGCTTACAGCTGTACCAATCTGTCTTTTCGCTTTGCTTCCTCTTCGAGAGCAGAAGTGACACTTCTGATTAAAGTTGCAGGGGCTTCTCGAGTCATTGTATGTCTTGGACGGGTCGGTTGTAGTCATTTTCAAAATAAGGAAGCCCCGGAAATCCGAGGCTTCTGTATAAATGTGTTCCGGCAGGATATTACAGCTCGCAGGTGGCCACAACATGGCCTGCAGGAGCCCAGGTGGTTTCCTTTGCAAGGCTGAACTCAAGCACAAGTTCACATCCTGCGGCCTTGGGGTCGAGTTTCACGCTCTGCTTCTCGCCGGGCTTGATGGCGATGGGCGCCATGCATCCGCTGGCTACCACCTTGCCGCCGCGAAGGGCCTTCCAGTTGATTGCAAGGTTGCTCAGGTCGATGAAATCGTATCTGTTGGTGATGGTCACGCTGGCAGGGGTCTCGCCCTTCTCAACCACAACCGGTTCGTATGTGTCCTTGATCACATCGAGGAGAGGATAAGGCTTGCGGTCTGCAGTCATTATGCCCTTGCGGCCTGCAGTGACGGCGGTGGGCTGCTCTCCGAACTCGCCTGAGCGGTAGATGTAGCCTGAATCGTCGCCGAACTTGTAGAGGCCGTGGTCGCACCACTCCCAGTAGAAGGCACCGATCATACGCTCGGACTGGCGCATGTAGTCCCAGGTCTCGCGTATTCCCTCGTCCCTGCTGTTCTCGCAGAGGATGTAGGGCTTGCTGGATCCGTTATGGTCCTTGACTGCCATGTTGGGAACTGAAGGGTACATGTTCGAATCCACATCGGCAACGGTGTCGTCGCCTTCGTAGTGTATGGGGCGTGACGGGTCGAGGGCCCTGATGGCGTCTCTCTCGGCAACTATGTTGCAGCCGCCTGAACTCTCGTTTCCGAGTGACCAGAAGATGACGCAGGGATGGTTGCGGTCGCGCTGTACCATGCGGGTTCCGCGGTCGACGTAGGCGTCCTTGAATGCGGGGGTGTCGCTGATGCCGTTGTTGCCGTGGCATTCGATGTCAGCCTCGTCCATCAGGTACATTCCGTAGTAGTCATACAGTGCGAAGGCTGATGCCCTGTGCGGGTAGTGGCTGGTACGGATAGCGTTGATGTTGTTCTGCTTCATCAGCTTTATGTCGTTGATGGTCACCTCGTTGGGGATGGCTTTGCTGTATTGGGGATGAGTCTCGTGGCGGTTGACTCCCTGGAACATCACGGGCTTGCCGTTCACGAGGACGCGCTTGTCCTTGATTTCGACCTTGCGGAAGCCGAAGCGGTTTGACACAGCCTGCACCTCGTTTCCGTCCTCGTCCTTGAGTGCAATGACAACGGTGTAGAGGTTCGGGGTCTCGGCGCTCCAGAGCTTGATGTCCTCAACCTTTGCGCTGAAGTCCACGAGGGCT
Organism: Candidatus Cryptobacteroides choladohippi; assembly: GCA_018065985.1. Classification (GTDB taxonomy): domain Bacteria; phylum Bacteroidota; class Bacteroidia; order Bacteroidales; family UBA932; genus Cryptobacteroides; species Cryptobacteroides choladohippi. Next base: position 2,881 of record JAGHSF010000059.1, read on the forward strand.
TTCCTGCGCTTCGAAGCCTTTGCGCTGCCGGCATTCTCGCAGAAGACGGTCTTGCCCTCAGGATCGATGAGCTCGATGTTCACAGAGAGCTTTTCCTTCTTTCCGCCGGTGTTGCGTATCCAGGTCTTTGCGTTGAAGACTGCTGAGCTGAAGTCATCGGCGAAGTCGGTGGATGACAGGTTGAAGTCTGCTATGCTGTTGGCGGGAGCGGCGTACATCCACACATCCTTGTGTATGCCGGCTACGCGGAACATGTCCTGATCCTCGATGAAGCTGCCGTCAGACCATCTGAGAACCTCGACTGCGATGGTGTTGCTGCCGGGGCGGACGACCTTGGTCACGTCGAATTCGCTGTCGTTGTTCGGGCCCTGGCTGTAACCAACGTACTTGCCGTTGACCCATACGCTGAATGCGCTGTATACGCCGTCGAAATGCAGGAAGACGCTCTTCTTGTCCCATGATTCGGGGAGGGTGAACTCGCGCCTGTATGAGCCTGTAGGGTTGGGCTCGTTCTCTGATGTGTATCCGGGCACGGGGATGATGCGGCTGGGCTTGCCGTTGAAGGGATAGGTCACGTTAGAGTAGATGGGGGTGCCGTATCCGTACTGCTCCCAGCATGAAGGAACGGGGATCTCTGCCCATCCGCTCACGTCGTAGCTCTCCTTGTAGAAGTCCTTCGGACGCAGCGAGGGCTCCTTGACCCAGTTGAACTTCCAGTTGCCGTCGAGGCAGAGGTAGTCCTCTGACTTAGGGGTTACCCAGGGCTTCTCGAAGTATTCGGCGTCTGCCTTGAGCGATGCCACGCTGGGGTATGGAACCATGGTCACGTGGCCGGGAAGCTTGTTCCTGCCTATGATCTTCTCGTTCTCCCAGTCGTCTTCACCATGGATTACGTCTGCGGGAATCTTGCCGTTGATCTGAACGAGGGTCCACACTGTAGGCTCCTCGCCTGTGCGGCCGAGTCTGAGGAGTGTGCCTTCGGCATCATCAGACTCCAGAAGGACGGCGTGCTGGCTGGTCTTGTGGCGTATGGTCACCTGGTTGTCTCCCACGAGGGTGACCTCCCAGCGCTGGTTGTCGCAGTTGTTGTGGACCCAGCTTGCGAGCGGGCATCCGTGCTCACCCGGGTCGAGGATGTCGAACGCCTGGCCGGAATAGGGACTCCATATGGACCATCCGGTCTCGTCACCCTTCAGGCGGAAACGCTGTGCGACGCTTTTCTTGTCGGGTTTCTGCAAGGTGAAGTTGGACTCGTCCTGGGTGTTGTTTCCGTTGTCTACGGCATAACCTGCCGGAGACACCAGCATGTACATCTTGTCACTGTTGATCGAATTCTTTGCACTGGCCGTGATGCACAGCGCCAGTACCGTAATGATGGTCAGGATTCTTTTCATATGGTAATTCATTTCTTTCCTATCTTGTATGTAAGTCCCTTGAGCTGCAGGGCTCCTATGAACTCCTGCGTCACTGCAACGTTGTACTTCTTGGAATGGAAGTCAAGGTTGTAGCCTGTGGCCTTGTCGATGAGGGTGATGTTCAGCGGAGTGCTTCCATGGTTGGCCTTGAGGGTCTTTGTCAGCCACTTGCGGAAGTCCTGGTCCAGCAGGTCTGTGGAGATGTTGATGGATATGCTGGTCAGGTGCTCTGAGGCAACGTTGCCCAGCAGCGACATGCTCTTCAGCTTGAATCCGTACGGAGCTGTCTTGCCCTGTGCACGGTCCTCGGGCTTGAGCCTGTAGCGCTCGGCTATCTCCCCTTCGATGAACAGCTGCGCATGCATCTGCATGTAGGGCAGGTATTTCTCGTAGTCCTTTCCGAAGAGGGCTATCTCGTAAGGTCCGGTGTAGTCCTCTATGGTCACGATGGCACCCTGTGCGCCGCTTTTGGTCGTGCGCTGCTTGATGTCCATGACTATTCCTGCAACTATGGCCTTGCCGGGCTTCTTCGAGCTCTCGCACTCCTCTATGGCAGTGCCCAGGTCAGAGAGTCTGCAGGTGGTGAAGTTCTCGATCTCGAAGGCATAGCGGTCAAGGGGATGGGCGCTCAGGTACATGCCCACGTATTCCTTCTCCTTCTGCAGCCTGGCGAGAATGTCTTCCTCTGCAGGGCACTCGGGCATCTCGGGACGCGTAGGCTTGAGCTCCTCCATGTCGCCGAAGAGGGATGTCTCAGCGCTCATGGTGTCGGAGTGGAAGAGGTCGGCGTAGTGCACGAGCTCGTCGATGAAGAGGTTTCCGCTCTTGCAGGGAGAGAAGAACTGCTGACGGCTGTATCCGAACGAGTCGAACGCGCCGGCGCACACCAGGGTCTCCAGCGATTTCCGGTTCACTCCCGCGAGGCGCTCCATGAAGTTCCAGACGTCTGAGAACGCTCCGTTCTGCCTGCGTTCGTTAAGGATGATGTCCACAACGTTGGCGCCGAAGCCCTTGAGGCCTCCAAGGCCGAAGCGGATATCGCCCTTCCTGTTTACAGAGAACCGGTTCTCCGACTCGTTCACATCCGGGTTGAGGACCTTTATGTTGTGAAGCTTGCAGTCGGCCATTATCTTCTGCAGTTCACTCATGTTGGAGAGGTTGCAGTTGAGGTTGGCGGCAAAGAACTCTGAGGGATAGTGGCACTTGAGCCAGCCCGTCTGGTAGCTTACCCAGGCATAGCAGGTCGCGTGCGACTTGTTGAAGGCGTACTGGGCGAACTTCTCCCAGTCCTTCCATATCTTGTCGAGGGTCTTCTCGGGATGTCCGTTGGCGATGCCGTTCTTCATGAACTTCTCCTTGAGTTCCTGCATCACGGCTATCTGCTTCTTTCCCATGGCCTTTCGAAGCTTGTCGGCCTCACCCTTGGTGAAATCTGCAAGCTTGCGGCTCAGAAGCATGACCTGCTCCTGGTAGACGGTGACGCCGTAGGTCTCGGCAAGGTATTCCTCCATCTCCGGAAGGTCGTATTCGATGGGTTCCTGACCGAGCTTTCTGGCCACGAAGGAGGGAATGTAGTCCATAGGGCCCGGACGGTAGAGGGCGTTCATGGCTATGAGGTCCTCGAAGCGCTCGGGATGCAGTTTCTGCAGCCACTCGCGCATGCCGCCGGATTCAAACTGGAACACGCTCGTGGTGTCGCCGCGGCCGTAGATCTGCTCGTAGGTGGCTTTGTCGTCAATGGGGATGGCCTCTATGTCGATGTCGACTCCGAAGCGCTCCTTGATCATGTCCAGGGCATTGTGGATGATGCTGAGGGTGATGAGGCCCAGGAAGTCCATCTTGAGCATGCCCACGTCCTCTATGTAGTGGCCGTCGTACTGCGAGGTCCACACATCCTTGCCGGTATCCTTATCCTTTGAAAGGCAGATGGGGATGTATTCCGTAAGGTCGCCGCGGCCGATGATGGTGGCGCAGGCGTGCACGCCCACCTGGCGTATGCAGCCTTCCAGCTGGAGAGCGTAGTTCAGCACCTCCTTGTTGAGCTCGCTGCCGTTTTTGAGCTCTTCCTGGAACTCGGGAACAAGGCGGTAGCAGTTCTTGAGGGTGATCTTGACATCCACCTCCTCCATACCTTTCTGGAACCACTTCCTTACGGTTCTCTTCTGCCCGGGATTGTCGGGATCGTCCTCCTCCACTTCCTTCTCGAATGACTTGAATCCCTGCTTGAGCTCGTCGAGCTTGGGATTGAAGGGATATTCCTTCTCGACTCTTTCGCTAAGGCGGTCAGGCACCATCTTGGTGAGCCTGTTGCTCTCTTCTATGGGCACCTGGCTGATTCTGGCGACATCCTTGATTGCGCTCTTGGCCGCCATGGTGCCGAAGGTGATGACCCTGGAGACGTGGTCGGAGCCGTAGCGGTCCTCGACGTACTTGTGAGCGAGGATGAGGTCCTCGAAGTCGACGTCGATATCAGGCATGCTGATACGGTCGGGGTTGAGGAAACGCTCGAACAGGAGGTTGTATCTGATGGGGTCGAGGTTGGTGATTCCGAGGCAGTAGGCCACTACCGAGCCGGCAGCGGAGCCACGACCGGGCCCTACCATCGTGCCGGCCTTGCGGCATGCGCCGATGTAGTCCTGGACGATGAGGAAGTAGTCCGGGAATCCCATGCGGCAGATGGTCTTGAGCTCGAAGTCGATACGCTCGCTCTGCACATCGTTCAGGGTGTCGCCGTAACGAGCCCTGGCGCCCTCGTATGTAAGGTGGCACAGGTATGCCACGGAAGTGCAGAAGTCGTCGCCGCGGTAGTTGCCTTCCTTGTCGCAGCGGCCTGCGTCGATGACTTCCTTGTATTCTTCAAGGTAGGAGCCGATCTCGGCGAGGAACTTCTCGTCGATGTCGAACTTGGGCAGCACGTGGCCGCGGTCTATCTTGTAGTTCTCGATCTTTCCTGCAATCTCGAGAGTGTTGGCAAGTACTTCGGGGTGGTCCGGGAACAGCTCGGCCATCTCCTCCTCGCTCTTGAGGTATTCCTGCTGGGTGTAGCGCAGTCGCCCCGGGTCGCTTACATTGGCGTTGGTGGTGAGGCAGATGAGCCTGTCGTGCACGGGGCCGTCCTCCTTGCGGACGAAGTGGGCGTCGTTGGTCGCAACCACCTTCACTCCCATCTCTTCGGCGAGCTTGAAGATGCCCTCGTTGGCTATCTTCTGGTACTCGTAGACTTCGTATATCTTGTTGTAGGCTTCTGCGGGGAGGCCGGTAAGCTCCGTCTTGTGGAGCATTACCTCGAGGTAGTAATCCTCGCCGAACACCTTCTTGTGCCACTCTATGGCCTTTCTGGCGCCATCCATGTCGCCGGCGACTATGTTCTTGGGAATTTCTCCCGCAAGGCAGGCAGAGCAGCAGATCAGGTTCTCGTGGTACTTCTCGACGATCTCGTGCGTGACACGGGGCTTGTCGTAGTACTTGCCCTCGATATGTCCCGTGGAGCATATCTTCATCAGGTTCCTGTATCCTTCGTAGTTCTTCGCCAGAAGGATGAGATGGTAGTACCCACGGTGCTCGTTGTCCTTCAGATGGTGGTCGTAGTGCCTTGTGACGTATATCTCGCAACCGACGAGAGGCTTGACGATGGGCTTCTTGTCCGCGTCGAGGTTCTTCTTGTCGTAAGCTGCCTTGAAGAACTCCTTCACGCCGTACATGTTGCCGTGGTCGGTGATGGCGAGGGCGGGCATTCCGAGTTCACGGGCACGCGCAAAGAGGGCGCTGATGTTGCTCAGGCCGTCAAGGATAGAGTATTGTGTGTGGACGTGAAGATGTACGAAAGCCATGATCTTTTCTTTTGTGTTACTTTGTCTTGAGCAGCTTGACGCCGTGGCTCGGAACGAAGAAGCTGGTGGTTCCGGCGGGAACGTCCTCCTGGATCCACAGGTTGCGCAGAGTCACGTTGTCTCCGGGGTAGAAGTCTGCATATCTGCTGATGTCCACTGTGGCATCCTTTTCACCGCGGTTGAAAATGCCGAAGGCCATGGTGCCGTCAGCAAGTTCGCGGGCCCAGATCTCGATCCTTCCGTCTACAACGACCGGACGTGCCTGGCGTCCAAGGATATCCTGGTTGATTGCGTTCACCTCGTGGTTGCAGAGCAGCTGGCGTGTAAAGTCGTCCATCTGTGCCACGTCGCATCCGATGAGCATGTTCGCGGCGAGAAGCGCCCAGAGCGAGATGTGGGTGTACTGCTCATCTGCAGTAAGGCGAGAGTCGCGCAGATTGTCGCTCCAGCCGACCTTTCCCACGATCATCATGTCGGGATCGTTCCAGTGGTTGGGCTGTCCGTAAGGGTAGAGCTCCCGCTGCTCCTTGAAGCCTATGTCCTCGAGAGACTCCCATGTGTCGGTGATGTCGCCGGTGGTGCGCCATGAGTTGGCATCCACAGCGTATCCCCACTTCCACACGTCCGCCATGCCGTACTGGCAGAGTGAATAGAAGATGTCGCGGGGCTGGTTGCGAAGGTACTCGCCCATGAGCATGTACGGGCGTACATACGAAGCCACGGTTCCGCGGTCAACCTCTGTGGCGTGCTTGCGTACGTAACCGCACCAGTCGTATTTCAGGTAGTCGACGCCCCATTCGTTATATGACTGGGCGTCCTGCAGTTCATGGTCAAGGCTGCCGAGATATCCGCCACAGGTGCGGTCTCCGGGAGATGAATAGATTCCGAAGCGCAGTCCGTGTGAGTGCAGCCTGTCGCCGAGTCCCTTCATCGAGGGGAATTTCCCGTTCACTGCTATGGTGCCGTCTGCGTTGCGTTCCGGTGCTTCCCATGCGTCATCCACGTTTATGTAGTTGTAGCCATAGTCTGCAAGGCCCTTGTCGATGATGGCCTGGGCAGACGAGATGACTTTCTCCTGAGACACTGAAAGGCCCCAGCAGTTCCATGAGTTCCAGCCCATGGGAGGAGTAAGCGCAATCTGGTCGCCGACACGGATGGTGAGTTCGGTGTCGGCTGCGCCCTCTGCGTTCTGGGCGTGCAGATGGAACCTGTACTCTCCGCTGCGTGAAAGCTTGCCGCCGATGCAGCAGTTTTCGCTGTCGATGGTCAGGCCGTCAGGAAGGTCGGCGGATGTTATGGTCATCGGGCGCTTGCCTGATACAGGTATTCTGTAGATTACGGGCGAATCGGGGCGCACGCCGAAGAGCATCGCACCGTTGAAACGGGGAGCGAGAGGTTCGTCGGGTGTGAGAATGTATTTCGGGGTGATGCTGTAGCTGCGCGATGTTCCTGAATTGACATCGGTGTAGTTCATGTCAACACGGCAGTATCCCCTCTCGGGAAGAGGGAATGTGAATACCTTCTTCTGCTTCCAGCCTATTGTCAGCGTCGTCTCGAGCCTGTCGAAGATCTCACCTGTTTCAGGATTGTGTACCATCAGTTTGAAACAGCCTTTCTGCTTTTCCTTTATAGGGTTGGTGATAGAGACCTTTATGCATGACTGCCCGTTCTCCACCGCCTCCTTGAGGGAATACTCCATGGCGTCACACTTGCTGGGAATCTGCATTGTGACAGGACCATGATACATGCCGCCGTCACCGTCTTCGTTCCATACGCGTATTGCCAGGACGTTGTCTCCGTTAAGGTTGACGAATCCCTCTTTGAGGTCAGCAACATACCATCTGTCTTCCTTCCATGCAGTGGCAAATCCCGTCTCGCTGTCAGGCATTCCGCCGGTCTTGCCTATCTTCCTGCCGTTGATGTACACCTCGTCGGCATCGTCGATGCGGCCACAGTAGATTTTCAGGGCACTTTTGTAATCTGATGTTTTCAGCAGTTCTGAAATGTTGAAGTGTATGCGATACCATCCGTATTCGGCAAGATATCCCGGGAAACCCTGGTCGTCCCAGCGCATCACGGTCTGCATATCCTGCCAAGAGGAGTCATCGAAGTCGGCATTCTTCCATTCCGGATTGTCTCCGAAGTGGAATTTGGCTGTCTCAAAGGACAGTTCCTGTGCCGTAGAGGAAAGTGAAATTACAAACAGCGCGGCAATGGCGCTCAACAGTGCTTTTTTTCTCATTGGTTATTCTAGTTGGTTTCCATAAGCACGGCGCGAACGGAAGATTCGCAATCGCGATGATGAGAGGTAAATTGTTTAACTCCATTCATCAGGATCAGGTGCCATGAATAATCGTTACTTTCAGAGGGATAAGGAGTCGAACTCCAGCAATAACAATAACCATTTTCGCCATCATTGATTAATCTCCCGTCATAATAGCCTGCGGCAGGCATGTAAATAATGTTGTCTTTGTATTTATCCCTGCCCTTGAAGGACTTGCACTTGACTCCGTTGACTGTCGTCCAGTCCGTGTCGGTCTTCTCGCCGGTGTGGAGCAGTTCGAGTTCCTCTTTCGTGGGCATGCGCCAGTTGCTGCCCCAGACTGCTTTGGCAGTGTCGTCATTGCCGCTCAGAGGCTCCGTGCCGTGTTTGTATGTTTTATGCGGATCCCTGTCTATGGAGCCGCCCCAGCAGTAGTGGCCGCCATAGCTCTCCGGCTTTCCGTCGGTCACGCCCACGTTGTATTCAGCCCACTTCGGGCCATTTTCCCACAGCTGAACCCATGGAACATCGACTTCCTTGCCCTCGATTGTCGCCTTGGCGGTGCCTCTTGTCGGCGCCGGGGAGTTGTCTTCAAAGACGATGGTATATATCTTGTTGCGCTCGATGGTGATTTTCTTATCCGGTATCGTGGACATGATCTTGGTGTAGCCATTGCCATCCGGGTCGAGCTGTATCTTGATATCCTCATATTCCCTGGGAACGACAGCAATGTAGAAAGCCACGCCTTCGGCAGTGGTTTTTACCGCTTCGCTGTATGTTACGGTAGTCGGCTCTGTGTATTCTCCCGCTATGTCTTCAAAACTGGCTCCACCATTGCGGATTATGCAATAACCGTTCATCTGGCGCGGCCAGCTATCGATCGAGATGCGCTTTACAGCCGGAATGCGGTCGCTCTTCACAACAATTTTCAGCACGCCGCAGAGGTTCTTGAACTGAAGCTCGTTGGTGTTGCTGTGGGCATACATGGGCATATTGAACTTGTCAGCCGACCATGTTTCATTGATGTTGGCGGGAATAAGGAACTCCGGATCACTGAGATAATACTTATCACCATCCCAGTATGCTGAGAAGAAGGCGTAGTGATTGATTTCCCTGGGAGACGGTTCGGCCTTGGGCTTGAAAGTGGTTGTTGTTCCCGAGCTCTGGGCGATGTATGTCTTTCCTTCAATATTTATCTCATCACCTTCTTCCCAACTCGGCGTCATCCCTTCAAGAGTGGCCTTTGTCACCATCTCCATCGTTGCGGTGAATTCGGCATTCTTATCCGTGTTCTGCTTCCTGTCAAACTCTTTCTGGCAGCTGCAAAGCATTGTTGCCGCAGCCAGTGCCATTGTCAAGTATCTCTTCATATTCCTGACTCCTTTAAATATTGAACCATCCGGAGGTGTCGCCCTCCTGGTATGTCTCGTTCTGATTTCCATCCATCTGACTCTGGCAGATGACTGCCTGTACATCAATCTCAATCGCTTTTAAGCCGGGAGATACATACTTTCTTTTTTCGACCTTCATGATTTTCTGTTTTAGCAAGGCTGAAGTTTCACTTCAAGCCAAATACAAAGGTACTGATTTTTTGTCATATTTTCCTTTGTCTCATGCTGTTCCGGAGCATGTTCATGCTGTCAGACGTTTACGCCGTATATCAAAAATTCAGGGCGGCCTTTCCGGGCCGCCCTGAATTTATATGCATGACTGAAAATCAGTTCTTTGCAGCCTTCTTCCTTGCAGCCACAGTTGAATCGTACATGATAGGGGTACCGATCATGATTGATGCATAAGTACCGATGATGATACCTACACAGAGTGCAACTGAGAGACCTCTGATTGACTCACCACCCCAGATTGCGATAGCGATCATAGGAAGGAGGGTTGATACTGAGGTGTTGACTGTACGGGTAAGAGTCTGGTTGAGGGACTTGTTGACCTGAGTCTTGAAGTCGTCGTTCGGGTGCAGGCCGATGTTCTCACGGATACGGTCGAAGATAACCACGTTATCGTTGATTGCGTAACCGATGATGGTAAGGATGGCCGCGATGAACGTCTGGTCGACGTCAAGGTTGAAGGGCAGGATACCGCTGAACAGTGAGAAGAAGCCGATGACGATGAGTGCAGTGTGTGCAAGTGATACAACACCGCCGAGACCCCAGTTCCATCCCTTGAATCGCCATGCGATGTAGGCGAAGATGATGAGGAGGGCGAGAATCACTGAGATGACAGCTGAACGCTTGATGTCGTTGGCGATGGATGCACCTACCTTGTCTGAAGAAATGATACCGTTGGGGTTGTCGAGAGTTGATGTGAAATCAGCAAGTGTGATATCCTCAGCGAAGAAGCCCTTGAGACCATCGAAGAGCATGCTCTCGATCTCTGCGTCAACGCTTGAAGCCTCGTCCTGGTATTTGTAGGAGGTTGTAATCTTCATCTGAGACTCTCCACCGAACTGCTTGACCTCGACTGAAGACTCGGGATCTGCTGCGTTGAATACCTTCTCGGCTGCTGCACGTACCTCCTCAGCAGTTACAGGCTTGTCGAAGCGTACAACATAGGTACGGCCACCGGTGAAGTCTACACCGTAGGTGAAGCCCTTGAAGCTGATTGAAAGGATTGCGATAAGGATGAGGGCGCCGGAAACGATGTAAGAGATCTTGCGACCGCCAACAAAGTCGATATGGGTGTTCTTGAGGAAGTTCCTCGTGAAGTTGTTCTCGAATGTGATGTTCTTGCCCCTTGAGATGCGGCCTTCGAAGATGAGGCGTGTGATGAAGATAGAGGTAAGTACAGAGGTGATGATACCGATGATCAGGGTTGTTGCGAATCCCTTGATAGGGCCTGAACCGAAGAGGAACAGAACGATACCGGTAAGGAGTGTTGTAACCTGACCGTCGATGATTGCAGAGTATGCGTTGCTGTAACCGTCAGCCACAGCCTTGCTGATGCCCTTGCCTGCCTTGAGCTCTTCCTTGACACGCTCGTAGATGATCACGTTGGCATCCACGGCCATACCGAGGGTGAGGACGAGACCTGCGATACCGGGAAGTGTGAGCACTGCACCGAAGCTTGCGAGGGTACCGAAGAGGAGAACGACGTTGGTGATAAGTGCAACGTCAGCTGCGAGACCTGCGCCCTGGTAGAAGAATACCATGTAGGCGAGCACGAGGAGGAACGCGATGAGGAAGGAGATGAGACCAGCGCGGATTGACTCTGCACCGAGTGAAGGACCTACAACCTGCTCCTGAACGATTGTTGCAGGTGCGGGGAGCTTACCTGACTTGAGGACGTTGGTAAGGTCGGTAGCCTCTTCGATGTCGAAGTGTCCTGAAATCTCTGAAGAACCTCCGGTGATCTCTGAGTTCACGGTAGGATATGAATATACTGTTCCGTCGAGAACGATTGCAATCTGCTTGCCGATGTTCTCCTTGGTGAGGCGTGCCCATATATTGGCGCCCTCTGCGTTCATTGTCATTGAAACGGTAGGCTCACCGTTGCGGCGGTTGTCATAGGATACGCGCGCGTCGGTAACAACGCCACCGTCGAGGGGTGCCTTTCCGTCACGGCTTGAAGCCTTGATGGCGACGAGCTCATAGATGTTGGCACCTTCGAAGTACTCGCTGGGCTTCACGCTCCACATGGGGCGGAACTCTGCGGGGAAGATGTTGGCAACGTGAGGGTCGCGGAGCATCTTGCCCACTGCTGCGGTATCGGCTGCAGTGGCATATCCGATGCATGCATTGCCGCGTGCCTGTGAGGGCTGGAGAAGTGCGAAGAGAGGGTTGGCCTTCTTTGCTGCCTCGTAGTCAGCCTCCTCGGAGTTGGCTGCGATTTCCTCGGCAACGATGTCTGAACCTTCCTTTGCGGGTGCTGCCTCTGCCTCCTCTGCAACAATTTCGTCGTCACCCAACTGGGCGAGGATGCTGTTGGCCTCGATGAGGTAGGGCTGGATCTCCTGTGCGTCGAAGGTGGGCCAGAACTCGAGGGATGCTGTTCCCTGGAGCAGCTTGCGGACACGCTCAGGCTCCTTTACACCGGGAAGCTCGACGAGGATGCGTCCGGTATTGCCGATCTTCTGGATGCTGGGCTGGGTTACACCGAAACGGTCGATACGGTTACGCAGGACGTTGAATGAGTTTGCGATGGCTGCATCTGCGTCCTCACGGATGACCTTGATGACATCATCGTCAGAAGACTCGGGACGGATGCGGTCGCGCATTTCATAGGTTCCGAAAATCTGAGAGAGTCTCTGGCCGCCTCCGACTTCCTTCCATGCCTCTGAGAAGAGGGTGATGAAGTCTGACTGAGAGTTGACCATGCGGGTCTTTGCAAGTTCGACTGCCTTGAGGAATTCAGGGGTTGAGTTGCCGCCTGCGAGAGCCTTCACGAGGTCCTCGAGCTGCACCTGCAGCATGACGTTCATACCACCCTTGAGGTCGAGGCCGAGGTTGATCTCCTTGGCGAGGACTTCCTTGAAAGTGTGACCTAAATAAACCTTCTCTGCTGAGATTGAATCTGTGTACCTGAGAGTCTCATTCTTTCTGAGAGAATCCAGGAAGTAGGCCTTGTCAGCGTCTGCCACCTTTGCGAATGCAGGAGTGTTCTGAGCAGCCTCCACTGCAGCCTCTGCCCTCTTTGCGGCCTTCTTGTTCTGAATGCCGGTTACGAGAGTGAAGGAGAGCTGCCAAAGGCAGGCCAGAATAAGGCAGATTGCCACAAGTCTGATAGCACCTTTACTTTGCATAATTATGGATATTAAAATTTTATAACCAAAATAGTGCGCAAAGTTAGCATTTTTATCAAAATAAAGAAACTTTACGGCAGGAATTTACTATATTTGTGTGGAATAGAAATGCTGAAATCATGTGGTGGATCATTGCAGCCCTGCTTCTGACGGGCATTGTGCTGATGTTTGTGGAAATGCTTCTCATCCCCGGAGTTGGCATTGCCGGAATCCTTTCATTCGCATCTTTCGGTGCGGCATGCTGGTATGCCTTCACGGTCATCGGGCGCACCTCCGGCATAATCACAACCATCATCGCCTCGGTCATTCTTGTAATCCTGACAATCATCATCCTTCGCGGCAAGACCTGGAAGCGCTTCGAACTCAAGACTGAGGTCGATTCCAGGGTGAACGCCGAAAACGAGAGGGTGAAGGTGGGCGACACCGGCATAGCCCAGACGCGCCTGGCCCCGATGGGGACCGGCAAGTTCGGCGACGTGTACTGTGAGGTGAAGAGCGCCACCAATGCCATGATCGATGCCGGGACTCCCGTAGAAGTCGTCGAGACGGCAGACAACAAAGTGATAGTCAAACCAATAGGACAATAACATATGGAACTCGCAATCTGGATCGCCGTAGGTGCGGTCGCCCTGATCATCATTCTCTGGTTCTTCCCTGTAGCCCTCTGGTTCCAGGCCCTTCTTTCCGGTGTTCACATCTCGCTTATCCAACTCGTTCTCATGCGCTGGAGAGGCGTGAACCCCAAGACCATAGTCATGGCCATGATCATGGGAACGAAGGCCGGCCTCAAGCTGCGCTCGAACGAGCTCGAGGCACATTATCTGGCAAAAGGTAACGTCAACAAGGTAGTGATGGCCCTCATATCGGCCAACAAGGCCAACATCAACCTCGACTTCCAGAGTGCAACCGCAATCGACCTTGCAGGCCGCGACGTGCTCGAGGCCGTGCAGATGTCGGTCAATCCCAAGGTCATCGACACTCCTCCCGTGACAGCTGTGGCCAAGGACGGCATCCAACTCATCGCGAAGGCGCGCGTAACCGTGCGTACCAATATCAAGCAGCTGGTCGGTGGCTCCGGCGAAGAAACAGTGATAGCCCGTGTAGGCGAGGGCATCGTCTCTTCGATCGGTTCGGCAGAGAGCCACAAGATGGTTCTCGAGAACCCCGACAGCATCTCCAAGCTCGTGCTCAACAAGGGCCTTGATGCAGGAACGGCATTCGAGATCCTCTCGATCGACATAGCCGACATCGATGTCGGCAAGAACATCGGCGCCGTGCTTCAGATGGACCAGGCCGAGGCTGACAAGAATATCGCCCAGGCCCGCGCCGAGGAGCGCCGTGCAATGGCTGTTGCCCAGGAGCAGGAGATGAAGGCGAAGGCCCAGGAGGCCCGCGCACGCGTGATCGAGGCCGAGGCTCAGGTTCCCCTCGCAATGGCGGAGGCCTTCCGCTCAGGCAATCTCGGTGTCATGGACTACTACCGCATGAAGAACATCCAGGCCGACACCGACATGCGTGAGAACATCGCCAAATAAAGGATATTGTCTGCTTTGCGAAGGTCATGGCCTTCCTGTCAGGCAGCGCGCGTCTTACCTGCAGTACCTGTCGGAATCCTTGATCAGGCTCTCGACGGCAACGCGGAGGCCCGAGGTTTCGTCGGCCATTAGTTCTTCCAGGTTGAAATGGATGCGGAACTTCCAGTGATTCTGGGGGTTGGCCGGGAAATTGATGCGCTCGCACATGCAGTCGGGATTCCGGAACCCGCCGTCGAGTGCAACCCAGTCCTGAATGGGGAAGACTGCCAGCATGGATGCCGATTTCAGGTGGTCCCAGAGTATGCGGCGTATCTCCCATGGCTCGGGATCCCCCTTGCCTTCCTCTGCCTTCTGCATCCGCAGGGTGGGCATGTCGTGGTTTGAGCTGGCACAGACGCTCAGGTACGGCCAGGGGCGTCCCTTGTCCATGTTTGCCATCTCGAAGGAGAGAATCCTTTCGTGTTCCATGACCACAGGTACGCAGTCGGGAACCATTCCCAGGTCCTCACCGCAGGCGAGCATGCCTGTCGCGCCCAGAAGCTCGGGCAGTTTGTGCTCCGCGTTCCGTTTCCAGAACGATTCGTGGCGGTGGTAGAAGAAATCGGTGTACAGTTCCTCGAAACGCCATCTCTGCCAGTCCTCAAGGCCGGACTTGTCGGGGGTGATGAGCGGCTGGTACATGCCGGGATGGCGCGGGTCCTCATGGAAAAGGCCCTCCAGCGGCAGTCCGCGGTCGAGAATCTCCTGGCGGCTGTAAGGCATTGCGGGGTTGAAGTGGCCGTACTGGCCGCTTGAACATTCTGCGGGAATCTCCCAGATGCGGAAGAATCCCAGGATATGGTCGATGCGGAATGCGTCGAAGTACCGGCTCATCTTGCGCAGGCGCGCCTTCCACCATGCGTAGTCGTCCTTGGCCATCTCCTCCCAGTTGTATGTGGGGAATCCCCAGTTCTGGCCGTCCGCGCTGAAGAAATCCGGGGGTGCTCCGGTACTTGAATCAAGGTTGAAGAGCTCGGGATGCCTGTAGGCCTCGGCGCTGTCGGCGCTGACTCCTATGGGGAGGTCTCCCTTGAACGAGATGCCCTTGGAGCGGGCGTAGTCCACCTCTTCGGAAAGCTGCCTGTCGAGGTGGAACTGCATCCAGGCATAGTATTCTGTCTCAAGCTTGTCCCGGCGTGCGCAGAACTCGCAGTACTCGCCAAGCCACTCGCTGTTCTCCCTGGAGAACTTCTTGAACGCGGCACCGGCAAGGTCCTTTGCGCCCTGGGCCTCGAAGGCCTTGCGTATGTAGGCCATCTTCCTCGCGAACACCAGGGGGTAGTCGATTTCCTTGAGGGCGTTGAGTTCCCTGCGCTCCTTCCTGAAAGCGGCGGTCTCCCTGATCCCTATGCCCTGCAGGTTGATGTACATGGGATTGAGGGCGAAAGTGGACACCGGGCTGTAGGGGTATGAATCGGCCCAGCCGCCGTTGCGGGTGGTGTCGTTGATGGGCAGGAGCTGTATCATGCACTGACCTGTGGCAGCGGCCCAGTCCACCAGCGGGCGGAGGTCCTTGAACTCACCAATGCCGAAGTCCTTTTCGGTCCTGAGCGAGAATATGGGAACGGCAGTTCCGGCTCCGCGGAAGCCCGGACGGTCGAACATCGCGGCCTGGTGCTCCCTGGGGAAGGGACATCCGGCTATGGGGCAGTCGATCCATGCGTCTTCGCAGAGGATTTCCTTCGCGCCTGCCTCGGCCTTGCGGCTGTGGTGCTTCCATTCGGTGCGGCGGATGAGCCCGTCGGCCATTACCACGTATGTGTAGTCCTTGAGGTCGGCTGCGGTGCACCTGGGCAGTCTCACTGTCCAGATGCCCCCCTCGTTCCATGCCATGGGATACTTCACGTCCCTGGAAATCAGGCACAGGCTCTCGCCCCAGGAGGTCTGGTAGTTTATCTTGAACGTTGCTTTCATATCGATTTTGTGCAAAGATACTTGAAATTCCTCAGCTGTGTCTACAGATCCCCGTAGACGGGCAGCGTCTGCTGCGGCGTGAAGACGCCGTTTACCTTTTTATATAGGAAAGTCTTTGTTCCGTTGGTGACTATGAGCCAGCGTACGCCGAGCACGGCATTGTAGCGCATGGCCTGTTCCAGCACGGCGGAGCTCAGTTCCACTTCCGGGCGCTTGCACTCCACGACCGCCAGCGGCCGGGCCTCTCGGCTCCATACGAGAATGTCGGCGCGGTATGTCTTCTGTCCGAAGGACAGGGAAGCTTCGCTCATCATCATGTGCTCCGGCACCGCCATCGTGTCCCTGAGCACGCCGATGAACCACTGCCGCACCCTCTCCTCGGGGGTTGCAGCCACCATCTTCTTCCTAAGCGGGTCCCAGTATTGCTCCATGATGCACAAATATAGGTCAAAATAGATTATCTTTGCTGCCCGTATGGCAAAAAGAATAATACTCGCAAGCAATTCTCCGCGCCGCAGGGAGCTCCTGAAGGGCCTTGACGTGGAGTTTACCGTCGATACAGGCAACACTTTCGAGGAGCAGTTCGCCCCTGACACACCGCACGAGCAGGTTCCGGCCTTGATGTCGGTGGGCAAGTCGCACGGCTTTCACCGCCCTTTGGAGGATGACGAGATCCTCATCACATCGGATACCATGGTCCTGCTTGACAAGGCCATAATGGGCAAGCCGCACTCCCGTGAGGAGGCGCTTGCCATGCTCCGTTCCCTGTCAGGCAAAACCCACGAGGTCATCAGCGCCGTGACCATACGCGACGTCCGCAGGGAGGAGACCTTTTCCGATGTTACCAGGGTCTCTTTCAGGGAGATGGAACAATCTGAGCTCGAGTATTACGTGGATACCTACAAGCCCTATGACAAGGCTGGCGCATATGCCATCCAGGAATGGATAGGTTACACAGGCATCACGGGCATCGAAGGCTCATACTTCAATGTCATGGGATTCCCGGTACACCGTGTGGCTGAGGAGCTGAAGAAATTTCTCTAGAAACTGCGGGCCACCACCATGGCGCAGCTCCAGGCTGCCTGAAGGTTGAATCCACCCGTAATCGCATCCAAGTCAAGAACTTCCCCGGCAAAGTAGAGCCCGGGGTATTTTTTGCTCTCCAGTGTGCCGAGATTCACTTCCTGGAGCGAAACGCCTCCGCAGGTCACAAATTCCGCCTTGAAGTGGCAGCGGCCTGCAATCTCGTAGGCATCAGCGGTAAGGGCGCCGACGAGTCTGTTTGCGCCTTTGCTGCCCAGTTCCGTCCATATGATATCCTCCCTCAGGCCTGCACGTCCGATAATATGCTGCCAGAGGCGGGCGCTGAGCCCGTCAGGAGTTACGTTTGCAACCCTTTTCTTTCCGTTCTGCCTTGCGGACTCCGACAGGAATGACCGGGCCTGATCCTCGCTCCACCCTGTCCAGTTTATCATCAGCGTGCCTTTGTATCCGTTGCCGGCAAGGTGGCGTGCCGCGTACGAGCTCAGCTTGAGCGTTGCCGGGCCGCTGACGCCCCAGTCGGTCAGCAGCAGGGTGCCGGAAGCCCTGAACGGTGTGCCGGCAAGAGACAGGATGGCGTCCGGGGCCAGCGCTCCCATAAGCGAGCGAAGTCCGTCGTTATCGATCTTAAGGGTGAACAGCGACGGTACCGGCTTCTCGATCTGCAGTTCCAGCGGTTCCAGAAGTTTCAGAGCCCCGCCGCCTGTGGTGATCACCACTGAATCGGCCCTGAAGGGCCCTGCGGAGGTATCGAGCCTGAACCCTCCTTCCTCAGCGTATACCGCGCCGACCTTTGCGCCGCATCTGAGTTCCACACCAAGATGGCGCATGCGGTTCTCGAGAGTGCGTACGATCTGCATCGCATCCTGACTTTTCGGGAACACGCACCGGTCTTCCTGTATCACATACTGGACGCCTTCGCGCTGGAACCAGTCCATGGTGTCACGGTTGCTGAACACGCGAAGAGCGCGCTTCATGAGCTGTGCTCCTCTGGGGTATGCCTCCTCCAGACGTCCGACGTCTTCGAACGAATTTGTGAAGTTGCATCTGCCGCCTCCCGTGATGGCGACTTTGGCCAGAGGCCTGGCCCCGGACTCCAGCACGGTGACCTGCAGTTCCGGTTTTCTGCGCTTGATTTCTATCGCGCAAAAGCATCCTGCGGCCCCGGCTCCTATGATAATTACGTTGCTCATCAGCTTGCAAATTTATAAAAACGCAAGTAAAACTACTTGATTTGCCCTGGTAAGAAGGCAGATAATGCACTATATTTATGACAAATGACTAATTTTACTGTGCAGTTTTGAATAAATAAGGGAACAGGTGACAGTCACCGGCCATCATGCATGGGTAACTGTGGTGTGGTTGTTGCTTAAGCCGGGTGGTCAATACTCTCTGGCTGTTGCCTGTCCTCTTGTTTAATTATGAAGAAGAAGGTACTTGTCATATTGATTCTTGCCTTGTCGTGCCATGCTCTCATGGCGCGGGATTCCCGTTTGAACAAGGCGGACTCTCTTTTCAATGCCGGCAAGTTCAAGGAGGTCATACAGATTTCAGAAAAGTTGGCTGAAGAAGCAGAAACAGCTGGTGATACCAATACTTATATGATGGCATTGTGCCTTGCCGGCAGATCCTATTTTGCATTGGGAGATGAACAGAAGGCGAGCGATTACTGCTTCAGTTGTTTTAACAGATGTGTTAAAACCAAGGTTTTTATTTCCCAGAAGATTCCTGAAATCGGTTTCATGCGTGCATCACTTTCCTCAGCATCGAAGGTCTACAGGGCAAGCGGTGAATATGACGAGGCCGAGCAGTATCTGCTGCGCTGTATCAAGATCGAAGAGGCTCTCTATGACGAGATCACACTTGCCATCCGATACGGCAATCTGGCCGATCTGTATATTGACAGTGGTAGATATGACGAAGCTCTCTCCGCTCTCCAGAAAGCCAGGACATATACGCGTGATAATGATAATCGCGTTTGGTGCATACTGGGATACAGTTCCGGCCGCTGTTTCGAGGCCATGGGAGATTCCCTTGCTGCTGAGAAATGTTACAGGGATGCTCTCGATAAATTTTTTCACAGAAAGGATCTTTACGACAACCTGTTTGCTCCTAACTTTCTGATGAAGCTTGCGGCTTACGAGATGGATCATGGCAATCGTGAAAAGTCTTTGGAGTTGTACGGGCTCGTTGCAGAATTGAATTCCTCATACTATGTAAATCCGTCGTCATGTCTTGAAGCATGCAGTATTCTGGCCGAACAGTATAAGGGAGAGGATGATGCTCTCAGCGCCAAGTATGCTGCCATTGCAGATTCGCTGGCGTTCTATCCTCACCTTAAGCAGCTGTCTGACGACATTGCATTGTATTACGTAGACTTCCCCAAAAAGGAGCGTGAGCAGATAATCAGGAATCAGCATCTTCGCCTTTCGCTTGTGATGAGTCTGCTTCTGCTCGTGATTGTGGCTCTTATTGCCATCATCTCCCGTTACAGGAACCTGAAGGAGATAGCCAGGATTCGTGAAGAACAGAACGAGGCCCTTCGCAAGGCAAACGAGCAGAAGGAACAGCTTCTCGAGATTTCAAAGGCTATTGCCGACAAGCGTGTGCGCAGCGAGGTGTCCCGCATCGCCTCTGAAATCGGCAAGGATGGCGACGTGAAGCTTACAAAGCGTGAGAGCGAGATAGCAGCACTCATTGCCGACGGCCTTCTCAACAAGGAGATCGCCGACCATCTGAACATCAGCGTGCGTACTGTGGAGTTTCACCGCAACGCCATATACCGCAAACTGGGCATCAACAATGCCGTGGAACTGATGAATTATATGAAGGAAATTAATAGCGATACTTAACCTACTGAACATATATCACAAATAACAGCAAACGGCAGGCCGAGAGGTCTGCCGTTTACATTTTGCGAAAAATTATAAAAAAATTGTTGTTTTACGATAAATTTTATATATTTGTGAAAAAATAAGCACAATTATGGTTGAATGGTGGACATCTCTTGGCGTAATGATGAAGGTTCTCTGGGGCATCACGCTCTCCGCTTCCCTCATCTTTGTAATCCAGTCTGTTATGACTTTTATCGGGGCTGACGCTGACTTCAATGCCGATTTCGATACCGACATTGATGGTGGTGGCGCCGACATCGACGGCACCGGCGGTCACTCCGGAATGGGTCTGCTTACATTCCGCAACTTTGTGAACTTCTGCCTCGGCTTCGGCTGGACTTCGGTCCTGCTCAAGGAGCAGATTGCTTCCCAGAGCGTTCTCTTCACTGTTGCCGCAATCATCGGCATAGGCCTTGTGGCCATAGTGATGCTGCTCTTCAAGTGGATAAGCGGCATGCAGGAATCCGGCAACATCGATGTGTTCAAGCAGGCCGTCGACTGCACCGGAAAGGTTTATCTGGCAATCCCTGCCGAGCGCAAGGGCGAGGGCAAGGTGCAGATCTCAATCAACAATGCCGTGCGCGAGTACAATGCCGTGACTGACGGCAGCGCCCTGCCCACGGGTACCGACATCAGGGTGGTCGAGGTCGTTTCGGCCAGCACCCTTCTCGTAGAGGAAGTAAACACGTTAATCATCTAATAAAATGGACCTTTATCTTATTCTCATTCTCGTGGCAGTGGTCTTTGTGACCTTCGCCGCCATCCTCGCACGCTACAAGCGCTGCCCTTCTGACAAGATTCTCGTCATCTACGGAAAGACCGGCAGGAACAAGCAGGGCTCCGCATCCTCGGCGCGATGCATCCACGGTGGTGCATCGTTCATCTGGCCCGTTTTCCAGAGCTATTCCTTCCTTGACCTTACTCCCATAAGCATCGAGTGCAACCTGACCAACGCGCTGTCAAAGCAGAACATCCGCGTGGATGTGCCCTGCCGCTTCACCGTCGGCATCAGCACCGAGCCCGAGAACATGACAAATGCCGCCGAGCGTCTGCTCGGTCTCAGGATCGACGACATCAGGGGCATAGCCACCGATATTCTCTTCGGTCAGCTGCGTCTTGTCATTGCCACCATGGATATCGAGGAGATCAACGCCGACCGCGACAAATTCCTCGCCAACGTCAGCACCAACGTTGAGGCCGAGCTCCGCAAGATAGGCCTCAAGCTCATCAACGTCAACGTGACCGATATCCGCGACGAGTCAGGCTATATCGAGGCCCTCGGCAAGGAGGCAGCCGCAAAGGCAATCAACGATGCCAAGAAGAGCGTTGCCGAGCAGAACCGCTTCGGTGAGATCGGTAAGGCCGAGGCCGACAGGGACAAGGACATCCGTATCGCGGAGACTTCGCGAGATACCCGTATCAAGACCGCCGAGGCCAACGCTCTCGCAGTCGAGGGAGAGAATAACTCCAAGATTGCAATTGCCAATTCTGACGCTACCCGTCGTGAGAGGGCCGCTGAGGCAGAGCGTCTTGCAGTTGCGGCCGAGAAGGTGCAGGCTGCAAAGGCTCTCGAGGAGGCATACAAGTCCGAGCGCGACGCCGAGCTTGCCCGTGCCGAGCGTGAGAAGGCTACACAGCAGGCCAACATCGTGGTTGCCGCCGAGATCGAGAAGCAGAAGATGATCATCGCAGCCGAGGCTGAGGCCGAGAAGCTCCGCCGCGAGGCCAAGGGTGAGGCTGACGCCATCTTCGCAAAGATGGATGCGCAGGCTCGCGGTGCCCTGGAGATACTCTCCAAACAGGCCGAAGGTTTCAACCAGCTGGTTGCTGCTGCCGGTGGTGACGCAAAGGATGCCATCACGATGCTGATTTCCGAGAAGCTGCCCGAACTCGTCAAGACTCAGGTCGAGGCTGTCAAGGGCATCAAGATCGACAAGGTTACCGTCTGGGATGGCGGCAACTCCAAGGACGGAAAGACGGCTACGTCAAACTTCATCTCTGGCATGATGGGATCCGTTCCCCCTCTCGAAGATCTCTTCAAGATGGCTGGACTGAGTCTCCCCGGCTACCTCAAAGGTGCCGAAGCCCCCGTTGCAGAGGCTGCCGAAGAAGTCAAGGGAGAGTAAAGTATGCCGATTGTAGTTAATGTTGATGTAATGCTCGCCAGGAGGAAGATGTCCTCCGGCGAGCTTGCAGACAAGATAGGAATTTCGGCCACCAACCTGTCCATCCTCAAGACGGGCAAGGCCAAGGCCATACGTTTCAGCACGCTGGCCTCAATCTGCAAGGCGCTGGACTGCCAGCCCGGCGACCTGCTCGAATATCAGGCTGATGAAGATGAATGACATTGTAATCCTTGTGGCTGAAGAGGCCGAGGAACGTATGGTACGGCAGTACCTGCCCGAGGCCGAATGTGTGCGCACCGGGGTCGGGGCGTCGAATGTGATAAGGACATGCTGCGGGATACCTGCCGGGACCAGGGTGTTCAACATAGGATACGCCGGCAGCAATTCCCTCACCATAGGAACCGTGACGGCCGTCAGCCAGACCTTCCGCCTGATGAGCGATGCATACAGGTTCGTCGACCACAACAATCCTCTCTGCCTTGGCCGGGAGGGTTTCCCGTGCTATACAAGCAATTCGTTCGTCACAGAGTCAGACAGGGTGGAACCCACCCTTTTCGACATGGAACTCAATTACATGGCGGCATTCCCCTTCGAATTCGCGGGTGCGATCAAGATCGTCAGCGACAATCTGAGCGTGGACGCATTCCAGAACAACGCCATCCGTGAATCGGGCATCCTGACCTCTGCAGAAGTCTGGGAGAGGGTGGCCGCATTGTACCGTTCAATCGTAAACAATAAATAAAATGAAAGCTAAAACCATCATCAGCGCAGCTCTGATTGCAGTTCTCTGCCTTTGTTCCTGCGCAAACAACTGTTCAAAGAAGTGCTGCGCTCATGACGAGTGCTGCTGCCATCAGTTCTCAAAGAAACTTCCCGTGGGCGTTCAGCTGTACTCCGTTCGCACCGACCTCGAAAAGGACTTCTACGGTACCCTCAAGGCAATCCGTGAGATGGGCTATGCAGGAGTGGAATTCTACGGCGAGTATTACGGCAACACTCCCACCCAGGTGAAGCAGTGGTGCACAGAGCTCGGACTCATCCCCTTTTCCAACCATGTGCCTTTCCAGCAGATGATCGACGACGTGGACAAAGTCATCGAGGACAATCTCATCCTTGGTGTTCAGTATCTCGTCTTCCCCTATATGGATGAGGCAAGCCGTCCCGGCATCGATCCCGAGCAGTTCAAGGCAACGGTTGCAAAGATCGGTGAGATCGGACAGAAGGTCCACGCAGCCGGCTTCCAGCTCCTCTATCACAACCACGACTTCGAGTTCGTGACCCTCGAGGACGGCACGGTCGGATATGACTACATCTTCGCAGCCAACGGCCGTGAGAAGCTCCAGAATGAGCTCGACGTATGCTGGGCAAACTATGCAGGCTTCGATCCCGCAGAGGTTCTCGCGAAGTACGCAGGCAGCATCCCTGTAGTCCATCTGAAGGACTACTATCTCGAGGGCAAGCTCAGTTCGGCTCCCTATGCGCTTATCGGCATCAGTACCGACAACGCGATGAAGGATGACGGAGGCTGGTTCGAGTATCGCCCCGTAGGCATGGGTCTGGTGGACATCCCCTCAGTGATCAAGGCCGCCATCGACGGAAACGCACAGTGGCTCTGCGTGGAGCAGGATGAGCCCAATGAGGGTCTGACACGCCTTCAGGGAGTTGCAAAGAGCGTGGAATATCTGAGGTCCCTCGACCTGATGTAGTTCGGATATTTCAGGAATTCCAAAATATTTTTTTGGGTAAATTCCTCAAATAATTGTATATTTGCATTCTTAATCCGACTACTCGGATAAGAACTCTTTGATTTTACATGCATCAGAAGGAATCCTGAACGTCAGAGCTTCTGACATATGAGGAGAAAAGTTGATGCAGATGATTCCAGAATAGGGTTCCGCTTATGCTAGCGGTAACTAAAATGGTGTGGAATTCAGGTTGTCGTGAGACATCCTTGGTACTTTAAGGTATAATCGGAACTCCTCCTGGAATTATTCTTCAAGATCGGCAATCATATCATTCTGCGTTCGGCATCTTCTGTATTTTTTCATGACAGACGGAGATACCGTTTTTTTTGTTATATTTGAGAAGGACAGCACAGTCACATGGCACAGGAGATCGAGAAGAAATTCCTCATCAGGGAGGATTGCAGGCAGGAAGCCTTCGATGCGATACGCATCACCCAGGGCTATCTTTCATCGGCCCCGGAGCGGACCGTGCGCGTCCGCGTGAAAGGCGGCAGGGGATTCATCACCGTCAAGGGAAAGGGCAGCGCATCAGGAGCATCCCGCTTCGAGTGGGAGAAGGAAATCCCGGTTGACGATGCCAGGGCCCTCCTCGAACTTGCAGAGCCGGGAGTGATAGACAAGACACGCTATCTTGTGAGGAACACCGACGGCGTGCACGTCTGGGAAGTTGACGAATTCTACGGCGACAACGCCGGGCTCACCATCGCCGAGATCGAACTCTCTGACGAGAACGAGCCCTTCGACAAGCCCGACTGGCTTGGAGATGAGGTCACCTCAGACCCCAGGTACTACAACGCGATGCTGGTGAAGAACCCTTACAAGAACTGGAAATGACTGCTGGCCGGTAGCCAGCGTATTTGACTCATGATAGAAGTTGATGCCAGAATCCATGACCGCTACTCCCTCGAGTTCAAGATGGGGTTTGTTGCCGGCAGCCAGCCTGAGGAGCGTGACTTCAAGGTAGGCATGTGGATCTTCGTGCCTTCGGTGCTGGACATAACCCCGGCATCATTCACCCCGTCAGAGTTCTACCGCTGCGTCAAGTCGAACATACGCCTCATGACACCGCAGTTCCGCCTTTGCGACATCGTCGGCGGGAAGGCAGCCCCGCTTGGCAATGTCATATCCGCCTCTGACAGCGACTATGAATATCAGCTGAAACTTTTCTGCGCCATTGTGAAAAGCTCGCTGAGGGCGCAGGTCAAAGTGATCCTTGCCGCGTCTGAAAACGGACGCAAGGCTCTTTGTGAGGCACTTGTCGCCGACATCCGCGCAATCTTCGGCGCCGTTGACGGCCTGCGTGCCTCGGAAACCGGCCGCAATCACACCGACTGCCATGACTACTGCAACGAGTTCCTGATGAACATAGTGGCCCAGGGCTGCATCAAAATCTATCTGGCAGGCAGGAACTCCGACATTGCGGCGCTGCTGCATGAGGTCGACGGACGCCGGGAAGCCGGCGGGTTCCCGAAGATATGCGCCGGCTCCGAGGACGGCAATGCCGCTTTCCTGCACCGCCGTGGCGTCCTGAAGAAATATGTCGAGAGCCTTCTGTATCTGCGCGTTCCAAAAAAGCGTGATGGCGTGTTTGCGGAGCAGGCATACTTCAGCCTTGCAGCCGGCCTTGCAATGATCTTTGCGACAGTGGTGGCCTGGGCTTTCCAAAGGCATTTCGGCAATCTGACCTGGCCTCTTTTCATTGCGCTGATAATCAGCTATATGCTGAAAGACCGCATAAAGGAGCTCATGCGTTTCTGGTTTGCCCATCGCCTCAGTGACCGCTACTATGACAACAGGGCCAGGATGAGCATCCACGGCACCGACATAGGCGTCCTGAAGGAGGCCTTCGACTTCATTCCCCAGAACAGGGTCCCTTCGGATGTGGATGCCTTGCGTAACAGCTCCCATCTCTTTACCGCCGAGAATCATTTCTCCGACGAGAACGTGCTCCTCTACCGCAAGAAGGTCCATCTCGACCGTGAAAGGATGGACAAGGTCAGCACATACAGCTTCAGCGGCGTCAACGACATCATACGCCTGCAGGTGCGCCCCTTCCTCAGAAAGATGGATGATCCCGGCCAGACCTTCTATCTGCTGGATGGTCAGGATGAGCTGCAGGCCGTTGCATGCAGCAAGGAATACCACATCAACATAGTTCTCCAGTACCGCTACGGTGTCACCACCGAATACAAAAGATTCCGTCTGACGCTTGACCGTGACGGAATCAAAAATCTTGAAGCTATTCTGTAGTACGCTCGCTAGCAGTTCGCGACCAACGGTCGCCGAAGGTCGCCGGGGGACGTTACGGGGGCAGAGCCCCCGTCAAAAGGTGTCAACGGCGCAGCCGTTACGGGGGCGGGCCTCCGTCAAAAGCCGTTAACGGCGCAGCCGCTAGACCTCAGGTGCGGAATCAAATTCCTTCAGGAAACGCATATCGTTCTCGAAATAGTGGCGCAGGTCGTTGACCTGCCACTTGAGCATGGCGATGCGCTCAAGACCCATGCCGAATGCGAATCCGCTGTATTTCTTTGAATCGATGCCGCTGGCCTCGAGGACGTTGGGGTCCACCATGCCGGCGCCGAGGATCTCGAGCCAGCCTGTTCCCTTGCAGATGTTGCAACCCTTGCCGTGGCAGATGTTGCAGCTTACGTCAACCTCTGTAGAGGGCTCGGTGAAGGGGAAGTATGAGGGCCTCATCCTGATCTGTGTGTCGGGGCCGAACATTTCTCGTGCGAACAGAAGCAGAGCCTGCTTGAGGTCGGCGAAGGTGACGTTCTCATCGATGTAAAGGCCTTCCACCTGATGGAAGATGCAGTGCGCACGTGCGCTGATTGCCTCGTTGCGGAACACACGTCCGGGGCAGATGACACGGATGGGAAGTCCCATGCTCTCCATCGAACGTACCTGCACGCTTGAAGTGTGGGTGCGCAGAAGGATGGGATTGAGATGCCCTGCGCTAACGAAGAAGGTGTCCTGCATGTCGCGGGCAGGGTGGTTGGGAGGGAAATTGAGAGCCTCGAACACATGGTAGTCGTCTTCGATCTCAGGTCCTTCGGCCACGTCGTAGCCGAACTTGCGGAAGATGTCCACAATCTCCTGACGGACAATGCTTACAGGGTGACGGGAACCGAGCTCGAAGTTGTCTCCCGGCATGCTGAGATCCTGCTTGGGAGCGCTTGCAGCCGCACTTTCGCTAATCGTTGACTTGAGCTCGTCAATCTTTGACTGAACGGTGTTCTTAAGTTCGTTGAGGGGCTTTCCGAATTCCTTCTTGAACTCCTTGTCCATCGTACGGAACTCATCGAAGAGGGCGGTTACCGAACCCTTCTTTCCAAGGAAGGCAATCCTTGCGTCCTCTATGTCCTTCTGTGTCTTGCACACGAGCTTGCCAAGTTCGGCAAGTATCCTGTCTATATCTTCACGTGTCATATTCTAGTTGTTTCTTTTTGCATTTCTTTTGTCTCTTGCCTTCTTCTCCTTGGCCGCACCGCTCTTGAGATACTTTTCCCACTGGCTCTCGTCAAATACCTTTTCGAAAGCGGCGTAGGTCTTGTCCATCCACTTGTCCTGAGCCATGACAAAGAGGTCGGCGTTGCTTACCTTGCTCTGGTTGAGCTCCTTGAGCTCGTCCATCATGCCCTTGTAGTTTGCCGTGAGGATGGAGTCGACGTAGAAGACCTGCCAGTCCTCGAGCTTCAGATTCTCGGCATGGTGCTCTACCTCCCTCTCTATTGCTTCGGCAAGTTTCTTCTCCTGTTCCTCCTCGCTCATCTGCTGTGCAAAAACACCCAGAGGCAAGAGGAAAAGTACGAGACTAACAAAAAATTTCATAGATTTGCAATTGTCAATCTGCAAATTTAATAAAGAAAACATAAAATGAGAAAATTTCTGTTTGCCACGCTTGCTCTCGCAACGTTGCTGAGTTTCCGTGCGGGTGCCTGCACCAACGTCATAATCACGAAGGGCGCCAGTTCAGACGGATCCTGCATGGTTTCCTATGCTGCCGACTCGCACTGGCTCTACGGCGAACTGTATTTCAATCCCGCTGCCGACCATGCAAGGGGATCAAAGCTTCCCATCGTGGAGTGGGACACATACAAGCCCCTCGGATCGATAGCGCAGGTGGAGCATACCTGCCAGACCATGGGCAACATGAACGAGCATCAGCTCATCATAGCCGAGACCACCTGGGGCGGCCGTGACGAGTTGTCAGACCCGGCCGGCATCATGGACTACGGCAGCCTCATTTACGTGACCCTGCAGCGTGCAGAGACGGCTCGTGAGGCCATCCAGACCATAGTCGGGCTCGCAAACGAATACGGATACCCCTCAAGCGGCGAGACCTTCAGCATCGCTGACAAGGACGAGGCCTGGATCATGGACCTCATTGGCAAGGGACCCGACAACAAGGGCATAGTGTGGGTTGCGCGCCGCATACCCGACGGTTACGTCTGCGCACATGCAAACCTCTGCCGCATAACCACTTTCCCCTGGGATGACCCCGACAACTGCCTCTTTGCACCCGACGTTGCCGAGTTTGCCCGCAGCAAGGGATGGTACAGCGGCCCCGACGAGGAGTTCAGTTTCAGGGCGGCATACTGCCAGCTCGACTTCGGCGAGGTGCGTGGCTGCGACGGCCGTGTCTGGAGCGCATTCAACACCTTGGGCAAGGGCAGTTTCACATATGAGAAGGACGGGCAGGAAGTGACCATGCCTGCCGACGGCTGGCTCGACTATGCCATGGGCTACGACCTGGAAGGCGAGCTGCCCCTGTGGGTGAAACCTGCTGCGAAAGTCACCCCGAAGACCCTTGCCGACGTCATGCGCGACCACTTCGAGGGCACTCCCATGGACATGCGCACCGACATAGGCGCAGGTGGCAATGCCTGCCCTTACCGCTGGCGTCCCATGGACTTCGAGTGGGAGGGCGAGACTTATGTCAACGAGCGCGCCATCGCCACCCAGCAGACTGGCTTCTGGTTCGTGGCCCAGGCCCGCGGATGGCTCCCTGATGCCGTTGGCGCTCTTGTGTGGTTTGGCGTCGATGATGCTGCAACCTCTTATCTTACACCTGTTTATGTAAGTTCTACCGAGGTTCCCGAGTGCTTCCGCGAGGGCAACGGCGACCTCCTCCACTACAGCCCCACCTCTGCATTCTGGATGTGCAACCGTGTCACCAATTCCTGCTACAGGATGTACAATCAGATGGAGCCCGTCGTGCGCAGGGAGATCGATGCATACGAATATGACATGATGTTCGACCGTGTTCCCAAGTTCGACGACCTTCTCTGCCGCACCCTTTCCAAAGGGGGCAGGCGTGCGTTGAAGAAGACCCGCAAGGCCATGACCGCCTTCAGTGTCGACAACGCCCAGAGGCAGTTCAGGAACTGGGTGGAACTCGAGGAGCTGCTCACCGTCAAGTTCATCGACGGCAACGTGAAGGCACAGGATGCCGACGGCAAGTTCCTTCATTCACAGTATCATGCCGGAACTCCCGAAGGTCTGGAGCAGCCCGGCTACACAGACTTCTGGAAGAAGGCGGTCGCCTGGTTCCACGGAAAAACGGTAAAGGTTCAGTAAGATGCTTCTGTCAAAAAGAATAGCGGTTTGCCTCAATCTGGCTGCATGCAAGCTCAAACAGTATACCGCAGCCCAGCTGAAGCGTTGCAATGTAGGTCTCACTCCCGAGCAGTTCCTGCTCATCGACATCCTCTGGAACCAGGGTCCCATGTCTCAGCAGAGCGTGGCCGACCTCATGCAGAAGGACAAGAACTCCATCACCAAGCTGGTGGATGCTCTCGAGAAGAAGGGTCTTGTGATGCGTAAGAAGGATGTGACCGACAGGCGCTCGAACCTTATCGTGCTCACTTCCGAAGCCGAGGATCTGAAATTCGGTGCGAAGGAGACAGGCATCTCCATACTCGACAGCATCCTCGAGGGAATCAGCGAGGAGGAACTGGAGAACTTCCTCGGCACGCTTGCCAAGCTTACGGGAAACATGGAGCTGAAGATTCTGAGCGAGGGCTAGCAGCTCTCGTCGAGAATCTCTGCAATATCCTTTACCGGGCGGTCGGCGTATCGTCCGAATGTGCTCATGCACAGGGGACAGCCGGTGGCTATGGCATCGGGTGCATCCTTGACAAGGTCATCCAGGGCATTCCTGGTCATCGCCTCCCTCTGGGCGAATCCCAGCGTCAGACTTCCAAGGCTGCCGCCGCAGCATATGCTCTCTGCATGGTTGTGGCCGGCTTCCCTGAGCTCGGCACAGCGTCCCAGCAGATCCCTTGGCGCTTCGTAGATGCCGCTGCCGCGTCCCAGTTCGCAGGGGTCATGCCAGACCACTGAACCGCTGCCTTTGACGGGCGAGAGCTTGCCCAGCCTGACAAGTTCGTCGAAGTACTGGCTGTGGTGTATCACCCTCACTCCGGGAAGGCTGTAGTGCTCCCTGAAGATCTTGTAGCATATGGGGCAGCTGAGTATCAGCGTGTGGGCGCGGGATTCGCTGATGATCTGCTCGTTCTTGCGTATCAGCTGCTTGGCCTCGCCTATCTTTCCTGCGGTGAGCATGGGCCTTCCGCAGCACAGTCCGCCGTCGCGGTCCATCCACACATAGTTGACCCCGGCCTTTTTCAGCACCGACTCCACCGCCCTGGGAATGCGGGGCGTGAGCTGGGTCATGCAGCCGGCAAAGTACAGGACCTTGGACCCTCTGGCCGCGTCTGCGAGCGGACGGGTGTCTATCCCGGAGTAGTCCTGCTCTATGCTGTAGCGTCGGGTGGCACGCTGGGCCATGCGCAGCGTCGGTCCTTCTACGCCCACCTGGCATACCGCCTGGCATTTGCCGCACAGCAGGCACTTGTCGCTTATCTCGTCCACGCGTTTTTCGTGTCCGCGCCTGATGTGCCTGTTGAGGTACACGGTGCAGTCCTTCAGATTGGCCTTCTTCACGCTCATGGGGCATGCGTCGATGCACACGCCGCAGCTCGGGCAGCTGAAGATCTCGGCACGGGCAAATCCTCTGCGGGCGTGGCGTATGCGGAGCCCGGCGTTGCGCATGGGAATCAGCAGCATCTCTGCCGGAATGTGCATGTAGCGGGTGAACGGCAGCACGAACATGAATACGCCCAGCGCTATGGAATATGCCCACCAGGTGGGGAGCATGTTGAACTCGTTGCCGAGGAACTGCCTTGCCATCCAGTTGAGCGGAATGGTCATGAAGGAACCGCCGCTGATATGGGCTGTAAAGCCCTCTGCCAGCCATCTGAGCGGAAATATGGCCCACAGGGCATACTGGCCTATGAGATCGAGGAAAGACGGCCTCGTGGTCCTTCTCATGCCGAATATGAGCGAGCGGAAGCGCTTGATGACCGCCAGTGCTATGCCCACCAGCACCACAAGCAGGAAAAAGTCCATCAGGAAGAAGAGTACCGAGCCTTTCACGGTGCTGTCGGCCTCTGCCACGAAGTAGTTGAAGAAGATGGGGTAGTAGAAGAACTTTATGCGCTCAGGCACGAAGAGGATCACCTCCACATGGCCCAGCACTATTAGCATGAACCATCCGAAGGCTATGCTTGAGTGCATGAAGCCCAGCATGGGGTTGCGCTTCCACAGCTTGACATGCAGCAGACAGTTGAGAAAGATGTCCTTCACGTTCTTCACCGCCGTTTCCGGGGTGATGAGGGACTTGTAGAACTGAAGCCTGTCCTCCCTCGGGAGCTGCAGAAGTATCTTCAATATACCGTAGATGCAGTAGCCGAACACGAAGAACATTCCTGCCAGGAAGGGCAGGACGAAGGGGTGGAATCCTGATGCTATCCTGTCTATCATTTCTTTTCGTATGTTCTGCAGATGCTGAGAATGAGATGGCGGGTGTTGATGCCTCTGGGGCATACCATGGTGCATTTGCCGCAGAGCATGCAGCAGGAGAGCATCCCTGACACGTCAGTGCCGCGCTGCAGGCCGAGTATGACCTTGCGCATGCTCATTCCGGAATACTGCCCGGCGGTGCAGGTGGCGCTGCAGCTTCCGCACGCCATGCATGTCTTCATGTCCGGCTCCAGCCTTTCGATCTTCCTGTACAACGAGAGGTCGGCCCTGTCAAGATCGATGGTCGAGCTTGGGGAAAGTCTGAATCCGAATTCCATCATCTGCTGAGGTAATTGAATATGCTGAGTGCGGCGGCGCGGGCTTCCGCAACCGTCTCCGGAACCGTCTTGGTGCCTGTGCATGCTCCCGCGAAGAAGATTCCGGGCTTCTGCGACTCCAGAATGCTGTAGATGTTGTCCTTGCTGCGCAGGAAACCGTCCGTATCGACTTCGACGTGCAGCATGTCGGCGATGCTCGTTGCAGACGGGTTGCACTGCATGCCCGCCATGAGGCAGAGGCAGTCCATCTGAATCTTGAGGGGCTTGCCGCTGAGCGTGTCCTCTGCCTTGACCTGCACGCGGCCGTCTATGGTCTCGCTGACCTCGCTGACGCGTCCGCGGATGAACCGGATGCCGTAGTCGCGCTGCGCGTTGAGGTAGAAGTCCTCGTATTTCTTGCCGAAGAGGCGAAGGTCCATATAGAAGCAGAAGACCTCGCAGCCGGGGAACTTCTCCTTGATCTCGATGGCCTGCTTGATGGCTGTCATGCAGCATACCTTGGAGCACTGGGTGTTGCCGGCCTTGATGTCCCTGGACCCTACGCAGTGCACGAAGCCGAAAACTTTCGGTTCCCTGGGGATGCGCAGGTCCTCGGCTCCGGCGAACCAGTTCTCGAGGTCCCTGTTGGTTATCACATGGTCATAGACCCCGTAGCCGTATTCCTCCTTCTTTGCGGCATCGAACAGCTTGAACCCGCTGGCAATGAGCACGGCGCGGCTGAGGATGTTCACACCGTTCGAGAGCATTACGGCATAGCCGTCCTTCAGGCGGTTGATGCTCTGCACCGTGGTCTCCAGGAAGATGTTGGCTTCCCTGCAGCTTTCCACGAGTTTTGCAACCAGTTCCCTGGCCGGCGTCATGTCGGGGAACAGCCTGTGCCAGCAGGCAACGTGTCCGCCAAGGTGGTCGGACTGCTCCACGATTATGGGACGCAGGCCCAGCGACAGCATTTGCCTGGCTGCTTCAAGTCCGGCGACTCCTCCGCCTATGATGATGACGTTCTCTTTCATAAACTAATGACATTTAAGCACTTGTGGCATCTCAGGACGGAGGAGGTCCTCCTTGTTGAGACCCAGATACTTCTCTGAAGGCTTGTATTCGATTCCTATCTTGTCAAGGAAAGGCTCCACTGCCACCTGGTGAACCTGAAGGCCAAGGTCCCAGGGGTTCTCTCCCAGCACCAGACCGGCAAGTTCCTCATAGGTGAACACAGGAATGCCGTATCCGTTCTGGCCGTAGGTCTTGCCTGTCTGCTCGGCTATCACATACTGCCAGCGGTCCAGGAAATATGGGCATCCGGGGCAGTTGGTGATGATTGCGTCAGGATGGTAAGGCTCCATCGACTCGAACTTCTTGTGGGTGTTCGACACGCAGTAGCCTCTGTTGGCCTTTACGAGGTACTGGCGGAAACCGAATCCGCAGCAGTGCCGGCGCTCGGGGTAGTCGATAACCTGGCCTCCCCAGCTCTCCACCATTCCGCTGAGCACGCAGGGATATTCCGCCCCTCCCACACCCTTGTGGGGGAACATCTTGGAATAATGGCAGCCTATGTGCTCGACTATCTTCAGGGGCTCTCCCGTCTCCTTGTCCACCAGGCGGTACTGCGCGTTCTCGGCAATCTGGTTCCTGAACTTGTAGACAAGGTCGCTTGCATGAGCTATATACTTGGGAATCTTGAATTCCCGGCGGCATGCCTTCCACAGGTTCTCACGTATCCTTGCCTCCAGTTCCGGGAACTCCCTCCATGTCTCGATGGTCTCGGTGTAGTTTCCGAAGGAAGTTATGCAGGACACCACCAGATTGTCGTATCCGCACTCGGTCATGAGGGCGAACTGGCGCGCGACAATGGTCATGGCAGTCTCCTGAGGTATGGTGTCGGAATGGTAGGCTATGCCTCCGCAGGTGGTATGGTGCTCGTTGTCGCAGATGTCCTTTCCCAGGAGATCGCGGCATATCTTCAGAAAGTATTTCTCGCTTGCCGGGAAAAAACTCTGACGTATGCAGCTGCGTGCATAGTACCAGTGGTCATCGGGGATGTCCTTCTGGTAGTCCGACCATATTTTCTGTTTGCCTTGATAGATCATTTTCAGTCGTTGTTGAAGTGAATGTCGGAGCAGTGCTCGAAGGTATGCCTGCGATACTCTTCCATGCTCATACCCATCTCCTCAGCCTTCTTTCGGGAGAATTCCTCCACCAGTGCCGTTCTTTCGGTGCCTCCGCTGACGTCGAAGATGGCCTTGAGTTCCGACATGTCCTCGGGAGCGATCTGCCTGAGGGCACCGGGACCCTTTCCCTTGTAGTTGGCTCCCATCCTTGCATAGCTTGCCTCCTTGTGCTCGAGGTGCCATTTCCATACGGGGCCCGACTCGGGGTGATCCTCGAACCTGAAGGTGTCGGGGTATACGCAGTAGCCGTATTCCAGGATATTCCTGTTGATGGCTTCGGTAAGCGGGTAGATCTGCCTTCCCCTCTCGGACTCGGTGAAGTATCCCAGCTTGACGGAGAGGTTGCGCAGGGCCATGATGACCTTGCCCGGGGCATTGCTTCTGGGGCATCGCGTCATGCAGGACATGCATTCCCCGCAGTACCAGATGGTCTCGCTCCGCAGCAGGGCCTCTATCTCGCTGTCATCCTTGCGCTGGACCGTATCCACGATCTTTCGCGGGTCATAGCGGTAGAACTCCGCAGCAGGGCATATGGCTGTGCAGGTTCCGCAGTTTATGCAGGCCTTCAGGCCTTCGCGGAATCTGTAATCCTTGCACAGCTCGTCATACAGTTTCGTTGTCACTATACAGGTTTCAGTTTTCTTGCCAATCTCGAGCATAGTCCCGGGAAGAAGCGCTTGATGTACACCATCAGCAGTTCCTTGCGCCCGACCAGGACTTCTCTTTTTCCCTTGCTTATCGCACGGGTGATCCTGCGTGCCGCCGTCTTCACGTCAAGTCCGCCGGCCTGGCCGGGGTCCATCTTTCCGTAGCGGGCGCCGCCCTCCACCAGTGCGTTCATTGAAATGTTCGTCTGTACCCTCCCGGGGCACACCATGGTGACATCTATCTCCCTGTGCTCGGCCGCCAGAGTCTCGAAGAATCCGTACAGTGCAAACTTCGACGAGCTGTATCCGCATCTGAGAGGAAAGCCGAAGCGGCCAGCTATGGAGCTTGTCACGGCAATCTTCCCGCCGCCCTGCGAGAGCATCAGGGGAAGAATGGCCTTGCTTATCGCTACAGGGGCGAAGAAGTTGATTTCCATGATTTTGCGTATGGTCTCCATGGAGGTGTCCTCGATGCGTGTGCGCTGGCTTACCCCGGCGTTGCAGAACAGTATGTCAAGCCCGGAGAAGGCCTCCCATGCCTGCTGGCAGAGAGCGTCGATCCCGGATGCATCCTGAAGGTCGAACGGCAGGACCACCGCGCCCCCGGCTCCGATACGCATGCAGCCGTCGGCCACTCTCTGAAGCCTGTCGGCGGAGCTGGCCGTGAGCACGAGGCAGGCGCCCTGCGCGGCGTACTCGTACGCGCAGGCTTCCCCTATCCCCGAAGATGCCCCTGTGATCCAGACTTTCATGCCAGTACTGCTTTTCTGAATCCGGTGTTACGCTCCGACCCTTCGCCCATGTTGACGGAAACCACGTCTCCGTTGTGGATGAGGCCTTCCTCGAGAGCCTTGAGGAATCCGGCGATGCAGACCATTGCTGCCGGTCCGGGGATAACTCCCGTGTTTTCGTGAATCCATCTTGCCAGTTCCACGAGGCTGTCTTCCTTCACTCTCACGAAGGATCCGCCGCTCTTGTGAACGATGGGAGCCACGATGGGGAACATTCCGGGCGTGCCGGTCGAGAGAATGGAGATCGAGGTGCGTGGTGTGACGCTTGGGAAGTCCTTCTCCCAGCCTTCGGGGAAGCCTTCGCTCCTGGCTTTCTCCCAGCCGAGGACCATGGGGTCGCAGGTATCCTGCTGCGCAAGTATCATCCTCGGCAGCCTGACGTCCATACCCTGGGCATTCAGCTCGCGCACGCCTTTGTCAAGCGCTATGGGGGCTGTTCCGCCGCTCACGGCCTGCACATAGACATCCGGCATCCTGCCTATCTGGCGGAGGTACTCGAACACGAGTGTTCTCTTGGATTCCACGCGTATGGGGTCGATGTTGCCTGCGGTCATCAGGGTTCCGGTCTGCATGCTGAATGCGGCGGCCTCCTTCTTGGCATCGGCGTAGTTGCCTTGCGAGATGCGCAGGTCCTGCCTGTGCGACATGATGGTCAGGGCGGTGTCCGGGGAGACGTCGCAGGGCACGAAGATGGTGAATTTCACATCAGCCTCGGCACAATAGCGGCTGAAGGCTGTGGCGGTGTTTCCTGTCGATGCGGCGCAGAAGTGCTTCACGCCCCATTCCTTGAAGAGGGATGCACCCAGTGCCGCAGCGGGGTCCTTGAAGGTGCCGGTGCCGCCCGAGAGGTCGGAACGTGACACAAGCGGAGTGCAGTCTATGCCGTACTTCTGCTTTGCGTAGTCCTTGAGGCACTTCCATTCCTCGAAGGGAACGGCGCCCTCGCCGAGGGTGACGATGTTCTCGCGATGCTCCAGAGGAAGAAAGTCGAACCAGTGGAAGAGGTTCTCGGCCTTCCGGCTGCAGAGTTCGGGCAGTTTCGCGTAGTCGGCAAAGTATCTTGCCTCCGCCCTCTGGCAGCCGCATGTGCATTTCTGCCCTTCGGCGAACCACTGGCCAAAGCTCTCTATCTCCCGCCCGCAGGATGTACAGTAAAGGTGATATTTCGCCATGTACTAGTGGATTAGGGCCATGTCTGGCATTTCGTGGTCGTATTCGCCGCGCTCGAGCCTCTCCTTGATGTCCTTGAATGCGGCCAGTGTACGGTCCACATCCTCGATGGAGTGCGCTGCGGTGGGGATTATGCGGAAGATGAGCATTCCCGGGGGAATGACGGGGTAAGTCACGATAGAGCAGAAGATGCCGTAGTTCTCTCTGAGGTCCACAGCGATGTTGGAGGCCTGGTTCACACCGCAGTAGAGGTGTACCGGGGTCACGCATGCCTCTGCGGGTCCGATTTCGTATCCGAGTTCGCGGAAGCCTTCCTGCAGTCTGCGGGTCACCTTCCAGAGCTGGGCTCTGAGCTGGTCTCCCTCGGCGCTGCGTATGATCTCGAGACGCTTCAGACAGCCCTCGACTATGGGCATGGGAAGGCTCTTTGCGTACATCTGCGAGCGCATGTTGTATCGCAGGTAGTTGATGATGTCCTTGTCTGAAGCCACGAATCCGCCAATGGTTGCCATCGACTTGGCATAGGCGCCGATGTAGAGGTCGATGCCGTCCATCACGCCGAAGTGTTCGGAGGTGCCGCGGCCGTTCGGACCCATTACGCCGAAGCCGTGGGCATCGTCGATGAGTATGCGGAAACTGTATTTCTTCTTCAGTGCAACTATCTGGTCGAGTATGCCGAGTGCGCCTGTCATGCCGAACACACCCTCGGTGATGAGGAGCACGCCGCCGCCGTTGGCGTCAGCCTCCTCAGTGGCCTTCTTGAGCTTCTGCTCGCAGGATGCAATGTCGTTGTGCTTGAATTTGTACACGCTTCCCATATGCATGCGCACGCCGTCGATGAGGCAGGCATGTGCTTCGGAGTCGATCACGACCACATCGTGGCGGCTCAGAAGGGAATCTATGGTGGAGACTATGCCCTGATATCCGAAGTTGAATTCGAAGGCGGCCTCCTTGCACTCGAACTCGGCAAGCTCGCGCTCGAGCCTCTCGTGCAGTTCGGTCTGGCCTGTCATCATGCGGCTTCCCATAGGGTATGCCATACCCCAGCGTTCAGCTGCCTGAGCGTCTATCTTTCTGATTTCAGGGTGATTGGCGAGTCCGAGGTAGTTGTTCAGACTCCAGCAGAGCACTTCCTTTCCGTTGAAGCGCATGTGGGGGCCAAGCTCTCCCTCAAGTTTAGGGAAAGCGAAATAGCCGTCAGCCCTGTCTCTGTACTGTCCTATCGGTCCTCCCGAGGACTTTCTGATCTTGTCAAAAATGTCTACTTGCATATTTATCTGATTTTTTCTTTTGATACTAGTCCCATCATCCTGAAGAGGAATTTTGGAAGCCTCTTTCTCGGGTCGCGTTTTTTCATGTCAATGTACCAGCCCAGTTTCTTGGCCACCGGAATGCTGTGGGTCTCGACGAACTCGATGAGGGTGCCGTCGGGATCCTCTATGTAGGTGAAGTGGCCTGAGGCGTCGCCCATGTCGAAGACTTTGCCTCCCGGGCAGCTGTCGACGGTGAACGGATGACCTTTGCTCTCGCAGAACATTCCCAGTTCCTTCATTCCCGTCACATCGAAGCAGATCTGGATGAAGCCGGGGTCACCCCAGAAGCGTCCCTCGTATATCTTGCGGGGGTTACGGTCCAGCGCCTGCACCAGTTCGATCGTGTTCTGCCCGAACAGACCGCAGAATGCCCCCTGGCGCTCCTTTGCTGTTCCGAGCAGCACGCGGCGGTACCTCTGGTAACCGTACGGGAACGGTCCCAGGTCATCGAAGGTGCCTGTCGTGTCGTAAATGACTTTGTCGAATCCGAGCACCTCGGAGTAGAACTTCACCGATCTGTCGATGTCGGTGACGCCGACGACTGCACCTGTGATTCCGCCGGTGAGGCGGTTCTGCTCGATGAAGACACTCCTGTCCTCGACTATCTGGAAGAAGTTGCCGTACAGGTCCCTGACGATGAAGGTGCGTGTTCCGTCGGGAAGAGACGACACTTTGCCGCAGTCTGTCCATTTCCGGGTTATCTCGTTGTGGAACGCTTCCACGTCGCGGCATTTCACCTTTGCGGCAAAGATGCCGAGGTCGCCTGCGGCAGGCTCAAAGGGGCAGGGTACGGGCTTGCGCTCCGAGTATTGCCATATCTCAAAGCCGCCGCCTCCCTGCAGGCTGATGGCTATGCATGCGTGTCTTTTCTGCGGGACACCACCGGTGTAGGGAAGCATACGCTCGGCTACCGTGTCGTCCTCGAGAATCTTGACGTCGATGCCGAACATCTCGATGAACCAGTTCCAGGACTTGCGGAAGTCCATGGTTCCCACACCCACCTGCTGTATGCCTGAAATGAAGAAATCGTTCATTTTAGTAAAAGCATTTACTATTTATATCTGCAAATATAGTAAACGGTTTTACTAACGCCAAACTTTTTACAACAATTGGAAATCCGCCCGTTCCGTTCCGGTCATGGCGACAAACACACAGGAGGCGACTGTTATGTTATTATTGGTCGCTTTCTTCGTAGATGGATGCGAATTCACGGCGAGAGGCCTCTCGCCCCTGCCTCAATCACGCCTGGCTGACTCCAGCCGCGGATTTCGGCACCCGCTTCCGTGCCGCGGGTGTCACGTCCGTCGGTGGCGACAGCCTTTGCCCGTTCCGCATCCATAGCAGGGATTATTATCTTTATATTTGATTCATAACCATTTATTATCGGTTGCCGCAGATGCTGGCGGCTGTCTCCTCCGGAGGTCCGGCGGGCTAAAGCCCTTCTGCTCGGGCCGCGAGCATCAAAATGCTCGCAGTAAACACCCTCACGACCTTACGCTACGCTCCATCCCGTCTCTCGCTACGCTCGATCCACCCATTCATGTGGCCATGGCGGCCACAGGCCATAAATCAAGCGAAAATATGCCCTCAGAAGCGTCTTTCTCCACGAATCGTGTCTTTATGTGGAGAAAAGCATATTATTCTTCGAAAAATCCTTATCGCAGGCAATATTGTGGAAGAAACGCCGTCCGCGGCCATGAACAGCGCCATTTTATGGAGGGAATGCCTGTACCAAGCCCCTCAAAAGAAGGTGACTCCTACCTTCGCTCACAACATCTATAGTCGCTTGCAAAGGTAAGAGATACCTTCCGTTCGATTATGGTTTTCTGTGACTGTTAACTACCTGGCGTCTATCTCGAAGACGTTGCTTGAGAGATGTGAGTTTCTGAGGAGGTCAAGGCCTACGTTCATGAGGAAGTCTCCTGAGAAGGACCTGCCTTCAAAGTCGAATTCCGGCTCCTGTCCTTCGGGAACATTGGTCTCCCTGACAGAGTACATTCTGTCTGGATCGAGGCCCTGGAACCTGAGTTTGCAAGCTGTTTCGGAATAGCGGGGGAAGATGTTGTATACGAACAGAACACTCCTTGACTTGTCCTCGGTCACGTATTCTACAGACATGTGGTCTGATTCATAAGGAGATACAAGGCGGTACATGTCGCCTTCAAGGATGACAGGCTTCAGCCTGTTCCAGTTCCTTATGGCCATCTGGCAGTATGCGAGTTCCTCTCCGCTCAGATCCTGAAGGCCAATGTCGAAGCCAAGCTTGCACATGGAGGCAACGTCCACGCGGAACTTCACGCTGGCATCGCTGTTCCATGAGGTCACATGGGCGCACATGGCCTTTGCCGGGAAGAACTGGGAGAATCCCCACTGGATGTAGCAGCGCTCCACAGGGTCGGTGTTGTCTGACAGCCAGAATTCGGTGAAGTGCCTCAGGGACTCGTAGTCGCACCTTGCGCCACCGCCTGAGCAGAGCATCATGTGCAGTTCGGGATAGCTTTCGCTCACCCTCTCCATCACCTTGTACAGGCCTCTCACATGGTCTATGTACATCTGCTGCTGCTCTGATTTCTGATAGGGGGAGAACTTGTTGGTAATGGGAGAGTTGCAGTCCCACTTGAAGAACTCGATGTCAGGGTTCTCCTTCATGAGGCCGTCAACTATGCCGAAAACGTAGTCCTGTACCTTGGGGTTGGCAAGGTCGAGAACCAGCTGGTTCCTGAAAAGGTAGGTGTCGCGATCGGGCTGCTCCAGCGCCCAGTCCGGATGCTGACGGTAGAGCTTCGACTGGGGGTTGACCATCTCAGGCTCTATCCAGATGCCGAACTTTACTCCGGCATCCTTTGCTGCGTCCACGAGTGCCGGTACGCCTCCGGGAATCTTTGCATGGTTGACTTCCCAGTCGCCAAGACCGGCGTTGTCGCTCTCGCGGGCGTCCTTGCCGTTGCCGAACCAGCCGTCGTCGAGGAGGAAGAGGTCGACCCCAAGGTTGGCGCCCTCCTTCATGATGCCTGCGAGTTTGGCCTGGTCGAAGTCAAAGAAGGTGTTCTCCCAGTTGTTGAGCAGCGAGAAGCGGTCGCCCCTGCCGTCCTTGAGCTGGTAGTTCCTTGCCCAGCGCTGGAAGTTGCGGCTTCCCTGGCCGAGGCCCTGCTGGCTGAGCGTGAAGAAGAAGTCAGGGGTGCGGAACACCTCGCCCGGCTTGAGCCTGTACTCTGACTCGAAGGGATTGATTCCCGAGATCACGCGCAGTATGCCGTGGTGGTCGACTTCGAAAGTGAATAGGAAGTTGCCGTTCCATCCCAGATTGCCCATGAGCACCTCGCCGCGGTCCTCCTGCGCGGGCCCGTCGAATCCTATTTCGAAGAAAGGCTGGATGAATTCTGCGGAGCGTGAGCCCTGCCTGCTCTCAAGCTGCTTCTTGCCGCCCTTGAGCTCCTCCGTGAACTGCTGGACCTCGCGTGCCCAGTCGCTGACATATTCGTTCAGGAAATAGCTCGGACGCTTGAAATACAGCAGGTTGGAGGAGAACCTGGTAAGTGTGACAGGCTTTTTCTCATTGTGGCTTATCTCGCTCCAGCACTTGATTATGTTCTCCTTTTCGAATGCCACATAGTGAAGCGTCACGTTCACTGGATACTTGTCGTCGGCAAGGCGGATTATCGTTTCAGTGCCGCCTTCCACAGCCTTCTGCTCGTGTCCCTTGTAGTAGAGATAGCTGCTGCGGTTGCCGTCGTTGTGGACCATTCCGAAGGCTGTCTCATAGTACTCCTCGCTGCCGGTGGTGGCGTATGCCTCGCCGCCGCGCACGACGTTGAGGCCGTCTCCTGCCGCGAACTCATCCCAACTTAGATGATCGATGTCGGCGGAGTTCCTGAGGCTCTTTCCAAGATAGGCCTGGTAGAGGCGCCCCTTGTTTGCAACCTTGAATACAAGGTCGGTCTCGCAGGTGGATATGCGTATGGTCTGGGCGCTCAGTGCGCAGCAGATCAGAAGAAGGGCCGAGATGGAAGCCGGTCTTTTCATATCTTATTTCAAATAATAGTGATCTGGTGTTATTTCATGATATCTGTCCTCTCCCTGAAGATACCACATGAGTTTCACATAATAGCTGTCCGGGCTGCTCTTGAGGGCAATCTTTATATGATGGAAGCCTTTTTCGAGATGGATCCTGTCCCTTACCCATCCGCTGCTTTCCATGAAAGGAACACCGTCGATGCTCAGGATGCCATCGTCGTCAAGTGCAAGCAGGAAGTTCCAGAGTCCGGTTTCCGGCACGTCGAGATAGCCCTCGAAGATGAATCCTGACCTGGGCTTCCCGGGACTCGTGTAGAGTCTGAGACAATCTGCGACGTCGCTCCAGGCCTTGATGGCTTCAGTCTCCATGTTGCCGAGACCGTCCACACCGTTGTAGAGGGTAAGTGTCAGGCCGTGCTCCCTGCCTTTGGCCTTTACTGCCTTGTGGAGCGGATAGTCGGCGTTGTGTGCGTAGGTGTAGTCGTCCACGACCTTGCCGTCGCGCTCGCGTATCCAGGTGCGGAAACCGAAGTCCCCTTCGCTGAGCTGGATGATGCGTATGCCGCGTTCGAGGTCGTTGTAGACGGTGTTGTCTCCCGAGTAGCGTCCGTACACAAGGGC
This sequence comes from Candidatus Cryptobacteroides choladohippi, assembly GCA_018065985.1. Lineage (GTDB taxonomy): Bacteria > Bacteroidota > Bacteroidia > Bacteroidales > UBA932 > Cryptobacteroides > Cryptobacteroides choladohippi. The sequence continues at coordinate 45,298 of JAGHSF010000059.1, forward strand.
CACACCGTGCTCGTCGGCAATGTAGTCGTTGTTGTGGTCGTGCCCGCAGAATACGCCGTGTACGTCCTGGTTCTCGATGAATGCTGTCAGCAGACCGGAGTTCCTGGTGCCGGGGCATTCGTTCTCCTGCCGCACACCGATGAGGGGATTCTCCTCATAGGCGTTGCCGAACTCGCACAGGGGGATGTGGAAGAATGCGTACGAAGGAACAGGCATGTTGCCGTTTGCCTTTGCGAATGCCTTGCTCTTGTGCTCGTACCACGCGATCTGGCTGTGTGCTATCCACGCATAGCCGCCGTATTCGGGAACCTGTGAATAGTCGTTGGAGTCGATGCAGTAGAGAACGGCTTCGACCTTCTTCCCGTCGGGTGACAGGACCCTGAGGGCAACGTCGTCAAGATATCCGTCCTTGACGGTGTTGAGCGACATCGGATGGCTTGTGACAGCCTTTGCCTGATCCCATTCGGAGAGGTCTCTCTCCCTGTCGTGGTTGCCGTATAGGGAGACGAATGGTATTTTTCTCTCGTCGGCTGCGGAATAGAATTCCTCGATGCTTGGTCCTACGTTGCCGCCACCGAAGACCATGTCACCTGTGTGGATTATCACATCGGGCTTTTCGATGTCGAGAATGTTGCGGAACTGGGCGAAGGTCTTTGCAAACTCTCCGGGATTGTCATTGCAAAGATGGGTGTCCGTCAGCTGCATGATCTTGAGCTTTCCGTCGGCATTGAAGCGTATGGAAGGGTCGGCCCCGCCCACGGCTGTTTTCGGAGTGCAGGCGGCAAGTGCCAGCGCGGCGGTTGCGGCTGCAATCAGGAAGATTCTCCTCATATCTTGCTACAGGTTTTTCTTGAAGTTGAGAGTGATGATCTGGTCCGGACAGTTTGCAGGACGTGCGGGCAATGTCATGACCAGACCTTCCTTGGTCTGCTCGAAGGGAACGGCGGCACCTGTCTCGAAGTCGACTGCAGAAACGCACTTGTTGCCCTTGACGGGCACGAGAATCGCACCGCTGGCGTTGAAGTTGTGGACGTAGAGGATGTTATCCTTCTGGGTTGTGATGCCCCAGGGCTGCTCGCCTGTGCATCCGGCCTTGGTCTCATATACGGTCTCGCCGTGCTTCTGCAGCCACTCGCCCATTTCCAGAAGTCTCTTCACCTGCTCCTCGGGAATTGTTCCGTCGGGACGGGGACCTACGTTCAGCAGGAAGTTGGCGCCGTTGCCGGCAGCAGACACGAGATATCTGATGAGTCTGTCGGTGCTCTTGTATGTGAAGTCGTCGGCGCAGTAGCCCCAGTTGTTGTTCATGGTCTCGCAGGTCTCGAGAGGAAGGCTATCGGAAACAGGGGAATCCGCTGAAAAGCCGGAGGTGTTCTTGCCGGGAAGGTCCTTCTCGAAGAGTTGCATGTCCTCACCCTCGAAGTTCTTGTGATGGTGGTTGTTGCCAATCAGGCAGGCAGGCTGCAGGGAGTGGATGAGGCTGTACTGCCTGTCGACGTCCCAGATCTTTGCCTGGTCCTCGATGCTGCTGCCCGGCTTGTCCCAGATACCGTCGAACCATATTCCTCCGATGGGGCCGTAGTTGGTGAGGAGCTCGGTGAGCTGTGTGCACATGAAGTCGATATAGTGACCCCATGAGTTCTCGTCACCGTCAGGACGCTCGGACTTTGCGCCGGTATTGCCAAGGGGCCAGTAGTCGTTGCGTCCCCAGTCGAGGTGGGAGTAGTAGAAGTGCAGGCTGATTCCCTCCTTGGCACAGGCCTCGGAGAGTTCCTTGATGATGTCGCGGCCGAAGGGAGTGGCATCCACGATGTTGTAGTCGGATGCCTTGGTGCCGTACATCGAGAATCCGTCATGGTGACGTGAGGTTATGGTGATGTACTTTGCACCGGCTGCCTTGAAGACTTTCACCCACTCCTCGGCATTGAACTTGGAAGGATAGAAGCCGGCGGCCATGCGTTTGTATTCGTCGTATTTGATGCCGTGTAAATGCATGCACCATTCTCCGTCTGCGATCATGGAGTAGATGCCCCAGTGGATGAAGATGCCGAACTTGTCGTCGGCATACTGCTTGCGGGCAGCGATGTTCTCAGGTGCGGGAACGTAGCCTTTCTGGGCTGAAGCAAACGGGGCCACCAGTACAAGAGCGGCAAGAAGAGTAAGGACTTTTCTCATAAATATTTGATTCTTAAAGTATTCTGGTTATTGTGGCAACATAGCCGCCGCCAGCGGCCATATGGATCTTGAGGGGCTTCTGGGCGTACTGCCTGGTGGTCTTGTGAACTACCTCGGTTGCAACGGTGTCAGCCTTTCTGCCGTCTGCCCAGTACTCTATCTCGTACTGGCCGAGAGGGAGGAAGTCGAGGCTGATCTCAAGGTCGCGTGCCTTCTCGTTGTTCATCACGCCAAGATACCACACGTCGGCCTTCCTTTTTGCAATGGCGATATATTCGCCGGGATATCCGTCGATGAAGCGGGTGTCGTCCCATGTCGTCGGCACCTGCTTGAGGAAGTCGGCACCGCTCTGGCCGAGGATGAACTGCGGCGCGTCGCATACGCAGCACTGGGGTGCTTCGTAGATCACGAACTTCGACAGTTCTGCGCAGCGGGTGTTCATCATCGATGTGGGAATCTCAGTCTTGTGCATGCCCTGGGGCTCGTTGCGGAAGGCACCGGGAGTATAGTCCATTGCACCGGCGAGCATTCGGGTGAATGCCAGGTTGATGTTGTGCGAGGGGGTGATTTCAGTGCCCCACTTGGCGTACTCGGCACCCTTCACGCCTTCGCGCACCACCTGGTTGGGCCAGGTCCTGTTTATGCCGTCGGGGTGGTATGCTCCATGGAAATTCACCATCAGATGGTGCTCGGCGGCACATTCCACAATCTTGCGGTACCAGTTCACGATTTCCTGGTCCATTCGGTCCATGAAGTCTATCTTGACGCCGGCAATGCCCCACTGCTGGTAAACGGCGAAGGCCTTCTTGTAGTTGTCGTTGCGGGCGGTGTCGGTGCTGTGCATCCATACCCAGATGCGCACGCCGCGCTCCTTTGCGTATGCAATCAGCTCCTGCATGTCAATCTGCGGTGCGGGAGTGCAGGGGTCGGCCTCGGGGAGGTCGAACTGGCCGTACCACTGCCAGTCGATGAGCATGTAGGGCCAGCCCTGGGCGGCTGCAAGGTCGATGTATTCCTTGATGACCGGCATCTCCATCTTCACGTCGGCGCTCCACCAGTTGTCCCAGGCCATCATGCCGGGGTTCACCCAGTTGGGGTTCTCGATGCGGCAGGGCGGGTTCAGGCTGGAGATGATCTCGCTCTCGATGAACCTGCCGGGGTTGTCGGCTATCATGATCACGCGCCATGGGGTGTTCTGCTTCTCGCTGAAGATGGCTTTCACACCATCGGCATCCTCGTCGGGAAGAGGAGCCAGGCGGGTGATGATTGCCCCGTCCTTCGCTGCGGCATACCAGCCGGGGAAGTTGTCGAGGCAGGCGTCCATCAGGGCGACGTAGTTGTTCCTGTCGATCTCGACCAGAAGCGGAAGCAGGTCGACTTCCTGCTCGGTCATCTGCGCAACGGGAGTCTTTGTGAAACAGCTCTCCTGAGACCCGGTGAAGCCTTCGTCTCCGTTGCGGCCCACCCAGGCGTACGAACCGGCGGGCACGCGGTACTCGGTCAGCTCGCGGGTTATCCTGCGGTTGCCGGGAGTGTCGGAAGCATAGAGGGTGTAGCGGAAGGCTGCACCGTCGTTATAGACACGCACGGTGAAATCCATGTTCCGCCCGTCCTTGACGGTTTCGTGCATGTGCAGCACCGCCTCGTTGTAGAGGAGCTTCACATGGGCGTGCTTGTTCTTCACCACGGGATCCCAGGCATCTGTGTGCAGCATGGGCTCGCAGGGCTGAGTGAGTACGAAGCCTTCGTCCATGGGACTTTCGCCCTTGAACTCGAATCCAAGGGGCGAGTCGGCCACGATGGTCTTTCCCTTGAAGGTCACGTTGTAGCTCAGGGCTCCGTCCGTGTTGACGGTAAGGACGATTCTGCCATCGGGAGATTCAACTTTCACTGATTCTGCCATGGCGTTGCCGGCCATGAGACAGAGAGCGGCAAAAAGGATGAGTGTCTTTTTCATATGTGTTTTCAATATAAAGCTTTGAAGTCTTTCTTTCCCCAGGGGGCCTCAGGTGCCTCGGGGTCATCGATGAGGGAGTCTATCGAGCGTCTGTTGCCCTTCATCACGTCCTGCTGCAGGAATTCCATTTCCTTGTCGAAGCAGAATCCCTCGTAGATGGACACCTCGTGACCGTGACCTGCATATCGGTAAATGTGATGCTTGAATCCCTGCTTCCTGAGGCACTTCGAAATCTCGTCCGAACCTCCGAAACACAGGTTGAAGAAGGCTATCTTCTTGTATTTCACAATCATGTCCGCAGTGCCGTGGAACAGGGCGATGGGGCAGGGCTCGTTCTTGAACCTGATGGGATTGCGGTGGCTGTAGATGGCTCCGGCGAACGACATCACGCCGGCATAGTTGAAGTCCTCGGGCAGGACCTTTGCAATCTCGCTCCGGTTGCATATCTCATACTCTCCCTGCAGCACGGAGATCGCTCCTGCAGATGAGCCGCTGAGGACCATGTTGTGCGGGTCCACTCCGTATCTGCTGCCGTTTTCCAGGAGAAAAGCGGTGGCGCTGAAAAGATCCTCCACTGCAAGCGCGATGGACCTGTCGAGGGCCTTTATGAACTTGAGGTCGAGCTTTGCCTGCCTGTAGTCCTTGAGGCCGAGGCGGTAGTCGATGCTGACCACGGGGTAGCCCTGTGCGCAGAGGAGCTTGAACCATTCGTGCCCGCTGTCACGTGAGCCTTCCTTGAAGCCCCCGCCGAACATGAAGAGTATGGTCGGTTTTGCAGGGTCGATCCTGTCGGTGGGTCTGTATATGTCCAGGTAGAGCGAGTCGGTGCCTCTCACTGCGAACAGCAGGGTCTGGTCCGGCTTGTATTTCTCCGCACCGGATACGGCTGCAGATATGAGCATTAACAATGAAGCAAGGAGTATTTCGAATCTGTTCATAATGTTAATTGACATGTGATTCCTGTTTGAACTTGTAAATATAGCAAATCTTTTGCTCGTTTCAGGCCAATCTGTTGTTCCCTTGTACAATTATATCTATATTTGAAAGACTCTGCGTCAACAATCAAACTCACCACATATGAAAAAATCATCCTTTCTTGTTGCCCTGACTGCTGCAGTAGCCGTATCTGCAACTGTCATCACCGCCCTGGCCGTTGCCGGGGAGGGCGGACGCGTTCAGATGCGTCCCGAGGGACCATGCGACATCTATGCAGCGGGCGGCACGCCCTGCACGGCGGCCCATTCGACCACCAGGGCGCTGTATGCAAACTACGACGGGCCTCTCTATCAGGTGATGCGTCAGTCAGACAAGAAGACTCTCGACATAGGCGTCGTGCAGCCTTCTGCCAAAGATGCCGGCGGATATGCCGACGCAGCAGCCCAGGACGAGTTCTGCAAGGACACATACTGCTGGGTGACAATAATCTACGATCAGTCAGGCACCGGCAATGACCTCCATCAGGCGCCTCGCGGAGGCTTCAGCGGAAATGCCCAGGGCGGCTTCAACAACGTTCCCGTTGCAGACTGGGCTCCCATCACCTTGATGGGCCACAAAGTCTACGGACTGTTCATCAACCAGGGTATGGGAATGCGCCGGAACGACACCAGAGGCACGGCCGTCGACGACCTCGCGGAAGGTCAGTACTGGGTGTTCAACGGCCAGCATTTCAACGACGGATGCTGCTTCGACTACGGCAATGCCGAGACGGACAGCCGCGATGACGGCGACGGTACCATGGAGACCACCTACTACGGCGTGTCCCGCGGATGGTACTACGGACACGGCCAGGGTCCCTGGGTGATGACCGATCAGGAGAACAACCTCGTCGGCTGCGTGAACGAAGACCCGAACGACAAATACTGTCCCACCCTGAAGAGCCAGACGGCCCGCTTCATCACTGCGATGGCCGACGGCGAGCCCCATCACTGGAGGTCGATGAGCGGTGATGCACAGAAAGGCGAGCTCGAGATTCTCTATGACGGCTGCCGCGTGAAGAATCCCCGCAGCAGCTACGACCCCATGCGCAAGCAGGGCGCCATCCTTCTTGGCAACGGCGGCGACAACTCCTACTGGTCAGCAGGAACCTTCTACGAGGGTGCCATGACCAAGGCCGGCACCTTCCCTTCAGTCGAGACCAACCAGGCCGTGCAGGCAAATGTCGTTGCGGCGGGCTATGACGTCCAGCGTCTTGCAATATCCGCAAGCGACAAGGTGGGCTATCCCAACGGACTGCAGACCTTCACCCCGAAGACAAGCCGAAGCACCTCAGTGGTGTTCGTGAACACTACGGGCGCGCCCATCGATGACCTCGAACTCAGTATCGCTGCGCCTAGGGGCTGGAAGGCTGTCGTTGCAGGCACCAGGGAGAAGAGCCGCAAGATAGGCTACACCGTGAAGCCCGGCCAGACCGTGGTCGCCGCGTTCAATGTCACATCATCGAGGAAGCTCTTCAACGGCGACCTTGTCGCAAAGGCAAGCTGGACCTCAGAGTCGGGCAAGTGCCACGAGACAGCGGTCGAGAAGGTGCGCAACGTGGCTCCCATAAAGATCAACGAGTTCAAGACCAACGGTTCCGACGCGTTCATCGAGCTTTACAACGCCGGCATGAAGACAGTCGACATCTCGAAGTGGACCATCAAGTCCCACTCCATCCACATGCCGGTCGTGTCGGCCATCAACATCCCTGCAGGCACGAAGCTCGGCCCTGGCGAGTTCTATCTGCTCGGCCTTGCCACTTCAGGACTTTCCGTCGATGCGGCAGCAGGTGACGACATCATCTACGTCAGGTCGGTCGAGGGCATCTCGGAGGGCGACGAAATCCTCATCGGCTCCGAGACCAGGAAGGTTGCAGGCATAGTGAAGCCTGAGGTTGAGCCGCAGGTTCCCGGCTGGGAGGCTATTCCCCAGGGCATTCCTGCCGGCACGACAACCGTATGGCAGCCGCTCCCGGACGGACCGGTGATCACGGTCCCTGCAGGATCCACCAACATCCCCGTGCAGCTTGTTCAGGGTTTCAAGCCCGGCGACAAGATGGCTCTCGGCTATGGCACGACATATCCTCCCACCACGAACGATGTGGTAAAATATGAGGTGGTTACGGTAACGGAAGTCGGTTCCCAGGGCAACCAGTCATGGCTCTCTGCCGACGCAAAGCCTGGCGACACCAACATCAAGGTGCAGTCGGTTGACGGCATCTACCCCGGCGCCCGTATCCGTCTCGATATCGACAGCGAAGGCCATGGAATAGAGACCGTTACAGTCAAGTCTGTCGGCACCCCCAGCGAATTCCATCCCAGCTGGGACATGTTCGACCCGAACGCCGATGCCGGCACCGGAGTGGAGCTTGAGGAGCCCCTCAAGTTCTTCCATGCCCGCAATATCCCTTTCAGCACACGCGGAAGCGGCATCAGCTTCGAGCCTGCCACCAGATTCGACCATTCTTCAAACGAGCCCGTCGTCGCCCTGATCCACGCGATCAGGCTTGACAGGCCTCTCGCAAAGGCTCATCCCATCGACGAGGCTGTATATGACGCCAGCGCCGAGGGTGTGGGATATCAGGGAGATGTTGCTCCCGACCAGTACTACGGTGGCCCTCAGCTGTCACTGCAGCGCGGCAACATGACCCTCCGCGACAACAAGGGCAACATAGTCGATGCAGTCAACTACGGCGTTGTTGTGGATCCCTGGCTTTCAGAGGGTTATCATGCAGAGTCCGGCAACGGGAAGTATGGCAGCCACGCTCCTTCTCCCGACGACGACCAGATCAGTGCAGGACGCTTCCCCGACGGAGCCGACTCCGACGACAACAAGATGGACTTTGCCCTGCAGCATGGCACCGCACTGTTCGAGGATGCTCCCGCCGGAGCACTCGATATAGTGGTTTACAAGGCTGACGGCCTCCGCATCGGAGATACCTTCCACCTCGGTTTTGGAAAGAATGCAGAGGCTGTGCGCGCCGGACTCTACAACGGAACCAGGACAGTCACCAGAATGGAGTCCCGCTGGGGCCGCATGGTTCCGGTCGAGCATGAGGTGATGGACATCACTCTGCTGTCTCCTCTTGCCTCAGACCACAAGGCCGGTACAACCATCACGACCAACGTTCCCACTCCCGGACGTCCCAACCGTTACTAGGAGTGGCCCCGAGGCATAATCGGATGATAGACAGGGTGGCGGTGCTTTTCAGTGCCGCCGCCCTTGTCCTGTCTGTCATACTGTGCATTCACGCGCTGAGCGGCCACGGGCTGATCGGCTGTTCTGCCGGTACCAGCTGCAACGAGGTCCTGGGCAGCCGCTGGTCCTATCTTTTCGGCCTGATCCCGGTCAGCGGCCTTGCGGTGGTCTGCTACGTGGCAATGACTCTTTGCCTGCTCTTCAGACGCGGTTTCGAGGCCGATGAGCAGTTCTTCAGGTGGCTCGACAGGGTGACGCTTGTGCTCGCCGGTGCCATAGCCGGGTCTGCCATCTGGTTCATCTGGCTGCAGAAGAACATGATACGCTCGTTCTGTCCTTACTGCATGACGGCGCATGTCTGCGGCCTGATCCTGCTGTGCCTGCTGCTTGCCGGTTCGCGTCAGAAGTTCATTGCCCGCATCCTTTGCTCTCTTGCCGGCATCGCCCTCGCAGGCTGTCTGGCGGGAGTGCAGCTCTCCACGACACCGCGCACGGCGTATGAACGCGGCTTCATTCCCGAGGCCCTGCCCGTTCCCCCGTATGAGGAGATGCCCCTGATCGGCAGCCCGCAGGCTGAAGACGTTGTGACGCTCATGTTCGACTACCGCTGCTCCCACTGCCGGAAGATCCACTCCCTGCTCGGGGAAGTGGCGGGGCTGCTTGACGGCAAGGTCGCCTTTTCCGTTGTCCCTGTGCCCCTTGGAAAGGACTGCAACCCCTATGTGCCTGCCGGAGAGGACAGGTTCAAGGGGTCCTGCGAACTCACAAGGTATGCCCTTGCCCTCTGGCGCTGCGACAGGGATGCCTACGCCGGATTCGACGCATGGCTGTTCGAGGACCGTCCGGGAGGCTGGTATCCCCGCGAACCCGGTGAGGCCTTTGACAAGGCTTGTGCCCTGGTTGGCAGGGAAAACCTTGTCCGGGCCCTTTCTGATCCGTGGATTTCCCGGTACATGGCTGATGTGTGCGAGCTTTTCGGCCGCACCTCGACTCAGGGGAAAGGCGCGGTTCCCAGATTCATACATGGCGACAGATGGCTGGTGCCTGACGTCGATGACGCCTCCGGGCTGAGTGAGTTGGTCCGAGAGTTGCTGCAGTAGGCCTGAACAAAATGAAAATTTCATATATTTGCACCAGTAAACGATTAGAAAATGAAAAGATTTATCACATTCGCTGCCATTGCAGCTCTTGCAGTTGTTGCACTTTCATCCTGTAAGAAGGATGGTCCTGACAAGAAGGCTCAGTTCGGTTATGCGACCGTAACTGCAAAGTATTCAATCAACGACGACCTCAACAAGGCTGCCGACATGACGCTCAATATCGTGAAGTTCGACGGATCAAAGATGAGCGTTCCCGTCTCAACGACCCAGCAGGTTGTGGATATCGAGAAGTTTACAGGCAGTATCCCTGCCGACTTCAAGTACGAGTTCGTGGCAAAGCAGAAGGAGAGCATCACCAAGGAGTCCTTCAACTGCTCTCTTACCTACGATTTCACCGTCAAGGTTTACGACACCACCGGCAAGCTCAAGAGGACCAAGTCTTCCAACGGCACCGTATCGATGAATGGCGGCAAGGAAATCCTCGACCTTATCATCGAGAGATTCAACCGTGTAAAGACCACAATCTCCATCAAGGAGGACATGACAATAGAATAGGTGAAGTACGCTCTTGTTACTGGCGCAGCCTCCGGAATGGGCCGCATGTATGCCCACCGGCTGTTTGAGATGGGTTACGGTATCGTGGCCGTCGATGTGCGCCAGACCGGGCTGGACATACTTGCAGATGAATTGGCAGGACACGCAGACCGTGTTCTGCCAATTTGCATGGATCTTTCGGAACCCGGTGCCGCCGCAAAGATTGCCGCGCTCACCCGGGACCTTGATGTCGAAGTTCTCATCAACAATGCCGGGATGATAAATGTTGCATCCACGGCGGCGATTCCATCCGACCGTCTCGCTGCGATGATGGGCCTTCACTGTGCCACGCCCTTGCTGCTCTGCCACGAATTCGTGCCGCGCATGCAGGCTGCGGGCTGCGGGTATGTGCTCAATGTCTCGTCGATTTGCGCCTGGATGGACTGGCCTCTCATAGGCATGTACGGCAACACCAAGCGTTTTGTCAAAGGCTTCAGCCGCTCGCTGCGGCTGGAATGTGCGGGATCGGGCGTCAGCGTGACCACAGTGCTGTTCGGTGCAGTCGACACTCCGCTCTTCGGATTCCCTCAGAAGGCCGTGCGCTGGATGAAGCGCCTTGGCGTGATGATCAGCCCGGAAAAGGCCGTCAGCAAGGCCCTCGATGCCATGTTCCGCCGCCGCAAGGTGCTGGTGCCGGGGCTCTGCAACAAGCTGGCCATTCCGCTTCTGCCTCTGGTTCCCGACAGCCTTCTTCGGGCAGCGGTGCGCAGGTTCGGAAGGCTTTTCCCGAACATACGTCAGGCCGGGCTGGACGACATCCCCCTCATTCGCAGGATGGCCGACGTGGCGTTCAGGCACACATACAAGCCCCTTCTGACGCCCGAGCAGATAGATTACATGATGGATTGGATGTACTCCGAGGAAAGCCTCATACGGCAGATGACCGAGGAGCAGAATACCTTCCTCCTTCTCGAAGGCAAGGGTTATGCGTCGATACGCCCTGATGGTTCCGCCGACGGCATCAGCCGTTTCCACCTTGAAAAGCTGTACGTCCTGCCGCAATATCAGGGGCAGGGCATAGGCAGGGACCTGATCAATGCCGCCGTCGCCCATGCGCAAAGGCTTGCCGGAGGCGATGTGCTGGTGGAACTGAACGTCAACAGACACAATCCGGCAGTCGATTTCTACAAAAAGATGGGATTCGTTATCGATCGTGACGTCGACAACCCCATAGGCGGCGGCCATTTCATGAACGACCACATAATGGCGGCGGTTTTCCCTGTTTCAGATAATTCCAGCCCGCGTAGCAGGCGCGCCTGACTTTCGCGTTGCCTCCCGCCTGGGCTCTTGCGTTAGCCCCCGCCTGGGCTCTTGCGTTAGCCCCCCGCCTGGGCTCTTGCGTTGCCTCCCGCGCCTGGGCTCTTGCGCTTGCCCCGTGTCTGGGCTCTTGCGTTAGCCCCCGCGCTTACAATGCCAGGGGCCCCGCCCCTTGATACCCCGCGGCCTTTCCGCCTTTCCGTATTTGCTGTTCGCAAATACCCGGCCCGGCCGTCGCTCTGGTGAGCGAGGGAGGAGGTTGAGGTCGCGTGTCCTCTCACAGGCGGTATCCGAGGACTCAGAATTCGCCTGCCTCCAGGTGCTTACGTGTTGTCATTGTGCCCAATCCCGAAAATTGGTTGAGATTGGGCTTGGCTGTTTCGTCTGAAAGTGGCAGAAGTGAAGACCACCGTTCCCAATCCCATTTGAAAACCAGGAGTGGGAACAACCGTTTTTGTCAATTATACCGGAACAAGGCTATGCTGCAATAAACGCCGAACGACAGCCACTTGGACTGTCGTTCATCATTTTGGAGCGGAAAACGGGGCTCGGACCCGCGACCTCAACCTTGGCAAGGTTGCGCTCTACCAACTGAGCTATTTCCGCATTGCCGTTGCGTTTCGGGATTGCAAAGATAGGAACAATATTCTAAACTCCAAAATTTTTTAAAATATTTTTACATTTTCTTTCAGACTATGGGAGAATGTCAAAAAAGTTGTATATTTGCAATCCCGTTTGACATGACGTGGTGAGATTGGAGAGGTGGGTGAGTGGCTGAAACCACCGGTTTGCTAAACCGACGTACGGAGCAATTCGTACCACGAGTTCGAATCTCGTCCTCTCCGCACAATGCAATCAAAGCAATAGACGCTGCACGAAAGTGCAGCGTTTTTGCGTATGTGGGTGCCGACGTCAAGAACCTGTCTTGTTAGGTAGGGCCCCGATAGGCTAATAGAACCGGCGCTTCTCCTCGCCGTATGCCAGAATCTGCATCCGGGACACCAGCAGACGGGCGGAAATCCGGTCGCCTATCCGGTCGCCTACCTTGAAGTTGCGAGCGCAATGCCGCGCTCACCCTTTTCGTTCACTGCACAATAGAAGTGGTATGTCACATCTTTCCAGCGGATGACGCAACTTTTGTGTGCATACAGATTGTCGTAGTATTTTGACGGGTATATCAGGTCCGCGCCCTTCCACTCGGTCCAAAGGGTGAGGTTGCGGCTGCAGGCGAAAGTGTTGTATGCCTGATATGCCCTGTCAGGATCAAAGGCGCGGAAGTAGAACATCACGTAGATGTCGCCAATCTTCTGGATCTGCGGATCTCCGGTGATAGTACCCGGATCCTCGAATCCGTAAACAGGATTGTCGTTGTACCGCTCCCAGTTCAGGAGGTCGTCGGAGAAGGCCATTCCTATGCGCTCGGCCTTGTATCCGTTGGTCGGATTGGTCCCGCAGGCGTTGTAGAACATCACGAATCTGTGACCGGTATTTTTCTTCCTGTCTTTGATAATGCAGCTTTTGTACTGTGAGTAGTCCTCGAACCACTGGCATTCCTCATCATTCGGGGAGAGTATGGGCTCATTGAGGCATTCCCATTCCACTGCCTCGCCCACAGTGTCGCTGGAAGCGAGTCCTATGGAGAGGGGGGCGGTCTCGTAGCCGGGGTTGCTGCCTCCGAGATAGCTCATCCAGTATTTCCCGTCGTACTTCTGCATTTCATAGCTTCCACCCCATTTCAGGTCCTGGAGCGCAACGTATCCGGCTTTCTGGAATTTGTCCCAGCCGTTTCCGCCGCTGCTCATGATTCTGCCCAGGGTGTTCCAATGGATGAGGTCATCACTGTCAGACAACCAGGTTTCATATCCCTTGCCGTCAAATTGGACCCAGGTCATATACCACTTGCCGTTGTGCCTGAAAACGCTGGGGCTGTCGGCCATATGTTCCGGATCCGAAGGGCGCAGAACAAATCCGTGCTTTATCGGAGTGGCCACCTGGTCGTAGATTTTCGCCATTTCCTCCGGAGAGACTCCCTGTTGCTCCTTTTTCAGTCGGAGCTTTCTCACGGCTTTTCTGAACTTGCACTTGTTTCTGGTGGGGAAAACCTGTCTGATGGTGCCGTCGGGATTGTAGTAGAGTCTGTCTGCGCACATGCTGCGACGGTGGAACGATTCTTCACCCGCTCCTGTGGCTATGCTGACATAAGGATTGTGGTAGAACAGCCACCATTGGCCCTTGAATTCCACGATGGTGTGCTCGTTGTTGTACTTGTCCATCGATTCCATGAACTTGCCTTTGTATTCATAAGGCCCGAGGGGGCTGTCGCCCATACAATAGTCAAGTTCGTATGCGGGATAGTCCAGATAGGAGGTTACGTATGAGAGATAGTACCTGCCATTGTACTTGTGGCAGCATATTCCCTCGAAGAAATGGGGCGCTTCTATGTGGTAGACTCCGGTATCGTTGCCGTTTTCGTCGAGCACGCCGCCGCTGTGGTCATAGGATATCATGTCGTCGTTCAACTTGACGACATTCACTATGTTCTGCCCCATGAAGAGGTATGCCTGCCCGTCGTCATCGATGAAGCAGTGAGGGTCTATGAAGTCGCGGTTCGTGGCTATGCCGGGAGTCTCCGGCGTGAACATGGGCTTGCCCAGAGGGTCCTCGAAGGGTCCGAATGGGGAGTCGCTGACCGCAACGCCTATCTGATTGGTGTTGGCCGAATAATAGAAGAAATACCTCATCACAAGGGTGGAGTCCGACTCGCTCCTCGGAACCATCTTTCTGACACACTGAGGTCCCCAGGCATTGGACTTGGCCCAGGTTGTCTGCTCAAGTGGTCTGAAAATCACTCCGCCGTCCGTGAAATGCTTCATGTCGGTGGTGTAGTAACAGTGGTAATCCTTCATGTCGAAGCCGTGGCTGGCTGTCTGGTCGTGACTGGGATAGACGAACAGCGTGTCACCGAACACGATAGCCGAAGGGTCGGCGGCATAGCTGTCTGTGAGAATCGGGTTGATGCTTTCGCTGCATCCTGCGAAAATCAGGAGCAGCGCTATTGAAAATGTTGCCAGTTTTTTCATGGGATTATTTAATTGGGCATAAAGTTAAGAATTTTATTTTTCGTATTTTTGCACAAAATTTACAATCCATAGTAATGAACAAGATCCTTAAAGCCTTCGCCATCATCTGCTCGGCATGCCTTCTGGCAGCCTGCACTCAGGAGAACAGCAAGACCGAACCTGTCGACTACGTTAACACATACATCGGAAACATCAGCCATCTGCTGGTGCCGGTATATCCTACCGTGAGCCTTCCCCACTCCATGCTCAGGGTGTTCCCCATGCGCAGGCAGGTCACCGACGAGTACGTGAACGGACTTCCGCTCCTTGTGACCGGTCACAGGGCCGAGGCCGGACTCAGCATAGGTTTCCCCGGTCTCAAGCTGAACTGGGACAACGAGCATGTCACTCCATACAGCTACGAAACAGAGCTCGCCGAGTCCACCATCCATTCGACCTTCTCAGCTTCGCACCAGGCAGCCATCTACGACCTCCAGTTCCGAGGCGAGGGCCCCTTTTCCCTCACGGTCAACGCTGAAGGAGGCGAGATGAGCGCCGAAGGAAACACAGTCAAGGGCTTCCAGTACTGTGGAGGCCAGACCAGGGCATACATTTACGTAGAGTTCGAGACCGCTCCCAAGGCTGCCGAGAACATCGACAAGAGCCATGTTGCCCTCAGCTTCGACACCTCCGAGCTCCGCATACGCTACGGTGTATCCTTCATCAGCACCGAGCAGGCTGCCAAGAACCTTGCACGCGAAATCAAGGATTATGACGTGAACGCCCTCATCGCACAGGGCCGCAAGATCTGGAACGATGCTCTGGGCCGCCTCGAGGTAAGCGGAGGCAGCGAGGATGACCTTACAGTGTTCTACACCTCATACTACCGCACGCTCGAGCGCCCCGTATGCATAAGCGAGGACGGACGCTACTGGAGCGGCGAGGACAACCAGGTGCACGAGGACGGTGGAGTTCCCTACTATACCGACGACTGGCTCTGGGATACCTACCACAGCGCACACCCTCTGCGCACCATCGTCGATCCCGCACTGGAGGAGAGCATACTGGCCTCCTACCTCAGGATGTCCGACGAGAACAGCCACGGCTGGCTGCCCTGCTTCCCCGGTGTCGGCGGTGCCGGACGCGCCATGAACTGTTGCCATACCATAGGATCACTGGCCGATGCCGTATGCAAGGGCCTCGACGTTGACGTGCAGAAGGCCGCTGCAGCAGCAGCCAACAGCCTGCGCACAAGGACCGTCGTTCCCTGGAGCAACGCTCCCGCGGGACAGCTCGACGAGTTCTACTGGAAGAACGGATACCTCCCCGCACTTCTCGAAGGCGAGAAGGAGACCGACCCCAACGTGCACGAGTTCGAGAAGCGCCAGCCCATACCTGTAACGACCGGTACCTCATTCGACTGCTGGGCGGCTTCCAGGCTCCTCAGAGTCGCATTCGACAAGACCGGCAACAAGGATTGCCTTGACGAGTCGGAATATTTCTTCAAGCACTCCTTCGACTACCGCAACCTCTTCAACCGCAAGACCGGTTTCTTCCACCCGAAGGACAGCAAGGGCCGCTTCATAGAGCCCTTCGACTACAACTTCCCCGGCGGAATGGGTGCCCGCGAGTACTATGACGAGAACAACGCCTGGGTATACCGCTGGGACGTTCAGCACAATGTGTACGACCTCGTGTCCCTCATGGGTGGCGAGCAGAAGTTCGTGGCACAGCTCGACAGCATGTTCGCCGAGCCTCTCGGAATGGACAAGTACGATTTCTACGCCAAGCTGCCTGACCATACCGGAAACGTGGGCCAGTTCTCGATGGGTAACGAGCCTTCGCTCCACGTCCCTTATCTGTACAATTTCGCAGGTGCTCCCTGGAAGACCCAGAAGCGTGTGCGCCAGATGCTCGACAACTGGTTCCGCAACGACTACATGGGCATGCCGGGTGATGAGGACGGCGGCGGTCTCACCTCCTTTGTCGTATTCTCCAGCCTGGGATTCTTCCCTGTATGCCCCGGCAAGCCTGAGTACAGCATCGGCAGCCCGCTGTTCGAGGATGCAAAGATCCATCTTCCTGACGGAAAGACCTTCGAGGTCAAGGCCAACAACGTTTCGAAGGACAACAAGTACATCCAGTCGGCAACGCTCAACGGCAAGCCTTGGAACGAGCCGACGATCAGCCACGCTGACATAGTCGCCGGCGGTGTGCTCGAGCTCGAGATGGGTCCCCTTCCCAACAAGGAGTGGGGCGTGAAGTCAAGCATCAGCTATGACTCTTACAAGGGCCTTGCAATGGCTGGCTACCAGGGATGGTTCTTTTCTCCGGAAGGGGGTTCGGAATATGCCTGGGCCTATTCGAGTGCCGACGGAGTCTATTATGTCGATATGCTTCCCGACGTGCTCGAATATCCGCAGACATATCCGATTCCGGGCAGGATGGCTGACGGAAGCCATCCTCGGGTTTATTCCGCATACGACTACAGTTCCGTGGATGTTCATTTCCGCTGGATGAAGGAATACGGTCTGGATGGTGTGTTCATGCAGCGCTTCATAGGAAACATCACGAACTCCCGGAGGGATCATTATCTCCATGTTATGGACAATGCCATGTCCTGCGCGGAGCGTTACGACAGGGCCATCTGCATAATGTATGACCTCAGCGGGGGAGAGGACGGCACCATGGCTGATGTGCTCCTTGATGATATCGATGAACTGAACGTCAGGTACAATCTCTTCGACCACGGGGCCCGCCCGTCATATCTCTGGCACAACGGCAAGCCGCTCGTGGTTGTATGGGGCATAGGATTCATGGACAGGGCAGAGTATTATCTGGACGAGGCGGCCAGGATCATAGACGGCCTGAAGGAACGCGGCTATAGCATCATGCTGGGAGTCCCGACATACTGGCGTGAACAGGGTGAGGATACACGCAAGGATCCCAGGCTTTATGACTATATCTCCAAAGCCGACATCATCATGCCGTGGTATGTCGGCAGATCGGACAATGATACCCTTGAGGATTTTCTCAAGATTGTCCCGGAAGACGTGAAATGGTGCAAGGAGCATGGAATCGGTTTCGCCGGAGACGTATGGCCCGGATTCAGTTGGGAGAACATGTGTCCCGGTGCAGATGACGCGGTGCCCCGCCGTGGCGGCGAATTCCTGCAGAGGCAGATCGACGCCTGCATCGAGGCAGGCTGCGAGAGCCTGTACATCTCGATGTTCGACGAGGTGAACGAAGGTACGGCCATCTTCAAGATTGCGCGTGAGGTGCCTGTGCCTGCTTACAGGCAGGTAATAGTGCCGCTTGAGGACGGAGTCCCTTCAGACCGTTACCTGACCATCTGCGGAGAGGCAGCAAGACGGCTCAAGGAGCAGAAATAAACATGAATTTGAATTATGTGCGGGAAATATATACTGGCTCTGGCATTGGTGGCGTCCATGACCGCATGCACGGGCCTCTCCGAAAGGGATGATTACAATCTCAAAACCAGGGAGCTGGCAGAATCGTTTGTCCAGCCGCCGCTCCAGTACGGACCATATGTCTGGTGGCATTGGATGGGTAGCAATTTCTCCAAGGAAGGCATCAGGAAGGACCTCGAGGCCATGAAGGAATCCGGCATAGCCGGAGCCACAATATTCAACCTGACCTCAGCCGTCCAGGAATCGCAATTCCCGATTGAAAACAACCCCTGGCCGGAGCAGACCTACCGCAGCGATGCATATTGGGACGCCATGGAATATGCAGCCGCCACGGCACTGGAGCTGGGACTGAAGATAGGCCTGCACAATTCTCCCGGATATTCGACTTCCGGCGGCCCCTGGGTCACGGAGGAAACCTCAATGCAGAAGGTCGTCAACAGCCGTACCGACATCAGGGGCGGCAAAAAGGTACGCATCAATCTGCCACATCCCGAAATGCCGGTATTCAACGGCTGGGGTGGCAAAAGGGGCCCGGGAAGCTTCTATGAAGACATAGCCGTGATAGCGGTCCCTGACGGCAAAGACATCCAGGCAGACAAAACGGTTGATCTCACGAGCCTCATGTCCGAGGACGGTGAGCTCGAATGGGACGCACCTGCCGGGATCTGGCATATCTTCCGCATAGGCCATGGCCCTATGATGTCCTGCCCCCATCCTGTGCCTGATGACCTCATCGGCAGGACTTTGGAATCGGACAAGATGACCGCCTCCTCCGCGGCATTCCATTGGGACAATGTCCTCGGCCCTCTCAAGGAACACGTAGGCAGATACTTCGGCAAATCGTTCACCCACATACTGATAGACAGCTACGAAGCCGGCGATCAGGATTGGGGCGAAGGCTTCCGTGAAGTGTTCAAGGATATGCACGGCTATGACCCCATGGCGGCCATGGCCATAAGATTCGCCGACCCTGAAGGCTCCGTCGCTGGCAAATTCACCGAGGACAACGATGCCACCATCAGCAGGATGTACCTCGACAACGGATTCGCTACCGCCCGCGACAAGATACACGATGCCGGCCTGCTTTTCTATTGGGAACCTTACACCGGCCCGTTCGACACGGCAGAGGCCTGCATGCTGCCGGACCAGCCCATGGGCGAATTCTGGACAGGGGATGACGGCGACATCCACAGCACCGTAGTGGAATACTCCCGGAAATATGGGAAGAGGATAGTGGGTGCTGAAGCCTTCACCGGCCGGCCGGAAATCAGCCATTATACCGAAGATCCGGAATTCCTCAAGAAAAGCGCCGACGGCTCATTCGCATCGGGAGCCAACCGGCTCTTCCTCCATCACTGGGTGCACCAGCCCTTTGACGACCGCTACCAGCCCGGAATGGGAATGGGATGGTGGGGGACCCATTTCGGCCGCAACCAGACATGGTTCGAGCCCGGGAAGGAATTCATGCGCTATCTGACCCGTTGCCAGATGCTTTTGCAGCAGGGCGATATGATCGAAAACTGCGACAACTGGATCCATCGCAGGTCCGATGCCGCGGACATATTCTTCGTCATCAACCCATCTGAAGAGACCAGGGTGACCTCGATATCTTCCGAGGACACGGGCATCAGCCCTGAATTCTGGGACCCCTACAAGGCTGTGATCACATATGCGGAGTCATCTTCAGACGGAAGTCTCTGTACCGTTGAACTCAGCCTCGCTCCCGGCCAGTCGGGATTTGTCGTCTTCAACCATGACAAGCCCGGATACAGAAAGGCTATCGTCACCGATGTGGTCAGCAGCACAGTGAAAGAA
>JAGHSF010000015.1 GCA_018065985.1 Candidatus Cryptobacteroides choladohippi
GCAAAGATACTCCATTTTATTAAAAATATTGCTATTTTTGTTTGAATATATAATTTGGCGTAGAAGCGATGAAAACTGCTTATATCTTTCCTGGACAGGGCTCACAGTTCCCGGGCATGGGCAAGCATCTCTATGATGACAGCTCTGTTGCCCGCTATATGTTCGAGCGGGCCAATGATATTCTGGGATTCAAGATAAGCGAAATAATGTTTGAAGGAAGTGACGAGGACCTGAGAGCCACGAAAGTGACCCAGCCTGCCATTTTCCTTCATTCTTTTATCCTTGCCGCCACTATGGACGATTTCCGTCCGGATGTTGTTGCAGGACATTCCCTCGGCGAGTTCTCCGCACTTGCAGCGACAGGGTCCATCAGCTTCGAGGATGGACTCAGGCTGGTTGCGAGACGTGCCGCGGAGATGCGCAAATGCTGCGAATATGCACCGGGCGCAATGGCCGCCATCATCGGAACGGACCACGCTACGATCGACAGGATATGTGCCGAGACCGACGGAATTGTCATCCCGGCCAACTACAACAGCGACATGCAGGTAGTTATCTCCGGAGAGAAAGCGGCGGTTGAAAGTGCCTGTGCAAGGCTTTCCGAGGCAGGTGCAAGAAGGATTGCGATGCTGCCTGTGGAAGGTGCCTTCCACTCCCCTCTTATGGAACCGGCACGTCTGGAATTCGCGAAGGCCATACAGGAGACTCCCGTCAAAGCCCCGTCCTGTCCTATTTTCCAGAATGTTCCGGCGACAGCGGTGACGGATCCGGAGGAGATCAAGCAGAACATGCTGCTACAGCTTACATATCCGGTAAGATGGACGGAGATCGTGAGGAATATGGTAACGGACGGTGTGGACAGGTTCGTGGAGGGTGGTCCTGGAAGAACACTGCAGGGACTGGTCAAGAGGATAGCGGGATCCAGAGTAACCATTGAAGGAATTGAATAACTTAATAAAACTAATAAAACATCTGATATACTATGGCTATAGAAAAGAAATTCATCACCTGTGACGGTAACCAGGCTGCGTCGAATATCGCATATCTGTTCAGCGAGCACGCAGCCATCTACCCTATCACACCTTCGTCCACAATGGCCGAGAACATCGACGAGTGGGCAGCCCACGGAAAGAAGAACCTCTGGGGCGAGACCGTAAAGGTTACTGAAATGCAGAGCGAGGCCGGTGCCGCAGGAGCAGTGCACGGTTCCCTTCAGGCAGGCGCGCTCACCAGCACCTTCACAGCATCCCAGGGACTTCTCCTCATGATCCCGAACATGTACAAGATCGCAGGAGAAATGCTCCCCACCGTGTTCCACGTATCAGCCCGTGCCCTTGCCTCACACGCACTCTCCATCTTCGGTGACCACCAGGATGTCATGGCCTGCAGGCAGACAGGTTTTGCGATGCTCGCATCAGGTTCAGTCCAGGAGGCTCAGGACCTTGCTGCAGTGGCACATCTTTCAACAATCAAGAGCAGCATTCCTTTCCTCCACTTCTTCGACGGATTCCGCACATCACACGAGATCCAGAAGATCGAGACGATTGACGAAGAGGACCTCAAGGGCATGATTTCGAAGAAGGCCCTCGAGAACTTCCGCTCACGCGCACTCAACCCCGAGGCTCCCGTCACACGCGGTACCGCGCAGAACGGCGACGTCTACTTCCAGGCAGTGGAGTCACGCAACCAGGCCTATGATGCAGTTCCCGACATCGTTGCCCGCTACATGGGTGAGATCTCAGAACTGACAGGACGCACATACCGTCCCTTCGAATACTACGGATCTGCCGACGCAGAGTGCGTAATCGTCGCAATGGGTTCAGTCACCGAGACCATCAAGGAGACAATCGACTACCTTTCAGAGCACGGACGCAAGTACGGTCTCGTAGCCGTTCACCTCTATCGTCCCTTCTCAGAGAAATACTTCCTCAAGGTCCTTCCCAAGAGTGTCAAGAAGATTGCAGTCCTCGACCGCACAAAGGAGCCCGGCGCTCTCGGAGAGCCCCTCTTCCTCGACGTCAAGGCTCTCTTCCAGGGCAAGGATAACGCTCCCGAGATCATCGGCGGACGCTACGGCCTCTCAAGCAAGGATACCACTCCCGCACAGATCATCGCGGTTTACGACAACCTCGAGCGCAAGGCACCCAAGAGCGACTTCACCATCGGCATCGTCGATGACGTCACCTTCAAGAGCCTTCCCACCAAGAGCGAGATAAGCATCGTGAAGCCCGGCACAACCGAGTGCAAGTTCTACGGCCTCGGCTCAGACGGTACGGTAGGTGCAAACAAGAACACCATCAAGATCATCGGTACCCACACCAACCTCTACAGCCAGGCATACTTCGACTACGACTCCAAGAAGTCAGGCGGATACACCTGCTCACACCTCCGCTTCGGCGAGCAGCCCATCCACGCACCCTACCTTGTAGGAACTCCCGACTTCGTGGCATGCCACGTTCCCTCATACCTCGAGAAGTATGACGTTCTCAAGGGTATCAAGGACGGCGGCAGCCTCCTCCTCAACTCTCTCTGGGACGAGAAGGAGACCCTCGAGCGCATCCCCGACCACGCAAAGGCAGTCATCGGACGCAAGCACATCAACCTCTATATCATCAATGCAACCAAGATTGCAGCCGAAATCGGCCTCGGCGGACGCACCAACACCATCCTCCAGAGCGCATTCTTCCGCATCACCGGCATCATCCCCGCTGAGGATGCAGTCAGGTACATGAAGGAAGCCGCTCTCAAGAGCTACGGCAAGAAGGGCGAGAACGTGGTCAACATGAACTACGCCGCCATCGACCGCGGCGGTGAGTACACCAAGGTAGAGATACCTGCAGAGTGGGCAAAGATCAACGCCAAGTTCACCAACCCGAACGCTTCACGCCTGGCAACTCCTTTCGTCAAGGACATCGCTGACGTAGTGAACGCTCAGTGCGGCGACTCTCTCCCCGTAAGCGCATTCCTTCCCTACCAGGACGGTACGATGCCCAACGGCACAGCAGCATACGAGAAGCGCGGCGTAGCCGTTCAGGTTCCCGTATGGGAGGCTGACAAGTGTATCCAGTGCAACAGCTGTGCATTCGTCTGCCCTCACGCAGCAATCCGCCCGTTCCTCCTCACAGCCGACGAGGCAGCAGCAGCTCCCGAATCAGTCAAGATGGCAGACGGAAAGGCAAACCTCAAGGAGTACAAGTACGCTCTCGCAGTTTCAGTCGCTGACTGTACAGGATGCGGCAACTGTGTGGATGTATGTCTCGCAAAGGAGAAGGCCATCAGCATGCAGCCTTACCTGGACAACGCTGCCGAGCAGGCAAACTACGACTACCTCAACACAAAGGTAGGCTACAAGAAGTATGTCGATCCCAAGGCAAACATGAAGAACTCACAGTTCGCACAGCCTCTGTTCGAGTTCTCAGGCGCCTGCGCAGGTTGCGGTGAGACTCCTTACATCAAGGGCATCACCCAGCTCTTCGGCGACCACATGATGATTGCCAACGCAACCGGCTGTTCTTCAATCTACGGCGCATCATTCCCCGCATCACCGTACTGCACCAACGCACAGGGCCACGGTCCCGCATGGCAGAACTCCCTGTTCGAGGACTTCTGCGAATTCGGTCTCGGTATGCATCTCGGTTCCGAGCGCATCCGCGAAACTGTCGAGAGCCTCATGAAGAAGGGTCTCGAGTGCGAGTGCTGCTCTGATGAAATGAAGGCACTCTTCACAAAGTGGATAGAGAACAAGAACAACTACGAGGTTACCCGCGAGGTATGCGACGCTCTCGTTCCCATGATGGAGGCCTGCGGTTGCGACACCTGCAAGTCACTCCTCACCCTCAAGAGCTTCATCCCCGCCCGCAGCCAGTGGATCTTCGGTGGAGACGGTGCATCTTACGATATCGGTTACGGCGGTCTTGACCACGTGCTCGCTTCCGGTGAGAATGTGAACATCCTCGTACTCGACACCGAGGTTTACTCCAACACAGGCGGTCAGTCATCCAAGTCTACACCTGCCGGTGCAATCGCCAAGTTCGCCGCTTCAGGAAAGAAGATCCGCAAGAAGGATCTCGGAATGATGGCAATGAGCTACGGTTACGTTTATGTTGCACAGGTTGCCATGGGTGCAAGCCCCGTTCAGTACATGAACGCAATCAAGGAGGCAGAGGCATATGACGGACCTTCACTCATCATTGCATACGCACCTTGTATCAACCACGGCCTCAAAGCCGGCATGGGTCTCAGCCAGAAGGAGGAGAAACTCGCTGTAGAGTGCGGTTACTGGCATCTCTACCGTTACAACCCCATGCTCGAGGAGCAGGGCAAGAACCCCTTCACTCTCGACTCAAAGGAGCCTGACTGGACCAAGTTCCAGGGCTTCCTCCAGGGTGAGGTCCGTTTCGCATCGCTCAAGAAGCTTTTCCCTGAAACCGCAGAGGAACTCCTTGCAAAGACAGAGGAATTCGCAAAGATCCGTCTTGAGACCTACAAGAAGCTCGCAGGCAAATAATCTGCCGAGCATATTATAATAAAGAAGTCCCGCGCGTGAAATGCACGGGACTTTTTTTATCTTTGCACAATAAGCGGAAATTATATGCTGGAAGATTTCAGACTTAGGGTATTCACAGCCGTGGCAGAATACGGCAGCTTCACGGAAAGTGCACACAAACTGGGTATCAGTCAGCCTGCAGTGAGCCAGAACATAGCCGAACTGGAACGCCTTGCAGGCGAGGCCCTGCTCGTCAGGAGCCGCGGCAACATAGCTCTTACCGATAAGGGAAAGTTATTGCTGGAATACGCCAGAAAGATACTCTACTGGTACGACAGGGCCAATGCCGTGGTCATAGACGGAACGGAAAAAGCACCGGAGCCAAGCATAATCAGCCTGGCTCCGGGAAAGGATATCGCACTGACCGTCCTGGACGGTGAGTTGACGGTAAAGATTCTTTAACGATTACTCAGAAGGAGCGATAGCGCCCATAGGGCATGCGTCTGCACATGTTCCGCAGTCAACGCAGACTTCGGGATCGATTGTGTAAAAATCTCCTTCCTTGATTGCGCCTGAAGGGCACTCGCCCAAGCAGGTACCGCAAGCGACACATGTGTCGGCACTGATCTTGTAAGCCATATCTATAAATTTATTTAGTTAATTGTTTCAATTCAACACTTCTGCAAATATACGCAAAAATATCGTAACTTTGTGCATTATGAATAAAATCGCTACAGCAATAGCAGTCATTGTCCTGGCATCATTCCAGGCTTTTGCGGACTCCAATCTGGCCGATGTGGCAAAGTTTGACAGGACGGTATATGACTTCGGAACCGTAAGTACGGATGCCGGAATGCTGAAATGCGAGTTCAAACTCACCAACATCAGCGACAGACCTCTAACCATACTGGCTGTGATCTCTTCATGCGGATGCACCGGAGTGGAATGGACGCGCAAGGCCCTTGCTCCGGGCGAGACGGGAGTGATCAAGGCCCATTACAACAATGACGAGGGCCCCTACCCTTTCGACAAGACGCTGACCGTCTATGTCGAGGGCGTAAGCAAACCGGTGATACTTCACCTCAGAGGCGAGGTGAAAAACATAAAGAACAAGAGGAAGTAGATGGCAGAGCAGATCAACTACACAGATGACAACATCCGCACCCTCGAAGGTGTGATGCATATCAGAATGCGTCCGGGCATGTATATCGGGCGCCTTGGAGACGGAAGGAATCCGAGTGACGGCATATATGTGCTTCTGAAGGAAATCGTGGACAACTCGATAGACGAGTTCGCGATGGGATTCGGAAAACAGGTTCAGATCAGCATCGAGGACGGGAATGTGACCGTGCGCGACTTCGGCCGAGGCATTCCCCTGGGGTCTGTAGTAAAGGCTGTGAGCATCCTCAACACAGGTGGAAAGTTCGACGACAAGGCCTTCAAGAAGGCTGTCGGACTGAACGGCGTGGGCACCAAGGCCGTGAACGCGCTCAGCAAATCCTTCTACGTCTGCTCCCACAGAGACGGAGAGTGCGCCTGGGCAAGGTTCGAATGCGGCAATCTCATCGAAAGCGGCAACGGTCCCACCAGGGAGAAGAACGGCACACTCGTGGAATTCACCCCGGACGCCACCATCTTCAAGGATTACAGCTACAACATGGACTATGTCGAGACCATGGTCAAGAACTACTCCTACCTCAAGAAAGGGCTCACCCTGATTCTCAACGGGAACCAGTACAGGTCGGAGAACGGCCTGCTGGACCTTGTGAACGAGAATCTTTCAGAGGATCCGATCTACCCGCCCATCCATCTCGAAGGCGAGGACATCGAAGTGGTTCTCACCCACGGCAACGCCTACGGAGAGAACATCAAATCCTTCGTGAACGGCCAGGACACCCGCGAGGGCGGCACCCATCTGGCAGCCTACCGTGAAGCCATCGCAAAGACCCTCAAGGAGTTCTACAAGAAGAACTATGCACCCGAGGACTGCCGCCAGGGCGTTGTCGGTGCCATCAGCATACAGATCCAGGAGCCTACTTTCGAGGCACAGACCAAGGTCAAGCTCGGCTCACAATACATCTGGGAGAAAGGCGGCGAGCATGGTCAGACCATACGTTCCTTCGTGAACGATTTCATTGCCAAGAACCTTGACAACTACCTCCACATGCACACCGACCTCATCCCTGTGATAGAGGAGAAGATCAAGAGCAGCCAGGAGGAGCGCGAGGCCATTTCCGGCATCCAGAAGAAGACGCGCGAGCGCAACAAGAAAGCCAACGTCTACAACCGCAAGCTGCGTGACTGCCGATATCACTTCAACGACAAACGCACAGATAAAACCGAAGACGATATCGAACGCTCCAGCATCTTCATAACCGAGGGAGACTCCGCAAGCGGAACCATCACCAAGGCACGCAACGCCAACTATCAGGCCGTGTTCAGCCTCAGGGGAAAGCCCCTCAATGCGTTCAAGGAGTCGTACAAGAAGTTCGCCGAGAACGAGGAGCTTCAGCTGCTGGTCTCAGCGCTTGGCGTCGAGGACGATCTCGAGAATCTGAGATACAACAACATCATCATAGCAACCGATGCCGATGACGACGGAATGCACATTCGCATGCTGACATGCACCTTCTTCATGAAGTACTATCCGGATCTCATCCGCAGAGGGCACGTGTACGTGCTGCAGACACCGCTGTTCCGCGTACGCAACAAGAAGGAGAACCGCTACTGCTTCTCTCAGGACGAGAAGGAAAAGGCCATCAGAGAACTCAGGACAAACGTTGAGATCACGCGATTCAAAGGTCTCGGAGAGATCAGCTCCGACGAGTTCGCCGACTTCATAGGCGAGAAGATGCGCCTGGATCTCGTCAAGCTTGCCGAGGAAGAGTCCATCACCGAGCTCATGGAGTTCTACATGGGCGACAACACTCTCGAGAGGCAGAACTTCACACGCCAGAACCTGCGTTCAGAGGAGGAGCTGGAAGACATAAACATCTGACAGGGACATGAACCTCATCAGTCTCTTCAAGAAGATCTGGCAATATGTAAGGCCTTACAGGTGGCTGGTGATCGTCACGCTGATCCTGACTCTCATCGGGTCATTGATGGCGCAGGTCAACGCCATCGTTCTGGACCGCACCGTGGATGCGGTCAACGCCCTGGTGACCAAAGGGAACTTTGCATGGTCACAGGCAGCAAAGATACTGACCATCATCACCATCGTCCTCCTTGGCAAGGAAATCCTTTCGGCCCTGATCACCTTCGCTCAAAGCTACTACGGTGAGAAGATGCGCATATTCGTGTCAAAGGACCTTTCTCAGGCCGTCATCGACAAGATGCTCACCTTCCGCATGGCATTCTTCTCAAGGTCAGACAACGATACAGGAAAGCTTCAGACACGCATCGACCAGGGAGTCAGCAGCCTCAGCAGGACCGTGCAGAACTTCTTCATCGACCTTCTGCCTCTGTTCACCAGCGCGGTAATCGCCCTGGTACTCATGTTCTCCGCAAACGTATATGTCGGTCTCACAGCACTTTTCATAGTCCCCATCTACATCTGGATCACCGTTGCACAGGCACGGAAGCTCAAGGGATGGCGGCGCAACATGAGGACGCTCCGCGAGGACAAGAGCCATGGTGTCATGAACATCATCGAGAGCATCAACGTCATCAAGAGCTTCAACCGCGAGAAGATC
Organism: Candidatus Cryptobacteroides choladohippi; assembly: GCA_018065985.1. GTDB lineage: Bacteria > Bacteroidota > Bacteroidia > Bacteroidales > UBA932 > Cryptobacteroides > Cryptobacteroides choladohippi. The sequence goes on from JAGHSF010000015.1 coordinate 8,182, forward strand.
GAGAGCGACAAGCAGTGGGACCTCCAGACACAGTTCACCGACAACCAGATGGCCGTGCGCAAGACCAGCTTCTACTACAACGGGCTCAAGAGCTTCGTCAAACAGGTCGGCACCGTGCTGGTGATCATACTCACGGCCTATCTCGTGCTCATCCAGTATCCCGGCATGACCATAGGCAAGATCATGTACCATGTGATGCTGTTCGGCAATGTGGTGGCTCCGATCACACAGCTCCAGCGCATATTCGACGACATGAACGATGCCCTGATCTACGCCGAGGGCTTCTTCGACATACTCGACTCCGACGGAGACATAGAGCACACAGGTACATACCGTCCCGAGAAGATAGAAGGCAACTTCGAGATCAGCCATGTCGACTTCACCTATCCCAACGGCACCAAGGCCCTGTGGGACATCAACATGAAGGTCGACAGCGGCAAGATCACAGCGTTCGTGGGCCTCAGCGGCGCGGGCAAGTCCACCATCGTCAACCTTCTCGACAAGTTCTACGAGCCCGACTGCGGAAGCATCATGCTGGACGGCGTCGACCTCAGGGAATACGACACCCACTTCCTGCGCGAGAACATAGGTCTCGTGCTTCAGAAGAATCACATCTTCGACGGCAGCATCGAGGACAACATACGCTACGGGCGCCCTGATGCCACATTCGAAGAGGTGGTCCAGGCAGCCAGGGACGCTTTCATCTACGACCAGATCATGGGACTTCCCGAGCAGTTCAAGACCAAGGCCCAGGCAATGTCTGGCGGCCAGCAGCAGCGCATCGCCATTGCGCGCATGTTCCTCAAGAACCCTCCCATCATATTCCTCGACGAGCCCACAGCAAGCCTCGATGCCATCGCCACAGAGCAGATCAAATCGAGCATCGATGCCATAAAGAAGAACCGGACCGTGGTCATCATATCGCACAACATATCGCAAATCATAGACTCCGACGTCATCTATGCCCTCAAGAACGGCAGAGTGGAGCAGGGCGGAAATCCTGACGAGGTTTACCGTCAGGGCGGCATATACAAGGAGATTGTGGATGCCAGCGCACGCTCTATGAACATAGGGAAACTCGCCCAGACTCTGGACACAGACGGCGACGGAAAAATAGACATATAGACAATGAGAGCCAAAATCTGCAGATTCATACTGTGCAAAGTCCTCGGATGGACACTGGTAGGAGAGAAGCCCGCTGAGGAGAAACTGATATTCCTTGCAGCCCCCCATACAAGCATATGGGACTTTGTGATGGGCTACCTCTTCTATGGGGCCATGGGCGGGCATCTTACCACCATGATCAAGAAGGAAGCGTTCGTGTTTCCGCTCAATTTCATTCTCAGGGCGATGGGGGCCTTCCCTATCGACCGTTCACACCCCCAGAAGATGCTCATGAGCGTGATGCACGAGATGCGGAAGCCCGGCACATTCCACCTTGTCATATGTCCCGAGGGCACACGCAAGGCTGTTGCAAAGTGGAAGACAGGCTACCACACAATCGCAAGCAACTGCAACATTCCCGTGTATCTCACAGGATTCGATTATGCGAACAAACGCATCGGAATCTTCTCAAGATATGAGCTTGCAGGCACCGCAAGAGAGGACACGGACAGAATCCAGGAGATCTACAGGTCGTACAATCTGACCGGTCTGCACAAGGATATGTACATCGCCTGAAAAGTGCTTGTATCTTAGAAAATTAATCGCTATATTTGCAGCCCCAAATTTTGGGCAATTATTAATTTAATATCAAAACAAAATGATCAAACAGTACGAAACCGTTTTCATCGCTACTCCCGTTTTGTCTGATTCTCAGATGAAGGAAGCGGTTGCAAAGTACGTCGATCTCATCAAGGCCAATGGCGGCGAGATCGTCTACGAAGAGGACTGGGGTCTCAAGACACTTGCATACCCCATCCAGCACAAGACATCAGGATTCTATTACCTGATCGAGTTCAAGGCTGACTCACAGTTCGTCTCTACACTCGAAACCCAGTATCACCGCGACGAGCGCATCATCCGCTACATCACCGTAGCTCTTGACAAGAACGCAGTCGCATATGCAGAGCACCGTCGTGCCAAGAGAGCTGCAAAGGCCGTTGAGCCCAAGGCAGAGGCAGAGGCACCTAAAGCAGAGGAGGCATAAACCATGGCAAACGTAGAAAACAACGAGATCCGTTATCTGAACCCTCCTACCGTAGAGGTTCGCAAGAAGAAATACTGCCGTTTCAAGAAGGCAGGTATCAAGTATATCGACTACAAGGATCCTGAGTTCCTCAAGAAGTTCCTCAACGAGCAGGGTAAGATTCTTCCCCGCCGCATCACCGGTACTTCCCTCAAGTTCCAGCGTAAAGTCGCTCAGGCAGTGAAGCGTGCCCGCTCACTTGCTCTTCTCCCCTATGTAACTGACCTCCTTAAATAATTGAAGCGATATGAAGATCATCCTTAAGAAAGAAGTTGCAAGTCTCGGTGAGGCTGGTGACATCGTTGAAGTAAAGACCGGTTACGCTCTCAATTATCTCGTTCCCCAGGGCTTTGCAACTGTAGGTACCCCTTCAGCCATCAAGCAGCACGAGGAGACACTCCGTCAGAGAGCTCACAAAGAGGCAAAGCTTGTTGCAGACGCACAGGCACTCGCAGCAAAGATCGAGGCAGTTGCTGTCAAGATCGCTGCAAAGGTCGGCGAGACCGGCAAGCTCTATGGCGCAGTTACCGCAGCTCAGGTAGCAGAGGCTATCGCCAATGCAGGTATCGAGGTTGACAAGAAGAATGTCACCATTCCTGAAATCAAGGAGCTCGGTGAGTTCGAGGCAAAGGTAAAGTGCTACAAGGGCGTTTTCGCAAACGTCAAGGTAGAGGTTGTTGCTGAATAATCAGAAACACGCATAAAAAAAAGGAGTCCGGCCAGAAGGTCGGACTTTTTTTTGCATTTCAGGGGAATCAATCCTTATCGGAGGAAGCCATGCATTCCATCTCTATCAGCCAGCCGGGACGGCACACAGGCGCGAGAAGGATGACATAAGGTGTATCGGGAAACTTCTCCCTGAACATTGGTGCCACTATGGTGTAGTCTTCAGGACGGCGCAGATAGACCAGTATCTGGCGGACATCGTCCCATCCATTCCCGGCCTCTTGCAGCAGAGCCTGAACATTCTCCCACATCCTGAGGGTCTGCAGGCGAACGTCGCCTTCATGAACCACAGCACCCTTGTTGTCTATGCTTGCAGTTCCGGAAATGATGGTCTGCGCCGTATCAGGCAGGCAGAGTTTCACTCCGCGTTCGAAAGTCACCCCATATTCATATGTAGGGTTGAGATGGGTGGGTGCGTACAGATATGACTGGGTGAACGTCCCACTGACGGCATATGCATCCATCTGTACAAGTGAACCGTCACGGCAGGGCTTTCCCTGGATGCCGGTACTTGCTATGTAATGCGTCTGAGGGGTGAGGCCGATACAGGTGAAATTTTCCCGGCGCGCCTTGACCACGCCTGCATAGTTGTAATCTATGTCAGCAACATGTATCCATGTGCGGATACAGTTGTCCTGCAGACTTATCCCCATGCCGGACAGCAGATCCTCATACTCTTTGAAGATCAGGGCCGTCTGAAGCTCTGACCCGTCGCCGGAAGCCTGGATGCCGGCCACCCAGACATGCCTGGTTTCGCCATCACATGCAATGGTAAGACCTGCCTTGCGGATTATTCTGACATCTTTGGCCAGCCACAGCCAGACTGCGACGCGACTCCCATCCAAAGGAGGCTGGACTATGCGGCAGACGGCACCCTCCTCATCGGGAAGCATCCCGGAGTCTGACGGATCGGAAAGGAAATACCGTTTGAATACCGGCTCGTATCCATCAGCGGAGGCCAGATAACGCCTCTGCTCATCAAGCAGTCCGTCAAAAGAGTCTGAAGAAATGATGATATGCTTCTGCTTCACGTCAGCAAAGATAAGTTAAATTATCCAATTGGAATCAGTCGGAAGCCCGCCCGCTCCACCTGAAACCGAAAGGAACGCGTTCTGGAGATGCGATTATCCTGCGGGCGCGCACTTTGTCAAGTTGTACCGGGCCGGTGGTGAACTCCGTCACGTTGTATGAAAGGAAACGGTCACGATAGAAGGATCGGGGATCCCTCTGAGGGAGCATGAAAGGCTTGGCAAACTCGCCTGTCTCTGGATCGAAGTGGCTTATGTAAATTCGGGTGAAAAGACCATCATCCCTTCTGGATGCAAACTGGAACCACCTTCCGTTGGAGCTGAAATTGTGGTAGCTCTCGGTATCCGGGCTGTTCAGGACATCCAGAGGCCATCTCTCCCCCGTCTGCAGATCGAACATCCAAAGATCGGCCTCATGATGCCAGATGCTGAAGTTTCCGTATGACGCCTGGGTATAGATGATATACCTTCCATCATATGACGGCCTGGGGAAGCACACGCTGATGCTGTCTGCCTCTGCGTCGATCAGAACCTCGACATCATCCCCTATTGTGCCGTCCGAGGGGTCGAAGCCCACCTTGCACAGGCTGTATCTGATGTCGGTGATACCCTCGGGAATTTCCTTGGGCACGGCGCGGCTGAAATACAGGGTCCTGCCGTCGGGAGAGAAACTGGGGAATGTCTCCCAGAAGTCCTTTTCCCTGATCTGCGGTGCCGTGATGAGGCAGTTGGCGGCTATGTCGTAAATCTGAAGGTCGGACTCGAGATCGAACACCTCGATGAGTTTGTCCTGCTGCAGATGGAAACCCTGGCGGGTATTGTTGGTGGAGTATGCGATATACTCACCCTGAGGGTGCCAGTAGGGGTACACACAGAACCCGAGCGTACTGTCAGTCTTGGTATTGTATGCATCCAGCGAGCCCTGGAGCTGGAGAAGGGTCGCACCATGCTCTCCTCGGATATGGAGGCTGAACTGCGAAGGTTCACCCCTGTTGGTCGCGTGGCAGTTGACACATCCCGAGAATTCGGTATTCTCTATGAGAGCCTTTTCCCTGAAACTGCCAAGTTCCCTCTCATATATCCCCATCTTGCTGTAAACCTCGTATCCAGGTTCCAGAAGTCTGTAGGTAAGCCCATAGTCTATGTCATCCCCGCTTACGGCGATTGTCCATGACGTGTCGATCACACTGCTGGTGACAAGCACCTCGGACCCGCGTGCGGCCTGGAGAAGACGGCGCCACTTCTTTCGGGGAATGCGCACATCGACGCCTTTCACCGAGAAGCTTTCGTCCCCGCAGCTGAATGTAGTCACCGCCTTGGAAAGGCCTGGTGCGGTATAGCAGAAATTGAGCGGAGCGATTCCGGCAGGAACCGTCACTCCCATATAGTCCGGGTAAACGGGACCGGCATCAGAGGGAAAATCATCTGCTGTATAAGCCTTCCGGGAGCATGAAACCGCGAGAAAGGCCAGCAGGAGCATGCCGGATATCCGGCCGAGTCTTGACATAGTCTGCATCTGTAGAATCAGCAAAGGCAAGGAACACAGAAGGGAATCGCTGCAGCCATGACCATCGCAACACCCCAACCCAGCCAGGTGCTGGTACTGGGCCTGACCCCGGACCAGTCCAGTGAGGCAAGCCAGCAAAGAGCCGCTGCAAGGATTGATGCCGCAAAAGGTATCCAGGCCACGGTACTGCCTGCACAATAGACGACGGCGCCGGGCTGGAGCAGAGTCCAGTGGAAGATGAACCGGCCCGCAAGAATGCATGCCACAAGGACCAGGAGCGAGCACAGCAGTTCGGCAGGACGGAACTCATCGGCACAGATTGCAAGGGCATAGATGAAGGCGGCGGGACCGCACAGCATATAGATCACAGGAATGGCCAGGATCCTGAAGACAGGTCTGAGCCTGAACCTGAATGTTGCGTACAATGCCGCCAGAGAAATGATGACTGCCACAAGCGCACCAGTCATCGGTGACTCCTTGCAGCAGAACACCCAGAGGAAGACAGCCGGAATGAATGACAGCGAATACAGCAGCAGATTCCTGTTTCTGAAGGTCAGATAGCAGAGCAGCTGAACCATGGTCAGCAGCAGGGCGCATACTGCAGCTCCGGCAGAAGGCTGCGCAGAGGCGCATCCGGACGTATGCCCGCAATGGGAAAGGAATGAAAAAAACACGGCCAGAGCGAACACAGCCGTGAAAGCAACACTGGAATATCGTCGAATCTTGTTCATCTAAATTGATTTCAATGCGTAAAGTTATCAAAAAAAAGGTATATTTACATAGAATATGTAAAATGAGGTGCTGAGAGCACATGACACTGTCCACCGGATTGCCGGTGAATCAGGCGTCAAAGGTAATATCACATAAATCAATTATGAGAAAAATAATCTTCGCATTGACCGCACTTGGCGTCTTGGTGGGCTGTACTCCCCAAAGCGGCATAGAGCAGAGGCTGACAAGCTTCGTAGAGTCAGGCAAGTACATGTTCGGGCACCAGGACGACCTCATGTACGGGTACGACTGGAACGCCAACACTGAAGCAGACCGCAGTTTCACGAAGTCGGACGTATTCACGGCAACCGGCGAGTATCCCGCAGTCCTTGGCCTCGACCTTGGAGGGATCGAACTCGGTGACTCATGCAACCTGAACGGCAATGATTTCGCGCTCATGAGAGAGGCTGCCCAGAAGCATTACAGACGCGGAGGCATCGTGACGCTCAGCTGGCACGCCCGCAATCCCCTTACGGGAGGAGATGCCTGGGACGTAAGTTCCGACACGGCCGTCGAATCCGTACTTCCCGGCGGAGAGATGAATGAAAGATTCACCGGGTGGCTGGATGCCGTAGGCGACTACATATCCTCGCTCGGCATTCCCGTCATCTTCAGGCCGTGGCACGAACACACAGGAAGCTGGTTCTGGTGGGGGGCCGGTCTCTGCACTCCGGACCAGTACAATGAACTCTGGTACATGACGCACGACTATCTGACTGAGGAAAAGGGACTTGCAGACATAGTCTGGGCCATCTCCCCCAATGCATCAAGCAGCGAATTCGAGGCATGGGAAGACAGATATCCCGGCGACGCCTATGTCGACATCATAGGGCTTGACTGCTATTCCACCAAGGCCAAGAACGACAGTCTTTGGGTCACTGCAAATGAAGAGTTCATAGCCGAGATGCGGTACTGTCTCAATGCCATCGAAAGGATGGGCAGGGAGCATGGCAAGATGATCGCGGTCACAGAGACCGGCCTGGAGTCACAGGCATATCCCAGCTGGTGGACAGAAGTGCTTCAGCCCGCGATAGACGGTTTCCCCATTGCTTACGTCCTCGCCTGGCGCAACGCCAACAAGGAAGACAATCCCGGGCACTATTACGTTCCCGTGTCAGACGGCCCGGCAGCCGACGATTTCAGAAAGTTCGCCGAGTCGGAACAGACAGTATTCCTGCCGAAGAAGAAAATCTGAAACAACTCCATTACAAGACCACATATGAAACGCAGTACAGCCCTTATCCTTCTGCTTGCAGCGATCTCCATGACAGGATGCAAAGAGCAGACACCTGCCGCAAAGCACGTTGTTTACATGTGTTTCGATGCCATGAGCGCCATCGGCATACAGCGCGCAGAGACACCGAACTTCAACCGCATGATAGAGAGCGGCGCCGTATCAATGCATACCAGGTGCGGCATCCCATCCAACAGCAGCCCCAACTGGGAGACCATCGCCACTGCAGCTCCCTTTGAGATGACCGGAGTTCTCGACAACGGCGTCTCCCCCAGGAACGGCACGGTCATTCCGGCCCTTCTGAGTGAAAACGGGTTCTTTCCCACCATTTTTGAAACAATACGCGAACAGAGACCCGATGCCAGAATCTACAAATTCGGGGAATCATGCTGGGTGAGCGGAATGTACAACATGTCAGTCTTCGATGTTGCGGTCCCCGAGCGCAGTGATGTCAAACATCTTACACCCGACGAGGCAATCCATCAGGCCGCTGACGCCTTTGTGGCAGACAGGCCTGAACTGATGTTCATAGCCATCGACATGCCCGACCACGAAGGACACACCTGGGGTCACGAAAGCCAGGGATATTTCGACTGCCTCCACCACATGGACGAACTCGTTGGAGATTTCGTAAGGAAAGTGGAGGAAAGCGGACTCATCGATGACACCGTCATCATCATCACTGCCGACCACGGCGGCATCAACTACGGCCATGGCGGCAGCACAATGGCTGAGATCGAGGTTCCCGTAATCATGTACGGAGGCCCCGTGACCAGGGGAAAGGTGATGGAGCACATCAATATGAACTATGACACTCCCGCAACCGTGGCAGGCCTGATAGGCGTGCAGCTGCCCTGGGAATGCCACGGGAAATTCATCAAGGAAGCTTTCGAGCCCAAGACCGGAGTGTGCTATGTTCCCGTTCCACTGGTGCATCCGTTCCGCGGAATCGTTCCCGAAGGTGAGAAGGTGAGCCTGTCGGTCGATACGGAAGGCGCCGAGATATTCTACACTCTTGACGGGTCCCAGCCCAGTTGCGAATCCACCAGATACGAAGGACCGTTCCCTATCGACCAGCCATGCACTGTCTCGGCTGTCGCATACAAGAACGGCAATTACAGCATGACTGCCAGCAATTTCCTCTACGCAGCTCTTCCGGAGGGCAAGGCAGCCGTGCACTACAAACTCTACAGGAATGTCCGCGACGTTGTCCTGCCTGATTTCTCAAGGCTGGGAAAGCCGGCCGCTGAAGGCTATATTGCGGCATTCTCGCTTGAAGATGTTCCCTTTGCAGCCAACGAGGACGACTTCGCAATCCTTTTCACATCCAGGATGGACGTCAAGGAGTCAGGCCGTTACAAGTTCGAGCTCTCCTCTGACGACGGCTCCAGACTGTACATCGACGGCAAGTGCGTCATCGACAACGACGGGTCCCACACCCTCCAGACAAAGTTCGGCTTTGCTGAGCTGCAGAGCGGCCTGCACGACATAAGGCTTGAGTACTTCGAAGACTGCGAGGGCCAGTACCTCTATCTGAATTACGGACAGGAAGGCAAGCCTCTCCGCCCATTCTTCCCTGAAGAACTCGTAAAATAAATCATGAAAAGTCCCAGAGCATTGTCAATTCTTGCTATTGCCATACTGTGCAGTTGCAGCAACGGCGGCAATACAAAGATGACCGAAGTTGCAAACGGAGTCTGGAAACTGACCTGCGGCAGACCGGAAGCGTTCAATCTTACCAGCGGGCTCGGCATCACTCCGAAAGCCGACGCCATCAACGCCATGCCTGAGTGCTCCGGACTTCCTTTCGACATGAATGATCTGAATCTCGAGGTATTTGACGGAAAGACCTATATCCGCTTCCCCCTTGAAGAAGACGAAAAGATCTTCGGCCTGGGACTGAATTTCCACTCCGTGGAACGCAGAGGCTCCATAATGAGACTGCATGTCGACCATTACGGCGGCTCTGACAACGGCCGCACCCATGCCCCGGTTCCATTCTTTGTCTCATCGAGGGGCTATGGTGCATTCATCAATTCGGCAAGATACATCGACGTCTGGGCCGGTACCGGAGTAAGGAAGGACTCGAAGCATCCAGCCAAGGTCATAGATCGCAACACCGATCCCGACTGGACCGCGCAGCCGTACTCTGACAACCTCGAATTCCTCGTTCCGGCAGAAGGCGTGGAAATAATGCTGTTTGCAGCCGACAACATGCTGGATGTAGTCCGCAAGTTCAACCTCTGGAACGGAGGCGGAGTCCTTCCGCCAAGATGGGGACTTGGTTTCTGGCACAGGGTGCCGACGCTGTATTCCGACCAGCAGGTCTATGACGAGGTGGCCGAGTTTCAGAAAAAGGAGTTCCCGCTCACAGTCATAGGGCTTGAGCCAGGCTGGCAGAGCATGGCATACCCATGCACCTACATGTGGGATGAAGGCCGTTTCCCCAATCCCGGAGAGTTCGTTGCAAGACTTGACGCCATGGGCATCAAGACCAACCTCTGGATGAATCCCGGCATTTCCCCCGAATCCGACCTCTACGACAGCATCGAGCCGTATACGGGCACCCACACCGAGTGGTGCGGGATTGTCCCCGACTACACGATGGCTCAGGCACGTGATATCGTTGGACGATTCCTGTGGGACAACGAGGGGTCGATAGGCGTCAGCGGCTTCAAGATGGACGAGAACGACGGCATTGACAGCTGGCTGTACACTGACGTGGCGCGGTTCCCGTCCGGGCATGCCGCAGAGCAGATCAGACAGACCTACGGTTCAATGATGCAGAAGACATTGACGGACCTCTACCGAAGCAGGAACACAAGAACCTATGGTCTGGTACGTGCCGCAAATGCGGGCACAGTATCATATCCTTTCGTCATCTACAACGACTACTATGACCACCGCGGATTCATAACCGCCCTGATAAACAGTTCATTCATCGGCACGCTGTGGACACCCGAGGTGCGTTCATCAGACAGCGCAGAGGAATGGCTCCGCCGTATGCAGACGGTATGCTTCTCGCCCCTCGCAATGCTCAATGCATGGAGCGACGGCACCAAGCCCTGGTCGTTCCAGGAAGTCAACGATGAGGTGAAGGCATGTGCCGAGCTCCGAATGGAGCTGATCCCCTACCTTTACACAGCCTTTGCCGACTACACATTCTACGGCACACCCCCGGTCAGGGCAATGAACCTCGAAGAGGGCTATGCCTGCGAAGACGGTTTCGAGAAGGGCGTCCTCGATTCTACGGAAAACCCCTATCAGATGGCAATCAGACAGGAAGCGATGGATCAGTTCATGGTCGGAAACGACATTCTCGTGGCCCCGTTCTTCGAAGGAGACAGGGAACGCAAGGTGGTTCTGCCCCGTGGCAGGTGGTATGACTTCTGGACCGGCGAGCTCGCCGGAGACAGCGAAGTCATCACCGTCACCGACAACACAGGCAAGGGCAACATCCCGGTGTATGTCCGCGACGGAGGCATAATTCCCATGTTCCCGGCCGTATCGGCACTGGACGGCACACCTCTCCCGGTCACCATCCGGCATTACGGAGAAAAAAGTTCCTCTTACCATCTGTATGATGATGACGGTTCGACCTTCGACTATGAAAAGGGAGACTACACCCGCATAGAAATAAACGTCGAGGTGGCAGCCGACGGAAGCAAGACAGGGAAGGTCACCGTCCCTGAAGGCAGGAAGCTGTACAGCATTTCCGGAATAGAGTTCGGTTTCTAGGGCAACACTCAGCCTACCTTTTCCACCGTATCCAGGGCAAGGTCCATCGTGGCCGTGCCCAGGACGCCCAGACGCACCGCAAGACAGCGGGTGCCGTCAATCGAGACAAGCTCACACTCATAGCCCGTCAGCGGGCCGGAGGTGATTCTGACACGATCGCCAACAGCCAGAGGCCGGCTGGCCATGGAGACATTACGGCCGCTATGCTCAACCATGGCACGGAATGTATCCATCTCTATGTCACGGACTATCGAAGGGTTGTACGGTCCTCCGTTGGACATGTATCCGCATATCTGCCAGACCTTCTCCTTGAGAGGAATCCTGTCACATTCACGGCAGCGGATGAATAGCAGACGCGGAATCACCAGACGTTCCACGATCTTGTTGCGGTCAGACCACCTGTGCACCTCGCGCTGTATCGGCAGATAATACTCCTGTCCCATGCGGGAGAGCACTTCGGCTGCCTTCCGCTCCTGGTTGCTTTTCACAAAAGCGATGTACCAGTTGAGTTTATTGACGTCCGTTTTCTTTTCCATCATCGTCATGTAGAATGGAATTCTGTTCGGCTATGGATGCGGAATGTATAGCATTGAAGACATCCCGTACGAAGTCGGGATCCATGCCAAGAGTCTGCCCTTCGGATATGGCAGATTCAAGCACGTCGTCCCACCGGCTCAGCTGGAGCACGGCCACATTGTTCTCTTTCTTGAGACGGCCGATCTCGCGGCTCACTTCCATTCTGGAAGCAAGCAGACGCACCAGGTTCTCGTCTATGGTGTCTATCCTTGCGCGCTGCTCTGACACGGCGCGCTCGAAGGCGGGGTTGGCGGAGCCGTCATCACGGATGCTCAGCCCGGCTATCATCCTGCCCAGTTCCTCGGGTGCAAGCTGCTGGGACGCATCGCTCAACGCGCAAGACGGGCAGCAGTGCGACTCTATCATCAGCCCATCCAGGCCAAGGTCCAGGGCGCGCTGGGAAAGTTCCGGGACGTACGCGGCATTACCACCCATGTGGCTCGGGTCGCACAGGAACGGCACACCCGGGAACAGGCGGCGCATATGGACCGCCATCTGCCACTGAGGGGAATTGCGATAACGCATCTTCTCGAAGGATGAGACTCCCCGGTGGATAAGGCCGAAATTTTCGATCCCCCTCCTCTGGAGGCGTTCCACAGCACCTACCCACAGTGCCACGTCGGCATTGATGGGATTCTTCACCATGACATGGACTCCGGTACCAGACAGGGCATCGGCAAGTTCCTGAACCAGAAAAGGATTGGTACTCGTGCGGGCACCTATCCACACCATGTCCAGACCAGCCTTCAGGCATGCCTCGACATGAGAGGTGCTTGCGACCTCTGTACAGACGCGCATTCCGAGCTCATCATGGACACGTTGCAACCATGGCAGGCCACACTCCCCCACGCCCTCGAAGTTTCCGGGACGGGTGCGTGGTTTCCATATGCCCGCGCGAAACACTCCGACTCCAATGTCCTTGAGCCCCCGGGCTGTACGCATCACCTGATCCTCGGATTCAGCGCTGCATGGGCCGGCGATAATATACGGTGTTTTAATGTCCATTCAAGTGCAAATATACCAAAATTTGCCTAAATTTGCGATGATATGGATGTGCGTCCCAAAATATACCTGTACACTGACGGTGCCGCCAGCGGCAACCCCGGCCCCGGGGGCTGGGCGGCCGTTTTGAAATGCGGCAGCCTCAGCAAGGAGATGTCCGGAGGGTTCGCACACACCACCAACAACCGGATGGAACTCCTCGCCGTGATAAAGGGTTTGCAGGCCATCAGGTGGGAGAACGCCACCGTGGAGGTCTGGAGCGATTCCCAATACGTGGTCAAGGCCGTCACCGAAGGCTGGCTCGACAAATGGGTGCTGAAGAACTGGAAAAAGGTCAAGAACCCCGACCTCTGGCAGGAATTCCTGCGGCTGTACAAGGCACACAATGTGGTCTTCCACTGGCTGAAAGGGCATGCGGGGCATCCGGAGAATGAAAGGTGCGACAGACTTGCAGTTGCCGCATATTCCCAGCCGGGCCTTCCTCAGGACCTCGGGTACATTGAATCAACCGAACAAAACATTTTTTAGATATGCAGAAAGATAAACTCATAGTGGGAATCACCCAGGGCGACTCCAACGGAATCGGCTATGAAGTCATCATCAAGGCTTTGAGCGACCCCAGATTCCTTGATATGCTCACTCCCGTAGTGTACGGATCATCCAAGATATTCAGCTTCTACCGCAAGTCCATCCCTGAGATCGAGCAAATGGATACGAATGCCGTTTCCAGCGCCAAGGAGGCTCATGCAAAGCGCATCAACATCGTAAACGTGCTGCCCGACAATGCATACGCAGAACCTGGAAAGGCTACGCCCGATTCAGCCAAGGCAGCCATTGCATCTCTGGACGCAGCCGTTCGCGACCTCAAGAACGGGGACATCGACGTGCTCGTCACCGGCCCCATCAACAAGAAGGCCATGAGCGGAGAGGGCTTCGGCTTCCCCGGACACACCGAATACATACAGCATGCCTTCGGCGCTAGCGACGTCACCATGTTCATGATCAGCTCCCGTCTCAAACTGGGCGTGGTCACAGGGCACATTCCCCTCAAGGACGTACCTGGCCAGATTACCGAAGAGAAGATTCTCAGCAAGCTCCGCCTGATGAACGAGAGCCTCCAGAAGGATTTCTGCATATCACATCCCCGGATCGGTGTCCTCAGCCTCAACCCTCACAGCGGCGACGGCGGGCTCCTCGGATCGGAAGAGCAGGATATCATCATCCCTGCCATCAAGAAGGCATCGGAAGAGGGCATACTCGCCTTCGGCCCATTCTCGCCTGACGGATACTTCGGGCTCGGCCACTACGAAGCCTTCGACGCCACCCTTGCCATGTATCACGACCAGGGACTGGCTCCCTTCAAGGCCCTCTCATTCGAAGATGGTGTAAACTATACCGCAGGTCTTCCCATTGTCAGGACATCGCCCGACCACGGAACCGCGTTCGAGATGGCCGGCCGCGACGAAGCCGATCCCCGTTCGATGCGGGCAGCGATCTTCGCAGCCATCGACATCTTCAACAACCGCATCAAGTGGCATGAGCTCCAGGACGGCAAAATGGAAGAGCGCCCGCGGGAAGAACACCGCGAGCGCTCCGGAAAGCCTCAGATTGCGTAGAGCCTAGTCCTTGATGGCCATGAGGGCCTCACGGATCTTAGCCTCCACTTCAGCACAGAACTCAGGGTTGTCGGCCAGCACTTGCTTTGCTGCGTCACGACCCTGAGCCAGTTTTTCGCCATTGTAGCTGAACCAGCTGCCGCTCTTGTGGATGATGTCCATGTCCACGGCAAGGTCGATGACCTCGCCCACATGTGAGATTCCCACACCATAGACGATGTCGAACTCGGCCTTCTTGAAAGGAGGTGCCATCTTGTTCTTGACAACCTTTACACGCACACGGTTTCCCGTTGCCTCATCACCGTCCTTGAGCTGGGTGGTGCGGCGGACATCGATGCGGACAGAAGCATAGAACTTGAGGGCATTGCCGCCGGTAGTGGTCTCGGGATTGCCGAACATGATGCCGATCTTCTCGCGAAGCTGGTTGATGAAGATGCAGCATGTGTTTGTCTTCGAGATATTTGCGGTGAGCTTGCGGAGAGCCTGGCTCATCAGGCGGGCCTGGAGGCCGACCTTGTTGTCGCCCATCTCACCCTCGATCTCAGCCTTGGGTGTAAGCGCAGCCACAGAGTCGATGACCACGATGTCGATGGCACCACTGCGGATGAGATTGTCGGCAATCTCAAGGGCCTGTTCACCGTTGTCCGGCTGAGAAATGAGCAGAGTGTCGAGGTTTACACCGAGAGCCTGCGCATACGTGCGGTCGAATGCGTGCTCTGCGTCTATCATCGCAGCTATTCCGCCCTGTTTCTGGGCCTCTGCGATGGCATGGATGGCAAGAGTTGTCTTACCACTGGATTCCGGACCATATATTTCAATGATTCGGCCTCTCGGATATCCGCCGATACCGAGTGCATGGTCAAGGGCTACGGAGCCACTAGGAATCACTTGAACGTCCCATTGTGGCTGATCTCCCAACTTCATGATCGTGCCCTTCCCGTAATCTTTCTCAATCTTGTCGATCGTAGCCTGCAATGCCTTCAGTTTGGCGGCATTCACATCAGGCTGTACTTCAGCTTCTTTAGCCATAATGAATTGATGGATTAGATGTTAGTTTTTATAGTCCTGCCCCTTTGGGGGTGATTACAAATATACGATAAAAATCCTTAAATTTGCAGCGATGAAAGAAAAGTTATTGGGGATGAATCCGGAGCAGCTCAGGCAGGCTGCAGTGAACTGCGGGCTCAAGCCTTTCGTAGGCAATCAGCTCGCCCAGTGGCTCTATTCCAAGCGTGCCTCAGGATGGGACCAGATGACGAACATAGGCAAGGATGCCAAGGCCAGGCTTCAGGAAAGATATGATCTCGGCACAACGCCGTACATTGCTCTCGCCACATCTGCCGACGGCACGAAAAAATACCTGTTCGGTGCCGGAGCCGGCCGATCCTCAGAGGCTGGCGGCAAAAGCGTTCCGGGGGTGAACAGCCAGTCAAAAGCTGCCGATACTGTATGCGTGGAATCGGTCATGATTCCCGACCTGGACCGCAAGACCCTGTGCGTCAGCTCCCAGTACGGCTGCAAGATGGGCTGCAAATTCTGCATGACCGGCCGCCAGGGCTGGCACGGCAATCTTGACACTGCCGAGATCCTGAACCAGTTCATCAGCATCGACGAAGCCGCCGAACTGACCAACACGGTATTCATGGGCATGGGAGAGCCGATGGACAACTACGACGCCGTAAGCAGGGCAATCGAGGTGCTGACTGCCGACTGGGGATTCGGATGGAGCCCCAAGCGCATAACTGTCAGCACGATAGGTGTCATCCCCGCCCTTCAGAAATTCCTTGACGGGCAGCGCTGCCACCTTGCGGTAAGTCTTCACAACCCCTTCCCGGACGAACGCCTGCAGTTCATGCCCGTACAGAAGGGCTACCCTATCAAGGATGTCATCAGCCTGATCAGGCAATATGACTGGACGGCCCAGCGCCGCGTCAGCTTCGAATACACCATGTTCGCCGGATTCAACGATGACAAGCGTCATGCCGACGCCCTCATCAGAATGCTCTCCGGTCTGGAATGCAGGGTGAACCTCATCAGGTTCCACCGCATCCCCGACTTCCCCTACGAATGTGCGACAGATTTTGCCATGCAGGCCTTCCGCGACAGACTGAACGCCCACGGCGTCACATGCACGATAAGGGCATCGCGCGGAGAGGACATACTTGCAGCATGCGGCATGCTGGCAGGCAAACACTCTGAAAGACAATAACATGGACGAGAAGGCGAAAAAAGTGCTCTCGAGACTCGAGAACCAGTGTGCCAGACGCGAGTATTGCACGGAGGACATACGCCAGAAGGCCCTCAAGGCAATGGACAATGACGAGGAGGCGGCAGCCGGGATTGTGGAATCGCTCCAGAGGGACTCTTTCGTGTCCGACCTCCGATACGCCTCAGCATTCGCAAGGGAGAAGGCCTCCCTCACAGGCTGGGGTCCCGTCAAGATACGCTTCGCCCTTGGCGCAAAGAAGATTGACCGCGCCACCATCGATGCAGCCATGCAGGAAATAGAGCCCGACAAGGCCGATGACAGGCTGCGCCGTCTGATGGAACAGAAATGGAAATCCCTGCAGGATGATCCGAACGGAAAGCTGAAGCTCCTCAAATTCGCCCTTGGACGAGGCTACAGCTACGATCAGGTCAGAAAAGTCGCAGACGATATCTGCTGAGCCTATCTGACTCTCAATTTCTGACCTATCTGAAGTATTGCTGTCTCCTTGATGCCGTTCAGGCGGCACAGGGCGGCCACACTCGTATGGTACTTCACGGCTATTCTCGAAAGGGTGTCACCAGACCTGACAGAATACCATTGTTTTTCAGGTTCGGGAGGTGCCTGAGGAATCACGACCTCAGCATTCTGGGCAGCCACCTCTTCATCGGGAACGGTCTCGCCCTCGCCATCACCCGCATCGTCCAGTATTCTTCTGGCACCTATGTAACGCCTGGCGTAATACTCGGCCGACGAGCGCTGGATCTCCACCCCGTTACTGCAGGAGGCATGGATGAAGGTGAATTCGCCCGTGCTGCTGTCGTAGTCAAGCACCATGCCCACGTGCCCGACAGTGCCGGAAACCTTTCTTCCGGAGAAGAACACAAGGTCGCAGGGATGCAGAGGCTCGCCTTTCTTCAGGGAGCGGCCTAGGCTGTACTGCGAGATTGACCCGGGGACAAGACGTATGCCCGACTTCCCGAACACATACATGGTAAATCCGGAGCAGTCGAAAGCGGAAGGTCCCTTGCCTGCATACTGGTAACGGCAGCCAAGCTTTCCCTTTGCCGTCTTTATGAGATCCTTCTGAAGTTGCGTCAGATTTGCGGGCAGTTCCTCCTCCACGGTCACGGGAGCCTTCACAGGCTCCGCCTCCTTCTCCGTCTGAGTTTCCGGTTCTGCCGGACGGGTTTCAGGCTCTTCAACAATCTGAGGGTGCACCGTGGTGGCACTGGTGCTCACGGGGGCGGCCACGTCACTGGTCACACTGTTCCCGAAAAGCGGGATCAGTTTCGACAGCGTGGCACATCCTGCGCAAAGAAGGACGGTCAGAGTGGACGCAGCCAATATGCAAATGAATCTTCTCACTGGAACTTTTTCCTGTATTTCATGTTAATGGAACCGCCTCGCTCGACAGTACCTTCCTGTTCAAAACCAAGCTTGCCGTAAGTCTTTCCTCCGTCGGGCCAGCTGAGGTCGGCATAGGTCATGACATCAGAGGGCCTGACATCCTCGACAAAAGCATCGAGAAGCTTTCCCATCCCGCCGACGACACGCACGCCACGGAGTGATGCATAGCGTATCCACTCGTATGAGCTCACTATCGTGCCCTCCTTCTGCCAGCGTCGTGCATTGGAGAAGCCTGCCGCGGCGACCATGGTGCCCTCAGGCAGGGAAAGTTCCCCCGCTCCAGTACGCCTTCTGACAAACAGACCGTAACGGTAGCGGCAGGTGGTGCTGCCCAGCCTGTGGTATAGATCGAAGAAAGACGAGGCCGAGGCCTTGTCTATCCTGCGCACCTCGCAGTTGCGTGCAAAAATGTCAGAAAGGCCGTCCACTATCGTTCAGCGGCCACAGCCTTGTTGTAGCACTCACGGCAAAGAGGCTCG
This sequence comes from Candidatus Cryptobacteroides choladohippi, assembly GCA_018065985.1. Classification (GTDB taxonomy): domain Bacteria; phylum Bacteroidota; class Bacteroidia; order Bacteroidales; family UBA932; genus Cryptobacteroides; species Cryptobacteroides choladohippi. The sequence continues at coordinate 26,663 of JAGHSF010000015.1, forward strand.
TAGATATCCTTCTCGCCAAGGACAACGAGATCCTTGCTCTTGCTCAGACGGTGGGAGTGGTTGGCAAGGTTGCCGCACTTGACGCAGATGGCGTGCACCTTCTGGACGTCCTCGGCAACGGCAAGCAGGCGGGGCATGGGACCGAACGGCTTCCCGAGATAATCGGTGTCAAGACCCGCGGCTATGACGCGGATACCGCGGTTGGCAAGCGTCTGGCAGACGTCCACCAGGTTGTCCCCGAAGAACTGGGCCTCGTCGATTCCGACAACCTCGACATCGGAGGGGACATCGAGCATCAGCGAGGCATCGCCGACAGGCTTGGAAGTGATCTTGTGGAAATCGTGAGACACGACCTCGACATCGGAATAACGGTTGTCCACCGCGGGTTTGAATATCTCTATCTTCTGGTTAGCGAACTGTGCACGGCGCAGACGGCGTATGAGTTCTTCAGTCTTGCCGGAAAACATGGAGCCGCATACAACCTCTATGCAGCCCGACCTTCTATTGTTTTCTGAAAACATTTGTTGTAGATTTGCGTAGTAGTACGCAAAGATAAGAATTAATAGAGTATGACGCAAGGAGTGCTTTACATAGTCCCCACCCCCGTAGGCAATCTGGACGACATGACATTCAGGGCAATAAAGGTCCTGAAGGAGGCGGATCTCATCCTTGCCGAGGACACCAGGACGACGTCTGTGCTGCTGCAGCATTTCGACATCCACGGCAAGCTGCAGTCACATCACAAGTTCAACGAGCATCAGACAGCCGCCATGATAAAGGAGCGCATACTCGCCGGGCTCAACGTGGCCCTCGTATCCGACGCCGGCACCCCCGGAATCTCGGATCCCGGGTTCTTCCTCGCACGCGAGTGCGCCAGGGAGGGCATCACAGTCCAGACTCTTCCCGGTGCAACCGCATGCATACCGGCGATCGTCTCTTCCGGACTCCCCTGCGACCACTTCTGCTTCGAAGGCTTCCTGCCGCAGAAGAAGGGGCGCCGGACCTTGCTTGAAAACCTATCTAAAGAAAACAGAACTATGATCTTCTATGAATCGCCGAGGCGCCTTGTCAAGACGCTGGAGCAGATGAGCGCCGCATTCGGTCCCGACAGGGAATGTTCCGTGGCGCGTGAAATTTCAAAAGTGCACGAAGAGCACTGCCGCGGCACAATCGCCGAAGTGCTCGAACATTTCCAGCAGAACGAGCCCAAGGGCGAGATCGTGCTGGTAGTCGCCGGAGCTCCGGCTCCGGAACGTGGAGAGCATCGCAACAAGTACAGGATCGGGGAGGGAGATGGCGATGAGACGGAAGGAACAGAAGAATAGCGGAGAATCTTCATCAAGCTTCAGAACAGGAGCGATATCGCTCGCATTCCTCATAATCGGTTACCAGGCAGCCCTGTTTGTACACAGGGCCGGGGTTCTGCACGCGGAATCACTGGAAGCTCATCCCGACACCGTGATCGTATACAGGGATGCCGGCCATCATGATGCATCCCCCGGAACGGAGAAGGACTCGGTCGTGTTTGAGAGAAAAAGCACGCCCGGAAAACCCGAGCTGGAGCGAGTTCTTTCCCAAAGGCGGCAGGCCGAGAGTTTCAGGTTCAACCCCAACACGGTAAGTGTCAGCGACCTGCAGAGACTGGGCTTCAGCGAGAAGCAGGCCCTTTCCATAGAGGCATACAGGGCCAAGGGCGGCCGTTTCAGGCGGAACTCCGACTTCGCAAAGTCATTTGTGGTCTCCGACTCGATATACCGCCGGCTCGAGAAGTTCATCGACATCCCGAAGGTGGACATCAACAAGGCCGACTCGGCAGAATTCGACACTCTTCCGGGCATAGGCGGCTGGTTCGCGGCAAGGATGGTGGAGTACCGCAGCAGCCTGGGAGGCTATTCCTACCCCGAGCAGCTGATGGACATCTACCGTTTCGACAGGGAAAAGTATGACGGGCTCTCCGACCTCATTGTCTGCAGCAGGCCGGACTCGGCATTCGGATTGTGGTCACTCCCGGCAGAGAAGCTGAAGGAGCACCCGTACATACGCGACTGGCAGACCGCAAATGCGATAGTGCTTTACAGAGAGCACAACAAGGCGCAGGACCTTACGGTCGAAGGGCTTCAGAAGGCGGGGATACTGCCGGCCGAGCTGGCGGCAAAACTCTCGAGATGCGTCATCGCCCGCCCTGATGGCGTCGCGGATGATGGTCAAGCACAGCCTCCTGCCAGGTAGCCTGGTCGACGTGGGTGTAGATCTCGGTGGTAAGGATGTTCTCGTGGCCCAGCATCTCCTGGACGATTCTCAGGTCAGCGCCATTCTCTATCATATGCGTGGCGAAGGAGTGCCTGAAGGTATGCGGGGATATCTCCTTGGTCACACCGGCCAGGAGGGCCTGCTTCTTGACCATGGTAAACACCGAAACCCTGCTGAGAGGGGTGCCGAAGCGGTTCAGGAAGGCTACGTCAGGATATCGTTCGCTGTCCGGGCGCACCTCAAGCCAACTGGCAAATGCCTCGGCGGCCATGCCCCCGAGGGGGACGAGACGTTCCTTGTCGCCCTTGCCCACCACTCTCACGAAGCCTTCCTCAAGGTAAACGTGGGAAATGAGCAGGCCGCACAGCTCGCTCACACGAAGGCCACAGCCGTAGAGCATCTCAAGTATGGCCCTGTCCCTCACCGAAGATGCATCGGTACCCTGTACTGAATCGATTATGCTGCCGACCTCCTCGACAGACAGGACCTGGGGAAGGTAACGCCCGAGTTTGGGGGCGCGCACATTCTCGCAGGGATTGTCCTCCCGTTCCTTTTCAATCTGGAGATAGTCGAAAAATGAGCGCAACGCGCTGAGAAGACGGGCCTGGGAACGCTTGGAAACCTCTTCCGAACGGTCGGCGACATACTTCTCCACATCCTCGGTGGTCACTTCGGAAGGGCGGAGGCCGCACGACTCGAAGAAGGCCTCGATATCCCCGGAATAGGAAGCGACCGTATTGGGGGACATCTGCCTCTCTATCTTGAGATAGTATTTATAATCAGCGATCAGCCTTGAGGCCTGACTTTCCATAACAGTGCAAATATAGAAAAAAGATGATTATCTTTGCCATGATGAAAAAAGTAGTGCTGGCAACCGCCTTCATGGCGTTCATGATGATAGCAGCCTGCAGCGGCCCCCTGCCCATACAGGAGCCGTCGCAGCAGAAATATTCGCGCGTACTCATCTACATAGGCGAGGGATTCAACAGCCTGAGCGGATACATCAAAGACGACATAAACGATCTCAAAGGTGCACCGTCGAACCCCATGCTGCCTTCAGAGGGAAGCAACAAGGCGTTCATTGTCATCAGCCATCTGCCACGGTCCGGAGGCGACTATGCGACCGCGACCTCCCCTACCATCACCAGAATCAGCCGGGACTACCTGGGGCGCCCCATATGCGACACATTGCTGCGCATGCCGGCCGGCACCATACTCACAAAGGCGGAAAACCTGCGCGAGGCTCTTGAGTTCGTGCATTCCGAATTCCCGTCCGACACCTACGGGATGATATTCAGCTCACATGGCACAGGCTGGCTGCCTGCAGGATACTACGGCAGCGACGACGGCGGCTCTGTCTTTTCAGCAGGCAGGAGGAAGGTCGAGGGAGCGGTTCCCTACGTAGAGCCTGCTCCGGCAGACGGCATAGACGTGAAGACCTTCGGGCAGGAAGTTGTCGACATCGACGGCAGCCTCTGGTCATACGAGATGAGCCTGCCCACACTTGCCTCCGCCATCCCGTTCAGGTTCGACTACATCATGCTGGACGCATGCCTCATGGGCGGGATAGAGACAGCCTACGAACTGCGGGACTGCACACGCTACCTCACTTTCTCCCAGACAGAGATACTGGCAGACGGTCTGGCGTACGAGACACTGCTGGGGCGCCTGTTCGGCGAAACGCCGGCGAACGTGCAGGGTGCCTGCGAAGACTACTTCAACATGTATGACAGCAAGACCGGGACATACCGGTCGGCAACGATATCAATGGTCGACTGCACAAAGCTCGCCCCGTTGGCGGAATGCTGCAGGGACCTGTTCTCAAAGTACCGTCAGGAGCTGTTCCATGTCAACCCAGAGGATGTCCAGGGTTTCTTCCGCTTCGGCAAGCACTGGTTCTATGACCTTGAGGACATACTGGTGCAGGCAGGCATCTCGGACAGCGACAGGTCAAGGCTTTCGGACGCCCTGGAGGATTGCATCGTGTACAAGGCTCACACCGATTCATTCATGCTGTATTTCGACATCAAGGCATATTGCGGGCTGAGCATGTATCTCCCATCCGCAGGAAGCGCGTATCTTGACAGCTATTACACTGGCCTTGAATGGAATAAGGCCACCGGTTTGGTATTATAAAATAATATTTCTATATTTGCGCCCGCATTGTAAAACCCCATGGTTTTGGTGCAATGGGTCCTGAGCCCGACTCAGGATGAGTAACACATTTTTAAACAAAAGCAAAATGCAGCATTTCGAACTTAACGGTCAGATCCGTCAGGTTGGCAACAAAGCCGTTCTCAAGGCTTTCCGCCGTCAGGGACTCATTCCCTGCAATCTCTATGGCAGTGGTATCCAGAATGTTCTCTTCACAGTAAGCGCAAAGGATCTCAAGGCAGCCACAGACACACCCAAGGCATTCATCATCGACCTCAACCTCGGTGAGCAGAAGTATCAGGCAGTGTTCCACGAGCTCCAGTGGCACCCCATCACTGACGAGTGCCTCCACGTAGACTTCCTCGCAGTAGACGACAAGAAGCCCATCGCAATCAGCGTTCCTCTCGTGATCACAGGACACTCAAAGGGTGTTCAGCAGGGTGGTAAGTTCGTACAGAACGCTCGTGCAATCCGCATCAGCGCCCTCATGGAGAATCTTCCCGACAGCGTATCCATCGACATCACCAACCTCGGACTTGACAAGAAGATCAAGGCAGGTGACGTAAAGGTTGAGAATGTCAACGTCATCAGCGACAAGGACATGATCATCTGCGGTGTCAAGACAACACGCAACGTTTCTGCAGCAGCAGTTGAGGACTAATCAAACTCAGCAGCCGTGTCTGAGAAGGAATTTCTTGTAGTAGGTTTGGGAAACATCGGTCCCGAATACGCTCAGACCAGGCACAACGTAGGATTTATGGTATTGGATGCCTGGGCTCAGGCATCCAATGCTCTTTTCTGCACTGGAAGATATGGCGACCTGCTCGACATAAGCATCAAAGGCCGCACATTCCATCTCCTGAAGCCATCCACATACATGAATCTCAGCGGTAACGCCGTAAGATACTGGATGAACAAGCTTGAAATCCCCCTGGAGAATCTCGTGGTCATCTGCGACGATCTAAATCTGCCTTTCGGCACTGTAAGGATGAGGGCGAAAGGTTCCGACGGCGGGCACAATGGTCTGAAAAACATAAACGAGCTCATGGAAACCCAGGAATACGCAAGAATACGCATAGGCGTAGGGCATGAGTTCAGCCAGGGAGGTCAGGTCGACTTCGTGCTTGGCAATTTCTCCGAGGAGCAGAAATCCGAATTGGAAACAATCTGCAAAAAGTGCATATCCGGCATCAGGGACTGGGCATTCATGGGAATCGGCAGAGCAATGACAGCCCTGAATTCAAAAGCCCAAAGCGCGTAAAATCACATATTTACAAATATTTTTTTGCAAATTTATTGCATATTTCTATTCCTTTTCCTATATTGCAAACCTGTTGAAATGACACTAAATTATTAACTTTAATATTTAATAACAATGAAAGAACTTGTAGAAAAGATCAACGCCGAGATCGCAGCATTCCAGGTAAACGCTGACGCTCAGGTAGCAAAAGGCAACAAGGCAGCTGGTGCACGCGCACGCAAGGCAGCCCTCGAACTCATCAACGACCTTAAGGCATTCCGCAAGGCATCAGTAGAGGAGTCAAAGAAATAATTTCTTGAATTCAAACCTGAAAAGTTGGCTTACTGCCAACTTTTTTTGTTTTATCCTGCAACGTTTTACAAACAGACTGCATCTATGTTACAGGTTTAGGTTTTAGTACACGTTTTAGGGTCGGTGGGCCGTGAGGTCAGCCGGCTCTTTGTTTTTACGCAAAAAATCACTATATCTGCACTAATTATGCGCAAGGCCACATTGTTGTCCATACTTCTTCTGATGAGCCTGGGCACCTTTGCACAGTCAGTGCGGAGGGTCCCGGTCCTGCGGGTGCAGTTCCCCGACTGCGAGTTCAGCACAAGCGAGGAACACATGCAGGCAATAGCCGGACGGGCAGGTCAGTATTTCACCGACCAATTCTGCGGGCAATGCACCTTCACCTTTGACCTGGGGCCCGTGGTGACTCTAGCAGAACCGGCATCATACTATGGCAGGAACGCCACTGACAGAAAGGATTTCCTTCTGTACAAGGCTGTTCAGGAAGCCTGTTTCGCCAGTGAGAAGGATATGGACTTCAGGCTGTATGACTGCGATTCCGACAACACCGTCGACAACATATGCATAGTTTTCGCAGGCAACAGCGAAGCCGGCGCAGACGATCCGGACCTGATATGGTCCCAGCAGGACAGACTCAGTTCCTTTGATGCTTCCATCCTCATCCAGGGCAGGAAGATCGACAGTTTCAGCATCAGCGCCGAAGCAGACTCGCTTGGCACCCTATGCCACGAATATGGCCACGTCCTCGGGCTCCCCGACCTCTACGACGTCGACGGCGATGGCAGCGGCGGCCTCTCCGAGGGCCTGTGGGGGAGCATTTCGCTGATGGACAGGGGGAACCTCAATGACAGAGGCTGCACTCCCCCGAACTTCACGGCCATAGAGATGGACATCCTCAACCTGGGCAACTGCGAAGAGCTGAGGACAGGCAGCTTCAATCTGCAACCGCTAAGCCGGGAGAAAAGGTTCCTTAAGGCGGGAACGCCCAACCAGGGGGAATACTTCCTGTTCGAATGCCGCGACAACGAGGGTTGGGACAGCGCCATAGGCGGCAGCGGCCTGCTGATCTGCCACATCGACAAGTCCGGCAGGGATGCCGGGTATTCCGACTATTACCGCGTCACCCTTACGGCGTACGAGAGATGGCGCATGGCCCAGATCAACTGCAGGCCCGACCATCCCTGCGCCACAATCTGCAAGGCAGATCCCGACGCCCTAGAGGCTAGTGAAGTGTTCTACCACGGGAACGTCCGTAAAAGCTTCGGCTCGGACACGAAACCTGCCTTCCGCACGTGGAAGGGCGAGCCATCCTCCCTTGCCGTCACGGGCATAAGGCACAATCCCGACGGCAGCGTCAGCTTCGAGGTAATCGTCCCCGTGCTCCTGGGAGAGGTGCTTTCATTCCAGGATGCAGCAATACTTGACTGGGAAACCGATGAATCGCTCAGCGGCATCAGCGAGACAATGGTGAAGTGGAGTTCCGGAGCCGGCGACCTCGACTCCCTGAAAGTGGGCCCGCAGGCCAGATGCTGTACAATCGAACACCTCAAGCCGTTCACCGAATATGATGTAGACATACAGGTACGTCTATCGAACGGAGACGCATTCAGCGCGAGCACGCAGCTGAAAACGAAATACTGGCGCAAGGAATTGCAGCCCTACATATTCCTGGGATCCGCAGAGCGCAGTGCCGACGGGCTGTTCCTGGCTGGAAGCAGAATACCCCTGCGCGTGTGCAACTGCCCTGATGCCGCAGAAGTCAGATGGACGCTAGACGGGCAGGAAATCGGCGTGGGCAGCGACAGGTATTACACCATGGACCGCAGCGGAGTACTCAAGGCGGAAGTATTTTACACTGACGGCACAAGGGACGTCCTCATAAAGAATCTCAAACTGGCAAAATGAAAGTCAAGGCAATTCTAGCGACAGTCGCACTGATATGTTTCTGCGCCTGCAGCAACGACATCTTCCCGAAGTTCGTTGCTGATGAATCCATACACCTTGAAGTCGACGGCGAGCTGCAGCTCAGATATGACGAGACATACTGCCAGCTGGGCTTCAGCAGGGATCGGCGCCAGTTCAGGATGTGCACCGACAGCATGTCCGATTATTTCGCCGTCAGGATGGACCGGATTCCCGTCAGTGAGGGAGACATGTTGAATGCCGATCTTACCTGGACCACCTCCCGGGACGTGATGACAAGAAAGAATATCGCCCTCGAGGTCGTGAAGACCGAGGGCGACAAATTCTGGTTATGGAACGAGCAGGGGCGGATCGCCCTTGTCATCCGTATTCTCGATTAGTAAGAGAGAGCGATAGCGATGAAGTCGTCTGCCTTGAGGGCAGCGCCACCGATGAGGCCACCGTCGATATCCTTCATTGCGAAAAGTTCCTTTGCATTTGAAGGCTTGCAGCTTCCACCATAAAGGATGGTGGTATCATCAGCTACCTGTGCGCCGAACTTGTCGGCAACGACCTTGCGGATGAATGCGTGGATCTCCTCAGCCTGCTCTGCAGTAGCGGTCTTGCCGGTACCGATGGCCCATACGGGCTCGTAGGCGATGACGATGTTCTTCATATCCTCTGCGGTGAAGTTGTAGAGGACGTTCTTGATCTGAGCCTCGCAAACATCGAAGTGCTTGCCAGCCTCACGCTCCTCGAGGTTCTCACCTACGCAGAGGATGACCTTGAGGCCGTTTGCAAGTGCGAGCTTTGTCTTCTCTACAAGCTTGGCATCTGTCTCACCGTAGTATTGACGGCGCTCAGAGTGGCCGAGGATGGTGTACTCACAACCAACTGAAGCAAGCATGTTCGCAGCAATCTCACCGGTGTATGCACCCTTCTCCTTGTCTGCGCAGTTCTCAGCTGAAAGGCTGACAACAGAACCCTTTACTACCTCAGCTACAGGATAGAGGTGGGTGAAAGGGGTGGCGATGATGAGTTTGACGTTTGCAGGAACCTCTGCTGACTTTGCAACGACTGCCTTTGCGAGTTCGATGCCCTCGGGAACTGTAGTGTTCATCTTCCAGTTGCCGGCTACGATTTTCTGTCTCATATTGATTTTGAAGATTAAATTTTGTCCTGTCAACGGGCTTTCAGCCCAAAACGCCACAAATTTACAAAAAATTCCGCGTTTGAGTTAATTTTAGTAAATTCGCAAGATAAAAATCTGAAAAGATGAAGAATTTTGTAGAAGAACTCAAGTGGAGAGGCATGATACATGACATCATGCCGGGTACTGAGGAAGAGCTCAGGAAAGGCCCCATGGCAGCATATGTGGGAATTGACCCCACAGGCGACTCCCTGCACATCGGACACCTTGTCAGCATAATGATTCTCAAGCATTTCCAGGCTTGTGGCAACAAACCATTCGCACTGGTAGGCGGCGCCACCGGCATGATCGGCGACCCTTCGATGAAGAGTCAGGAGCGCAACCTTCTCGACGAGGACACCCTCGCACACAACGTGGCCTGCATCAAGGCGCAGCTGGGCAAGTTCCTCGACTTTGAATCAGATGCCCCCAACAAGGCAGAGCTTGTGAACAATTATGACTGGATGAAGGATTACACCTTCATCAACTTCACGCGTGACATAGGCAAGCTCATCACCGTCAACTACATGATGAGCAAGGACTCTGTCAAGAAGCGTCTCAGCCGCGACTCTTCTGAGGGAATGTCGTTCACCGAGTTCACCTACCAGCTTCTTCAGGGATACGACTTCCTGTATCTCTATCAGCATCACAACGTCAAGCTGCAGCTCGGCGGCGCAGACCAGTGGGGCAACATCACCACAGGTACCGAACTCATCCGCCGCACCTGCCAGGGCGAGGCATTCGCACTCACCTGCCCCCTCATCACAAAAGCTGACGGCGGCAAGTTCGGCAAGACCGAGAAGGGCAACATATGGCTCGACCCTGAACGCACCAGCCCCTACCAGTTCTACCAGTTCTGGCTGAATGTCAGCGACGTCGATGCAGAGAAATACATCAAGATCTTCACAATGCTCGACCGCGAAGTCATAGAGGCCGCCATCGAGGAGCACCGTCAGGATCCCGGCCAGCGCCGCCTGCAGAAACTCCTGGCAAAGGAGGTCACCATCATGGTACACGGCGAGGCAGAATATGACAAGGCCATCAAGGCATCCCAGATGCTCTTCGGCAAGGCAACCGCAGAAGACCTCCGCAGCCTTGACGAGAAGACCTTCCTCGCAGTGTTCGACGGCGTTCCAACCTTCGAGATCGAGGCCGGCAAGCTCCCTATGGGCATTCTTGACGCCCTCGCTGTGGAAACACAGATCTTCCCCTCAAAGGGAGAGGCACGCAAAATGGTACAGGGAAACGGATTCAGCCTCAACAAGGAGAAGGTTACCGACATAAACCGCCAGCTCACCGCTGACGACATCATCGATGGCAAATACATCCTCGCCCAGAAAGGCAAGAAGGACTATTACATCATAATCGTGAAGTAGATGGATAAACCGGCAACAACCAGACAGCTCAAGGTCGCGCGCGAACTTCAGCGCGACCTTGCTGAGATAATCAGAAGCAAAGGCATGGCCATGTTTGGCGGAGCCATGATCACCGTCAGCGAGGTGCGCATCAGCCCGGACCTGAGCGTTGCCAAGGTCTATGTCAGCATATTCCCCTCCACGAAACAGGTCGAAGCGCTCAAGATACTTGAGGACAACAAGAAGGCAATCCGCGGGGAGCTCGGACACAAGGTCGCAAGCCAGTTGCGCATAGTGCCCGACATGGACTTCTATCTCGATACCACTCTCGACTACGCCGAACACATCGACGAACTTCTCAAAAAGTGAATGTTCCCCTGTTCATAGCCTTCAGGTACCTGTTCGCAAAGAAGACTCACAACATCATAAATGTGATTTCAGCGGTCAGTGCCGTGGGCATGGCCATAGGAACGGCTGCGCTCATAATCATCCTGAGCGTATACAACGGCTTCAACGGGATCATCAAGGACAATCTGTCGCAGCTTGATCCCGATGTGATGATCTGCCCTTCGGAGGGAAAGTTCTTCACTCCCAACGAGCTCATCTTCGACTGCCTGGCCGACGACCCCAGGGTACACGAGGCATCAGGAGTACTGCAGGACAACGTTTTCCTGCGATACGGCGAACAGCAGGGTCTCGCGAAGGCCAAGGGCATCGACGACCAGAATCTCCATTTCGGAGAGATTCCCCTCGCCCGCATGGGCGCGCAACTGGCCTATGAGATGGGCATCAACCCAAGTTTTACCCAGCAGCTGGAAATATTCTACCCGGACAGGGACTCCAAGGTATCTCTCGCAAACCCGACAGCCAGTCTTCACAAGGTCACAGCCAAACCGTCCGAGCTGTTCAGCCTGACGGCAAATACCGACGCCGAGCTGATAATAGTGCCTCTTGACCTCATGCAGGAGCTGGTGGACGGCGACGGCCTTCTTTCGGGAATAGAAGTCAGGCTGGAAGACAGTTCCGACAAGTCGGTAAAGGCCTATGCAAAGGAGATGAACGAGCGCCTGCCTGACGGCCTGAAGGCGCTGGACCGCTACCAGTTGCAACCGGACCTCTACAAGATGATGAAATATGAGAAGTTCGCCATATTCCTGATTCTCATCTTTGTAGTCATCATAGTGGCATTCAACATCTTCGGGTCCCTCTCAATGCTCCGCATAGAGAAAGAGGACGATGTGCGCACACTGCAGGCGCTGGGTGCGTCACCAGATACCACCAGACGGATCTTCATCCTTGAAGGCTGGCTCATATCACTGTTCGGTCTGGTATGCGGGGTTGTGCTGGGTGTGGCCATGAGCATACTCCAGCAGCGTTTCGGCATGATAAAAATGCCGGGTAACTACCTCATCGAGGCGTACCCGGTCATTCTTCAGTGGTCCGATGTCCTGTGGACCGCATCTGGTGTGGCGGCCATAGGTCTGGCGACTGCACTTCTTTCTACAAAAGCAGCGACAGATCCTTCTCAGGAATAGCTTTCAGGTTGTTTTTCGCTATCACCTCACGAGCCCTGTCGGCATTGTCGGTGCGGAAAATCAGCACTCCCTTGCCCTTCAGAAGGAAGGAGTACAGGTATGCGATGCTGATGCCTTCGTTGGCAAAGAGTCCGATGGCGTCGGCTGCACGGCCGGGCACATCGTCAAGCTGAATGGCGAAGACCTCGCAGAGGGACACTGCAACGCCTGCCTCCTTGAGCACATTGTATGCTCTGTCAGGCGCACTGCAGATGATGCGGAAGATACCATATTCAGCAGTGTCGGCAATGGTTGACGCAATCAGCTGAATACCTTCCGACTTGAGAAGCTTGAGCACCTTCACAAGGGTGCCGCTCTTGTTCTCAATGAAAATTGAAATCTGGTTAACTGTCATGTCAGTTCCTCCTATTGGTATTGTTTTCTTAAATCTTTGACTCTTACGGCTTTGCCCTCACTCTTGGGGATGGATCCCTTGGGCACGAGACGGACTCGCGGAGTTATGAGGATCTCGTCGCGAAGCTGGCGTGTGATCTCCTTCTCAAGTTTCTGAAGGGCAGAGTAATCATCGATGAACATGTCTGAAAGTTCCACCTCCACAGTCATGGCATCGTTATCCTCGAGAGTCTCGAGAGTTATGAGATAATCGGATGCGAGTTCCTTGAACTGCATCAGGATGGTCTCGATCTGAATGGGGAAGATGTTCACGCCCTTTAGTATGATCATGTCGTCGCTGCGGCCCTTCATGCGGTCAAGACGCTTGTGATGGCGTCCGCATGGGCAATCCCCTGGAATGATCCTGGTGAGGTCGCGGGTACGGTAGCGCAGCAGAGGCATGGCCTCCCTGTTGATGGTGGTGAGTACAAGCTCTCCGATCTCTCCGTCAGGAACCGGCTCAAGCGTGTCGGGATCGACAATCTCCACAATGAAGTAATCCTCCCAGATGTGCATGCCATTCTGCTCCTTGCACTCGAATGCCACACCAGGGCCCATCATCTCGCTCATTCCGAACGAGTTGTAGGCCTTGACGCCAAGCATGTCCTCAATGCGCCTGCGTGTATCTTCGGAGTGAGGCTCGGCACCGATGACCAGAGTGCGCAGCCTGGTGTCCCTGCGGGGATCGATTCCCCTCTCGCACATCACCTCATAAAGGCGGGCAGCATAGGAAGGGATCGCGTGCACCACGGTCGTGCCGAAGTCAGTGAAGAACTTGAGCTGGCGCAGGGTGTTTCCCGCTGCGGCAGGCACGGTAAGCATTCCCAGCTTCTCGGCACCATACTGAAAACCGAGACCGCCCGTGAACATGCCATAGCCGGACGTATTCTGGAACACGTCCTCTGGACGGCAACCAACCATCCAAAGGCATCTGGCGACGGCATTGGCCCACTGTTCCAGGTCCTTCTGCGTATGAAGGATGACTGTGGGATTGCCTGTCGTACCGCTCGACGAATGCAGACGGGTACATTTTTCGAGTGGCACGGATGCCATGCCGAAGGGATAGGTGTCGCGGAGGTCCTGCTTGGTGGTAAAGGGTATCTTCTTGAGGTCATCAAGACTTCTTATGTCCTCAGGCCTGAGACCTATGGAGTCCAGGCGCTTCCGGTAAAACTCCGACCCGCTGTAGCAGTGGGCAACGGTAGCCTTGAGGCGCTCCAGTTGAAGAGCCTCGATTTCGCTGCGGGTCAGCGTCTCGAGTTCAGGATTGAAATATTCGCTCATTTGAGTACTCGCTTATCGATTACAAACTTGTTCTTGCCTTCACAGCGCTGAAGTGTACCAGGCTGTTTGACTTCCACCTTGGCACTGATGCTGAGCACGCTTCTGAGCTTTGAGCTCAGCTCCTTCTCAAGGGCGATGATGGGCTCGAAGGTGTCAAATCCCTGTGCAAAGTACTCCTGACGCACTTCAACCTGGACAGTAAGGGTATCCATGTTGTTCACGCGGTCCACAATAAGCTGGTAGAACGGTGCGCACTGGGGCATGGTGAGGATGACACTCTCCACCTGGCTGGGGAATACGTTGATGCCCCTGATGATGAGCATGTCGTCACTGCGGCCCAGAAGCCTTCCCATCCTTGGCGAAGTGCGTCCGCAAGGGCAGGGATCGTTGTACATCGTGCAAAGGTCTCTTGTCCTGTATCGCAGCAGAGGCATGCCCTCCTTGGTGAGAGTCGTGAATACAAGTTCACCGCTCTGGCCATAAGGGACAGGTTCAAGCGTCACAGGGTCCACGATCTCGGGATAGTAATGGTCCCAGTTGATGTGGGATCCATTCTGATTCTCGCATTCGTAACTTACGCAGGGTCCCATGATCTCGCTCAGGCCGTACAGGTTGAATGCCTTGAGTCCCAGACGCTGCTCGATCTCGTCGCGCATCGCGTCAGTCCAGGGCTCGGCTCCGAACGCTCCGATGCGGAGTTTCAGCTGGCTGCGGTCGACATTCATCTTTTCCATCGTCTCCGCCATATGCAGGGCATAGGAGGGGGTGCAGGCTATTCCGGTGACTCCGAGGTCACGGATGAGGCGGACATGCTTTTCGGTGCCGCCAGTTGATGCCGGGAGCACTGCAGCACCAAGGTTCTCGACGCCATAATGCACGCCGAGTCCCCCTGTGAAAAGGCCGTACCCGTATGCGACGCTGAATATGTCGCTCTTATTTACACCATACGCTGTAAGGCAGCGCGACATGCACTCGCTCCATATCCCTATATCCTTGCGGGTGTAGCCCACAATGGTTGGATTGCCAGTGGTTCCGCTGGAAGCGTGGATACGTATTATCTCACTCTGGGGCGCGGCCTGCAGCCCGAAGGGGTAATTGTCCCTCAGGTCCTGCTTGGTGGTGAAAGGAAGCTTCGTGATGTCATCGATCGAATTGATGTCGTTCGGGGTGATGTCCAGTTCCTGAAGCTTGTTGCGGTAGAATGGCACATTATGGTACACGTAATCCACCATTCTGTGCAGCATCTTGCCTTGGTACTCCCGCATCTGGTCAAGAGCAAGACTCTCTTTACTCGGATTCCAAATCATATCTGAATGCGTTGATGTTGGCGTTCACAATCTCTTCACCTTTCGCGGCGAATACGGTTGCGATGGCGGCTTCCAGCCTTTCCCTGCCAACTATGTCCAAATATTTCGACGCAGCTCCAAGGAGCACCATGTTGGCACCCCTGGGGTTTCCGGCCTTGCGCGCGGCCTCTTCTATATCGAGGATCACGGTGTGCGGGTATTTCCTGAGTTCTGCAAGCACCGCGTCCTTGTCTGGATAATCGGGAATATTGACAAGCGGCGCACTTGATGTGACAATGGCTCCGTCTGGAGCAAGATACTGCACATAGCGCAGGGCCTCCATGGGCTCCATTGAAATTATCAGATCAGCACTGCCCTTGGGGATGAGATCGCTCCATATATCGGTTGTACTGAGTCTGAGATTGCTTTGCACGTCGCCACCTCGCTGGCTCATACCGTGCACTTCGGCCTGCTTGAGCTGCAACCCTGCACGGGTTGCAGCCTCGCCGATTACAGTGGCAATGGAGAGTATACCCTGCCCTCCTACGCCACATAGTATGATGTCTGTCTTCATTGATATGTCATTCTTTTGATCTGCCGACCATTACGATGTCGATGTCATTGCCCTGTTTCAGAAGATTCGCAATTGCATCTGCACAATCCTTGACCGTGATGGAATTCATTACTGCCTCAAAGTCGGTATTGAAATCTACGCCGCTCATCAGGTACTCCGACATCTGACCCTGGAAGTAGCTGTTCTTGCGCTGGTTTTCAGTAAACCTCTTCTGCTTGAGTTCCTTGACCTTTGCAAGGTCGCTCTCCCTGGGACCGTTTGCGGCGAATTCTGCGATGACCTCGTTGATGCGTCCGTTCAGGTACTCGTACTTCTCGGGATCGGTCTGGTAGACGATCTGAAGAATCTGCTGGGCCTTGGGAACGGATGCGAATGATGACTGGCACTGAACGCCATAGGTACCGCCCTCCTTTTCACGTATCTCCTCGGTGAAAAGGATATCGAGGCAGGATGTTGCAAGTTCAAACGCAAGGTCGTTCCTGAGATTGTACTTTGCCTTTCCGCTGTTGACGAAGAGAACGGTAGCGGAAGGAGTCTCCATCTCCTTGTCGAATATGTTCTGGTGAACGCCCTTTGCGACGTCCATCCTGACATCCTTGTACTTCTCCTTCTTCACACCTGCAGGAAGGCCGCCGATGTACTGCTCGATCATGGGGATCATGACAGCCTCATCGAAGTTTCCGGTGAATATGAAGCTGAAGTCGGCAGCGCCGCTGAAACGCTCTCTGTACACCTGCATGGCCTTTGCATAGTCGAGTTGCTCGAGATCCTCGTACTTCATCCTGCCTGCGCGGGGATGGTTGTTGTATACGGTCTCGGCTACTGCGTCCTGGAAAGCAGTCATGGGATTCAGCTCAGCATTCTTGAGCTCACTGCCATAGCGTGTGAGGAGTGAAGCATAGGCGTCTTCATCGGCACGGGGAGCTGTGAAATACAGATAGACAAGCTGAAGCATGGTCTCGAAATCCTTGGGAGTTGAGCTTCCGTCGATGGCCTCGTTGTAGATGCCGATGCTGGGATGGACACTGGCCTTCTTGCCTGCAAGAGCCTTTGTGAGTTCAGTTGCGCTGAAGTTGCCCACACCGCCTATGCCGATGAGATCGTTGATAGCCTTGAGAGTCTTGACATCGGCAACATTCTGATAGAGTGAGGTACCACCCCAGCTGAAGCCTTTCATAAGCACTTCGTCAGCCTTGAAGTCTGTCGGCTTCACATATACCTTTGCACCGTTGCTGAGGGTATAGAGAGTGTATCCGAACTGCGCGGGAGCCTTCTTCACCACCTTGCCCGGAGTGGGAAGCGATGCGAGAAGAGGTTCGTCTGAAGCTTTGTCCTCATAAGGTTTGATGTCCTCAGCCTCGACAGCTGCGAAAGCGTCGGCAAGTTCCTTCTCGGAAGGATAGGCAACGCCATCCTTGTCAGGAAGCATGGCAACCACAACAAGGTTGTTGTCCTGGAAGTATGAGGCAAGGACCTGATTGATCACATCTACAGGGATATTGGGCACAAGTTGGCTTGCAAGGGCGAACTCGTTCTCGATGCCGGGGATGGGTTCGTTGTCGATGAAATGGCGGACATACTCGCGGCAGTAATTGATGCTGCGGGTCTTCTCGCGCTCATTGTATGCCGACTCGAGGTGTGTGAGGTACTCGGCACGTGCACGCTCATACTCTGATGCCGTGAAGCCGCCGCGTACGGCACGGAGCATTTCACGGTAAACGGCGGTGGAACCTTCCACAAGGCCATCCTCCGAAGTGACTGCAATACCGCAGAATGACTTCTTTGTCTTGGCGATGAAGAAGTCCTCGTCATTCGACATTGCCTGCACGAAAGGAGGGTTTGCGCTCATTGTCAGCTCGTTCAGACGCTGGTTCATCATGTCGGCAATCATACGGTTTGCGTAGAGCACGATGAAGTAGTCAAGGCCGTTCTTTGCCTCTCTGGGCACTGCATCATGCTTCTTGAAGATATAGGTGAGGGCATAGGGCTGCTCCTTGTCCTTGGCTATCGCGATGATGGGCTCATCGTTGTCAGGCACCTGGACATAGAAGCGCTCTGCGGGATTGACAGGGGTTGCGATTGTGCCGAAGATGCTTCTGATCTTTGCCTCAACGGCATCCACGTCAATATCACCGACAACCACAATACCCTGCTGATCAGGACGATACCACTTCTCGTAGTAGTCACGGATCGCCTTATAGGGGAAGTTGTCGACCACCTCCATCAAACCGATGGGAAGGCGGTTTCCGTAAAGGTTGCCGTCAGGATATATCCTGGGAAGGATCTGCTCGTACATGCGCATCTGCGCGCTGCGGCGGCTGCGCCACTCCTCGTGGATGACACCGCGCTCCTTGTCGATGTCCTCGCCGTCGAGAAGAAGACCGTCTGCCCAGTCATGCAGGATCCAGAGACATGAATCGACAGCCTCGGGAACCGTTGCAACGGGAACATTGTCGATGTTGTAGACCGTCTCGTCGATCGAGGTGTAGGCATTGAGGTCGCCGCCGAACTGGACACCAATCTTCTCACAGTACTTGATCACACCGTTTCCGGGGAATTTCTGCGTACCGTTGAAGCACATGTGCTCAAGGAAGTGGGCAAGACCGCGCTGGTTCTCGTCCTCGAGGACAGAACCGACTTTCTGTGCGATATAGAAGTTCGCCTGGCCCTTGGGCTCCTCATTGTGACGTATATAATAGGTCAGACCGTTTTCAAGATGACCGATACGGACGCTGCCATCTACAGGGATGGCAGGCATCTGCTGTGCGGAAGCTGCAAAAGCGAGTGTGAGTGCAGCTGCCAGAAAGAAAAACTTTTTCATTTTTTCTTATGACGTTTAAGTGTTTGCATGCATTCCCTTCTGGGAATTATGACAGAGACACCGGGATACTCTATTTCACTGCGGATTATCTCGGAAATCTTTTCCATGTTGGCCGGGACAGGCACCACAACGTGCAGGTGTTCAGGCTCCACGCCCAGTCCAAGGCATATCGCCTCGAACCTGCTGGTACCAGCACTGTCCTGTCCGCCGGTCATGGCTGTAGTGAGATTGTCAGAGATCACCACGGTTATGCTGGAATGGTCGTTGACGGCGTCAAGCAGTCCGGTCATTCCGGAATGTGTGAAGGTGCTGTCACCTATGATCGCGATTGCAGGGAAGACTCCGGCATCGGCAGCACCCTTCGCCATGGTTATGGACGCACCCATGTCGACGCACGATGCAAGTGCGTTGTACGGAGGAAGCGCGCCGAGGGTGTAGCATCCGATATCGCCGAAAATCTTTGCACCGGGATACCCGGCAGCGACCTTGTTAAGAGCGGTATAGACATCCCTGTGCCCGCATCCGGGGCAAAGCTGTGGCGGACGGTTGGAAAGAGCCTGTGCCTTGCATCCCTCGGCTGACGGCTTGCCAAGCGCTGCCGCGACGTTGTCGGGATCGAGTTCGCCGGTACGGGGAAGCGCTCCGGTCAGGCGGCCTTCGACCTTATATTCTGCGCCGAGAACGGCCCTGACGTCCTGCTCGACTACGGGCTGTCCGTCCTCCACCACGAGAATCTTCCTGCAGCGCAGGCTGAGAGCCTTGACGGCAGCGGCAGGCAGAGGGTAATGGTTGATCTTGAGGATCGGGACATCCGCACCCGCTTCCTTCACATAGTTGTATCCTATGCCGCAGGCAACGACGCCGAATGGGGCGACTGCCCTGCTGGGGCTCGAGTACTCTATCGCAGCGAGAGATTCGGAGTATGCCTGGAGGGCGCTCTGCTTCTCCACGAGACTTGCGTACTGCCTGCGTGCTATTGCAGGGAGAAGCACCCATCCGCGGTCCGATGCCGGATTGAGCGGATTCTGCGGTGCAGCCTCCTCAGCCACCTCGACGGCAGCGCGGGAGTGAGCCAGACGGGTAACGACCCTGAGCAGCACGGGAAGTTTCACCTCCTCAGACAACGCAAAAGCCTTTGCCACCATGTCGTAAGCCTCCTGCTGACAGGACGGTTCGAATATGGGCACGAGAGCGAACTTGCCGTAAAAGCGGCTGTCCTGCTCGTTCTGGCTGGAGTGCATGGACGGATCGTCGGCAGCAAGCACGACCAGACCGCCATTCACTCCGGTTATGGCAGAGTTGACGAATGCATCTGCGCAGACATTCATGCCCACATGCTTCATGCACACAAGAGCACGCTTGCCCGCGTAGGACATACCGAGAGCCGCCTCCATGGCGGTTTTCTCGTTTGTGCACCAGCGGCTGCGCACCTGTGGCGCCGCCTTCTGGATATATTCAGTGATTTCAGTGGAGGGAGTGCCCGGATATGCGTACACTCCGCTAAGGCCGGCATGGATTGCGCCAAGCGCTACAGCCTCATCGCCCAACAATAATTTCTTCATACATCTCAAAGATATGAAATGCTGCTCAAAAAAGCAAGACTAGCGCCTGCTGTTTGCCAAGCCGATGTAGTAAAGGAGAGTTGCAAGCGACCCTATGGCCGCAATCACATATGTATATGCAGCCCACTTGAGGGCGTCCTTTGCCATGGGCGTGGTCTCGAAATTGGTGATTCCGGTGGTATCAAGCCACTGCACCGCCCTCTGGCTTGCGTTGATCTCGACAGGAAGTGTCACAAGACTGAAGAACACGGTAAGGGCAAAGAGAAGTATGCCGGCCCAGAGTATTCCGGGAAAAGCCTGAAGCAGAAGCACTCCCGCAAGGAGGACCCACTGCACGGTGTTGCTGGCAAAAGTCACGACGGGCACCAGGGCGGAACGGAGTCTCAGCGGAGCGTATCCCCTTGCGTGCTGTATCGCATGGCCGGTTTCATGGGCTGCCACGGCACACGCGGCTATCGAAGCTGACGCATACACTTCCTCGCTGAGGTTGACAGTCTTGTCATTGGGATTGTAGTGGTCCGTGAGCCGGCCGGCCACAGACTGCACCTGGACATCGGTAATGCCATTGTCGGCAAGCATCCTTCGGGCGATATCGGCGCCAGTCATGCCATGTGGTGACGCCACCTTCGAGTATTTTGTGAACTTGCTGTTCAGAACAGCCTGGATGATCCAAGACAGGATCATTACCAGAATAACGATAATATAAATCATATCGGAAAGTTAATTACATTGAACGAGATTTCCAAAGATAAGGAGGGCATTTCCGGCACATACGCTCAATTCTTCGGCAAGTTTATAAATAAATAATTATATTTGACGAAGATAAATACAACAAATATGAAACACATTGCACTCGCGGCGCTGCTGGCCGCAATTCTGCCATCCTGCAGCCAGCCGGAACAGAAAAGTCAAGGCTGGGAAGAGCAGCTTGCATCACAGATCAACATTCTCGGGCACAGGAACTGGATCGTTATCGCCGACATGGCATATCCTTCACAGTCAGGACAGGGAATCACCACCCTCTATGCCGACGAACCTTATGCCGAGGTACTTGGAAAGGTAAAATCCATCATAGATGATGCTCCGCACATTTTCGCGCACATATACAACGATATGGAGCTCGGCTACATCAGCGAGGAGGACGCCCCCGGAGTAAGCCAGCTGCGCAGCGACATTCAGGCAATATGCGGAAAGGAATCCCAGTCCGTGATGCACGAGAAACTGATAGCACGCCTTGACGAAGCTGGAAAGCTGTTCAACGTCGTCATCATCAAGACTCCGCTCACCATCCCCTACACAACCACGTTCTTCGAACTTGACTGCGCATACTGGGGTCCTGAGAAGCAGAAGAAACTCGATGCCGCCATATCTGCGGCGAATCCGGAATAAAGCCCCGGGGCATAGCGTCAGAAATCCATTGTATCCATGAGGGTATCCAGTTCCCGCCGCTCCTTCTTTGTGGGGCGGCCGGTACCGCGATCTCTCCTGAGCACAATGGTTTCCATTGGTGCGCGGAGCTTCTCGAGCTCGCTTTCGGGCGTGAGATTCAGGGCATACTGCTCCACCAGTGCAGCCCCGACACGACTTTCCAGCACCTGCACCACCTTGTAGGTAAATGACACCGGGCCCTTGTGGACCTCGATGACATCCCCGGTCTTGACCGCCTTGCTGGGCTTGGCGGGCACGCCATTGACGCGCACCTTGTTGCCGCTGCAGGCATCAGTGGCCTCGCTCCGGGTCTTGTAGGCGCGTATCGCCCACAGGTATTTGTCTATCCTTACGCTTTCTGCCATGATGCTACGATTCGTCTTCGTCGTCAAGGCTTTCCTCGGCGGCGGGATTGATGTAAGGGTCGGCGGCCTGCACGGGCGGGATTGTGGTTTCAAGAATCACGGTTCCCCTTGCCGACGGAACCAGACGGAACGTGGTGCATTCGCAGGGCACAAGCACGGTCTGCCCCGCCGTGAATGGGAACATGGCTGTCTGGCCGAGCACATCCATCTGCACAGAGGCCGCTCCGGAGATGCAGCTCAGGAGCACGAAGGAGTCAAGCCTCTCGGAGGAGATCTCCAGAGCCGAGGCAAGCTCGAGCCTGTTCACCTCGAACTGGGGGATGCTCAGAAGACGCATGCCGTCGGCGGAAGAGTCGCAGCCGTATGGCCTGTAGTCGATGAAGTCCAGTGCATCAACTATGGTCAGGGTGTCGTCGAACTCATCGGCACCGAGCGGCTGGTCCCAGGAACAGAGGCAGAAATCCATTGCGGAAGACTCCCCTATCTCTATGATATCGATGTCGCCCTCGGCCGCATGAGGAGTCCCGGGAGGGATCCTGAAGAACTGGCCGGCGTGCGGTGCAATGATGTTCAGCAGATTCTCCACGCTGCCGTCGGCACAGGATCCGAAAAGCTCGGACCCGTCGGTGGAGCGCCTGAAACCGAGCATCACCTTGGAATCCTTGCCAGCCCTGAGCACATACCAGAGCTTCTCCTTGCCCAGTGCGTCGAAGCGCTGCGAGGCCGTCTCGTCGTCAGGATGCACGCGCAGAGGCATCCTGCCCTTCACGGCGTACTGCCTGATGCAGACCGGGAACTGACGGCCATACATGTCGTATACGGAATCCCCGACAACCCTGTCGAGGTAGGTGTCCATTATCTCACTTATAGAATTGCCTGCAAGCCAGCCCTCGCGCACCAGTGAATCGCGGTATCCGAGGTCGGCCATGCAGAAGGTCTCGGTACCCCAGGCATACTCATCCTGAAGGGTGCAGAACTTGAAAGGATACAGTTTCTTCTCTTCTTCCATATTTCTCCTACTTTATCACAAAAATAGCAAATAATCCGTATCTTCGCCAACATGAAAGGTGTAAATATATTTCTTGCTGACGGCTTCGAGGATACCGAGGCCCTTGCAGCCAACGACGTCCTGCGCCGTGCAGGCATACGCACAAACCTCATCGCAATCTCGGACGACCCGTTCGTCGTCAGTTCCCACGGCATCACCGTAGGCGTGGAGGAATTCCTTTCCGATGCCGACATGTCGGCCGAGGGCACCACTCTCCGTGACGTGATGGTCTTTCCCGGAGGCATGCCCGGCACAAAGAATCTTGCAGCATGCAAACCGCTGGTCAAGGCAATGAAGGCTCACTATGCCGCCGGAGGCACCGTTGCCGCCATCTGCGCGGCACCCGGTTACGTACTCGGCCAGCTGGACTGCTGGGAAGGCAAGGTGTTCACCTGCTTCGACGGCTGCGAGGAGCTTCCCGTCTCAAAGGGAGGCATGTTCGTGCCCAAGCCGGCAATCACCGACGGCCAGATCATCACAGGACGCAGCGCCGGACACGCAATCGCCTTCGGCCTCGAGATAGTCAAGAGGGTCAAAGGCGATCAGGAAGCGGCCAAAGTGGCTCACAGTATGTTTCTGGACTAGAAAATGTAGTCGATAACGTCCGCTATGGTATTGACGTAGTGGAACTCGAGGCCTTCCACATAGACAGGCTTGATATCCTCGATGTCCTTGCGGTTGTCTTCGGATATCACGATTGCGGTGACTCCGGCACGTTTTGCCGCCAGGATCTTCTCCTTGATGCCGCCCACCGGCAGCACCCTGCCGCGGAGTGTCATCTCACCGGTCATGGCAATGCCCTTCCTTACTGCCTGGCCACGAAGAGCCGATACCATGGAACTTACCATGGTGATACCCGCAGACGGACCGTCCTTGGGCGTGGCGCCCTCCGGCACATGCACGTGGATGTCCTTCTCGCCGAAAGTCTTGCTGTCCATGTTCGCCATCTCGGGATGTGCCTTGATGTACTGGTATGCTATGGTGGCTGACTCCTTCATCACATCGCCAAGGTTGCCGGTCATTGTCATGACGCCCTTGCCGCCGCTGACTGAACTCTCGACGAACAGGATCTCTCCGCCCATCTGGGTCCATGCGAGGCCGGTCACGACTCCGGGAGCCTCATTGCCCTTCTGGAGGTCATGGAAGTTTGTAGGCAGGCCAAGGTATTCCTTGAGATGCTCATTCTTGATGGTGGCAGGATACTCCTCATCCATCGCTATCTTCTTGGCAGTCACGCGGGCGATCTTTGCAATCTGCTTCTCCAGACCGCGGACGCCGCTCTCGTGGGTGTACTGATCGATGATATGGGTCAGCGCGTCCTTGCCGATCCTGAGTTTGCCCCTGGAGATTCCATGCTCTTCCAACTGCTTGGGTACCAGATATTTCTTCGCAATCTCAAGTTTCTCTTCAGCCAGATAGCCGGTCACGTTGATGACCTCCATCCTGTCAAGCAGCGCAGGCTGGATGGTTCCTATGCCGTTGGCTGTGGTGATGAACAGAACGTTGCTGAGGTCATAGTCGATATCGAGGTAGTTGTCGTGGAAAGTACCGTTCTGCTCGGGATCGAGTGCCTCCAGCAATGCGGAAGAGGGGTCGCCCTTGAAATCTGATGACAGTTTGTCAATCTCGTCGAGAACTATGACAGGGTTGGATGTGCCAGCCTTGGCAATGCCGTTGAGGATACGTCCGGGAAGCGCACCCACATAAGTCTTGCGGTGGCCGCGTATCTCAGCCTCGTCGTGCATGCCACCGAGGGCGATGCGCACGTACTTGCGGCCGAGAGCCTTGGCGACGCTCTTGCCCAGAGAGGTCTTGCCGACTCCCGGAGGGCCGTAGAGGCAGAGTATCGGAGACTTCATGTTCCCCTTGAGCTTGAGGACTGCCAGATACTCTATTATACGGTCCTTCACGTTCTCGAGGCCGAAATGGTCCTTGTCCAGCACTTCCTGTGCGTGCTTGAGATCGAGGTTGTCTTCAGACATGTCGTTCCACGGCAGCTCGAGCATGAACTCGAGATAGTTGTACTGCACGCTGTAGTCAGGCGAGTTGGGATTGTATTTCTCGAGTCGGGCCAGTTCCTTCTCAAAGGTCTTTGCCACCGATTCGGGCCAGTTCTTGGCAGCGGCACGTTCACGCAGATGGTCCATCTCGCCATCACCGTCCATGCCGAGCTCCTCCTGGATGGTTCTGAGCTGGTTGTTGAGGTAGTACTCCCTCTGCTGCTGGTCGATCTCGTTCTTCACCTTGGCGTTGATCTCCTGCTTGATATTCATCAGCTGTACCTGAATCTCAAGGAGTTTCAGGAGTTTGAGAGCACGGACCTTGAGGTCGTCGTACTCCAGCAGGCCGACCTTTCCCTCGAAGTTCTCCACCTCCACGGTAGTGGCGATGAAATTCACGAGGAAGGTGAAATTGTCTATGGCCTTGAGGGCGCCTATGGTCTCGCGGGTGCCCATGTTGGACCCCTTTATTATCTGTATGGCGCGGTCTTTCAGAGACTCGCTGAGAGCCTTGACGTCTGCACTGCGCTCACCGTGCAGAACCTCGGGGAGATAGTGCACACGTGCAGTGATATAGGGCTCGAACCCTATCACGGACTCGAGTTCCAGGCGCTTGTATGCCTGCAATATCGCTGTAATGGTTCCATCCGGCATCTCTATGGTCTTGAGTATGCGGCAGACGGTTCCATAGCGGAAAAGGTCCTCCTCCTGAGGTTCCTCGACCATCACGTCATTCTGAGGTATTGCACCTATATAGAACTCTTCCTTCTCGGCGTCGCCGATAAGCTTGATCGACTTCTCCCTGCCTATGGTAATGGGGAAGACGGCGCCGGGGAACAACACGGCATTTCTAAGGGCCAGGATAGGCAGCACTGCAGGGAGCTCAGACTCGTCTATCTTCTGCAATCCCTCGCCCTGCATTACCGGAATGATGCTCACCTCCGCAGCGGAGGGCAATGTAAATTCCTTGTCCAACTTCATATCTTTGTCAAAATGTCAGTAAATGCATTAAAAAAATCACGCTGCGAATATAGTCAATCTCCGTGCCACTGCCAAAATGTTGGATACGCTTTTGTTTTTTCCAAATTTTTTCTATTTTTGCACTCCGAAATTATTGAATACTAAATATAAAGACCATGACAAAAGCAGACATCGTTAATGAGGTTGCAAAAGCAACGGGTGTAGAGAAGGTTACAGCTCAGGCTGTTATAGAGGCAACAATGGATAGCATCAAGCAGTCTCTCGTCAAGGGGAACCCCGTATATCTCCGCGGATTCGGAAGCTTCATCATCAAACATAGGGCACAGAAGGCAGCACGCAACATCACAAAGAAGACTACCATCACAATCCCCGCACATGACATTCCCGCTTTCAAGCCCGCAAAGTCATTCGTCATCGAGAAGTAATCAGAACTAATTCAAAATCATTATATTATGCCTAACGGAAAAAAGCATAAAAGACACAAGATGGCTACGCACAAGCGTAAGAAGCGTCTTCGTCTGAACAGACACAAGAAGAAATAGTCGCATAAGGTCTGACGGGGGATCCGCCGGGCCTTTTGTTTTACGAACAACTATCCAACAATAAATCCTGATGGAAAGCGAAATCAAAGAGAAAGATCTTGTGGTCGACGTCTCTGCAAACGAGGTCCGTCTGGCGCTGATGGAGAATCACCGCCTGATAGAACTCAACAGAGAATCGACACAGGGTCACAGCTATTCAGTGGGGGATGTGTTCCTTGGCCGTGTCAAGAAACTTCTTCCCGCGCTGAACGCGGCCTTCGTGGACATCGGGGATTCCAAGGAAGCGTTTGTCCATTATCTTGACCTCGGTCTTCATTTCGACGCCTTCGACAAATTCGTAAAGGAGACAAATCCGAACAGGGATTCAAAGGAGATTTTCTCCAACATCAAGTTCGGCCCCATCCTCGGAAAGGAAGGACGTATCGAAGACCACCTGAAGGTGGGCCAGATGATAATGGTACAGATCACCAAGGAGCCCATATCCACCAAAGGGTCCAGACTATCCGCAGAGATTTCATTGGCAGGACGTAACATTGTGCTCTTACCTTTCTCAGACAAGGTAAGCGTTTCCCAGAAGATCACTACAAAGGAAGAGAAGAGAAGGCTGGAGGCCCTCATGAAAAGCATTCTCCCCGTCAACTACGGTGCAATCATACGCACCGCGGCAGAAGGCAAGAACGCAGCGGTACTCGTTTCTGAGGTACGCTCGCTCATCGCCAAATGGGAGGGCTCATGGAAAGCCCTGGCCCGCAGCAAAGGAGTTCAGCTTCTCTTTACAGAGTGTTCAAAAACAACAGCGATGCTGCGCGACCTCCTCAACGACAGCTTCTCGAACGTCTTTGTGAACGACGAGGATGTCTACGAGGACACACGCGCATACATCTCTGAAATCTCTCCCGAGCAGGAGAAGATAGTCAAGCTCTATGACGGAAAGGAACCCATCTTTGACCATTTCGAGGTCAACCGTCAGATAAAGAGCAGTTTCGGCAAGATAGTCCCCATGAAACAGGGCGCCTATCTGGTCATAGAGACCACCGAAGCCCTCAATGTGATTGACGTCAACAGCGGCATCCGCGCCAAGACCAACGACCAGGAAGAGAACAGTTTCGAGGTCAACAAGATCGCGGCCGAGGAGATTGCCCGCCAACTCAGGCTCAGGGACATGGGCGGTATAGTAATCGTCGACTTCATCGACATGGACACCCAGGCCCACAGGAACGACCTGTTCAAATTCATGCAGGACCTGATGGCAACGGACCGTGCAAAACACAACGTACTGCCCCTCACAAAGTTCGGCCTCATGCAGATCACCCGTCAGAGGATACGTCCCGTTACCCAGATCGACACCAGAGAGCAGTGCCCCCTGTGTCACGGAACGGGAAAGATCGCACCAACGGCCGTCATAGACGAAGAAATAGAGCGCAAGATCGCCTACTGGTCGGGAGAAAAAGGTATGAAAGCCCTCACCGTCAAAGTCAGCCCGATTCTTGGCGCCTACCTCACGCGCGGGTTGAACTCCTTCCTGCGCAAGTGGAAACGCAAGTACAAATGCAAGATCAGCATGCTGGAAGACAGCTCGTTCACTATCCTGCAGAATGAAATCTACAATGAAAAAGGAGAGGCGCTCGAATAAGCGCCTCTCTTTTTTCATCTAGAACAATGTGGGATGACCTTCTTCCAGGCCGGTAAGTACCCTCTCCATCACTGACTGGCGGATAAGGGCAGAGCGGGAGCTGACCTTGAACTTGCGGCAATACTCATCTATGGCAGCAAGCTCACGGGCGTTGAAAAGGACTGATTTGCGATGGATCCTCTTTAATGATGCGGCCTGCTTGGCCATGTACTCAGGGTCGACCCCGGCAATTGTTTTACGTTTCTTTCCAGCCATAACTTTCACAAATATAATAATTTATTTGTAAAACCTGTCGTACGTGGCCTGAATTGCACCGGCTGCCGGGAGAAGCATCTTCAGGTTCTCCACCTCAAGTCTCCGTCCAATGATGGTTCCCTCAGGATCAACGAGATACATCCTGGGTGTGCCGAATACGCCATAGTAAAGCTGATACGAGGACTCCAGTTCGGGATCCCAGAGATGCACGAGTCTTACATTACGGTTGGAAATCCTCAGTTTCTTCCGCCTGTACTGCTTCCATGAAGCCTTGTCGGTTCCCGTGTACACTGCATAGAAGGTCAGAGGGAAATCAACGTCATTCAGGACATCCGGCAACACAGCTGTCTCAAGCAGGCACTTGGAGCAATGGGTGTCATAAAAGAAAAGGACCGAGGTGTGCCCCTTTACCGGGATCTCCGCCTTGCCGCCACAGGGCTTGAACAGGGTGACAGGCACAGCGGTCGAGTCAAGCTGGCAGAATCTGTTGAACTTCACAAACACCTCTGCATCCAGTTCTGCGAGATCGCCGTCGAATTTCACCTTCCCGTTACGGAACCAATTGTCATACAGATAGATGGAGACACTCTCATCTCCCATCACCTTGGAATCGCGGTAGTGGTCGAATATGTTGAGAGCGACATGCTGGCGCGTGAGCGAATCCTGGCACATGCCGATGAGATAGTCGGCCTCATGGCATTTCGTCTCCGAGATTTCGAACTTCAGAGTACCATAGAACTCATTGAGCAGGCTGTCCAGCGGGGCATATCGGGCAGACAGGGAGTCCGTCTGCGCGAAGGAAACGGTGCAGACACAGAGAAATGCCGATATGATCAGAAATCTTTTCATTCCACAGGGGGAAGTTTGACGCCGACGGGTTCGAACATGGATGTATCGCCATGATGACGAAGGATGTCTCTCACGGCGCTTGATGAGATATGGGCGAACTCCTGCGCAGTAGGGATTATTATGGTGTCCACATCGGGGGCAAGGCGCCTGTTGGCATCTGCGATGGCACGTTCGTTCTCGAAATCGAGCATATTGCGGACGCCCCTGACAATGTGGTTGATCTTCATCTGGCGGCACACGTCCACGGTCAATCCGTCATATTCGATGACCTTTACCCCGTTCATTCCGGCGGTAGCCTGACGTATGATATCCATTTTCTGGGCATTTGTATAGAAGCCCCTCTTATCCTGATTGATACCCACAGCCACAACGACTTCGTCGAACATCGTCAGAGCGCGTCCGAGGATGTTCAGATGTCCGGCTGTAAAGGGATCGAATGATCCCGGGAACAAAGCTATCTTCTTCATAACATACAAATTTAGATAAAATTGCGTACATTTGAAGTATGACAGTCAAAATTGAAGAAAGTTGGCGCCAGGCGCTCCAGGATGAGTTCGACCAGCCGTATTTTGCCGGACTGGCTGATTTCCTCCATTCAGAGAAGGCTGCGGGAAAGACCGTTTATCCTCCGGGACCTCAGATCTTCCGTGCATTCGACCTCTGCCCCATCGACAAAGTCAAAGTGGTCATCCTGGGCCAGGATCCCTATCATGGCTACGGACAGGCCATGGGACTGTCGTTCAGCGTTCCGGACGGAGTGCCCGCACCTCCCTCACTCAAGAACATCTTCAAGGAGATCGAGAGTGATCTTGGCATACACATGAGCGGCCGTCCGAACCTCGAACACTGGGCGGAACAGGGAGTGCTTCTTCTCAACGCGGTGCTCACCGTGCGCGCAGGCGAGCCGACGTCACATTCTTCGATAGGGTGGCAGCGTTTCACCGATGCTGTGATCCGCACCATATCGGAGCGGTGCACCGGAGTCGTCTTCATGTTCTGGGGCAACTATGCGAAGTCAAAGGCACCTCTGGTGGACGCCACGAAGCATACCGTCCTGCAGGCGGCACACCCTTCCCCGCTTGCACGAGGCGCATTCTTCGGTTGCAGGCATTTCTCCAAGGCCAACAGCGCCCTGGAGGCTCAGGGGAAATCCCCTATCGACTGGCAGATTTAGGAAGGAAGAGTCTCACTGCCAGCATAGCCAGCAGAAGCAGGAAAGCCAGGGTGCATACGCGCCCCACTATGTCGCCGAAGCGGACAAAGGGGCTGATGCGCGAGCTCAGGTTCAGCGTGCCCTGCAGCGCACATTCCTCCCACCAGGGACCCTGCTCCACGATATCTCCCCTCTGGTCGATGAAACATGATATGCCGGTATTTCCGCAGCGTGCGATATCGCGGCGGAGTTCTATCGCACGAAGTCGCGAGTAGCTCAGGTGCTGCCTGAAGCCGGGAGTATTGCCCCACCATGCATCGTTGGTGATGACCGTCATTGCCTGCGCACCCGCCTTAACATAGCCGGTGCAGAATTCAGGATACACCGACTCATAGCACACTGCACATCCCAGCGCTGTGGAATCACGCATGACCAGGGTGGATGGGCCGTCCTGACCGATGCACCTTGCAATGAGAGGCCCGTTCAGTTTGAAGACCTTGCACAGCCAGTTGTCCAACGGGACGAACACCTTCGGGTAAGGAGTCTTTTCGGTACCCACAACGAGGCGGCTCTTGTGATATATCTGGGCATTCCCCTCCGAATCAGCGAGAACGGCACTGTTGTAACTGGTCAGATAGCCATCTCCGTAAGGATAGGACAGCAGCGGAGCGCTGCGGGCGTCGTAAAACTCGTATGTTGAGGCTCCGAAAAGGATTTCTGCATTGCTGTGCCTGCCGAGGAACTCGTGGAAATTCTGCATCGTCGCGTTGTCTCCCACTCTGTCTAGGAACATGGGAGAGGTGAAGGTCTCAGGGGCAAGGAGCAGCAGATGCTCGTTTCCACGGCCCTCGAGAGCCTTGTCGTAAAGGCCGAGCAGAACCGAGTCCTGCTGTGCCTGGGTGTATGATCCGAACTTGTGGTAAGGGTCGAGGTTGGGCTGGCCGATAACCACATCGACGGTACCCTCCGAAACGGGAGAGTAGTGCTTGTACATCACGTTGGATACGGCAATGGGGCCGAAGAGCACGAGGATGAGGCCGATGAAGGCTGAAGAGCGTGCCACGGGATTCCACCTGTATGCCAGTCCGTCGGACAAGGCACTCAGGATGCCGAAGATGGCGAGGTTGACGGCCCATATCCAGAGAGAGCCGCCCAGAGTGCCGGTGACGCTGTACCACTGTACAAGATGGGTGGTGCGGGCGAATGCGTTGCCGAGAACGAGCCAGGGCCATGATATGTCGGCGCTGTAGTAGAATCGTTCCCAGGCTATCCACATCACTGCAAGGAAGATATAGGGCAGAACGCCGCTCATGCGCTTCCTGCTTACGCGGAAAAGGCCCCAGATGAGGCTCATCTGCAGGGCGTTGGCCAGCACCGCGAAGATGCCGCCGGCTATTGTGGCATTGCACACCCAGAATGTGGTGAATGCATTCCAGAGCACGAAGGCGGCATAAGAATACACCCAGAAGCGCTTCATCTTCAACTGGGTCGCGAAATCGTCGGCGAGCAGCAGAGGGATAAAACCGACAAGAGCCAGCACACCGAGATGGGGAACCAGCCAGGGAAGGCTCATGAGCACTGCAAAGAGCAGCACAAAAATCCAGAGTAGCAACTTATTCCTCATTTTCTTCTTCGGGCATGAAACAACTGTACTTGCGCCACTTTGCAAGGAGTGCCGTCATATCTTCGGGCAGGGCAGAATCGAACTGAAGCCATTTCCCGTTTGCAGGATGCATGAATCCGAGAGTCTTGGCATGCAAAGCCTGACGGGGGCACACTTCGAAGCAGTTGCGTATGAACTGCTTGTACTTGGCGTATATGGTTCCCTTGCGGATTTCGGCCCCGCCATATCTGGCATCACCGAAGATGGGGTGTCCCAGGTAGGCCATGTGCACGCGTATCTGATGCGTGCGGCCGGTCTCGAGCCTGCATTCCACCAGGGTGACATATCCGAAGCGCTCCAGCACCCTGTAGTGCGTCACGGCATGCTTCCCTTTCTCCGGGTCGTCCGTTGTCCTGTATGAGGTGCGGTCATTGGGGTCACGCATGATGTTCATGTCGACCGTGCCTTCGTCTTCGGCTATGTTGCCCCAGACTATCGCCTGGTAGCGTCTTTCGATGCTGTGATCGAAGAACTGTTTGGCAAGCTTCAGCTGGGCCTCGTCATTCTTGGCTATTGCAAGGAGCCCGCTCGTATCCTTGTCTATGCGGTGCACAAGGATTCCCAGACGGTCGTCAGCCGAATCGGCAGGCTGGTTGATGCCCAGATAATGCGCAAGCGCGTTGAGCAGTGTCCCGTCATAGTTGCCATGCCCGGGATGGACGACCATGCCGGCAGGTTTGTTGACTATCAGCACATCAGCATCCTCATATGCAATATTCAGAGGGATGTCCTGAGGAATGATCTCTACTCCCCTGCGCCTGTAAGGCATCACGAAGCGTATCACGTCCGAAGGACGCACGATATAGTTCGCCTTCACGACCTTGTCGCCAACAAACACATAACCCGCCTTCAGAGCACACTGCACTCTGTGGCGGGATGTGTCCTCCATATGGGCGGACATGTACTTGTCTATCCTTATCGGGGCCTGCCCCTGGTCGACAACAAGCCGGAAATGCTCGAACATCCCCTGCTCCTCGTCTTCCACAATCTGGATCTCGTCCAGTTCAAGGTCCTGAATATCTGTCATCTGGAAATCTTGTCGGGATCTACGGACAGCTCGATGGCAATCTCGCGTCCTATGGTATATGCGGTCCTGTCAGCGCCAGGCTTCTGGCTGTACACGACGGCGTTCAGGGTATCGGCGTAGGTCTTCACGCTGGAGTCGAACTTCACCTTGCCCACATTGAAGGAGTTGTCGTGTATGGTCTCCACGGCACGGGTGTACTTCTTGCCGACGAGGTTGGGAACGTACCCCTGCGCCTCGTTGGGATTGAGGCCCACCACAAGATCGATGGTGCTGCCGCTGAGAATCATGGTGCCGGCCTCTATCGCGCGGCCCTTGTACTTCTGCCCGAGGACATTGTTGGTTGCTATGTCTTCCTGGTAGATGAGCCTGCCGAGATTGAGCCCCTTGGTGGTAAGCTCGGCCTTTGCCATGTACATTGAAAGACCCACGAGCGAAGGCATGGCTATCTTCTTCGGCTGACGGGTATTGGTGGTAAGGAGTATCCTCCTGCCATGCTTCACACTGGCTCCAGCCTTTGGGGTCTGGTTGTAAACCGCTCCCTTGCGCATCTGGCGGACATAAACGGAATCGCTTACCACAACCCTCACGCCGGCATCGGCTGCCGCCACCCTGGCCTCATCGTAGGTCATGTTCGTAAAGTCAGGCACTATGAGTTCACGTCCGTGCTGGGTGACAACCCTGAGCAGGGCATTGGCACCGAGCACCAATGCAAGCACAAGGCATACTGCCAGTCCCAGATTGAAGGGAATCCAATATTCTTTGAGCTTCTTCATATCAATTCAATGCGATAATTCCTTTAATTACCAGGACGACACCGAAAACCGCTATCACGGCGCCGCATATCTTGCTAAAAATACGGAGAGTGCGCGGGCTGACCTTCAAGAATCTGCCAACTGCCCAGCTGAGAGAGAACCAGTACAGCATCTCCCCCATGAACACGAAGAGCAGGACAGCCCAGACCGGTACCGTGAGAGTCTGTGCATCCAGTTTCAGCACGGACAGTATCCCCATCATGACGGCAATGGCGGCGGGGTTGGAAAGCGCACATCCTGCCGTCTGTACAGCATATCCAGCCATCGTGAGATGGCTTTCACCTTCATCGAGACCGGCGGATGAGTCCTTATGGATGATCATCACGCCAAGAAGGCAGACCAGGATACCTCCGAAAAGCAGGATGTAAGGGGTCTCCCTCGCGATGAAATCCTTCAGCAGCGTCAAAGCGAACAGGCCGACGGCCGCATACAGAGTGTCTATCAGGGCCGAGCCTATGCCGGCAACAGTACCGGCCCAGCGCCCGCGGCGCATGGTCTTCTGGAGCACAAGTATCAGCACCGGCCCTACAGGAAGGGCGGCACAGACTCCAACTACCATGGCTTTCAAAAGTTCCAATACCATAATCGCGCAAATATAAGTAAAAAAGATGGCATTAGAAACGCCATCTTTTCACTCAGGTATGCCTGTTCATTATCGCATCATGGGAGGGGGGCCGCCATGACCGCCATAGCCGCCCATGCCACGACCCATCTTGCCCTTGTCGAATGTGCCGAACCTGTAGGTCAGGGAGAGGATGATATAACGGCCGAGAGTATTGTTGATGGACTCGGTATGGTAGTTGTCTATGTCTGATACCGTGAGATTCTTTGACTGTCCGAGAATGTCGTATCCCTTGAGAGTCACGGTAACCTTCTTCTGGAAGAGCATCTTGGATATCTCGGCATTGAGTACATACTGGCTGGGCTGGGCAGTCTCATATCCGTTGTACCAGTTGTAGTCGAAGTCGGTCTTGAATTCCATGCCGGGCTGGTCCCATGTCCAGTTCACAGACGCCGAGAGCTGATTGTTCCAGGTCGTGGTGTTCTGCTTGTTGTCGGTGATGGTATACCACGACTTGTTCATCCTGGTGCGTCCGCTTGCAGTAAGTTCGAGATTGTCGGTTCTGTAGATGAGACGCAGGCGCTCCGTGAACGAGATATTCTTTGTAATGTTTTCAGCGAAGTACTTGCCCAGGTAATCCTGAGCTATGAATTCCTCCATGAAATCGTAATACCCCTTTGTGGGGTCTTCGAGAGTATGCATGGGAACATTCTTTCCCACATATGACGAAGACTTGCTCCAGTTCGCGCGGAGCATGTTGTTGATGGAGAATCCCGACTTTGCAACAGGAATGTTCATGAACATGTTTCCGCCGAAGTTGGCCGAATTGCGGCCGTTCACCGGAAGGTTGTACTGCCCGCCGACGTTATTGTACCACAGGGCGCTCACTATGGGATTCTGGACAACGGAGCCATTGAACCGGACATTGACAGATGAGAACTTCTGCTTGTTGTTGAAACGGAAATCACCATTGAGATTGTGGCTGAAATACGGTTTCAGGGTAGGATTACCGAATGTGAGGCTCAAAGGGTTCGTGTTGTCGGGAACGGGCATCAACTGACTTGTGCTTGGCTGGCTGCTGCGTCCACGGTAGAAGAAACGCAGGTTGGCCTTGTCGTTCATCTCCCACCACAGCATTGCCTGGGGCGCAAAGTTCCACTGGAAATCCTCATATTCCTTGCTGATCGCTCCCTTGGTAGTGCTGTTGTATGTCTTGTTGGGCATTGCAGCAAAGCCGAGCTGGGCACGCAAGGCTTCGGACTGGTACATCACATTGGCGCCCATCTCCTGGCGATGGTTGTCATTGATGATATGGTTGGTGTAGTCGAGAGCAATCTCTCCTGTCCTGTTGTCAACCGTGGTCTTGTTGGAAGTCGACTTGTTCCAATTGTAGGAATAGTTGGCCTCAACGTAGAAATTGTTTCCGATGGGCTCGGTATAGGTCACTCTTCCAAAAGCAGAATAGCTGTTCTGCCTGTTGTTGAAGGTCTGGTCGACATCGGAGTTTCTCAGAGCGTCGGAAATCTCGTCGCCATTTGCATCGAAAGTCTTGGTAGAGTTTCTGTTCAGACCGTTCATCTCATTGTTCGACAGACTGTAACGTGCCATGGCAGTAAGTGTCCTGCCCGGAATGCCCAGTCTCTGTCTGAACAGCAGGAAGCCGCTGGTCGACAGATTCCTGTTCGAACCGGTATTGTTGGTTGAAGCGCTGTTTATCTTGTATTCAGGATCGACAAAGTTGTTATAGTAGGTGGAATCCCTGCTTATCTGGGTATAGGCACCTGAACCGAAGTTGACCTGGGGCTCGAAAATGATGGAAGTATTCTTCGAGAACTCATGCTCGAGACGCACACCGAAACGATGGCCGCCCGTCGCCCTGTTGCTTATGCCGTTGGAGTTGTACAGGAGGTCATGGTCATCGAGATGGGTATTCTTGATGCTCTGCTCCTTGACATCGGATTTCGAATGGTTGTAGAGATAGTTGGCCGTGAGGTCCATCTTGTCGTCGAAGAGGTCCCATCCACCGTTCACACCGCCCATGTACGATGTGGTGATGCCGTTACCGCCACCCCATCCGCCTTGGCCACGGCCCATCATGCCGCCACCGCCCATCATACCGCCCATCATATTGCCTGCAAGGTCATTGAATCCGCGGTTGTTGGTGTTGTTGCCGTTGAGTATGACGCTGATCTGATTCTTGTCGGTAAACTTCCCTACGAAACCGGCAGCCTGGAAACGTGTGTCACCGCTGACATCCGTGGATGGGATGTCGTGTCCGGCGCCGGCCATGATGTTGCCGAAGAGGCCCTTCATCATTCCGGGCTTGACAGAAAGGTCGATCACGGTTTCCTCCTCACCGTCGTCGATACCTGTAAACTCAGCCTGCTCGGACTTTTTCTGAATGACCTTCAGCTTGTTGACAATCTTTGCAGGGATATTCTTGGACGCCAGCTGAGGGTCATCCATGAAGAACGTCTTGCCATCGATGTAAACTTTGGTGATGGTCTCTCCGTTCATTGTTATGGAGCCATCCTCAGAGACCTCGATGCCGGGAAGCTTCTTCAGGAGATCCTCAAGAACATCGTTCTCGGTTGTCTTGAATGACGATGCATTGTACTCGATTGTGTCCTTCTTGATGATGATGGGATTGCCCACGGCTGAAACCGAGGCGGCATCAAGCAGCTGGGTGTCAAGCTTCATCTTGATCTCTCCCAGGTCAATTGCCTTGCCTTCCATCTTGATGTCCTTGACAAAGTTCAGATATCCCATCTGCTCGGCCTTGAATGTGTATTCACCATTGCGGACGGACTCGAACTTGACGAGACCCTGGCCATCGCTGAGGACATACTTGTATGGTTTCGCCTGGCCGGCCTTGGTAAGGGAAACCGTCGCAAAGGGGATGGGATCTCCGCTGGATTCCTCCAGAAGGACGGCCTCTACGTTGTTCTGTGCATATGCTCCCGCACACACAAGAAACGCCAAGGCACAAATCACGGTCTTTGAGAATTTCATTGTTCCAATATGATTATTTGATTCTGTCAGGGTTAGCCTGGATGAATTTTTCCCACGACGTCGCGGCCTGCGTGCTTGACAGCGGACTCGTAAGCTGATAATAATGGCACATCGCAAGTGCGAGTGCATCCGTTGCGTCGAGGAATTTTGCAGCAATATTTATGCCAAGCGTCTTTTCCACCATAAGTGCGACCTGCTCCTTGGATGCAGCTCCATTTCCGCAGATTGCCATCTTGGCCTTGCGGGGAGCATATTCGAACACGGGGATATTCCTGCTGAGCGCGGCAACCATTGCGGCGCCCTGAGCCCTGCCCAGCTTGAGGATCACCTGGGCATTCTTTCCATAGAAGGGGCTCTCGATCGCGAGGTCGTCCGGGTGATGAAGGTCGCAGAGCGCGCCCACCTTCTCGAATATGACTTCCAGTTTCCCGTACAGATCGTTCATCTTCCGAAGGTCAAGCACCCCCATGTCGACAAAATGAGCTTTGCCATCGGTACCAATACGGACAATCCCGAAACCAAGCAGGTTGGTTCCGGGGTCGATTCCGAGTATGGTGCGGGATTCCCTAGTCAATCTTGTCGAATCCGGTATAAGGACGGAGCACCTTAGGTATGATGATGCCGTCGGGTGTCTGGTTGTCTTCGAGGAGGGCTGCAACGACGCGCGGAAGGGCGAGTGACGAGCCGTTCAGGGTGTGCGCGAGCTGGGTCTTGCCGTTCTCGTCGCGGTAGCGGCAGTGAAGACGGTTGGCCTGATAGGTCTCGAAGTTGGAAACTGAAGAGATCTCAAGCCAGCGGCCCTGGGCGGCACTCCAGAGTTCGAAGTCATAGGTGATTGCAGAGGTGAAGGACATGTCGCCGCCGCAGAGACGGAGAATCCTGTACTTCAGACCGAGTTTGTTGACGATATCCTCCACGTGAGCCACCATGTCATCAAGGGCGGCGTAGCTGTTCTCGGGCTTCTCGATGCGCACGATCTCGACCTTGTCGAACTGATGCAGACGGTTCAGACCGCGCACGTCCTTGCCATATGAACCGGCCTCGCGGCGGAAGCAGGGGGTGTATGCGGTGAGACGCTGGGGAATCTGGTTCTGATCGAGGATGACATCGCGGAAGATGTTCGTCACGGGAACCTCGGCGGTAGGAACCATGTAGAAGTCGTCGATCTGCGCATGATACATCTGGCCCTCCTTGTCAGGAAGCTGACCTGTGCCGAAGCCTGAGTCCTTGTTGACCATTACGGGAGGTTCAACCTCGGTGTAGCCGTCTTTCGTGTTGCAGTCAAGGAAGAAGTTGATGA
Organism: Candidatus Cryptobacteroides choladohippi; assembly: GCA_018065985.1. Classification (GTDB taxonomy): domain Bacteria; phylum Bacteroidota; class Bacteroidia; order Bacteroidales; family UBA932; genus Cryptobacteroides; species Cryptobacteroides choladohippi. The sequence continues at coordinate 65,189 of JAGHSF010000015.1, forward strand.
GCGCGCGCTGAAGCTTTGCACCCTTTCCCTTGTATACGGGGAATCCGGCTCCGGTGATCTTGACACCGAGATCGAAGTCGATGATGTCGTATTTCTTTGCGAGTTCCCAGTGAGGGAGAGCGCCTTCGGGAAGGGTCACCTCAGGACCGCCCATCTTTACCACCTCGTTGTCCTCGGCGCCCTTGCCGGGCTTGACGAGATCGCAGGGGATGTTGGGCAGAAGCACGAGATTGTTCTCCATCTCCGTGGCTGCCTCATCCATCTTGGCGAGGAGTTCCGATGACTTCGCCTTGAGAGCGGCAACCTCGGACTTTGCAGCATCAGCCTCGGCCTTGAGGCCCTGCTTCATGAATGAACCGATCTGTGCAGCTTTCTGCTTCTGCTCGGCGAGAAGGGCATCGCTCTGAGTCTGGTAGTCACGGCGGAGCTTGTCAAGCTCAAGCACCTTCTCGACTATGGGCTGAGCATCGAAATTCTTGATTTTCAATTTGGCAATGACCATCTGAGGGTCATCGCGCAGCATTTTGAGAGTAAGCATATCGTGTAAATTTTCCGTTTCAAAAAAAAGGGCTTACACTCATCTCGAAGTGTAAGCCCTGTATTCCATTTCCTTCGAGGATTAGTTCTCAAAAGGAATTACCGATACGTAAGACTTGTCCTCACGCTTCCTGGTGAACTTGACAGTTCCATCGCAGAGAGCATAAAGAGTGTGATCCTTACCCATACCGACGTTCTTGTCGGGATTGTGTACGGTACCTCTCTGGCGGACAATGATATTACCGGCTTTAACGACCTCGCCACCGAATTTCTTCAGACCCAAGCGTTTGCTTTGTGACTCACGACCGTTCTTTGAACTTGATTGACCTTTCTTGTGTGCCATAGTCTTCTGATTTTAAGCGATTTCGTTGATTTTGATCTTGGTGAGTGCCTGACGGTGACCGTTGAGTTTCTGGAAGCCCTTGCGACGGATCTTCTTGAAAACGATAACCTTGTCAGCCTTTACATCATCAGCGAGGACGGTAGCCTTAACGACTGCACCCTCTACATAAGGAGTACCTACCTTAACGTTTGCATCATCTGCAACGAGAAGGACCTTTGAGAACTCCACGTCAGCACCTTTGGCGTCGGCAAGCCTCTGCACAAAGATTTCATTTCCAGCCTCTACTTTGAACTGCTGGCCTGCAATGTCTACGATTGCGTACATAAATAAAACTTCTGTTAAAAAGTTTCGGCCGTAAGCGCCTGTCCTCGAGACAGATCTTTGTCTGGCTTAGCGGTCATCTGAAAATCGGGTGGCAAAAATAGTCAAAAAACTTTTACCGAACAAACTTATTTACTAATTTTGCACAAAACAAAAATGTTATCAAGATGGAAAGCTCATTCGTGTACAACAAACCGGTAACAGGGAAGTACAATATCGGACGCCGACAGGACGCAACGATACTTTCCAATTTCATCGATCAGGGTGAGTGCATATGCATATACGAACCTCCCAAGTCAGGCAAGCGATCTCTCGTGCAGCAGACATTCTTCAACATGAGGGTAGCTTCCAAAAAGTTCGTCCCGGTCCAGATTTCGCTGCTGAACGTCAGGACCATAGCGGATGTGATGATGCGCCTGGGAGGAGAGGTCATAAAGAACCTGAGCCGCTCGCCAGAGTCATACCCCAATGCCGTGGAGAGTTTCCTCAGCGGCACACACTTCGTATTCGACCCGGAAGCGTATTCATCCAAGGATCAGATACTCTCGCTCACATGGGACATAGATGACGCCGACATTCAGGCAATCCTGATGCTCCCCTACCACATGGCTGCCGTCACAGGGCAGAAGGCCATTGTGGTGATCGAGGAGTTCCAGAACATCATGCTGACCGAAGACGGTGACAAGATCTGCGCCATCATGCACGGCATCCTCGACAAACTGACCCTGGAGGAAAGGAAAAAATGCTCGTACATCCTGATGGGCTCGAAGGTGAACGCGATGAAGGACATCTTCGAGGTGCGCAAGCTCTTCTACCACAAAGTGGAGCACCTCGCGCTCAGCCCCATCGACACCAAGGACATAATCGACCATACGGTCCGGGGCTTCCTCAGCAGCGGAAAGGTGCTTGACCGCGACCTCATGCTTGGCGTGTGCAAGGTATTCAAGGGCAACATCTGGTACATACAGCATTTCGCCAGCATCTGCGATTCGCTCAGCAAGGGATACATGATGGAGCCGGTGCTCATCGAGGCGCTCGACATGCTGATCTCGGTACACGAGCCCAGGTTCCAGGCCACGATGAACGACCTCACCACCTATCAGGTCTGCCTCCTGAGGGCAATCCTCGACGGCTACACCAAATTCAGCAGCAGCGAGGTCATAAAGCGCTACAACCTGAATTCCTCGGCCAATGTGCGGCGCCTCAAGGACGCGCTGTGCAAGAAGGAGATAATAACATTCGACGAGAAGGACGAGCCGCACATCCTCGACCCTCTCTTCGAGCACTGGGTACGCAAGTTCTTCTTTGAGATAAAGGGCGAATGAAAAAAAGGATAGCAGTCCTCACCGGGGCGGGCGTAAGCGCCGAATCGGGTCTCGGGACATACCGCGACAACGGCGGGCTCTGGGACAGCTACGACCCCATGGAGGTCGCAAGCATTCAGGGATGGTACAGAGATCCCGGAAAGGTCCTCGACTTCTACAACATGCAGAGAGCCAAGCTCGCCCTCACAAAGCCGAATGCGGCACACTGCATGATTGCCGAGCTCGAGAAGGACTGCATTGTCGATGTCATCACCCAGAATGTCGACAACCTCCACGAGAAGGCCGGATCCACCCATGTTGTACACCTGCACGGAGAAGTGACGAAAGTGCGTCCGCAGAACAGCTGCAACGAGGAGGACGGATTCTCCGAAAAGTATGTTTTCGACGTCGGCTACGAAGAGGTGCATCTTGGCGACAAAGCCGTGAACGGCTCCCAGCTCAGGCCCCATATCGTATTCTTCGGCGAAGCGGTGCCGAAGATGGAGACCGCAATCGGGCTGGTCGAGAAAGCCGACATCGTGCTGATTGTGGGTACATCACTCCAGGTCTATCCGGCGGCCAGCCTCTACAGGTATGCAAGGCCGGACGCCCCGATATACATCGTGGACCCCGCAGAAGTGCCTCTGTTCGACAGCCGTATCAGACACATCAGAAAAGTTGCTACAGAAGGAGTTGAAGAATTTGTTGCAATGTTGAAATAATTTGCTACCTTTGCAGCCGCAAAAAGAAAAAGGGGGTGATTTAAAGCATGATTATCGTACCAGTAAAAGAAGGTGAGAACATTGAGCGCGCGCTTAAGAAATTCAAGCGCAAGTTCGAAAAGACCGGTGCTATCCGCGAGCTCCGCGCACGCAAGAACTTCCAGAAGCCTTGCGAGATCCGTCGAGTTGCGAAGGCTAAGGCTATCTACGTACAGCATCTTCGTCTGCAGGACGAGCAGTAATTGCCCTTCCCTATAGAATTATGATGGCCTCAAAGTCCAGACTTTGAGGCCATTCTTTTATACTCCCGGCGTCGCCGGACACCAAAAATGGCCATCCCTTTGATTACAAAAGAATAGCCATTTTCTATCATCATGTTCGCCGCAGGACGGGATCCGGGGCTTTCGGGATGCTACCAGTCGGTGCGGGTGCAGTAGTCAAACTGGGTGGACTCCATCTCACCGGTAGCAAGGCTGTTCCATCTCAGTGTCAGCTTCACGGTCTTTCCTTCAGTATCAGGCAGACTCTGGAGAGGGAAACAATACATCACGTCAGAGGTTTCAATGTAGTTGTCGCCGTTCATGTTGTGCCTGAGCTCGACAGTATAGGGATCCTCAGGATCGACACCCGTAAGAAGATTGAGGACATGGGTTACACTTTTCATGCCGAAAGGCATGGCCGCAAACACGTTCAGATATCCGTCTTCGATGCATGTCCTGGGGAAAAGCTCATCGGCGAGATAAAGGCCGATCTGTGCATTTCCGTAAACGGCCTCCTTGGTAATGTCATAGACGAGAGGCTTCTTTGTAAGTATTGTATCGGCCTGGAAGAGGTTCACTTCCACGGTCTCCTTATATCCCGGAATCGATGAAGTGCCGGGATGTTTGGGGTCGTAGCCGAAACGGATCAGCGCACGATGTTCCTTGCCATCATCGAAAGGATACTTCTGAAGATCGGGATTGGTCACGACAAAAGCCTGATCCTCGGACACTTTCAGATAGTACTTCCCATCAGTCATGGGACGGAATGTAACCAGGCCGTCACCAACGTAAATAGGGTCGACAGGTTCCTTGTTGCATGATGACACGAACAGCGTCATCAGTGCCAAAACTGCAAAAAAAATCTTTTTCATAACAAATCGATGTACAAAACTATTGCAGAACAAATCATGCAATTTGCGTACCAAGCCATGCAGACAATCGCCACCTGACGCCAGGCTGTCAGCGGCTCCCCCTCACAGACGCAGCATCCGGCCGGGCGTATCCACCTCTGGCGGAGGCATCATCTCAAAAAATCACCGGATTACAATTTGTAAGAAATTTTACTATATTTGCGGAGTTAGCATCAAGGTCAATTAACTTATTTATTCAAACATAATGAAAACCAATCCCACAAAAACAGGCAGAGCAATCTACGAGTCACCTACCGTAGAGATTGCTGAAATGATCAGCAGCACCGTTGTGTGCGCATCCCCATTTGAAGACAACACCGTCAAGGACTACGACTTTTCAGACAGAGACCTCTGGTAATCCATAAAGAACATGACAATGAGCAAGACATTCAAATCAGCAGCGCTTTTGATAGCCGTATTCGCACTGGCATCATGTCAGAAGGAATTCATCCAGAATCAGGAGGCCGCAGAAAACGGCCGCACATTCACAGCAACCATCGCCCAGACCAAGGCTGTAAGCAGCACGGGCGTCCAGACATTCAAGGCCGGTGAGATCATCGACGTATGGAATGCCACCACACATGAGGTGACCAATGTCGCCATCAAGGCCGAGAACATCAGCGCAGATGGCAAGAAAGTCGATTTCCAGGTGCCCGGTCTCGATCCCGAGGCAGCAGTACTTGCAGTATATCCCGGCGGTTACAAGTCAAGCGCCTGGACCGCTGGTGAAAACGCCCCCCACTTCGCGTGCCTCAACAGCAAGAGAGACGGTGTCGCCAGCGCAGTCTGCAAGGCCGGCGAGACCACACTCTCATTCACGAACGTTTCATCCTGCCTGGCATTCGCATGCAGCGGCACCGCAGCAAAGTTTGCATATCTTTACGGCAACAACGGTGAGAAATTCGCTTCCCAGCTCTTCATAGACCCCGTGACCGGAAAGGCATCAGCATACACCAAAGGAACCACAGATTATGCATTCACGAACCTCACAACCGGCTACGAGTCTGACATCCGCTTCTGGGTACTTCCCGGAATCGAATTCACAAAGGGATGCACTGTAAAGTTCGGTTCGAAGGTTACCGACATTACGGCAGAGTACCCTTCTAGCGTGGCGTTCACCGTAGGAGAGAACGAGTTCAACTGGCTCGGCGTCACTCCCCTCACATACGGAGACAGAACCTACAAGTGCAAGAAGTTCGGTGACAAGATCTGGACAACCGAGAATCTCACTTATGTTCCCGAAGGAGCGACTGTAGGAACACCCACAGATGAAGAGGCGCCCTCAATGTTCTATCCTTATTCTACCGACGGCACCAACACCACCGCCCTCAAGGATGATGCAGCCATCAGGAAGTTCGGTTACCTCTACCCCGCCGCAACTGTGTTCGGCGAAGAGATCACAGCCGAAAACGTACACAACTTCGAAGGCAAGCAGGGCATATGCCCCGCTGGCTGGCATGTTCCCACAAGAGCCGAGTTCCTCGCACTCTGCGGCAATTCCAACAAGAATGATGCAGGCGAAACCGGACAGGTTATAGATGGCTCAGCTCTTTTCTTCAACTCTGCAATGCAGTCAGGTTCAATCGAGAACTTCAACGACGGCGGCTGGAACTTCGCATTCTCAGGTTGTGTAACCAATAATGCATACAACAAGGCCAAGATCACAGTCGACAAGACACCAGACGAAAGCTGGGTCGACAGCAATGCCATGAACTACTATTGGTCATCAACCGGATATATGGGAAGCAGCACGACTTCCAAGCCTCAGTTCTTCGCCCTCATGAGCACTTTCAACACCGCGACCAAAGGCAAGGCAAGTCTCTCTTACTGCAATGCCACCTATGCTTGCCCGGTGCGCTGCGTCAAGGACTGACAATCATAGCCTTAGAGGCAATCCCCAGAATAAATGCAAGAAAGCCGGCCTGAAAAGACCGGCTTTCATAATATATCAAAGACTTGTTAGTCTTTGTAGATGTTGATGTAATCCATGATGATGTCGAGGGCCTCCTCACTCATATCCTCCTTGAAGGAAGTGCTGTTCCTGACGCTGCTGACAATAGGATAGATCTTGCCCCACTTCAGATAATTGTCCATGAATGATTCGCAAACGATCAGGGAAGCGATCATGTTCAGGCACTTGCTTTCAGGCTCCTTGTCCATTGCGCAATAGATGATGTTGGCAGCTTCCTGGACATTGGAGAAATTGTCAAGAGCCATGATGTATGCAAGGCTTGTGAGGAGCGATGCGCTTCCAAGTCCGATGATGCCGTTCTCGTCCTGGAAGTTGCAGTTCTTGAGAAGGTACTTCACGAAAACATCACTATTGTCTCTTGACATGCTCTCCTCTGCGCACATATAGAGAGCATTGATGGCGGCCACCTTTACGGCCATGGGGTTCTTGTCGCCTGCAAGGTATGCCATCACTTCCCTGGATATCTTGCCGTTGCACTTGGTCGCAGCCTGAACCACACTCTCTCCGGCATAGGCCTTATAGAAATCCGTAGACGTCAGAGGTGAATCGGCGAATGAAGGCAGTGCACACGCAAGGACTGCAAAAAGAATAACAAAAATCTTTTTCATATTCATAATCTGTAAAATTCGACTGCAAATATATACTTAATTGTACATATACAAAAAGGATGCCCGCCCTTTACCCATATCAGGCTCAAAATTCGATCTCGCGCGTGCAGAAAGGATGGGGATAGTTGCTCATCCTGATTTCAGGCGCGACCGACATGCCGTCCTCGCCATCCCACATGGTCAGAACCCAGGCCTCTATCTTCTTTCCCTTCATATCGGGAGTCAGCGGGACATAGTATGTATAGTTCGAGTCGCTGCGTCTCACTCCGCATTCAAAAGTGTTTGAAGGATAGGACGGCGCCCTGTCGGGACAACCGACATACCGGCCATCCACCTTTATGCCGGCCCAGGCCTTCTCCTCTCCGTGCCTGCCGTTTATCGCTATGCACAGATAGGAGTTTTCAGGTATGTCATCCAGCACAAACTCGCTCTTCCAGGCATTCGTGGCTTCGCCGATGCCGTCAGAGCCATAGCTCTCGAACAGGTTGTTCACCCGCCAGCCATCGGTGCAGACCTGCTCCCCGTCTTGGAATCCGCTTATCTCGCATAGTCTTAACGGGCAGTTGTTGAAGCGCAGATACCTCACTTCTCCTGCCTGGCGCATGTCAAGGCAGGAATCGAGCCCGCTCAGCATCTTGAGCCTCTTCCATTCCTTCAGGTCGGCCGAAACATACACATTCTCAGCCTGCTCCACTTTCTGACGGCCGAGTGAATGCTCACTGTCGGTCGAGAAGATGAGGGAGTCGAGCGTCGTCAGTTTTCCCATGTCAAGGGTCAGCATGGACCATCTGGTCGGGCGGGCGTCGTCCCAGCGCATGCAGACATCGAAACCTGTGCCCTTGTCGCCGTCGAAAAGGTTCCTGTCCCAGACACCGCGGCCTACGAAGCGGTCCTGCCCGAAGAATGCGTCGCGCGCAGCCTTGACCTGGGGTATTGCAGTCTGCCCCGAGCGCTCGAGGGCCCGGACCTCAAGGGCATTGTTGTCTGCGGCATATATGGTGGAATAGAAGATGGCTGCGGCATCTTCCGGGACCTCGCACTCTTCCATGGCAGAAATGAGGCGATATGGAGATTCGTCCGAAAGGGTTCCGGGGAATCTCACGGTGCCGGACCTGCTCTTCCCGGCCGACTTTATCCTGTACCTGTATGTTTCCCCGGGGCGCCCGAGCAGCCTGACGGTGGATACCGAACCGACCCTGTCGTTTACAATCTGGTACGGAATGCCGCTCACGGTTACCGGATCCTTCTCGGGAGTCCCGGTCACCTTCACCAGGCAGCTGCGGAAGGGCAGCACCGTCACGTCGACCGTTGAGCCGTATGCGTGCTTTCCCATGTCATATATGTACGGATGATACATGCGCACCTGCAGCTTCGAAGCCTTGTCGAGCCCGATTTCGTCAGACAGGGAAATGCGATATGTGACCGGCTCCCAGCTGAGGTTGCGCAGGGTAAGCAGCCTGGTGCTGCCGTCGCCGCGGCTCATGGCATCCGGCCCGTATGACTCTTCAGGAAGTCTCAGGCCGTTCACAAGTATATCACGGTAGTCACGGTGAAGGTTGAATATGAATGCGAGCTGGGAATACTCATCGTCACGCAGAAGCCAGGGATTGCCATAAATCTCCGGAGCAAGGATGAGATCCCGGTTGAACGCCTGAAGGATCAGGTCGTCTTCCCAGAAGTCAGGGCAGGAAGATATGCACACGCCATGATCCTCCGTCAGACGGGTTGGCGGCACCCCGCGGGAGAGCGTGGCGACCCTGTGGTGGGGAGCCGTGACATCGTTGCTCAGGTGAACGTCAATGTAAGTCTCCTGGCCATCAAGCAGATAGGTTGTGGAATATCTGGTGGCGCCGCCAAGGTCGAGGCGGTGGTTCAGGAGCACGAAATCGGGATGGTTGGCGCGTATTGTCGACATCATCCTCTCGACCCAGACATTCTTTTCCGGCCTGAGCGGTCCACAGCAGGCATCCATCTTGAAAAGTCCTACGTTATAGTCATCAGCCAGTGAGAGCATCATGTCCAGACGTTTCTGCGCATCCTCGTCAGTCTCTCCGAATCCGTCCGGCCCGCACCACATGCCCAGTCTGATCCCATTCTGCCTTGAGAACTCGGCAATCGGGCCGAACCCGTCAGGAAAATGTCTGCGCACGCGCGGAGAGTCCATGGAATCGTAGAAGTTCCAGCCATCTATGGTCCCGGCATCGAGAGCGAAGATGTCCAGATGCATCCCGTATGCATCCTGCAGATACTTGAAGAAGTCAAGACCGGCCATCACGGTCTGTGCCGTAGGACCCTCGAAGGAGTGGTTGATCCATGTGAAATATTCCGAATGCGAGGGCGTGCTTTCGTCAGCGCCGGCAAGAGAGGCCTGGGCGTTGGCTGGTGTCATAAGTGCGAATGACAGGAATGAAATGACAATTATGCGCTTCATATCTTCAAATATACAGGAAAAATATTAATTGTGTAATACCGCCGGTTTTTGTAACTTTGGAATTCTATAGAAAAAACAGATAATGAAAAGAACCATCTTCATCCTTTCCATCCTTTCCATCATCGCTGGCTCCTGCACCAGGCAGGAGAGCATGACACAGATTGCAGACAGAGTATATTCGTTAGCGGCAGAGCAGCTCAAGCTTATGGCTCCCGAACTCCCCGCAGGCGTGACTCCCGTACACGTGGAGGCCGACGGCGAGTTCATAAAGTCCGATGCCGGCAGCTGGGTGAGCGGGTTCTATCCCGGATCGCTGTGGCTGACATACGAATACACCAAGGACGAAGGAATCAAGGCCCTCGCAGACAGATTCACGATGGACCTCGACAGCCTTGTGAACTACGAGCCGGACCACGACCTCGGATTCCGCGTGAACTGCAGCTACGGCAACGCATACAGAATCACCGGCGACAAGAAATACCTTCCCATGATAAGATGGGCGGCCGAGACCCTGGCCGGACGCTTCAATCCCGCAACAGGCTGCACCCGCAGCTGGAACCACGGCCAATGGGAGTATCCCGTCATCATCGACAACATGATGAACCTGGAACTGCTCTTCAACGCCACCAGTCTGTTTGAGGGTGTGAACTACGACGACATCTGCAATACCCATGCACAGACGACGATGAAGAATCATTTCCGCGAGGACTACTCCACATGGCATCTTGTCAACTACTCCACAGAAGACGGCCACGTAATAGGCAAGCAGACCGTGCAGGGATATTCCGACGACTCAATGTGGGCACGCGGCGAGTCCTGGGCTCTCTACGGATACACGATGATGTACAGGGAAACTGGCAATGAGATCTACCTAAAGCAGGCCTGCAACGTTGCCGACCTGCTGCTGCAGCGCCTTCCCGAAGACGGAATCCCCTACTGGGACTTCGACTGCAAGGACATTCCCGACACATACAGGGATGCTTCCGCCGGCTGCGTAATGGCATCTGCCTTCCTTGAACTGGCAGGATTCACAGGCAACAAAGCATACAGGGACATGGCTGAAAAGCAGATTCGCACTCTCGCCAGCCCCGAGTATCTCGCCAAACCCGGTGAGCAGCACGGCTTCATCCTCAAGCACAGCGTAGGCCACCTGCCAGGCGGCGACCAGATCGACGTTCCCCTCACATACGCCGACTACTACTTCCTCGAGGCGCTCTCCAGACTGTAGAGAAAGGCCTGGGCTACTGTTCCAGAAGGACTGCCGCGGTCTCGCAACAGAGGTCATCGCACATCTGATTGTAGGCATCGCCGCTATGGGCGCGTATCCATACGACCTTGACCTTGAGCTTTCTGCCCCGGACAAGTTCATGCCAGCGCGCGAACAGGTCCGTGTTCCGGCGCTGAAGCCACTCGCCGGTCAGCGTGTTGACGGCATACTGACTGTCGGTGCGGATTTCCACATCCGCACCTTCCGGCAGATTCTCCATGGCCGCGATGATGGCATGAAGTTCACCCCTGTTATTGGACTCATGAAGAAACAGTGACGCCTCCTTGCGTATCACCTCCCCTCCTTTCAGGAGAATGTACGCATAGGCTCCCCCATTACGGGATATATGATACCCGCTGTCGGTGTATGCGATGTATGTGGGGCTCTCTTCCGGATGGGTCGTCATAACACCCAAAGTTAAGATATTTTCATTATTTTTGTTTGCAATCAACTGAAACAAAATGAACCATTTACTGCGAATTCTCCTTTTTTGCGCCCCATTGTTGTGCGCCTGCTCCGAATCCATCGAGAAGGCAATCATAACTGCCGACGGCATGACCATGCAGATCGATGTATGCAACGGGCAACGGGCTGTCCTCGCCCGATTGGGAGACTGGGAACTTGTTGACTCGACCCTGTTCAGGATTGACGTCAGGAACGAAAACGGGGAGACAATCTGCCTGGAATCGACCGGCAGATGGAATTCAGTAAAGATGAGCAAAGACAGAACCGGCTACCTCATCTCATTCATGGGTCCCGAGAGCATACCGGACGCCTCTGAACTGAACGTATGCGTGAGGATCAAGTCCCCTTCCGGCAAAAGCAGGAAATGGTATGAGTCATCTGCAATAAGGATGACCTGGGAAAGGGGGATCTTCCCTGACTGCCTGACTCTCGAGCAGGCAGCGCTTCTTCCCGTATCGGCCAGGGCTCTGCCCGAGGGAAGCAGTTTCTTCGTCCCGCTGGCTTCCGGAATTGTCCACCCTGCCGAAGAAGCAGGAGACTGGGACCTTTACTACCCCCAGGGATTCGGGGCATCGATGCCATGGCTTGCATTCTGGGACAAGGATGGCGCCGGCTTCTACTATGCCTCTCATGAGAAAAACGCAACTTTCAAAACCATCACACTCGAATCCGAGCCCGGTGACCATATAAGGTATGAGTATTCCTGTCCGTCGCAGAATGAACGGGAGTTTGCACCGTGCGAGATGGTCATAGCCCCTTTCAAGGGAGACTGGTTCGATGCATCGCAGATGTACCGCGACTGGGTAAAGGCAGAGGCAGCCTGGTACCCGCGGGACAAGATGGACGGGAACGGGCGGACCGACACCCCACAGTGGATGAAGGAGATGTGCATCTGGCTTAGCGGCAGCGCATATGACACGCAGGTGGAGGAATTCCAACAGGCCGTCGGCATTCCCGTCGGACTGCATTGGACATACAGCAATTTCAAGGCCATGGAGGACGCCACGACCAAGGGCTACAGCCGCACACTCTCCGGCCCTGATGGCTATTGCTGGCACCAGAATCCCTTCGACAACGACTACCCGCATTATTTCCCCGCGACGAACGGATTCGAAGAGCGGGTAAAGGAACTCCAGGCCAGGAACATACGTGTGATGCCATATATCAACGGACGCCTCTGGGACACACGCGACAATGGCATCAGCGACTCGCTGTTCACAAAGGTGGCAATGCCTGCCGTGACCAAGGACAGGGACGGCAATCCCAATACGGAGTCATACGGTACGATTGAAAAGGACGGAAGCCCGGTGGTATTCGGAGTGATGTGCCCGACGACGGAACTCTGGCAGAACAAGGTGAAGGACATTGTCCTCTCCATCATCAATGACTGCGGAGCCGACGGCGTATATATCGACCAGATTGCCGCTGCTCAGCCTCGCCTTTGCTACGACAGCAGCCATGGGCATCCCACCGGAGGCGGAGACTGGTGGAAGCCGGCATACCGCACAATGCTTGCCAATATAAGGAGCGAGATGAGACCCGGGTCGGTGATCACCACAGAAAGCAACGATGACGGCTGCGTCGATCAGCTTGACGGATTTATGACATGGCAGTTCTTCCACGACAGGCAGGTGCCGGCATTTGCCGCCGTCTACTGCGGTGCCATACAGATTTTCGGCAGAAGGTACGATGCCGCCAACACGCCCTCGTCCAACCGTATGATAATAGCGCAGAGCCTGACCTTCGGAGAGCAGCTAGGATGGATGAACAGCGATGTGGCTACAGATCCGGAACTGATGCCCTACCTCATGGAAGCGGTTTCAAAGCGCTACAGATACCGCGAGTACTTCTACCGCGGTGAAATGATAAAGTCGCCACGATTGATTGGTGACAACCCCAGGCAGAAAGGCAGCTGGGTTACGCTGTGGGGCCCCAGGGAAGTTTCATCACCGTCCGTATTGTGTGGAGCATGGCAGATTACGGGAGAGAGCAGAAGGCTCTATCTCTTCACCAATTACAGCGATCAGCCTGTCACACTCGGGATAGAGCCTGCTGACGGCCAGAAAGGCCTCCCTTCAGAATACACTTTCCGCCCGGGAGAAGTCCTGGCGCTGGAAGTCACAAGGTAAATCCACAACGAAAAAAGCCAGGCCGGATGGCCTGGATGCGTTCAGTGCGGGTTCTATGAAGAATATCGAACCTACTTGGAGGGCTTGGCCGCTTTCTGCGAATTGCCATATGTTTGAGATCTGACATCCGAGAGATATCCTGACACATTGCCTGAATGTAATGCATAAGTCATAGGCTTGACAATCTCGAAACGTAGCCCAAGAGCTTCGATGATTCTTAAAAAGGTGCTGGCTCCTGGTTCAATCTGTCCTTTCTCAATACGGGAGATATAGGACTTGTTGGTGCCTATCTTCTCCGCGAGCTCTGCCTGAGTCATGGATTCCTGTTTCCTGGCTTCAAGAATCAACTGTCCAACACAATAGTTGTAGGCTTCTTTTCTGAATTCATTCCGAGATTCGGTGCCAACTGCACCAAATCTCTCGTTCATCATCTGATCGATGTCAACTATGTTACTTTCCCTTTTCTGCATAATACTCATTCTTTAACTTCTTAGCTTGCTCGATCTCTTTTCGAGGAGTCTTTTGCGATTTCTTCTGAAATCCATTGAACAACAATACGATATTACCTTCATCGAAAATGAAGAATACCCTGAAAATGTTCCCTCCATGTTCAGCACGAAGTTCGAATAGTCCATCTTCTATGTGTTTGACAAACTTGGCGCTCAACCGCTCCTGCATCTTCAACATATCAAGAACATAGAATACTTTTCTCGCCTCAAGTTCACTGATGGAAGATATGAAATCAGTAAAATAGTTCTTGTATGCACGAATCTTACGCTCCATAGGACAAATGTAAGAAAAGTTTCATTATATTGCAATTATTCCCGCGAATTGTATTACAAAAATATATCACGACCAAGAAGCTGAGGCCCGCCCGCCGGTCTGCATAGCAGACATAAGGCCAAAGGGCGCGGGGTATTATAGGGGCAGAGTCCCTGGGCATGGAAGACGGAGCCCCTTCAAGCAAGCTACCATATAGAATGGATAGGCCCTTCCAAATCCGGCCGATGGGAAATCTACGAATTGAAGAAATCTGCCCCAAAACACAAATATTATCCAAAAAAACTCAAGCGGAATCCAGAGCCTTGGCTCTCATTCTCAGAACACATATCTTTGAGAAAACATCAAAGAATTATGAGAAGATTCCTTTCCACATCCATGGCTCTGTTCGTGCTCATTTCATCATTGATCTCGTGCACAG
>JAGHSF010000014.1 GCA_018065985.1 Candidatus Cryptobacteroides choladohippi
ATCAACTTCGACCGTCCCGAGATGAAGGTCGAGTGCGACGAGAACGGCAAGCCCCTGCGCGTCTACCAGAAGATAAGCAAGGACGCCAACTTCCTGATCGAGGAATTCATGCTCCTGGCGAACCGCACCGTGGCGGAGTTCATCGCCACCGGCGGGCAGATGAACGGAGTGCCGCAGAAAAACGCCAAGACTTTCGTGTACCGTGTCCACGGCGAGCCCAACCAGCTGAAGCTGGAGTCGCTGAAGACCTTTGCAAAGAGCTTCGGATACAAGATGGACGGCAGGCAGCTCAGCGGCCGGGCAGCAGCCGACAGCCTCTCCGAACTGCTGAAACAGGCCGAGGGCAAGCCCGAATACGCAGCCTTCGAGAACCTGGCCCTCCGCGCCATGGCAAAGGCCGTGTACGGCACCGAGAACATCGGTCACTACGGTCTCGCCTTCAAGTTCTACACGCATTTCACCTCCCCCATACGCCGCTACCCCGACCTCATGGTCCATCGCCTTCTTGCAATGTACATGGACGGCGCTCCCAGCCAGAAGCAGGACAAGTATGAGCTGGAGTGCAAGCACGCATCAGACCGCGAGCTCGTGGCCGCCGATGCCGAACGCACCAGCACAAAATACAAGCTCGTGGAGTTCATGCAGGACAAGATAGGCAACGAATACGACGGAACAGTGTCCGGCATCACCGAATGGGGCATGTACGTCGAGATCGACGAGACCCACATCGAGGGCATGGTTCCGCTGAGGGCGATAAAGTCAGACTTCTTCGACTTCGACGAGGAACACTACCGCCTGGTGGGAAAACGCTCCCGCAAGGTATACCGCCTTGGCGACAGGGTGCGCATCAAAGTGAAGGAGGCCAACCTCGAGCAGCGCCTCCTGGATTACGAACTGATTGAACAACAATAAACAATGTACAAATTCAACCCCATACTCAAGACCATGGTCTGGGGAACCGAGAGCTGGGTGCTCTCAGGCGTTCCCGGAAACGAATCGACAATTGCAGAGGGCCCCGAAGCCGGAAAGAAGATCACTGACATCTGGCCCGGACAGTTCCCTCTCCTTATAAAGTTCATCGACGCACACAAGGACCTCAGCATCCAGGTTCATCCCAACGACGAGCTGGCTGCGGCACGCCACAACTGCAAGGGCAAGACCGAGATGTGGTACGTCATCGGAGCATCCGAGGGCGCACACCTCCTGAGCGGGCTCAAGGAGAAGATCGACCCCGAAAAGTACGTCGAGCTCGTGGAGTCCGACCAGATCGTCTCAGTGCTCGCAAACTATGACGTGAAGCCCGGAGACGTGTTCTTCCTGCCCGCAGGACGCATCCACGCCATCGGGGGAGGCTGCTACATCGCAGAGATCCAGCAGACATCCGACATCACCTACCGCATCTACGACTACGGCCGCATGGGTCTTGACGGAAAGCCCCGCCAGCTGCACACCCAGGAGGCCAAGGACGCCATAGACTACACCGTGTACGAGGACTACCGCACCCACTATGTGGCAAAGCCCAACACCAACGTCGAGGTTGTGAAATGCCCGTTCTTCACCACATCGGTGCTCGAACTCGACCAGCCTTTCAAGGAGAAGGTGGAATCCGAATTCCTCATCGTGATGTGCCTGGAGGGAAGCTGCAGGATAGGAGGCACCACACTTGAAGCCGGACAGGCCGGGCTCCTTATGCACGAAGACCTCGAAGTCGAGCCCTGCGGAAAGGTCAAGCTCATGACAACTCATTGCTAATCAACAAAAAGAAACATAATGAACAGAAAAGTACTTCTCATGATTCTCGACGGCTGGGGAGAAGGCCGCCAGGACGAGTCCAACGTAATCTATTCACAGGGGGCACCCTTCATCGAGAGCCTCCGTGCAAAATATCCCTATTCACACCTTCAGGCCTGCGGAGAGTACGTGGGTCTTCCCGACGGACAGATGGGCAACTCCGAAGTAGGTCACATGAACCTCGGAGCCGGCCGTGTCGTATATCAGGACCTCGTGAAGATAAACATGGCATGCCGCGACCACAAGCTCATGCAGAACAAGGAGATAGCCGCCGCATACGAGTATGTGAAGAACAGCGGCAAGAAGCTCCACTTCTTCGGTCTGTGCTCTCACGGCGGCGTGCACTCTTCACTCAACCATCTCTATGAGTTCCTCGCAGAGGCAAAGAAGATGGGCCTCGAGGATGTATACGTCCACTGCTTCATGGACGGCCGCGACACCGACCCCCGCAGCGGCTACGGCTTCGTGGAGGAGCTTGAGCAGAAGATGAAGGAGACCACAGGCAAGGTTGCCACAGTCTGCGGACGCTTCTATGCAATGGACAGGGACAAGCGCTGGAACCGCGTAAAGGAAGCATATGACATGCTCGTCGAGGGCAAGGGCGCACAGTTCGAGTCGGCTCTCGAGGCAATCAAGGCCAGCTACGCCGAGGAAGTGACCGACGAATTCATCAAGCCCGTGGTCATCACAAAGGACGGCAAGCCGCTCGCAAAGGTGGAGGAAGGCGATGCAGTCATCTTCTACAACTTCCGCAACGACCGTGCACGCGAGCTCACCAACGTGCTCACACAGAACGATATGCCCGAGGAAGGCATGCACACCATGCCTCTCTACTACTGCTGCCTCACTCCTTATGACGCAAGCTTCAAGGGCCTGCACATCCTCTTCAACAAGGAGGAAGTGACCGACACCCTCGGAGAGACTGTCAGCAAGGCAGGCAAGAACCAGCTCAGAATCGCAGAGACCGAGAAGTACGCCCATGTGACATTCTTCTTCAACGGTGGCGGCGAGCAGCCTTTCGAGAACGAGGACAGCATCCTCGTGAACTCGCCCAAGGTGCCCACATACGACCTGCAGCCTGAGATGAGCGCCCTCGAGGTGACGGCCAAGCTCCTCGATGCAATACGCTCGGAGAAGGAAGACATGATCATCCTCAACTACGCCAACGGCGACATGATCGGCCACACCGGAGTCTACTCTGCAATACGCAACGCAGTAGCCACGGTTGACGGCTGCGTCGAATCGGTGGTGACCGCCGCAATCGAGCACGGATACGTGGTTCTCATCACTGCGGACCATGGCAACGCCGACTACGCAGTCAACGAGGACGGCACGCCGAACACCGCACACTCACTCAACCCCGTCCAGTTCATCGTCGTGAACGCCGGAGACGAGGTGAAGACAGTAAAGGACGGAGCGCTCTGCAATGTTGCTCCCACCATCCTCAAGCTCATGGGCATTCCCCAGCCTGAGGCAATGACAGCAGAACCCCTCATCTAAAGTTGATGAACGACATAGTTCTTACCAGTCTGCTGAACCTGTTTGCGCTTGTGGGCGCAAAACACAAGGTGGATGCAGGCAAGTCCCTGGATCTCGTGGAAGCGTACCTGAAACGCTACTACGGGATCAGGAACGTGTCTTCATACCTGCATCTCTACTCCGACCTCCGCGGCTTCTATGACGACTGCCCGGACCTCGACCACAAAACCATCGTGGATGGCATATGCGCAGGTCTGAGACAGCGCGTAAGCGTCGACGACCAGTTGGCCGTGCTCCTTAGGCTGATGGAGTTCACGAAGATCGGAGCCGGCACCCTCGACCACGAGGATGGAATCTTCCTCGCCGTGGCAGAGAACTTCGGAGCCGGCAGGAAGGTCTATGATTCCTACGTGAACTTCGTGCTCGGAAGGGAGGCTGAAGACATCAGGACCCTGCCGTTCGGCAACGGCACCGTCAAGACTCTGTACAACCGCAGCACCAACACCCTCGTATTCTCATACGACGGAGAGGACATAGCCCTGATGAACGATGTGCCCGTGATAAACGGCATCTTCCAGGTATGGCAGCAGAGCGGAGTGCTCAAGTGCAAGAACTCGTCACCATTCTACTACTCCACCGTCATGTCCCACTACGGGAATGATGAGGACAGGGGCAGAAAAGTCCAGCTTTGCGGAAGGGATGTGGAATTCAGGTTCCCGGGCTCGGACAACGGAATCCATAATTTCAGCTTCACGCTTGAGAGCGGCCAGCTGGTTGCGATCATGGGCGGCAGCGGTGTGGGCAAGTCCACCCTTCTGAGCCTGCTGAACGGCAGCCTGACACCCCAGAGCGGAAGCATAACCATCAACGGGCACGACATCTCGGAGCCCGGAGCCAAGGAACTGATAGGCTATGTGCCCCAGGACGACCTGCTTATCGAAGAGCTGACCGTGTATGAGAATCTCTGGTTCACTGCCAAGCTCTGCTTCGAGGGCATGCCTGAGGAAGAGATAGACCGCAAGGTCATGGCGGTGCTCACGAACCTCGGACTCGATGCCGCAAGGGACCTGAAGGTCGGATCGGCCATCAACAAGTTCATATCGGGCGGACAGAGAAAGAGGCTCAACATCGCCCTCGAGCTCATCAGGGAGCCGGCCATCCTCTTCCTTGACGAACCCACCTCGGGCCTGTCGTCGACAGACACCGAGAAAGTGGTGGGTCTGCTGAAGGGCCAGACGGAGAAAGGCAGGCTGATCGTGGTGAACATCCACCAGCCGTCATCCGACGTCTACAAGCTCTTCGACCGCCTGTGGCTGCTCGACAAGGGTGGATACCCCATCTTCGACGGCAACCCCATCGAGGCGGTGTCATACTTCAAGCGCGCAGCGAACTACGCCGACGCCGAGACCTCCACATGCCCTTACTGCGGCAACGTGAACCCCGAGTCGATACTCAACATCATCGACGACACCAGCCTCGACAGCAAGGGAAACCGCACCGACACCCGAAAGGTCACCCCGAAGGAATGGCACGAGCTTTACCTCGAGAACCGGGACGCATCACCGGAAGTGAAGGAAAGCCCGGTTCCGGAAACCGACCAGAAACGTCCCAACGTCTTCAAGCAGACAGCCATATTCCTCAGAAGGAACATCAGGGCCAAGATGTCCGACATGCAGTACATCCTGGTGACGCTGCTGGAGGCACCGGTTCTCGCATTCATCTGCGCCCTGCTCACCAGGTTTGTACCCGAGAGCGGAGTATACACGCTGATGGACAACAAGAACCTGCCGTCGTACCTGTTCATGGCCATCATCGTGTCGATCTTCCTCGGCATGTCCGGCAGCGCGGAGGAGATCATCAAGGACAGGGCGCTCCTCAAGAGAGAGAAGTTCCTTCACCTGTCGTACCAGAGCTACATCTGGTCAAAGATGATATACATGGCCGCGGTATGCCTCGTGCAGACCGTGCTCTTCATCATTGTGGGCAATGTGCTCATAGGCATCAACGGCATGTTCTGGACATGGTGGCTGCTGCTCTTCGTGGTAGCCTTCCTGAGTTCCCTCATAGGACTGCTGCTGTCGCAGTGCCTGAATTCAGTCGTGTCCATCTACATCACCATACCGGTGCTGCTGATCCCCCAGATCCTGCTGTGCGGCCTCGTGGTGCATTTCGACGACCTCAACTCACAGAGCAAGACGGGTAACGTTCCTTTGATAGGCGACGTGATACCTTCACGCTGGGCTTACGAGGCCCTTGCCGTCGCAACATTCTCGATGAACGACTATGAGAGCATGGCTTTCGAGAAGGAGTGCGAGAAGTTCAGCTGCCAGTTCTACGAGAAGCGCTACATCTACGAACTGCAGTCACGCCTGGAGACGATACAGGAAGATATCAAAAGCGGAGACACCCCCGATCCCATACACATGCAGGTGCTCAGAAAAGGCATGGAGTGCCTCTGCAGGATGACAGGACTCGAGCCCTACGCCGGGGACTGGAGCTATCCCTCTCTTGACGCCTACCTCGACAATTGCGCACGCACACTGTCCGCCAGGGGCAACAAGCTCACCCTGGAGGTGGACAGCATATACACAAGATACTCCCGCGAGTTCGGAAAGGACAGACTCGCAAACCTCAAGAAGAACAACTACAATCTGCAGCTCGAGAACCTCGTGGTAAACAGGACGGCCAATGCCTTCCTTGCCGTGATCGACGACACGATAGTTCCCAAAGTCGGCCAGATATACCTCGCGCCCATGACAAGAAACGGCCGCGCGCCTTTCTACAGCGGATACAAGTATCTGGGTGACAGGAAGATACCCACATACGCATTCAACATGTATGTACTGCTGCTGATGTGCGTATTGCTGTCGGTGTGCCTGCTGTGCAATGTGCCGGGCCGATTTGTTCAGAAAGAAAATTTATAGTAATTTTGTGCGTTTAAGGAAATTGTAATTCAAATCAATATGAAAAAAGTACTCTATGCCGTTTTGGCTTTTGCAGTGATTCTCTCCGCAGCATCATGCAAGAACAACAAGAAGCAGAAGGCTCAGGAAGCCGAGGCTGTTGACTATTCAGAGGCTACTGCCGAGAAGATTCTTGCCGACGAAATCGACGTCGATCTCGCAAATCTCGTCGAGTCTGCAAAGAAGATCAAGCCCGTCGCATTCCTCAAGACCAAGAAGGACGGCAAACTCGTTCTCTCTGACAAGGAGAAGAAGGTGAAGCCCGACTATCTCCTCACTCCCGATGCAGCAAACGAGCTCGTTACCCTCAGCCAGAAGTACCGCGCAGTCGGCATGCTCACATCAGACAAGATCGTTGCAGAGCTCTACGAGATGCCTACAACCATCTTCGACGAGGCAATCTTCAAGCTTCTCAAGGACATAAACGATCCCGCCCTCGAGGCTTTCTTCACTCTTCCTCCCCTGGACGTAGAGACCAACCGCGAGGCATTCGCAACATTCGTTGACGACGAGTACAACGAGGGACGCATCAACTTCTTCTGGGAAGGCATCGCAGCTCTTACGGTAGAGCAGGTTTACATCCTCACCCAGAACATCGACAAGTTCCTTCCCG
The DNA here is from genome assembly GCA_018065985.1 of Candidatus Cryptobacteroides choladohippi. GTDB lineage: Bacteria > Bacteroidota > Bacteroidia > Bacteroidales > UBA932 > Cryptobacteroides > Cryptobacteroides choladohippi. The sequence goes on from JAGHSF010000014.1 coordinate 6,847, forward strand.
CTTTCAACGACGAGACAGCAGCCGACATCACCTACAACTTCGTATGTCTGCACGACGGTCTTACAAAGACAGTCAACGCTTCTCCCGAGATGGAGAGCCTGAACGAGATCCTTGCCCCTCTCTACGTGATCAACGCCATCACTGTTGATGAGCTCAAGGGACAGCTCGAGCAGGTCAAGGAGGACGTCAAGAAGACTCGCAACCAGCTCCTCAAGTAAGAAAGACAATCCTACACGTCGAGGCGGCACGCCTCCTCTGGAATCAAATCGGGGTCGACCAGATTGGTCGGCCTCGATTTATTTGTATTTATTTGAGCGCGGACGTGTTTCAGAAACTGCTGATATATAGAGAGATACACAAAAGTGATGTTGCAAATCCATACACCGGAAATTCATAAGTATGTGAAATACAATGCTTTGTATTCCACGCTACCAACCATCCCCTTTCCCTGGTGATGGCAGAAAAAAGTGTGCACCTTGCGGAGACCTGTGAAGGTTAACAATATGCTGACGCGCAGCAATGCGGCAGCCGCTGCCGAGCTCCGCTCATAAAAAGAAGAGGCCGACCCTTTCAGGCGACCTCTCGATTTGTATCATATGGAGCAGAAGCTGCTATTTCAGTCCCCTGGCGCGGAGGAGAGCTCCGGAATCGGGATCGGCACCGCGGAAGCGCTTGTAGAGGACCATGGGCTCTTCGCTGCCACCCATCTCGAGGACATTGTGGCGGAAGCTCATTGCAGTCTCCTTGTCGAAGATGCCCTTCTGCCTGAAGAGCTCGAATGCATCCTTGTCGAGGACCTCGGCCCAAAGGTAGCTGTAGTAGCCTGCGCTGTAGCCGCTGGAACCGAAGATGTGGTTGAAATACGTACTGCGGTAGCGGGGGATGATCTGGCCGATCAGGCCCATCTCTGCGCAGACTTTCTGCTCGAAGGCATTCACGTCGATTCCCTCAACGGAGCTGAGTTCGTGCCACTTCATGTCGAGGATCGACGCAGCGCAGAGCTCACCGGTAGTGAATCCCTGGTTGAAGTTTGCAGCGGCCTGAACCTTTTCCACGAGCTCATCCGGGATCACCTCACCGGTCTCGTAGTGGAACGCGTATGTTGCAAGCACCTCGGGTTCGAATGCCCAGTTCTCGTTGATCTGGCTGGGAAGCTCCACAAAGTCGCGCTTGACGCTGGTACCGCTGGTTGACTTGTATGTACACTGTGAGAGGAGGCCGTGCAGGGCATGGCCGAACTCGTGGAACATGGTCTCAACCTGGTCGATGGTCAGGAGCGCGGGAGCATCTGCAGAAGGCTTGTTGAAGTTGCCTACATTCACGATGACAGGGCGGATGTTGTTGCCGTCGGCATCCTTGTACTGGCTCACGAAGTTGGTCATCCAGGCACCAGCCCTCTTGCTGTCACGCGGGTAGTAGTCGGTGATGATGACACCGATGAGCGAGCCGTCGGCATCGGTAACCTTGAATGCCTCGCACTCCGGGTTGTAAAGCTTCGCGTCGGTGATGGGCTCGAACTGGATGCCGTACAGACGGGATGCATTGCCGAACACTCCGGCACGGACGTTCTCCATCTTGAAGTATTTCATCACCTCTGACTCGTCAAGGGCATAGCGCGCCTTGCGCACACGCTCGGCATAGTACATATAGTCCCATGGCTGGATTGTGCTGCCTGCGGGAACGATGCCGGCCGCAATATCCTCGTCCATGACTTTCTGCATGTCGGCGACCTCCTCCTTTGCTCGGGCCATAGCTGCATCCATGATACCGGCGAGGAAGGCATCCACCGTCTCGGGATTGCCTGCCATCTTGTTGTGAAGTATCCACTCGGCAGGGTTGGCGTAGCCTAAAAGCTTCGCCTTCTCGATGCGGAGCTCCATGATACGCAGGACGTTTGCCTTGTTGTCCTTCTCATTGCCGTTGTTGCCGCGCATGGAGTAGCCCTTGAACACCTTCTCACGCAGTTCGCGGTCCTCGATGGAGGCCATCTGGTCATAGTAGTTGGCAACCGAGAAACCGAACTCCGCCTTGAAGGCGTTGCTCTCGTCAAGAAGGTTGTTGCCGAACACGAGAGCGAGGGAGGCAAGCTCGCTGTTGATTTCCTTGAGGCGCTTCTGGGAAGCCTCGTCCAGACCGATGCCGTTGTTGATGAAGGACTCGTACATATCCTTGAGGAGCATCTGCTGTTCGCGGTTCAGACCACTCTGGTCCGCTTCGTACACAGCCTTCACACGCTCGAAGAAAGCGGGATTCATGAAGATGTTGTCGCTGTGCTCGGAGATGAGCGGCATGGCCTCCTCGACTATCCTGTTGAGCTCATCGGACGCATCCGACTCGCTGATGTTGAAGAGCACGTTGCTCACCTTGTCGAGAAGGGCGCCGGAGCGGTCGAAAGCGACCACGGTATTCTCGAAATCGGGAGCTTCTGGGTTGTCGATTATGGCCTGGATCTCTGCGGTCTGCTCTGCTATGCCGACCTTGACTGCAGGGAGATAGTCGGCGTTTGTGATCTTGTCGAACGGCGGTATGCCGTACGGGGTGTTCCATTCCGTCAAGAACGGATTCTGCTGGTTTGCGCAAGCGCAGCATGCGAATGCCATAGCCATTGTGATGATTGTCCTTTTCATTATTCAAGAGGTTTTCCGTCTACTGCGAAGTCGGAAATGTTGTTTACCGTAAACTGGATGCTTCCCTGATACAGCGAGAGCACGCCGGTGACATCGACTGTCTTTGTGCCGTCAAGGACCTCCTCGGGGATTTCCCTGTCGGAGAACTTGCTGAAGCCGCTGGTGCGGATCTGGATAACGGTGCTGCCCATCCTGAAGTACTGGCTCACGCTGTATGCAGCCTTTTCAACTCCAGGGTAGGTGCCGTCGCCCTTGAGGTCGCCGAGGGTCAGGTCCGACCCGTCGGGCTTCTTTGCATATGTGCTTCCGCTGCCGACCTTGCAGGTGTCCCAGAGGCCCTGCTCGATGTAATACGTCATCTTGTCCTTGCTCATCGCCCAGGTGGTGACACCATGGGTCTTGCCATACTCGGTGTCGACTCCGTTGGAGTCAGAGAGGAAAACGCGGTTCTCGGCTGCCTTCTTGTCCTTGTTGGAGTCAAGGTAGAGCAGGCAGAAGATCTCATTGTCATACCTGAGGCCCTTGAGAGTCACGAGACGGCCGACGTTTGCATTGCTCTTCTGCGTATCGGTCTTTGCATTCGGGAGCTCGTCTTCGGTGATGACCTTGGGCTGCACGGGATGCAGGTCATTGGGATTGCCGCGGAACACATGGCGGTCGATGAAATAGGAGATTTCCATATAGGAGGTCTCGTACTCCCCCGAAGGATCCGAGAAACCGACCTGTACCATTCCCATTCCGCCGTAGTTGCCGGTCTTGTAGCCGTACATTCCGAGAGTGAGACCGTCAAGCTTCACATAGACGGTCTGGCCGGGAAGATAATCGTTGTAGAGGCCGTTCTTGCCCACTTTGATCTCCATTCCGCCGGTCTCGTCCTGGATGAAGAAACTCTTGTAGAAGTTGCCGGGCTGGTCGGTAGAGCTTATGACGCCCTTTATCACGGCTCCCTTGAGAATGTCCTTGTCCTTGGGCATCTCGAAAGGCTTCTCGGGTGTATACTGGCCGGCAAGTTCGGCAATGGTGATGATCTTGCCGAAATCAGCGTCCGTATAATATCTGTAAGGCGCAGGATTGTCGTAGCCGGGAGTCACGACTGGCTGGAATTCCTCCTTCAGAGACTGGCAGGAAACAGCTGCCGTCAGCACTGCGGCGATAACTATTGACTTTTTCATATGCTTAGAATCTGAAATAAAGGTTCAACATGTAGTTTGCGCCCTGCATATAGAAATACTTGGGGTCGAAGGGATAGTATCTGTCCTTGCCAGTGCTCTTGATGAGACGGGTCTGCTCGTAGCCACCGGTGCGGACATTGCGGTTGTCAAGTATGTTCTTGACCTCGAGGGAGAAGCCGATGTTGTACTTGCGGTTTATGTACCAGCTCTTGCCCACACTTGCATTGAGAAGGAACGCGGGGGCGAACTCTTCCTGAGACGCCATGGCCTCGATCTCCTGGGGAGTCTCGACTCCATCGCCGCCGGCACAGGCGAACGAGGTGCGGTACAGGGGGTTCATGTCGAGGTATGAGTGGGCGAAATACTGCCCGTTGACCTCGAAGAACCAGTAGTTGTAGCGGTAGTTGAGAGCAAGCTCGGCTGCAAGCTGGGGAGTGGAAGGCACGTGATGCCTGATCTGCCTTTTGACGATGTATCCGTCAGCATCCTGGTCATACACCTCGATGCCGCCGATTGTGGTCTTCTTGAACTCAGGATGGCTCTTCCAGTATTTCACATCCTCTTCGCGCACGATCTTGGCGCTGTTGTCGACTGTCTGGACCATGTGAGGTGTGCTGGTGTATATGAAATCGCCCCAGCTAAGCACTCCGGATGCAGAGAGGCCGTCAACGAACAGAGGCACCTTGACACCGAGCTCGATGCCCATGTGGCGCTGGTCGATGCCTGTCATGGCGAAGTTGGTGAAGGACTGCTGCGAGTCGTCATAGAAGCTCATCACATCGGTCTGGTCCATGATCTTGGTGCAGTAGCCGGTGATCCTGCCGCTGAAACCGTTTGCGCTGAACTCGTAGTTCACATCGGTCGAGAACGACTTGATGGTGGTGAGCCCGTCGATGATGGAGTTGCGTGTCCTGGCGGAGATGAATGCCTGGTTGAAGGTGGGGGCGTCGTTGAAATAGCCCAGATTGGCGCTGAAGCGGTGAGACCCGTTAAGCGTATAGGCCAGGCCGAGCTTGCCTGAATATGTGAGGAAGCGGCTCACGCCCGACTTGCCCTTCGATGTGATCACCCTGCCGTACTGGTCGTAGCTGGTAAGGGTGACACCCTTGTAGACTATCTCGTCGCCGTTGTCGTCAAGACCCGCGAAGAGGCCCTTGCGCACAAGGCCCTCGCGCCAGAATGACTCGTAACCCAGAGATGCGGCAACGGTTGCGCTGAAGCCGCCCTTGTTGAATTCGGCATTTGCCCAGGCCTTTGCCCTGCGTATCTGTGCAAGGTAGTCGTAGCCGTACTTGCCGCCCTTCTCCATCTTCTGTGCAGCACCGTTCCTGAGGAAATAGTCGAGGTCGTTCTGAATGAGGGCCTCGTTGGCGGCGAAGTCACGCTCTGCGAACTGGTCCACATTCAGGTAGTACCTGCCGCCGAGAAGGTCATTGACCGACTTGTAGTTCTCGGTACGGTTCCACTTGAGGCTCAAGCCTCCGTTCACCTTCATGAAATCTGTGAGGCGCCACTTGAACGAACCTGCGAAGTTGAGGTCGTTCTGGTCGACATGGCGCTCCTCCAGGGCATACTTGCTGCGGCCGTCCTTGTTGTTGTAGTTCACATTGTACAGTCGGTCCCAGTTGAGATGCTGGTAGTTCGCATATGTCTTCGGATAGTTGCGGTTCCACATCTCGGTCGCCCAGGCTGCCTTCTCGTCGTTGGAGCGGTTGTAGTCCTCGTCCTCGAAATACGAGTATGAGGGAAGATTGCGGTAGTAGTCGGGACGGGGATCCATCGCATCGTACCAGTCGAGAGCCGTGTAGCCGTTCTTTCCTGTGCGGTACAGGGCAGTGGCCGATGCCGAGAACCCGTCAGAGGGTGTGAAGTCGTACTTGAGAGCGATGACAGGCTCGAAAGTGCGGCGCACACGCGAATTGCGCACCTTGCCGTTCTGGTAGCCCCAGTTGCTGTTATACATGTTGTCGCCCATCAGGTCATAGACCTCCTGTGTGCTGGCATTCTGCGCTCCCCTCTCGCCGGGAGTGGCGAAAGCGATGAGGGCGAGCCTGTGCTCGTCCGTGATCTTCTTCTCCACGCCTCCGTAGAACGAGAGCGACTTGTAGTACACGCCCTTCACCCAGTCATTGCCACCTACACGGGCACTGACGTTGAACGCATAGCTCCAGCCATTGTCAAGCTGGCCTGAAGCGTAATTGGCCATGACGCGCAGACGGTAGAGGGCCGAGTTGCTCAGCACGCTGAAGCGCCATCCGGGACGCACGCTTGAAGGGATGCCGCTGATGTTGGTCATGCCGTTGAAGCCGCCAACTCCGTACTCGGAAGTCTCGAGCCCCATGGCCGTGTCCTTCGAGCGCATCGCCTCGTTGAGTCCGCTCCAGAGAGAATAGGGAGAGTATCCGGTGAGCGCGTCGTTCATCTTCACGCCTGCGAGGTAGACGTCCTCCGTCTCGGAATTGTAGCCGCGGTTCTTGAAACGCACAGCGCTGAAGCCGTAACCTGCCACCTTGCTGTACACGTCATTGGAACCGAAGAGTATGGTGGGGGCATCGGAGTAGCCGGTGTCGGTCAGGTCGAACTCGGCGAAGTTGGAGTCGTCGATGTCTTCCTTGATGCTGGAGGAAGGGGAAAGGGTGACAAACACGAGGTCACGCACGAAGCCCTTCTCGACGAGCACATTGATCTGTGTGCCGACGAAATCCTCAGCCTCGACAGAAAGCGTGTAGCTGCCGTTGTCGAGACCGGAGAAGCCGAACTTGCCGTCAGGGCCGGTGGTCACGGATGCGACAGCCTCGTCACCCTGGGTCAGGACCACCTTTGCGCCCTCGATGGGAAGCCGTCCGGAACGGTTCACCACGGTGGCCGTGATGCCCCCGGTGAACCCTTGGGCCACTGCCGCCACTGCGAGCAGCAGCAATGCGAATGATAATATAGCTTTTCTCATTATTTGGATATTACGATATAGGTCGGATAATGGTCGGAATAGCCCCCGATGAAGGCTCCGTTGCTGAATGTGCGGAAAGGCTGATCCTTGTACTGGCCCGTCTGCTGGGTCATGAAAGGCTTGCTGAAGATTCGGCCATAGTACTTGTTCTTGACGACGGTCTGGATCTTGAGTCCGCCGTGAGGAGCAAGAGCCAGGTTATAGTTCACCTGGATGATATCGTAGATGTTCCACTCGCCCTGATATGCCAGCGAGCCGTAGCCGTCGCGCAGCATGGCGAGGAACGGGTTGAAGAAGTCCTCGCGCAGTTTCAGGTCGGGGAGGTCCCTGCCATGCAGCCACTTCACCTGGCTTTCGTCGGTGGGATTGTCATTCATGTCACCCATCACAGCCACCTTGAGGCCGGGATACCTGCGTTCCATCTGGCGGGCATGGTTGTATATGATCTCGGCTCCGCGGCTGCGAAGGTCACCACCCTTTCCGCCGACGCGGGAAGGCAGATGGGTCACATAGAATGCAAAGTGCTCGCCTTCGATGGTACCGTGAACCATGAGTATGTCTCGTGTGCGGAAGGCATCCTTCGCCGCCTGTGTCATCGAAATGGGAACCATGGTGTCGTCGAACGTGAACGGGATGCTCTCGGAGCCAAGATACTTGAACTTGGCGGGGTCATAGAGAAGGGCCACGTCGACGCCGCGGCGGTCCGGACCGTCATAGTGCACGATCTGATAGTTCGCATCCGCAATCTGCGGGTCGCTCACGAGGTCCTCGACAACCAGACGGTTCTCGATCTCGGAGATGCCGAGTATCGTGTGGTACTGGCCGTTGTCGTCCCTCATGGCGCGGATGACCTGGGCCATGTTGTGGACTTTCTTCTCGTACTTGGTCTGAGTCCATTTGTTCTTTCCTTCGGGAAGGAACTCCTCGTCGTTCTTTGCAGGGTCGTCGTAGATGTCGAACAGGTTCTCAAGATTGTAGAAACCTATCACATAGCTTTTCTTCCTCTGGGCCGCAGAAGGGGCGGAGAGGGAAAGCAGGAAGGCCGCAAAGGCAATGATGTAGATTATCCGTTTCATTCAGTGTTATTTTTCTGGTCCCTATTTCCACCAGGGATCCCTGGTCGATTCCACTTTTTCGGCGAGGCTGTCGCCTATCTTCGAGGGCAGGTTGACGAAGAAGTCGAAACCGGTCTTCTTCTCCAGATCGTCTATCGTCATGGACTGGCCCATTATCTCCGAATCGTCGTAGTACTGGTGCTTCATGTAGAAGCCTATTGCCGTATAGCCGCCGGTGGTGCCGGTAATGCCCAGCGTGCCGCTCTTCTTGTATCCCAGCAGGGCCTTGAAGTAGCCCACCGGAACGGTGATCTTCTTGCCGTCGTTGTCGGCGGCATAATCACTGCTGCCGTTGATGTTGGCTCCGGTCACCACATACAGAGTGTCGAACTGGTAGGACCAGTTGCGAACATATCCCTCGAGGGTAGCCCATGCATACTCGTTGAGTTCACCCCTCTGGGGGGTCATGTTGGTACCGTAGAACGTGGATGCGTTGTTGCTGTAACGGTCGGCCGATGGAATCTGATGCCCACGCTCATAGCCGCCCTTGAATCCGGAATAGATCACAGGCTGATACTGGCGCGGCACCTTCGGGTCGAGCCCCCATTCGTTGGTGCGGGAACCGCTTCCGATCAGGCCTTTGTTAAGAGGATATGCCACCCAGACCGACACCTTCGCGTCCACATCCAGGTAGATGGAGTAGTTGCGGCCGTGATACTTGCCCACGGTCATGTCGTGGGTGAAGAAAAAGCGGTTGTCATTCTCGCGTGTGGCGGGAAGTTCCAGCCATGAGGCCACCTTGTCGGGGGTCAGGTCGGGATGTGACTTCTGCCTCCCCTGCTGCCTGAATCCGGCCCTAAGCGAGTGGCCGCCTCCCATGAGAACGAGGGCGAGGGTCCTGTCCTCGGAAAGCAGATTCTCGGTGTATTTGAGCTTTATGTTTGCGCAGTTTCCGCTGCCTGAGGTCTGGGATATCTCCGCCCAGTCGGGATTGCCTTCTATCTGCAGCGTCCAGTCTCCCACAGCCTCGACGGACACGAACTGGCTGCCCGCTGCAGAAGTGACCTCGGTATTCCTGATTTCGAGCTTGAGAAGCTCTGCAGACGGAGTGGTCTCACCACAGGAAACCACTGCAATAAGGAATGCTATGAAATATGCTGCTTTATTTTTCACTATTCGGGCATACCACATACAACTACAAATATAAACAACAATAATGAGAATGAAAAGGGCAGCCACGGGCCGCCCTTTTTATTTGATTTTCAACTGATATGATTACTTCGCATACACGACCTTCGATACCTGTACGAATCCGTTCGCGTCACTCTTGAGGCAGTCGAAGACCAGCTTGTAATAAAGTCCGGCTGCGGGCGATGCGACGGCAGCCTCGATGTCACCAAGTCCGGCATCAAGTACAACAGTCTCGACTACATCGCCGAATGCGGCGTCTCTGGCCACAACGAGTTTCACTGATCTCACATGGCTCTCGTCATACTTGTCAATGGAAACGATGACCTTTGACACAGCCTCGCCGATTGCGTTGGCGGTTGCAATGGAGGCAACTGAATCACCCTTGTTGCGACCACAGCGTACATAAGTCCAATCATTCTTCCACTTGTTGTTGTTGAACGCAGTCATGGTAAACGAATAACTGCCAATCTTGGCTATCCAAGGAGTTTCGTAGCCTGCATAGCCACTATTGGTCGGATCGTCATCAGGGAATGTGAGGGTGACGACAGCCTCAATTGTCTCCTTCTCACCCTTGGTGAGGGCAAGGAGCTTTGCGGACTTCATCTCGACAGTCTTTGCATTGTTGTTATGGGTGTCGGTGAAGATTGTATGCTGGCCGTAGATCTTGATGACATCGCCCTTCTCTATGCCAAGCTCAGTAAACTTCTCATCGTCCTTTCCGTTGACGCCATAGATATATGCATGTTCGCCTGACTCGTCCTCGATGTAGAGATTGCCAAACTGGGTGTCGGTGATTGAAACGACCTTTCCCTCAAGGATATACCAGTTCTCATCACTCTCAGAAAGTGAGTTGAATTCCGCGCAGGTGATCTGGCTGAGTGTGGAAGGATCGACAGGGTCGCTGCCACCTTCGTCGCCACCTTCATCACCGCCTTCATCACCGCCTTCATCACCCTGGCCCTTGGTCCACGCGGTGATCTTCGCGTTGACGATCTCATGCTGGGACTTGTCAGCAAAGAACTTGTACTCGCCCTCGATCGTGACGGTGTCGCCGTTTGCAAGCTTGGTGCCGTACTCGTCCTTTGTTGCCTGATTTACGCTGTAAACATAGATCTTGCCGGTCTCGTCGCTGAGATCGAAGCTGCAGTACTGGGAGTTGAAGCCGCTTACCTTGCCGCTGAGGCGATAGATGACGTTCGTATTCTGCTCCGAGAGCACCTGGGAAACGGTTGCGTCAACCACTTCTGCGCCCTGCCCCTTGGTCCACGCGGTGATCTTTGCGTTGACGATCTCGTGCTGAGATTTCTTCTCATAGTATTCGTACTGACCCTCGATCGTGACGGTGTCACCGTTTGCAAGCTTGGTGCTGTACTCGTCCTTTGTTGCCTGATCAACGCTGAAGACATAGATCTTGCCGGTCTCGTCGCTGAGGTCGAAGCTGCAATACTGGGAACTGAAGCTGCTCACCTTGCCGCTGAGGCGATAGATGACGTCCTTGTTCTGCTCTGAGATTACCTGGGAAACGGTTGCGTCAACAACTTTTGCAGGCTGAGGATCGTCACCGATCTCTCCGTTGAGCGAGTAGATGTACGCCGCGCCCTTGCCTACGGTCTCGGGGGTGCCGTTGAAGTTTGTGATCTTGCCATATATGACAACCTCGTCACCTACAGCAATCTGGTCAAGTGAAGAGAACTTCTTGCCGCCGAGGTAATTAACTTGGAAGCAGTAGAAATCATCATCGCCACCGTCCTTGGTATCAGTAATATAGAAGCGCGCATTACCGTATTGATCCAAAGCTTCCTCATGTTTTGAATCGAACTTCTTCACATATCCCTTGATGTAGTAAGGGCCATCCTGCGCCTCCGACTCGAGGGAGAGTGCGAGTTCCCTTGCCTGAGAAGCGAGATAAGGATGCTCCTTGGTACCGTCACCTTTCTCAGGGCCTCCCTTAGGCCCCTTCTGGTTGACTGTGAGATACTCGCTGTCGATTCCGCAGGTGAACTTGATGGTACATGACCTGTTGGCTGCGGTATTCTCGAGTACTTCGATCGTGACAGTCTGGTCATCCTTTGAGGCAGGGCCCTTGGCGGGGTCGACCACGATCCAGTCGGCAACGTCAACTGCCTTCCAGGAGCGCGTGGTATTCAATGTGATTGTCTGTGATCCAGCACCCTGTTCGAAGTCAATGGTGCTCGTGCTGAGGTCGATATTGGGTTCTCCAAGATCCTCGATTTTCTCCTGGCATGCAGCAAATGTGAAGACTGCCGCCAATGCAGCAAGAAACAGATGTTTTACTTTCATATTTTAAATTAATAACGTTGTCACACCACCAAAAGGTATTCAAAGGTACATATTTACTTTTAATTCGCAAAAAAAGTACCATCGTCATGACCTTCATGCCGAAACCGAGCCGGAGGCATGAAAGCAAAGCGGCCCTCCTTGGTCTGGAGAGCCGCTTTCTTATGAAAGTGAACTGGATTATTCAGCGCTGAGCGGGAACTTTCCACCCATCTTTGCCTTTGATGCGAATTCACCGGCTTTTACCATAGGAGCAGCCTTTCTGCTGACAGCTGCGCTTCTGGGCTTGATATCGGAATGAAGAGTTCCACCGACCTTCATGCCATTTCCCATTGCCTTCACTGAAGATGCAGCTTCCTCAGTGACTTTGGTGAATGTCATGCTAGAGCCAATGTAAATGTCCCAGAAAGATTCATAATAAGGAACATATGCACCCCAGTAATAAGTCTGGAACTGACACTTGTTGTTTTCGAGATCAAACTTGATCACTATATCAGCATCATATCCGTCTTCATCCATACCATACCAGTAGAATGCGGCCCCATTATAGTCTGTGCAAGTATCGGTACCGTTTGGAACTGTGAGTGTCTGATCCACGGCATTCCAGATAGCAGTAGGCGCTGTCGGTGTCATGCTGGCAAGACCCAAATCAAAACCATCAATTTCAAAACCGATGCCGGACCTTGTGATGGTCATTGTCCAATCGGTGAATACATTATCATTGAAATCAGTAACGGAAGCGCAATACCACGTGCCTTCAGGAGTGGGGCCTGTAGGCTCGACGTACTTCTGCATATCGGATATCCTTCCGTTGGAAATGGAGTCCCCATATCCAGCATATTCTCCTGACTGAATCACGGCTGCGAATCCGGTTGAAGTAAATGTTCCCCATTTGCAGGAACCAGGAATTACACTTACCTTGTCGCCGTCGTATCTGCCATAGAAGATGGTTGTAGGGGCCTCAGTGTTGAAGGGATAAGCCGCATATTCAGTCCCACCGGAGATGAACATGCCGGAGAAATAAACGATGGAATCGTCTTCTTCGTCGAGGGAGGCGCGGACTCCGGTATTATACTCCTTGAACACGATGTATCCGTCCTCGAAGGCAGCCTCGACGGACTCTACATTGTAGTTGTAAGCAGCACTGCTCTGGCCCTTGAAGCCTGTAACGCTGTATGAAGATCCATTGACCTTCTCCGAAACGGTAAGGAGGGTTGTACCCATGAGCCACTGGCCAAGGTAGTCTTCGTATTTGGCTGTTGCAGGGGGCAATACGAAAGCAGGGGTATGGAACTCCTTTATAGTGGCAGCAGATACATTAAGATACTCATCGACAGCATATGCATAGAATACATAGTCGTTGTCAGGCAGGCAGTAGTTGAAGAGCTCGCTATCCTTGAGCACATCGCCCTTGACAGCGACACCTTTATTGACAAGCTGGTCAATTGTCGAATAATACATTTTCCAATAAGCTAAATCATCCTTTGCAAGAGCCAGGCCGTCAGCAAACTGGGAAACATAATCTATAGTTTCAACCGCACGGATATAGTAAACATCCTTGTCTGAAGGAACTGAAGATACGGCAAGATTCACCTCTGATGTTGATACAGCCTCGCATTCGTCGATTGAAAGCTCGACACTGAACTCGAGAGGTTTGACCTCGAAGTTGATCTCGGGGATGTGATAGATATTGTTCTTCTTGACCGATGCTGTCTTTGTGGCAGCAACCACCATTGTACCGTCTTCTGTAGTGATGGCAATCTTCAGGTTGGTGTAGTCGTTTTCAGGAACGGCAACATAGAAGCGTCTTGCCTCATCTGTGCTGAGAGTAGCGACTTTGCCGCAGCCGAGATTGACATAATTCAGGGCGGAAATTGTAATATCCCCGTACGTCAGCACACCGTCTTCAGAGACGGCCATGTTTGTGAGGGATCCTGAAAGGTACTGGTCTGCAGAAACCTTGATGTTGGAAACGGTGCCTGTTCCCTTGATATCGATGGCAAGAAGACCGCACACGTTGTGGAAATGGAGTTCATCCTTCTTCGTGGTCTCAGCATACATGGAATTGACGTTTGTCACTTTGTCGTTGAGGCCATAGTTCTGTGTTGAACTGAGAACGAACTTGCCTGCGGAGCTGGAATATGCAGTATAAGGATAGAATGCACGGTATATTTCAGCATCGGCAGCAGCCGACATCTGAGGCTTGAAGAAAGCTTTGGTAGGATCATCGGGATCGATTGAATCAATGACATACCTCTTGCCACCGAAATAGATCATGTCGTCTGCAGCCCAGGCGAGCTTCACACCTTCTACAAGAGAGAGCTTTGTGTTGGCTGCATCGTCAAGATATGCTGCGATGACGGAGTTGTCAGCCATAGAGGATTCGGTCTGTTTCTGACCGTCAACGTTTGCTTTGGTACATCCTGCGAGTACGGCAGTGGCCAAAATGAAATAAAATGCAAGTCTTTTCATAAATTCACCTCCAATTCTTAAGATCTGAACCAATCTACAGGGTCAGTGTTGTCGTTGAAGTTTTCGGTACCACCGCTGAGCTGGCAGATGACATTCTGCCCCTCGATTCTGATGACTTCCACGTCCGGGAAGACATACGGAGTCAATGAGTTGTTCTTCTTGTTCATGTTTATTAAATTGTAAATAGTTGATACACTTGACTTAAACAGTGCAAGATAGAAAAAGAAATCGGAAAGTCAAAACCCCTTTTACATAATCAGTTAAATTTTAGATATTTTTTACAAAAAGTGATAAATATGCATTAGCCTATGCATTCATAGCTATTTAAATCATATTGCCGCAGATGCGGTCGGCTGGCTCATCCGGGACCCGTGCCCACCCGCGGGCACGTTAGAGGGAGGGGCCCACAAGCGCAGTGCAGGGGGAGGGATGGAGCGAAGCGGAAGGTCTCCGGAGGCGAGTAGCCGACGCTCGGAGGCAATATGATATAAAGAAAGATGACCTCAAGTCCTTAGGACTTTTTGGTCACCCTCTTATTATATCCAGGCAACTGAAGCGTCACCTGTCGGCAGAAAATCTGCTGTTATTCAGCTGTAACAGGCTTCTCGTGGTTGACATAGATGCCGTTGCAGAGCTCAATAACGTCATTGTAAACGTCCTTGTAGCCTTCTACGGTAAGCTTGTCGCCAACTTCGATACCCTTTGCCGCGATGACACCCTTGCGTGCGTCGCCAGTTGCACCCCAGCCGGGATACAAGCCGTAAACGTAGATCTCGTTGCCATTCTCATCCTGGATATAGAGGTTGCCGTAGTCTGCCTTGGCAATGTTGGTGATGGTACCGGTCAGGCGGTAGTAGACATCCTTGCTCTTCTCTGCTGCGAGGAAGGTGGGGAAATCGACCTCGGTGACGTCGATGTGCTTCTCGTACTGGGCACCGGTCATCTGAGGGCTGTCATTGTGAGCGCCACGCTTTCCGACCAAGGTGATGATGTCACCTTCCTCCACGCCGAGCTTCGCGAAGTCGCCCTTGGCTCCGACTCCATATACATATGCCTCACCTGACCAGTCACGGATGTAGATGTTGCCGTAGTCAGCCTTTTCAATCTTTGTCACAAGACCGGTGATTCTGTACTGGGTGTCGCCAACCTCTGCTGCGAGGAAGTCTGCAACCGAGCACTCCACGATTGAACCGATCTGCATGAGTGATGCAGATGCCGTATAGTTCTTGGTGCCGTCGGTAGTGGTGAATGTAAGCTCGGTGGTGCGGTCTCCGCCTTCATTTGCAGCGGCAACGAAGAAGACCTTCGCATCTGTGCCTGATGTCTGGATTCCGCTGACTGAGAGCCATGACTTGGCATCATCGGGAATGACAACCGAAACACCGTTGCCCTTGCAGGTGAGATGTGCCTCGAAGTTTCCGCCTTCGATGGGGAGAGCCTCCATCTTTGCTCCGTCATACACAAGGGAGTCGCACTTGATGAGGGACTTGTTGATCTCGATCACGTATGCTTCCTTCTCCTTTGTCTCGGGGGTGCCCTTGTAGCTCATCAGCACACCTTCGATGGTAAGCTCGTCACCAAGGGCGAAC
The DNA here is from genome assembly GCA_018065985.1 of Candidatus Cryptobacteroides choladohippi. Taxonomy (GTDB): domain Bacteria; phylum Bacteroidota; class Bacteroidia; order Bacteroidales; family UBA932; genus Cryptobacteroides; species Cryptobacteroides choladohippi. Next base: position 22,198 of record JAGHSF010000014.1, read on the forward strand.
TCGTCGCCTGTCTTGAATGCCTCACCGTCCATCCAGAGTCCGCGATAGACCTGGAGCCACTTGCCGTCCTCGAACTTGCCATCCTCGGAAAGATAATATGTGGCATTGCCGTATGAAGGGCTGATTTCCTGGATCTTGCACACAACACCCTTGACACGGCTCAGGGGAGAACCGTCAGGATACTGCTCGATCACCTTGAGAGCCTCGGAAACGGTCATGGTCTTGGGAATGACCTTTTCTGCCTCCTGCTTGATGATGATGGTCTGCTCCTTGCCTGCACATGCGATCTTGATGCTCACCTGGCGGGTTTCGGAAGCCTTGTCGGCTGAGAAAGTGACCTTGGTCTCACCGGCATTGCCGGATGCGGGAGTGACGGTAACCCACTCGGGCAGGTCTTTGACTGACCATGAATCCTTTGCGGTTACGGTAATGGTCTTGGTGTTGCTTCCCTCATTGTTGGAAAGTCCAATGTATGAAGAGGAAACCTTGATTTCCTTCAGGACGTTGGGAACGTCCTTTGTACATCCGATTGCAAGAGCGCAAACGGCCACAAGCGATGCAATGATATATTTTGCTTTCATATTCGGAATCGGATAATTTTAGTTGAACATGTACTTGATGCCCACTGAAGCATACCAGCACTGACCGATCACATGATTGGGAACAAACAGTTCAGTGGCGCCGTTGACAGCCTTGTGAGTTGAGAATGTGGCATAGCCTTCCGCATCGATGCCCTCATACTTGAGGATGCGTGCATCGGTACCGATCTCGGGATTCAGAATCTTGCTTACGCCCCAGCTTGAGTTGAAGAGGTTGAGAAGGTTCTTGATATCGCAGCTGAGCTGGAGGATATTGGTGTTCTTGCCAGCCTTGACTGAGAAGTCATGCTTGTAGCTGAGGTCCACGCGGTGTACCCAAGGTGAGTAAACGCTGTAACCCTCTGCATACTGGCCCTGATGCTTGCTGAGGTATTTGTCTTTGTGAGCGAATGCCATGAAACGGTCTGCATCAGCCTGGCTTACGAAGCGGAAGTCGCCATTTGCAACCTGTGCGTCGGTAGGGATGTAGATTGCATCGTAGTTGTAACCGTCACCGTTCATGTCGTTGGTGGTCATGTATGAGTAGTTGTAACCGCCTCTCCAGGTCTCGTAGATGAGGCTCCAGTGGTTGCCGCTGCGGTCATGAGCCGTTGCAGATGCAACAACACGGTCGGGAGTCACATACTGTGAGTTGTGGAGCTTGATGTTGTTGGGACCCTCTGAAGTGGGAACATAGGTGAATGCAGACTCTGCTGCAGAGCCGGGCATACCGGTGATCTCCTTGTTGACGGTGTGGGTGTAGGCAGCCATGAAGCTGATGTTCTCGGTAGGACGGGCGTTGAATGTCAGGTTGGCTGACCAGCCGTAACCCTTGTTGGTATTCTCGAGCACGAATGCCTTGGTACCCTCACGGAAGGAATCAGGATAGATGGGACGGTTGTCGGCGCCGTTGTATCTTGCAAAACCTGCAACGGGAACGATGCTCCAGTCAGAGATGCATACCGCATTGAGAGTCTTGTTGAAGATACCCTCAGCAGTGATGCTCATAGGGAACGAGGTAGGGAATGCATAGTCGATTGCGAGAGATGTCTTCCATACCTGAGGCATCTTGAACTTGGGATCCACGCCATTCACTGCAGAAGGAAGGGAACCGTCCTTGGGAGAGATGGTTGAAGGATAGCCGAGTGCGATGAGCTTGTCGAGCAGAGCGTTGATGGTTGCATGACCATTGGCATCAGTTACGAGGCCGCCCTTGAATTCATCCATAGAGAAGCCGTTGGCAGCAGCGTTCTTCGCGTTGATCTGGGCCTGATACTGGACCATACCGCCGTTGGTGGGCATGTTGGTGAAGAATACGAGAGGGAGACGGCCGCTGAAGAGACCGGTACCGCCGCGCACCTTGAGGGACTTGTCACCGAGGACATCCCAGGTATAGCCGACGCGGGGAGAGACGGTAACGCTTGCGCCGGGCCACCTGCCGGTATCGATATGGCGCACATTGCCATTGTTGTCATGATAGTCGAGAGCAAGGATCTTGTTGTTGGTCATGAGGTCCTTGTTGTCGAAGAAGAGGCCGTCGAAACGCAGGCCGTATGTGAGCTTGAAGTTGTCGTTCACTGTCCACTCGTCCTGAGCGTAGAGGCCGGCCTTGTGGAACTGGACGCGTGCTGCAGGGTTGGTCTCGCCGTCATAGCCGTAGGTAAGGCAGACAACCTCGGGAGTTGCACCGTTGATGAAATCGTCTACGCTGTTGTAGCGGTAGTAGCCTGTACCGTTTCTCATGTAGGCGTTGTCGGCAAGCTGATACTCATAGAAGAGGCCTCCCATGAGCTTATGGTTGCCCTTGTACCAGGTGAGGTCGTCACGAACACTGATATGTGTGTTGTGAACGGCATTGTTCCATGTGAAGAGCTCGTAACCGAGAGCCATGTAGTTGTCGCCGTCCTTGGTGATGTCGATGAAGGGGAACTCGCTTGAGTTGGTGCCACGCACGTCATCGAGCTTCGAGAATGTTGCAAGGAACTGGTTCGAAAGGTCGTTGCTCAGACGGCTGTTGAGATCGAGAGATACCGAATGGACAAGGTTGTCCATAGAGTACAGCGAATTTGCGAATGCCATGGAGTTCTGGGAAAGACGGTAGCTTGACATACGGGTACCGCCGTCCATGGATGTTCCGTTGGTTGCATTCCATACCTTGTTGAGGGTATAGTTGTAACGGAGGGCGAGCTTGTGCTTGTCGTTGATGTTCCAGTCGATGCGGGCAAGGAGCTTGAGGTTGCTCTCGTCTGCAGGGAAGTCGGTGTATGAGCCTGTATCATAGCCATACTTGCTCTTTGCGAACTCCTGAACCCTCTTGAGGTCGGCGATGGTTGTACGGGACTCGTAGTTGTTGGCATTTGCAACTCCGTTCTCGGTACCATGCCAGCGGTTCACGACTGTAGGGATCTTTGCATACTCGGCATTGACGAAGAAGAAGAGCTTGTTCTTGATGATGGGTCCGCCGAGAGTGAAGCCGTAGGTGGTGCTGCGGTCGATAGAGCGTGCGTTGGAGATCTGCTCGCCGCAGATGGCGTCGCCACGCATGTTCTCGTTGCGGTGGTAGATGTATGCAGAACCCTTGAAGGTGTTGGTACCTGACTTTGTGATGGCGTTCACGCCACCGCCGATGAAGTTGGTCTGGCGCACGTCGAAAGGTGAGATCACAACCTGGAGTTCCTCGATGGCGTCGATGGAGATAGGGCTGCCGCCGCCGGGAAGCTTGTCTGAAAGACCGAAGTTGTTGTTGAAGTTTGCACCGTCGACGGTGAAGTTGGCATTTCGTCCGTCAGATCCTGCGAAGCTCATTCCGTTGCCTCCGTAAGGTGAAAGGCGGGTCACGTCAGTGATGCTCCTGCTGACCGTGGGAAGGCTGGTGATCTGTGCATTGTTGATGTTTGTTGCGGCACCTGTCTTCTCAGCTGTAAACTTCGATGATGCCGTTGAGATTACCACAACCTCGTTGAGCATCTGGGTATCGTCGGCCATCTGGGCGTTGAGACGATAGGGCTCTGCGAGCTGAAGGGTGATTTCGGTGTAATTTACAGACTGGTAGCCAAGGCAGCTGACCTGAACGGTGTAGGGACCGCCTGCACGCATACCATTGATGTAGAACTGTCCTTCCTCATTTGTAATTGCATAGTACTGGGTACCGGAAGGATTGTGGACTGCAACAACAGCTGCGCCCGGGATAGCTACTCCGCCCTTGTCGGCAACGCGGCCGTTGAGCGAAGATGTCGTGATCTGCGCGAATGCAGACACAACCATGAGCAATGCCATCAGGGATGACAAGACAAATTTGAATGATTTTTTCATATGATATTGAAAAATATATTTTTCACCCTGCAAATTTACGGCGGATATACAAATATTTATTAACAATCCAGGAAAGTTATCAACAGTTCATTTGTCAAAAAAATGTATTACCTTTGCCGGCGATTGACATACGAGGACAGATTTGACCGCTTGCAACCTCGTCAAAAAATGCTAAAAGATATGAACTACCTCTTTACATCGGAGTCAGTCTCCGAAGGCCATCCCGACAAGGTGGCAGACCAGATTTCAGACGCAATCCTTGATGAATTCCTGAGCCAGGACCCGGAGTCCAAAGTGGCTTGTGAGACTTTCTGCACCTCAGGCCTCGTGCTTGTAGGAGGCGAGGTCCGCTCGGAAAAAGCCTACGTGGACATACAGGAGACCGTCAGAAAGGTCATCCGCAAGATCGGATACACAAAACCGGAATACCATTTCGATGCTGATTCCTGCGGAATCATCAGCACGATACACGAGCAGAGCGCAGACATCAACCGCGGAGTGGTCCGCGCAGACGAGATGTCGCAGGGCGCCGGCGACCAGGGCATGATGTTCGGCTACGCATGCCGCGACACCGAGGAATACATGCCTCTGGCACTGTCACTCTCACACAGGCTCCTGCGCATCCTCACAGATATACGCAAGGAAGCCGGCAGTCCCATGCCCTACCTCCGCCCGGACGCAAAATCGCAGTTCACCATCGAGTTCTCAGGGAAGCACCAGCCCATCAGGGTCCACACCATTGTGCTCAGCACACAGCACGACGAGTTCGAGGCTCCCGAATTCCTTGATGCAGCCCGCGGCGACGCCGACGAGGCCATGCGTCTGCGGATCGAGCAGGACGTGAAGACCATAGTGCTCCCCCGCCTCATAGCCAGCCTTCCCACCAAGACTGCGGCGCTCTTCAGGGGCGACCATATTCTCCACGTGAACCCGACAGGCAAATTCGTCATCGGAGGCCCTGCCGGCGACACCGGTCTTACCGGCCGCAAGATAATCGTGGACACCTACGGCGGACGCGGTGCACACGGCGGTGGCGCCTTCTCGGGGAAAGACCCCAGCAAGGTTGACCGAAGCGCAGCATACGCAGCACGCTGGATAGCGAAAAACCTTGTGGCAGCGGGAGTTGCAGACGAATGTCTGGTGCAGCTCGCCTATGCCATCGGAGTGGCCGAGCCTGTCAGCATCTTCATCGACACCTACGGCAGCGCACATGTGGCAGCCAAGGAAGGCAGCGGGATCTCAGACCTTCGCGGCGAGGCGACCGACGCCTACATTGCATCCAAGGTGCGCGAGCTGTTCGACCTTCGTCCGGCCGCAATCGTGGAACGCTTCGGCCTCAAGAACCCCATCTACGAGCCGACCGCAGCCTATGGCCACATGGGACGCGAGCCGTATGTTGCAAAGGTTGATGTGCGCATGCCGGACGGCAGCATGGGAAAGAAGGATGTGCAGTTCTTCGGTTGGGAGAAGCTGGACGTAGTGGAAGAGATTAAAAAATCCTTTGATCTCTAGACTTCCACCCAGTGGATGCGGACGCCAGAGCGTTCCATACCCCGGAACCAGGTCATCTGGCGCTTCGCGAACTGGTGGATGGCCGTGGCGAGCTGGAGGCGCATCCGATCATACTCGAGTTCACCCAGGACATACTGCGTAACAAACTTGTACTCAAGCCCGTAGGCTATCAGATTTTCGGCCGGGACACCCGAATCCAGCAGGCCCTTTATCTCCTCGACCATACCCTCCTGAAGGCGGGCGTCAAGACGCGCGTCGATCCTGGCGTTGCGGACCTCCCGGCTCACCAGTGTCCCTATGAAGAACGTGCTGCGCGGGCCATCCGTGCTGGCAGGGACGTCCTCCCTGGTAGCACTCAGGGGATGGCTCCCACTGAAGTCGTATCCGGCAGTCACCGCGTTGATGTACAGGCCGGTACCTCCGCAAAGGATGGGAATCGCCCGGCGGCTGCGGATGTCGTTCCACGCTGAGATGAAATCGCGTTTGAACTCGAACACATTGTAGTGGGCCCCGGCGGGAAGGATATCGATGAGATGGTAAGGGATGTCGCCGTATTCGCAGAGGTCCTTCCCGGTGCCGATGTCCATCCCGCGGAAGATCTGTCGGGAGTCGGCAGAGATGATTTCCACCCCGGTGTATTCTGAGGGCAGCATGGCTGCGATCTGCCGGGCAAGGCGCACGGCATACTTGGTCTTGCCGGATGCCGTAGGGCCGAGAACAGTTATCAGGTCTATTTCCCCGGAGATGTAGGAAGCCAGCACATCTACAGCCTCAACCTGTTCAGGCTGAGGGAGTTCGGCTGGTATCGGCTTTGTATGGACGGGCATGCTACAGGTCGCGCTCCATTTCGCGGCGCATATCGTTCTTCTTGATGGTCTCGCGCTTGTCGTACTCGTGCTTTCCCTTGGCAAGGGCGATGTGGAGTTTGGCATAACCGTTCTCCGAGATGTATGCACGTACTGCCACAATGGTGAGTCCCTTGGTCTTTACGGCCTGCGCAAGATGCTTGAGTTCACGCTTGGTAAGCAGGAGCTTGCGGTCCCTCATGGGCTCGTGGCTGCTCCATGCGGCTGCCCAGAAATATGTTGCGATGTTCATGCCGCGCACATACAGCTCGCCATTGCTGAAATAGCAATAGGCATCCTGAAGCGATGCCTTGCCGGCACGAATCGACTTGATCTCGGTACCGACAAGCACTATGCCTGCGTCGTAGGTCTCCAGGAACTCGTAGTCGAAGGAGGCGCGCTTGTTGTTGATCTGTGTTCTGGGTCTGTTTTTCTGCATATTTTTCTACAGCTTGGCAAAAATACGAAAAATTTAGATATCTTTGCAGTGTTCACACGGGGTATTAGCTCAGTTGGTAGAGCGTTTGAATGGCATTCAAAAGGTCAGGAGTTCGATTCTCCTATGCTCCACAAAAAGGAATCAGGAGGGTGAAAACCCTCCTGATTCCTTTTTGGGAGCAATTATTCATTGAGGGGTGTTCCCCTCAAACTCCCCCGGTCGCAAGCTCCGAGCGCGGTTATCCGGCACCTTCCCTTTTTGGGAGCCACCTACTTAACTCTGCAGATCTCGAAGAGTTCCCCGTCGAATTCGTTATCCAGGGTAACCTGGAAGCCTTTCCTCTCGAGGTCGCTTCCTGACATACGGGCTATTTCGCATCCGTCCGGGCCACGCATCACGCTGTAGATGGCATCCGGAGCCAGATCCCTCACAGTCACCGTGCGTGTGGCCTCGACTGACCCTTCGCGGAAGATTCCGACGAGGCCTCCGCTGCAGGTCTCGGTATTGATACGGCAGTATCCGTCCCAACTTCCTACCATCGGCATCCCGAAGCCGGGAAGGTCCTGGCGGAACGACATTATTCCATGCTCCTCCTCGAGCCCTTTGACCCATGACGTCCACGCCTTGAACTCCGCACGTTCCTGCGCACTCAGATCGCGCGGGTCGCCAAGCATGATGGGAAGCGTGCCCATGAGCGACTTGTATGCCAGCATGTGCATGGACTGGTCAAGCCTCTGGTTGCCTATGACAAGGGACGTGGCCGGCAAGGCCGGACTTCTTACCCATCCGAGCTCCCTGATGCGCAGGGACCCTGAAGGTGAGTCCTCTTTCACGTTGCTGAGCCAGTTGCCGTCGGCATGCTTGGCAATGCCGTAGTCCATGAGCTGGAGCTTTCCGGCAGTCTCGAAGGTGCAGTCGATGAACAGGTCCGGTGCCGCCGCGTGGAGGTCGTCGAACATCTTCATGCACTGTTCGTATATGACATCGTAGGACTCTTCATGGTCGCGATGGAGCGCGTGGTCGGTGGCATAGCATCCGGTGTGCTTGGGATCGTAGACATAGGCGCTTGTCACGATGGCCAGATCAAGCTTCACGTACTGGATCCCGTAGGCATGGATGTTATGGAGAATGATATCCTTGATATAGTCGCACCACTGCGTGCCCATGCAGGCTGTCACATTGCTGTTGCTGCCAGTATGAAGGTCAGTGATATTGCCCGAAGCATCGCGCACTATCCATTCCGGGTGGTCCTTCACGATCTCGCCGTCACGGTCAAGCCTTCCCACGCTCAGCCATATGCCGGGCTTCATGCCGGCTTCCTTGATACGGTCGAACACAGGTTTGAGTCCGTTCGGGAATTTTTCCGTGTTTATCTCCCAGTCGACCTTGCTCTTGTTGTCGCCCATGGCCGTGCTGGATCCGCTGCTGTTCTGCCAGCCGTCATCGATGATGAATTCCTCTATGCCGCACTCCGCAGCCGCATCGATAAGTTCGTACACAAGTTTCTCATCTATGCCTCTGCCAAACGGCACCCAGGTGTTGTAGACGAACAGCGGCTTGTGCTCGATCTGTTCGATACGCACCCCCATGTACTTGCGGATATAGTCCTGCACGGTCGTGCTCACGACCCTCTGGTAGTTCCTGTCCTTGTACGGGGCGGTGAACACGGGCGCGCTTGTCCAGCTCTGCCCGGGGGCAAGCCAGCGGCGGAACGGGTAGTTCTGGTCAGGCATGGTGGTGCCGGAGCTCAGAGTCATCCCGTCCTCGAATACCGATGTGCGCTTGATGATGCCGGTCGACTCGTTTCCCACGGCAAGGCCACGCTGCTCGCGGGCGTTGTAGATCACCAGAAGCGGATCATCCCAGTCTCCGCGGTACGGGCCCAGTGTCTGGAACCGGCCATACGAACGGTAGGTCTGAGTGTGGGTGCAGTCCAGCTCGAGCCTGACGTCTTCGACATTCACGCCCTCTATGCGCACATCCCTGCCGCCTGTATTGGTGATGCGCAGTTCCTTGCGCACCAGGGCCAGAGACGGGTAGGAAGTATATACGAGCTCGACGGCAAGGCTGCCGTCCTCGCTTTTCATGCCTATGGTCGTCGTCATGCCGTCGGCACTGCCGGTACACCTGACCTTCTTCCACCTGCTTGCACCGGAGAGCTCCTTTCCGTCGGCCAGGAACGAGAATTCCCTGGACCCTTCACGGAAAAAGCTCCCATCATCGCCGGAAAGGCAATAGGATGAGGTGAGAACGTGTCCGTCGGCACAGTTGACCGAACGGGATATGCAGCCGTTCCCGGCCACCTTGACAATGCCGTCTTTGGCAAAGACACTGCAAGGAAATGCCGCAGCAATGGCTGCAGCAAAGCAGAGAGCAAGTATGGTTGATCTGTTCATGGACGCAAATATACAACAAAGTCAGAGAATCTGCCGGCGGACAGAATACGAGTCGGACCTGAATGCCTCCTTGCCGTCGACGAACACGAAGAAGCCCTTCCCCCTGCCGTAGCGGGTGCCATCGCGGTCATACATGACTGCAATCTTCCTCCCCATGCATACTATGCCGTCGAGGCAGAAGTAGCTCCACTTCCCTTCCGGTATCAGCGGCTCTATAAAAAGGGTCCCGTCCGGCTGGGGCTGAAGGCCTATCAGTCCGGAGATCACAAGGTCGCAGAAGGAAGAGTGGTTATAGTCCTTGCCCCTTTCCTTTATGACACTTCCCCGCTCAATGAGCATCTTCCGGGCCATCCACTCTCCGGTGAAGGGATCCAGGTTCTCATCGATCCAGCATATCTTCCTGCCCTCTTCGTTGATACGGCGGTGACTGTTGCTGAACGTGCACAGGGTCTCGTAATAATCTTCCTTTGTCATCACTCCCTCGCCGAAGCGGCGGAGATACGAGGCCAGGCCTGTCAGCGTCTGGGACGTTGCAAACGGCCAGCTGGGGCCGTTCCACTGGCATTCGTGTCCTTCATAGACGACCTTGAATCCTGCGGCGCGGCGCTCTGCGGTGGTGGGTCCGTAAGGGGCCTTGAATCCCTGCTCATCCTTCAGCTGGAGCCATGCCCCGCTCTTGGATTCATCGGGAATGTCATATACCCAGGGCACATATCCATGCTCCTCGCGTGCCGGGGACTTCTCCATCCTGCCATTTCTCGGAATCACCTTGTAGAAGCAGGCCTCCTCATCCCACAGATACTCGTCCATGAGCTTCCTGATCTCTTCCGCCTTCTCTTTGTAGACAGTCACATCGAGGCTGCGGCCGAGCATCTCCGCCATGACCGACAGAGCCATGGCATCAGCATACATGTAGCTGTTGATGGTGGCACGGTATCCCTTCGCGTCAGGGCTCATGGAACCTGAGATGGAAACCTCCATGCCGTCGTTCCCGTCAACCTGCCAGAAGAGCCCGTTGGGATCCCTGTGATCGGATTCCCATGCGGCGTATATGTCCTTGAGACCCTCATATGTATCCCTGATCAGATCCATGTCGCCGTGGACCGAGTACAGCTTCAAGGTCGCGTCCGCAATGGGGAAGCTGTATGCTCTCGGGGTGGCGCCGTCGCTCAGCCAGAAACGGGCGTAGTCATTGAGATATTCCGTATTGCGGAGCCATCGGCCCTCGGCATAATGATGGCAGGCCGGACAGTTGATCGCATTGTACTTTCCGGCCCATGGCACATCCGGAAGGAATTCGGTGATTACGTAGCCATCCGGCGTGCTCTTGACATGCTTGCGAAAAGTCCACCAGCGGAAATAATAGGTCTTCTCCAGCTCTTTGTCCGGGCAGTCAAGGGCCGGGACGTTGTCGCGGAGGAACTGCTCCGCCGCTATGTTGCGGAATGTCTGGCCATAGACCTCGTCATCATCGGAATTGAATTCCGTCACATACGACGAGATGATGGAATCGCCGTCGATGAAGGCATAGGACGACTGGCCCTCTCCATCAGACACGCCTCCTGCATTCCTGCAGCATGAGAAGAGGAGACAGAAAGGAAGCATGGTCAGGCATACAGCCACGGACCGGATGATTTTCACTTGTTTCATTTTTTTAGCCAATGTTCTTTAAGCCAGCCGCGCACAGGCTCGTCATAGGCCTTCAGCGCGCCATAAGCTATGATGATGGAAATGACATATACGGACACGAACACCCCGATATGCATCCACAGAGGTGCATCTGGATAGCGGCGTATCCATTTGAACTGCATCATTGCCACAGGATAGTGGACTATGTACAGCGGGTAAGAGATGTCTCCCAGGAACCTGCAGATCTTCGCAGTGACCCCGCCGACGCTGCTCCCCGCCCCCGCGATGACGACGAGCGGGAAGACAATCCATATCACAAGACACTGATACAGGCCGTCGGCCACGCCCGGTTTCCCACCGATGCACGGCATTGCAAGGGCTGCCACAATGACAAGGGCGCACCACCAGAATGCTCCTCTGAGGTGTATCGGACTTCCGCCAGGATTGTCCGGAGTGATATGGGCACCGAGAAGCCTTGACAGCAGAAGGCCGCAGACGAACGGATAGATGAGACGGACGAATCCCGTGTACATGTGCTGCCAGTTGAGCACCCAGCCTCCGATGACATTGAATTTCGGGTCAGGATATATGCCGAACACGTCCCACCCCAGCGCAAGGTCCATCGTGAAGAACATAGAGCAGGCCATTACCGCCGCGAGGGCCAGCTTGGAAAGATGCCTGAACACAAACGCATACAGGATATTGCCTATGTACTCGAACATCAGCGACCAGCTGGGGCCGTTGAAGCTCGTGATCTCGCCCCATCCCCTGACGTCTATGGCCGGCCCGGTAGGGATCAGGAACAGGTCCGTCAGAATGCACAGCAGAAACAGCACCCAGCCCCTGTCACCGAGCGCCGCATCGGAGTGGTACCCTTGAAAGAAATAGAAGGCAGCGCCTATGATGACCGAGAATACCACCATAGGATGCAGACGGGTGAGCCTGCGCTTGAAGAACTCCACGGTCGACATATGCTTCCACCTTCCGTCATAGGCATAGCCGATGACGAAGCCGCTGAGCACGAAGAAGAAGTCCACGGCAAGGAATCCGTGGTTTATGATCTGGTCGGCAAGAGAAGTGCGGTAGGTCTCGAACATATGGAAACCTACCACAACCAATGCTGCCACACCTCTGAGCCCGTCCAGAATCTCATAACGGGGCCGCGAAGTGAAGAGAGCCTTCTCTGCCATGATTGTCACTGTCTTACAGGGAATTCCGCGATGCGGAGCGTGGTGCAGCCATACGGAATGAGCTCTATGGTCTGCTCAGCTCCGAGATCGCCTCCCTGCTGGGTGAAATACTGGACCTGCCCGACCGAGCCCCTGTAGGCCTTCCAGTCCAGCATGGGCCTGGCCGGTATCCTGATGCTCAATGGTGCGTTCTCCAGGGTCCACGGATACAGGGACGCATCCACATCATTTCTGATGACAGTGCAGTTCTCAGCCACCGACTTGAGGGTCTTGCCGGAAAGGCAGAAGTTCCAGGGCGAATCCGAGGTCACCTCATAATACCAGTCGCCATATCTGACTTTCTCCGAAGCTGCGGTCTGCTTCCTGGTCCATGTCTCATTCATCCTGAGGGCATAGACGAGCGGTCCGCGCTCTATGACTGCAGAACTGTCGAACCACCTGCTGCACTCTACGCTCATGGGGAGGTCGAGAGTCACCACATCGCCCTTCGCCCACGTTCTCCTGACCGTGACAAGGTCGCCGGCTCCGCAAGGGTCGCCGACCCTCTCTCCGTTGACCTTCAGCTCTGCGCCCACGCACCATGCGGGGATGCGGAATCTGATCGGGAAATACGCCGACTTGACCTTCCTGTCGGGGAAGCTGACAGTGAAGCGTATGTTCTCGTTGAAGGGATAGAAGGTCTCTTCGGTCACGCAGGCCTCGATACCGCCAGCAACCATGGCCGTCACCCGGGAAGGGGCATAGACGAGAGCCGCGAGCCCGGCATCGTCAGTGGCATACCACAGGTTCTGCGTGAACTTGGGCCAGCCCTGATGCATGTTGGTAGTGCAGCAGGGATAGCCGTTCAGCAGTCCGAACACCTGGTCCGTGTCGCTGTGAGGGGTGGAGAAATTCCTGGAAGTGTTGCGCGAGCACTCTATCTGGTTGGTCTGCTGGAAGTACTGACGGGTCTCGTATCTGTCGTCGGCCTGGGTCGGGAGTGCGTTGTACGCAATCCTCTCAAGCCATTCGGCCCAATGCAGGTCTCCGGTTATCCTGAGCATCTCCTCGAGAGAGAACATCATCTCGACAGCGGTGCAGAGTTCCGAACCGCGGGTGGGATCGCCGAAGTTGATCAGTTCGTCGCCCGCCCACAGGCCTGTGGGAAGCCCTATGGTCTTGCGTATCACCTTCCCGGCGTTCCTGACGGCATCCAACTGCTTCTGCTCACCCGACTGCTGCCAGTAGACGACAGGCTCCTTGAAGCCCTGCCCGAGATTCACGCAATGGATGCTGTTCTGGGTGTAAAGTGTGGACCCGTCAAGGAACATGTCCGTCCATGGCGTGCTCTGCCTGTGGATGAGTTCACCGAGCTCGAGAAGATACTTCTCCCCGGTGATGTTGTATAGCCAGTAGACAATCTCGAGATTGTCGCCGCCTCTCTGGGCGCCCCAGAATGTCCAATGGTCAAGAGGGGTCTCGGGGAGATGCGCGAGCTGATATCTGAAATACCTGTCAAGGAAAGGGATCACCCTCTCGTCGCCGGTAGCCATATAATACTGCTTGACTATCTTCAGAGCGACCATCTTGGGCCACCAGTCGTGGGAATTGTTCCTCTGGAGGCCGGGTTCAGGGCCGCGATCGGTCGCAGGGCCGAAATAACCGTCCTCCTGCTGAGATCCGAGTATGGCCTCGACCCACACCTGAGCCTTGTCCTTCAGACCTTGGTCATCAAGGAGATACGCAAGCGGGAGCAGGCCGTCTATCCAGTAGGGGCCTCTTTCCCATGCATCTCCGTCACCGCCGAGCCAGGCATTCCTCGAGCCGACGACATTGGGATAAAGTTCGTCCAGATGGCCGGTAAGGCCATCCTTCTGCAATACTAGCTGCTGCCGGAGCCAGCCTTCGGCCTTTACCGCCCCGATGGGGAGCTCGATGAAACGGCTCTCCGTCAGAGGTGCCCTGTTGGAGACATAGCCCTGGGCGTCAAGCGCAGATGCCGCCATCAGGATGCTCATTGATACGATAAGTGCTTTCTTCATCTGTTATTGTGCAAGGGGAACCCAGACTTTCATCTTTCCAGCTTCCCTGTTGTCCCATGAATAGTAAGGTATGTACTTGAGAGTCTTGCCGCAGGCCTTGGCGTCGATGGTGACGACTCCCTTGAGAAGGTCCTTCTGGAAAGCGGTGGTGAACTCGGCATCTTCGGAAATCGCGAGCTCATCAAAGCCATCCTTGTTGTCCACCTCCTCGATGCAGTAGACGAGAGGTCCTCTCTGGACTGCCCTCATGCCTTCATCCTCCTTGGTGCGGGGATCGGCAGCCACAAGCTCGACGGGCATATCCATATCAAGCTCTATGACATCGCCATCCTTCCACCTGCCGGGGAGGACTGCGTATCCGGCCTCGACCTCAGGATTGACCTCGGCGCCGTTGACCTTGATCACATAGGACTTGCACCATCCAGGGATGCGCAGGCGCATATCGGCCTTGACAGCAGACCTGGTGCCGACGGTGAGCTTGACTGCACCCTCCCAGGGATAGCGGGTCTCCTGGGTGAGAGTCAGGTTCTTCCCGCCGAACCTGACATCAGCCTTGTCTCCGATATAAAGGTTGACCCAGATGGCGTCATCGGACACACCGTAGATATAGTTGCCGATGGAGGGAAGGAATCGGCATATCTGGCTGGGGCAGCAGGCACAACCGTACCATGCCTGCCTGTGGTGGTTGCCGAGGGACTCGAGGGGGTTGACATAGAAGAACCTGTCGCCATCGAGAGAGATGCCGGCGAGCGCTCCGTTGTACATGGAGCGTTCCATCACATCGACATATTTTCCGTCACCCGTGAACTGGTTCATGCGCCAGTTCCAGAGGACCATGCCGACGGAAGCGCAGGTCTCGCAGTAAGCGGTAAGGTTGGGCAGACTGTAATCCTCGGTAAATCCCTCATTATGAGCGGACTGCCCGATTCCTCCGGTAACGTACATGTTTTTCAGGACCACATCGTCCCAAAGGCGTCCAAGGGCATCGATGTAGCCCTGATCGCCGGTATAAGCCGCAACATCGGCCATGCCGCAGTAAAGGTACATGGCGCGGACGGCATGTCCTGCGATGTCGGTCATCTCGCGCACCGGCTTGTCATCCTGATGGTATTCTGCGTTCCAGGGCTTGCCCTCATTGGCGCCAAGGCCCTTGCCACGCTCGTCGATGAGCCATTCCGAGAAGTCGAGATACTTCTTCTCTCCCGTGGCCTGATAAAGCTTCACCAGCGCGAGTTCGATCTCCTCGTGGCCGGGAACCCAGTCACGCTTTCCGGGGCCGAACAGCGACATCATGTGGTCTGCCATCCTGATGCACACATCCAGAAGGGTGCGTTTTCCTGTGACATTGTAGTACGCCACACCGGCCTCGATCATATGGCCCGCACAATACATTTCATGCTTGTCCATGACGGTCCAGCGCTTGTCCAGACCGGTCAGGGTATAGTAGGTGTTGATATAGCCATCCTCTTCCTGGGCCGCCGCGAATTTTGCAATCCATTCGTCACACTTCGCCTCGAGCACCGGGTCGGGATTGTTCTGAAGAGAATAGGCCATTCCCTCGAGAGCCTTGTAGACATCAGAATCATCGAAGTAGATGCCCGAGTGCTCTCCCTGCTTCAATGCAGCATTCTCGAAATTCCTGATACGGCCTGTCTGGTTCTCGATCTGGTCGATGCAGACGGCGAGAGTCACGTCCTTGTGGTTCTTGAGTCTGGGTGCCCAGAAATCATCGGTGATCTTGACCTCAGAGAACTGGACAGGGTTGATTTTCTTCATTGTGGAGGCATCCTTTCCTCCGCAGCATGCCGCCGAAACCACCGAGATGGCCGCCAGCGCTAAGATACCTGTGCTTTTCATATTCCTTGAAAAGAGGGTCCCGGTTGAGCCGGGGCCCTCTTATGATATCTGATTGTTAAAGTCTGTTACTTGTATGCAGGGTTCTGCTCGAGCTTCGGATTGGCAGTGATGGCTGCGAACGGAATCGGGAAGAGTGCCGTGTAGTCACCAAGCGCCTCATGAGAGAGCCAGTTTCTGTTGGTATAGGTACCGAAGCGTATCATCCTGGTACGCACACCCATCTCCCATGCAAACTCCCAGCCGTACTCGTCGTAAAGGCGGCCAAGCTCGACCTTGTCCTTGTCATGCGGACCATACTTCCTGTTTGCCGGCTTCGAGAATGCATAGTCGTCAGCATAGTAGTAATAGTTGTAGCATGAATTCTCCTTGAGCTGCGCGTCAGTGACTGTTGCCTTGGCCGGATTGGCCTTGAATGCACGTGCACGCACCTGGGATACGAGTTCGCCGGCACCGGGCTTGTTGAGCCTGAGGAGACACTCGGCCTTCATGAGAAGAACCTCGGCATATCTGAAGAGAGGGAAATCGGTACCCATGCCGTTTGTGCCGGGCTTGACCTCGAATTTCTTCATACGATAGCCTTCCCACTCAAGGGTGAAATCACCGCTCTGAATATCATTGACATAGCAAAGGTCAGGATAGGTACCGTCCTTCGCATCATAGATACACTTGACAGGAGTCTTGGTGTCGAGGGAATACTGAAGGCCATGAACCCATGTGTCATCCAGACGTGAGTCGTCAGGGTCATAGGTCTCTATGAACTGAGGTACGCCCATTGCTGAACCTGCGCCCCAGGGGCTGCCGCCGGTATTGTATACGCTCTTCATAGGTGCGCCCCATGAGAAGAAATACATCGAATACGAACCAAGGCTGGTATCGAACGGGATATTGAGGATGATCTCCTTGTTGGAAGCGGCGAATGCGTCGTCATCCTTGAAGTTGTCGCTGTAGTTGGCAGCGAGGTCGAACTTGTGGCTGCCGATGACTGCATCGCAGGCATCGAGAGCGCCCTGCCAGTTCGGGGTGCCTACATATACTCCTGCGTTGAGGTACATCTTGGCAAGGAGAGTGGTGGCTGCCCATTTGTTGAAGAGACCATACTCTGCGCCTCCTGATACCTCTGAAAGATCAGGGATGGCCTCGGTGAGCTCGGTTACCACGAAGTTGTAGATATCGGCACGGCGAGCGTTTGACGGAAGTTCCTGGGTAGGCTCTGTCACGAGAGGTGCATCGCCCCAGCAGTCAACTATGATGGAATAATAGAATGCTCGAAGAGCGCGGGTCTCGGCGATGGCAGCCTTGTTCGTGGCGTCATCAAGCTTGAGGTCATTGTTCTTCAGCTGGGCAAGGAGGTTGTTGCAGAGGCCGATGCCCTGCCATGTAGTGTTCCATGCATCCCTTACATGGCTCTGCTCGGAATTCCATTTGTGGTAATGCATGCGGCGATAGATACCGCCGTCGTCCCAACCGGTAGAGTTGGGCGGCATCACGATCTCATCTGAGGATGTGCAGTCCATGGCCCAGAGCTGTCCATGTCCGATATAGCTTCTCATCGGCGTATAGCATGCGCCCAGAACCTTGCGCAGGTCGTCCTGAGAATAATTGTATGAAGCTGACGTCAGCGAACTGTATACATTCTCCGTCAGGTCTGTGCAGGCGGAGAAAGCAAATGCACAAGCTGAAAGTGCTATTAATATCCTTTTCATGTTATATACTCATTTAAAACTTCAAAGATACTCCGAGAGTGTATGATCTGGTGGCAGGATAACGTGTGTAGTTGTCCACACCAGGTGCAAGTCCGGTGACTGAGAGTTCAGGATCGATACCAGAGTAGCCGGTGATGGTTGCGGCATTGCGTATGGTGGTGAAGACCCTGAGGTTCTTGAAGTTGGGCTTGTTGAAGTTGAAGGTGTAACCGAGAGTGATGTTGTCGATCTTCACATAGTCACCCTTCTCGACATAGTAGCTGACATACTGGCAGGGCTGGTCGTCTGCGAGGACTGCCTTTCCGTAAACCTTGTCGAATGCGCTCTTGAGGACATTGCCTCGGGTAAGCATGGTGGGAGTTGCCCACTTGGCTGCGGTAAGATTGAGGATCTCGAATCCGAAGGCGCCTCTGATCTGAAGACCGAAGTCAAATCCCTTCCAGCGGAGATTGTTGTTCCAGTTCAGATAGTGTGAAGGGATACCGTTTCCGAGGATCTTCTTGTCGGTAGGCTGCTGGTCGAGAATAGGCTTTGGCTGGCCGTCCTCGCCCTCGATGATCCAGTGACCGGTCTCGTCGATGTCGACGCTCTTGAATCCGAAGAAGTTACCGAGAGGCTGGCCGACCTGGAGACGGTGAGTGCTCTGCTGCATAGGCTCGCCGGTGCTTCCCTGATCGGAATAGTCAGCTGCCATGAACTGGTCGTTGGAGAGGCTGAGGAGGATATTCCTGTTGTGTGAGTAATTGACAGAAGTCGTCCATCCGAAGTCCTTGTTTTCGAATACGATGCCGGTAACACCGATTTCGATACCGGTATTCCTGATGGAACCTGCATTGGCCGTCATTGAAGAATAGATGTACGGAGGACAAGGTACCGAGTAATCCCAGAGGAGGTCGAGGGTCTTGCGGTTGTACCAGTCGATCGTACCGTAGATGCGGTCATTGAGGAAGCCGTAGTCGACACCGACATTCCACTCGTGCTTGCGCTCCCAACGGAGATTGGGGTTGGCGTTCTTCGCAGGCTTCAGGGTCTGGATATAAGATCCGTTGTAGTATGCGTTCGAGCTGAATGTGAGAGTGTTGAGAGACATGTAACGGCTTGAGGGCTCGGTACCGGTCTCACCATAACCCGCACGGAGTTTCAAGGTGGAAACGGCATCGACATTCTTCATGAAGGCCTCATCCTTGATGTTCCATGCAGCTGAGACTGAATAGAAGTTACCCCACTTGTTGTTCGCACCGAACTTGGTGGAACCCTCACGGCGGATGGAAGCGGCAAACATGTATCTGCCCTTGTAATTGTAGTTTACGCGCGCGAAGAAGCCGATGAGGGAATCCTCACCCTTGTCGGATGAAAGATCCATCTGGCCGCCCTTGTAACCCTTGTTCTTCTGGGTACCGACTCCGATGTTGTTGTACTCATAGTCATCAACTGCAAAGCCGGAGTTCTGCATCCAGTAGTTCTCGCTTACATTGTTGAGATATGAATAACCGGCGAGGACGGTGTAGTTGTGACCGTCGCCGAAGTTGCTCTTCCACTGTGCGGTAAGTTCGAGCATGTCCTGCTGAGCCCTGTAGGTACCGCGAGAGGCGAAGCCGCCCTTCGGTGTGCGAGCCTCATAAGAGTGGTTGTGGGTCTCGTAGTGTCCCTGGGTCTGGTTGTAGATATTCTCTGAGAATACAGCCTTGAAGTCAAGTCCCATGATAGGAGTGTAGGTGACATCACCGAGCATGCGGAGCATGGTGGCATCGGTGCCGCCCTTGGTCTCGTTAAGGAGAGATACAGGGTTGTAGTAATCGGTGATACCTGTGTTCTCGGAGTATGATCCGTCAGACTGGCGTACAGGAGTGGTAGGGTTGTAGTTCAGACCGTTCCATACTGCAGAGTTGTAGGGGCCGCCGTCGGAACCGTTGTGATACTTCATCTTGAAGCCGTTGACGGAAGCATGAAGCTTGACCTTGCCGTCGAACATCCTGTGGGTGACGTCGATGCGGGGGAACATCATCTTGTTGTCAGACAGCTTCATGACACCCTGAAGATCCCTGTATTCAAATGAGGCCACATAGTTGGTCTGCTTTGTACCGCCACGGAGGCTGATGTTGTAGATCTGTGAAAGAGGTGTGCGTGTGATCTCGTCAAGCCAGTTGACGGAAGCACCGTCATCATGGAAACCAACATGTCCCTTCGCAAGGCTGCGGTACTCGTCAGCAGTAAGGTAGTTCAGAGTCTTTGTGATCTGCTGGGTTGAGACATATGCATTGAAGTCGACGGTCGGAGCCATCTCACCCTGGGCATTCTTGGTGGTGATGATGATGACGCCGTTGGTTCCTCGGGTACCATAGATTGCCGCAGCGGAACCGTCCTTGAGGACATCGATCTGCTCGATGTCATCAGAAGAGACCTCTGACAGCGAACCGGGAACGCCGTCTATGAGCACGAGCGGAGCGGTTCCGGCCTTGAGGGTGGTAGCGCCTCGCAGAGATATCTGCGTGCTGGATACAGGGTTGCCGTCAGGAGTGTTGATGATGAGTCCCGGAACCTTTCCCTTGATGAGCTCGGCGGCATTTGCGCCGGGAGTCTTGAGGAACTCCTCACTCTTGACAGTGGAGATCGCACTTGCAACCTCACCCTTCTTCATGGTACCGTAACCGACGACAACCGTCTCGCTGAGCATCTCGAAATCGTCGAAAAGAGTGATGGTGTATGTGTTCTGTGTGCCGACCGTGATATTCTCGGTCTTGTAGCCTATGCAGGAAACGGTTAGGGTCGCACCGGGTGCGACATTGATGGAGAACGATCCATTCTGGTCAGTAACAACGCCATTGGAGGAATCAACCTCGATTACACCTGCACCTGGGATAGGCTGGCCGGCTTTGTCCACGACTTTGCCGGTACATACCTTCTTGGAAGCAGCCCGGGCCTGAGGGGCCTGAGCCATAGATTGAGAGGAAAGGGCATTGGAGCCTTCAGTTGAATAGTTGCCGGCACTGTTGAGCACGGCTGCGGCAGACCCCACAGCTAGACCGTCATGGCCTGCCGCCGAAGCGGTAAAGCCAATCAAGAGCAGCGTAGGAACCGCAATCAAAAATGATTTTACTCTCATAGGTATAGTGTTATTAATGTTGGGAAAAAACGTGATCG
>JAGHSF010000012.1 GCA_018065985.1 Candidatus Cryptobacteroides choladohippi
TGGGGCATCACGCACTACTATCAAAGGGAGATGAAAATATATGTATCGTTAAGATGTTGATTATAAAGAATATAAATGTTTAACTAATAAATCGAGATCCATTTTTATTTGGATTTCAACTGGAAAATCACATATGAAGCGTTTAATAACCTTGATCCTGGCCATTGCGGCCCTGTCAATCTGCTGCAGAGCAGCATCTGCTGAAAAATCAGTGAACGACAGGAAGATGTATTTGATCGTATCCCCGAACGGGTATGCCATGAACAACACCTTGGACGGGGAAGTGGCGCCATACAAACTGGTGCCGGCAGACAAATCGGAGATGAATCAGGTACATTCGTTCGTGAAGTATGGTGATGCCTGGCAGATCTGGTGCCCGTTCAACGGAAGAGGTTTCGATACAGATGGCTCCAGGAAGGGCGGAATCAAGCTTGGAAGCTGGGCCTTCGAACCCGGCAATTCGAACCAGATTTTCATTGTGAAATCCCTTGGCAATGGTTATGTGACAATGGTGCATAAAGAGACCGGATGCAGCATCTGCATCGACGGCCCTGACGCCGAAGGCTCATATGTCAGGCTTGGGACGAAGGACGAGGAGCCGACGATATGGAAACTTGTTTCCGTACATGCAAAGGCACCGTCCTCCCGCGGCAAGGAAGACTGGGAGAACGAGAGCATCTTTGCCATAAACAAGCTCCCCGGTCATGTGACGATGACCTCATATCCTACCGTTTCGGACCTCAAGGCCGACAGGAACCACATGCTCAAGCCCTGGACCGAGCCCAAGTCCGGCTTTTTCCAGAGTCTGAACGGGGTTTGGAAGTTCAATTGGGTCAAGCAGCCCTCGGAACGACCCAGGGACTTCTATAAGAAGTCATACGACGTGAGCGCTTGGGACGACATTGACGTTCCCTCCAACTGGGAGATGAAAGGCTATGGCACACCCATCTATACGAATGCGAACTATCCTCACAATAATCAACCCTGCAGGATCGTTCCCATACCAGGCTATACAAGTGATACCGAGCCCAATCCTGTAGGGTCTTACAGGAGGGACTTCGAGATCCCTTCAACATGGGGCGGCAAGGCCGTATTCCTGCACTTCGATGGCGTTTACAGCGCATTCCACGTGTGGGTGAACGGTAAAATGGTCGGTTACAGCCAGGGCGCCAACAATGACTCCGAGTTCGACATCACGAAGTTCGTGTCAACCGGAACCAACACCGTTGCCGTGGAGGTTGTCAGATGGAGCGACGGAAGTTTCCTCGAGGATCAGGACATGTTCCGCCTCTCGGGCATCCACAAGGATGTATATGTTTATGCCGCACCCAAGACATGCATAGCCGATTTCCAGCTGAGCTCCGTCTTCGAGGGCGACGATTACTCGAAGGCAAGCTTCAATGTCAAGGCCATCATACAGAATCTGGGCGGCAGGACGGGAATGCACACGCTTCATGTCGAGCTCCTGGATACCAAGGGCAATACCGTTTTCAGCAAGGATGCCGGAAGCGTCAGCGTGAGCAGGAACTCTGAGGCTGAAGTCAGCCTCGATCAGGCCGTTTCCAACCCTATGCTCTGGTCTGCGGAGTACCCCAACCTCTATACGGCAGTCCTCAGCCTCAGGGATTCGGACGGCAATGAGGTCCAGGCGGTGTCCAACCGCTTCGGCTTCAGGAAGATAGAGATAAGGAACAGCCGTGTTTACATCAATGGCAGGCAGATATGGTTCAAGGGCGTGAACCGTCACGAGACTCATCCGACCTGTGGCAAGGCCGTTCCTGTAGAGACCACCATCAAGGACATTCTGATGATGAAGCAGCATAATGTGAACACCGTCAGGACCTGTCATTATCCGCAGAGCCCCAAGGCCTATGCCCTGTATGATTATTATGGCATCTATGTGATGGACGAGTCGGATGTCGAGTGCCACGGCAACCAGGGCATCTCCAACATGGAGAACTGGAACGCAGCCTATGTCGACAGGGGAACCCGCATGGTCCGCCGCGACCGCAATCATCCCAGCGTGATCTTCTGGTCTCTCGGAAATGAGAGTGGCAAAGGCTGCGCACTTGTTGCAGAACGTGATGCGGTAAGGGCTCTGGACCAGTCCAGGCCAATACACTATGAGGGTGATTCCCCGATAGCGGACATCGACTCCCATATGTATCCCTCCATCTCCCATATGGAGGCATTTGACCGCAATGGCAGCGGCAGGCCATATATCCTCTGCGAGTATGCCCATGCCATGGGCAACTCTCCCGGTAACATCGGGGAGTATTGGGACAGCATGGAAGCATCCGAGCGCATGATCGGCGGCTGTGTCTGGGACTGGGTTGACCAGGGTATCGTACGTGCCGGCGGCAATGCGAAGGAATTCCTCTACGGCGGTGACTTCGGCGACAAGCCAAACGATCTGGACTTCTGCTGCAACGGTCTTACGACTCCTGACCGCCAGGAAACTGCCAAGCTGCAGGAAATCAAGCGGGTATATCAGTATATCAAGATAGCGGCCGGTGCTGACCCTCATTCAGTCGTGGTCCGCAACGCTTACGCATTCACGAATCTCTCCGCATTCAGGATTTCCTGGGAGCTGCTTGCAGACGGCCATACCGTCGAGGTCGGTGAACTTGACAGCCCTGCAGCCGAGCCGGGCCAGACCGTAAAGGTTGAAGTTCCTTTCAAGACCGAGGTCGGCACTGATGCGGAATACCTGCTCAATGTGGCGTTCAGCCTCAAGGACGAGACCAACTGGGCCGACGCGGGACTGGAAGTGGCACGTCAGCAGGTAGTGCTCAATGCGGTAGAACCCGTCCTCGGCAAGTATTATCCAAAGGAGGAATGTGCCGCAGATGTCAGGATAGACCGTGAGACAGGTCTGATGGAGGGCATGCACATCGCCTGGTACCGCTTTGTCGGCAATGACAGGTTTACCGATACCACCCCTTACGAGTCATATCCCGTAGCCGACACCTACTCCGAGACTCAGTGCGACGGTGTCCGTACCGTCGAGGTCAGCGGACGACTGGTCATCAAGGCCAAGGAGACCGTCATGCTTCCTTACAGCCTGCAGTATGATATCTATTCCGACGGTACCGTGGATATCGAGGCCTTCTTCGTCAAGTCCTCTCCGATCATCCGCAGGATGGGTCTGAGGTTTGACCTCCCGTATGAGTATTCGGATGTATTCTGGTATGGTCGCGGACCTCACGAAAACTACATCGACCGCATGCGTGGCGCAGACCTCAACATCTGGGATACCAATGTCGACGCAATGGGCGAGGAGCACTATGTGCGCTCCCAGAGCCGCGGAAACCGCGAGGATGTCCGCTGGGTCACAATATCTGACAATGCGGGGAACGGCATCCGCGTGTCTGCCGAAGGCCATATGTCATTCAGCGCCCTTCATTATACCGATGAGGCCCTCGCTTCTGTGATGCATGATTTCGAACTGCCTTCGATCAAGTCAGACCGCACCATGCTGTACCTTGATGCCATACAGCAGGGCCTTGGAAACGCAACCTGCGGCCCGACTCCGCTTCAGAAGTAC
This sequence comes from Candidatus Cryptobacteroides choladohippi, assembly GCA_018065985.1. Classification (GTDB taxonomy): domain Bacteria; phylum Bacteroidota; class Bacteroidia; order Bacteroidales; family UBA932; genus Cryptobacteroides; species Cryptobacteroides choladohippi. Next base: position 3,548 of record JAGHSF010000012.1, read on the forward strand.
ATGATTCCGGAGGATTGCCCTGTAAGGCTCAAGTTGAGGATCGAGAAGTATTAAAGGCTGAACCGGCCATATGATGAACCTGGGCTGCGCGTGCACAAGCACAAGCAGCCCAGGTTCATTTGTGTGAAGGAGGAGGTCTTCTATTGTGCGGGAACGACTGCCGAGAACTCCAGGTCTTCTTCAGAATTGTTGATCAGGCTGTGACAGTGGCCTTTGGGACAATAGTGGACATCGCCTTCCGACAGAGCTATGATGCTTCCGTCATAGTTCACGCAGCCCTTGCCCTTGGTGACGAATATGATTTCGGAACTGTCCTCATGGGTATGCATGCCGATCGAGGCACCGGCAACCAGCCTTCCCTTCATGATCTTGTTGAGGCTGTCTGTATACATTCTGACATTAAACTCCTTGTCCCCGCCCTTGAAATTGGGGATGTTCTTCTCTTCTATGGATTTGAAATCGATTTTCATTGTAATGTCTGTATTTCCAGTATAACTATCCGGCGATATACTTCCAGACGCCGTTCTTGAATTTCACCTTCTTATCCTTGCCGTCGATGCTGTAGCGGATGCTGACGAGTCCTGTGGAAAGGTCCAGCTCGCGCCTGTAGGCACTTGTATCCTCGACATAGCCGAAATCAAGTTCGAGCTCTCCGAAAGTCTGATATGACCGGATGCGCATGTACGGTCCGGCAAGCACTTCCTTGGACATCGCAACAGCCTCGGCTGTCTTTCCTTCCAGAAGGATCTGCTGCAAGCGTGGCATGGCAGATGCGGACTCCGCATTGCCGTCCTCCTTGCAGCCTGCCCAGAGGCTTTCTTCGTTGAGCTGGATGGTCTCATGCCCGGGCTGGCCGAATACCATGGCTCCTATGCGGCCGTTGCCCAGGGGGAGGGCCTCGGTCCATTCATCGGCAGGATGGTCATACCATAATGTGCAGTTCTGGGGACTGCCTTGTGCCTCTGCTGCCAGCGTCAGTACCAGAAAGGAAGCGAGTGTTGTAAATATTCGTTTCATGAATGTGATATTAGTGTCTGATTGTTCGTTATGTCCTGTGTGCCCCGGTTCGTATGATATGGCCGAGCCCGGATTGCAGGGTGGGGGAATTTAGTAAATGCAAATATACTGATTATTCTTCGGCCCTCCAAGGTGCGGGAAAACCGGGAGGCGCGTGATGCGGCCGGGCTCAGGTGGGACAGCAGAGACTTGATTGTTTGAAGAAAGCTTGTTATTTGCCCGAAACATTCTTACATTTGAGAATATGCTTCCTGTGGCATGGCCCCGGAAACCCGCTTTCCTGCCGGAGAGCTGGCTGAGGTGACATTGCCTGCGGATATGATGATTTGAAATCCATGAATGATATGAAAAAGTTTTTTGTTTCTGCTGTTTTCGTCTTTGCGACTTTCTGCCTGTCGGCAAAGGTTGAACTTCCTTCTGTCATAGGCGACAACATGGTCTTGCAGCAGCAGACGTCTGCCGCTCTTTGGGGAAAGGCTTCGCCCGGAAAGACCGTGACCATCTCCCCTTCATGGACAAGGGAGAAGTACAAGGTCAAGGCGGATCTTCAGACCGGCAAGTGGATGGTCAGGGTTGGCACTCCTGAAGCGGGCGGACCGTATTCGATCACCTTTTCTGACGGGGAAGCCCTTTCCGTGTCCAATGTGCTCATAGGTGAGGTATGGTATTGCTCAGGGCAGTCGAACATGTATATGCGCATGTGCGGCTATCCGAGTTCTCCGACCGGAGGAGCTGCGGATGCCGTTTATTCGGCCAAGGCCTCCATTCCTGTGCGTATCTACGAGCCTCCATGCCGCATGACAGTAGACCCTCAATATGAGTGTGAGGGCAGATGGGAGGAGAATACCCCGGATGTGGTTGTGCGCTCCAGCGCCCTCGCATGGTTCTTTGCCACATATCTTCAGGGTGTGCTCGATGTCCCTGTGGGAGTGATAGTGTCGTCATATGGAGGAAGCAGCATCGAGTCATGGCTCGACAGGCCGACGGTCGAGAGCAGGTTCCCTGGAGAATTTGACCTTTCCGTTCTCGATGCCCCGAATCCCATGATGGATGTCAATACGCCTTGTGCGCTCTATAACGGTCAGGTAGCTGCACTCGAGCCTTATACCTTCAAGGGTATGCTGTGGTATCAGGGCTGTACGAACAGGGCGCGGGCCGAGCAGTACACCCGCCTTCAGACCGTCTATGCGGAGATGATGCGCGAGAAATTCCAGAATCCTGACGCCGGATTCTATTTCGTGCAGCTTTCTCCATTCTGGTGCGGTGATCCCGAAGGATTCCAGACGGGATATTTCCTCGAGGCTCAGCAGAAGACGCTGAAGACCATACCTCACAGCGGCATGGTCACTACCACCGATCTCGGGATCTTCGACAATATCCATCCGATCGACAAGAGAACTCCTGCCGTCAGACTTGCCTATCTCGCCCTGCAGAATGACTACGGCATCAAGCCGTTCGATGCCACGGCCCCGACGTACGACCACATGGTCATCAACGAGACACCTGTAGCCCGGGACAATGCCGCCATTTCCGGAAAGAGCATCACTGTCTTTTTCAAGACCTGCAATACCGGCATGGCAGACAGCGTCGGTCCGCGCGGCGAAGACCTCGAAGGATTCGAGATTGCAGGTGCTGACCGGGTGTTCCATAAAGCCCACGCCATGGCCGGCTGGGGAAAGGATGTGATTGTGTGGTCGGATGAAGTTCCGGAGCCGGTCGCAGTACGCTACTCCTTCCGCAACTGGGCACCTGGAAATCTGACGAATACCTTCGGCATTCCTGCGGCTCCGTTCAGGACCGACGATTGGGATGATCTGGAGCGATAGGGCGGGCCGTAAAGGGGCCTGGTTCGATGATGTGAAGGGGAGTCATTGAATTTTCAGAACAATTTTTTTTATTGACGGAACCAAAATGGATAGAAAAAAGCGAAACATCCTGTCATTGATTTTATCATTGGCCTTGTCCTGTACCCTGATACCCGTTGGAATTGCAAAGGGTTGGAGCATTATTGAATTTGTAATCGGTGTCGCTTCCTTCATTATTTCCGGTCTGGTTCTGTGTTGGAATAATGAAGCGGCATTCCATAGAAATCCCAACGCTGATATCCGCATAGGTTATCATTTTTTTGGCATTTTCTGTGTTGCTTTTGGCGCTCAGGGGATTTGGGAATGTTGGGGTAAGGCTCTGTTGCTCAAAGGGCTGGGCGCGGCGTTGATGATAATAGGAGCAATACTGATTAGATTGGCCTGCTGCCCCAAGTGTGATACAACGGACTAAATTACCATTTGTCGAATTGATTATTTGAGAGAAGCGAAGGTGGCATCAGCCGCCGCGACGCAGGAATCATGGTACATTGTTTTCTATCGGATCATTCCAGAATATCATTGCTGTCCACTAAAAGTTGTGGACGATTATTATAAAGTTTAACATTTAAAACAAAGTTGGTTCACTGTAACCATCAAGTTCATTGACAATATTGTAGTTAGGTTTTGCAAACAGTTCTGTAA
>JAGHSF010000063.1 GCA_018065985.1 Candidatus Cryptobacteroides choladohippi
CTAATTTTCAAGCATTATTTTCATCCAATTTTAACACTTTTTTCGGCTTTGTTCGATGCCGTCCGCGGGGTGCTGTAAAGCTACCCGGAAACGGACTATTGTATACGTAAGTAATTGAAAATTATATTATTGTTATATTTTTAACGAATCATTGTTCTATCATGAATCCACTAAATTACAAAAATAATTGTTTTCATCGGAAACACATCGTCAAAGGCAGCACGCAGGGGTGGCCGGTATCAGGAATAATTACTATTTTTGCGTCAAATTTTTCAAAATTCACGATTTTATCTGCTAATGAAGAAAGTGTTAACCTGCATCGCCGCGGTGATGCTCCTGTTGCCGGACTGTGCTTTCGGCGAAAAACTTGTGTACCCGTTCCGGTACGCCCCCCACGAGGGCTTGGTGAACCGCACTGAAAAACAGTGGCGCGACGAAATATGCCTCAACGGCTACTGGGACTTCCAGCCGGTGGCTGTACCGGCGTCATTCCGCTACGGCAGCGGAGTTGCCCCCGAGCTTGCCGAACCGGCATCCGACGGCTGGAGCGATGTCAAAATCAAGATTCCTTCTCCCTGGAATGCGAACAGTTTCGTATTCTGCAACCTTGAAGGTCCCGACCACAGAGATTTCCCTTCATACCCCAAGGAATGGGAAAGCGTAAGGATGGCCTGGATGAGAAAGAGCGTCACGATTCCTGCAGACTGGCAGGACAAGGTCATAAAGCTGCATTTCGAGGCAGTTGCGGGCTATTCCGAGGTCTATGTCAACGGCCAGAAGGCCTGCGAGAACTTCGACCTCTTCCTCCCGTTCAGCGCCGACATCACTGATATGGTGCAGCCCGGTCAGACCGCCGAGATTCTCGTCGGCGTCAGGAGCCAGTCCCTCTTCGAGGACAACTCCACCGTCGGCCGAAGGATCATTCCCGCAGGTTCGATGTGGGGCACGCACATCAACGGCATATGGCAGGACGTATTCCTTGAGGCTGTGCCGAAGGTGAGCATCGAGGACGTCTACATCAGACCGCTTGTATCGAAGGGGCTCCTCGAGATGGACGTCACCGTCGCAAATGCCAGCAACAAGAAGGCAAACGCAGTGCTCCAGGGCGTCGTGAAGGAATGGCTGAACCTGGCCGGGAAGGGCGTGAACGAGGCCCCTGTCCCCTGCTGGGATCTCGGAAAAGAGGCGCTTGATGTTCCTGCCACCGCAGTCAGCATTGCGGCAGGCGGAAAGGAGAAGGTGACAATCAGCGTCCCCGTAAGCGAGGGCGATCTCAGGTTCTGGACTCCTGAAACCCCGAACCTCTATTCGCTGCTTCTTTCCCTGAAGGCGAAGAAAGAGACCGTCGACCTCAAGTACGAGCGCTTCGGATGGAGGGAATGGACCCTCGATGGCACCAGACAGCTCCTCAACGGAAAGCCCTATGAGCTCCACGGAGACTCCTGGCATTTCATGGGAATCCCCCAGATGACAAGGCGCTATGCCTGGGCTTGGTTCACTGCAATCAAGGGCATGAACGGCAATGCCGTGCGTCCTCACGCTCAGGTTTATCCCCGTTTCTACCTTGACGTGGCCGACGAGATGGGCATCTGTGTCCTTGACGAGACCGCCAACTGGGGCAGCGACGCCGGTCCGAAGTTCGACTCGCCCAAGTTCTGGGATAATTCGAAGGAGCACCTGCGCAGGCTGGTTCTCCGCGACCGCAACCACGCCTCCATCTTCGGATGGAGCATCAGCAACGAGAACAAACCTGTGATTCTGGACGTCGACAGACGCCCGGACCTCATTCCTCTTCAGGAAAAGGCATGGGCCGACTGGAGAGACATCGTACGCGAGAACGACACTACACGTCCCTGGATCTCATCGGACGGCGAGGATGACGGCAACGGAATCCTTCCTGTCACAGTAGGCCACTACGGCGATGAGGAATCAATGAGAAGATGGATAGCCACAGGCAAGCCCTGGGGCATCGGAGAGCACGGAATGGGCTATTACGGAACACCGGAGCAGGCTTCGATGTACAATGGCGAAAGGGCCTACGAGAGCCAGCAGGGCCGTATGGAAGCCATTGCAAACGAGACATACAGACTGATCTCCTCACAGAGGGCGCACGGCGCATCATACTCCACCGTCTTCAACATGGTGTGGTACTCGCTCAAACCCCTTCCGCTCGGACACAAGGACCTGACAAAAGCTCCGTCCATGGAAGACGGCGTCTTCTTCGGTGAATATGTGGAAGGTCTGCCCGGCGTCCAGCCGGAAAGGCTCGGACCCTACTGCACAACGCTGAATCCCGGCTATGACCCTTCTCTGCCTCTGTTTGACCCCTGGCCCATGTATGAGGCGATGAGGGCAGTCAATGCACCCGAAGGACCGGCATGGTCACCCTGGGCTGAGATCGACAAGTCAAAATACGCTCCCCTTCCCGCAGAGCCGGCAAAGCCGTACAAGGAGGTTGTGTTCGTGGGCGGATCCGGTGCTCTCAAGAAGGCCCTTGATGTTCAGGGTGTGATCTTCGCCAACAAAGTCACCGTCCCGTCAGAAGCACTTTATTTCATCGATGCTTCCGAGGAGATTTCCGTCAGTGTCAGAAAGAAGATTGCTGCAGATATGGCAGCTGGTGCACAGATTGTGCTCTGGGGCCTGACACCTGAAACTCTCGAATGCTACAGTGCACTTATTCCCGAGAAGCTTGAGATGGATGAACTGCACCGCGCGACATATCTCCCCGAGCAGGTATCCTGGACACGCGGGCTGGGCAACTCTGACTTCTATTTCTGCGCACTCCAGCGCTCCGATGTGTCGAAGTACACACTCAAAGGCCAATTCGTCGAGAACGGCAAGGTGCTTCTGAATGCCTGCCGCACAGAGTGGAGAAACTGGAACTGGAGAGGCGAGGATTCAAAGATCGCGTCTGTTCTGAGAAGCGAGAATGAATGCACCAAGGCCCTTCCCGTATTTGTGAAAAACGGCAATGTCTATATCAACACGCTGATGAATTTCGCAGATTCCGAGAAAGGATTCAAGACTCTGGCAACCATTCTGAACAATGCAGGCATAAGATGCAAGGCCATCGAGATAGATGCCGACAGCTTCTTCTTCCTGCGCGAAGGGGAACTGTTCTTCCCGATAAAGGCAAGGGAATCCCTGGTGGATGGTTCACTCGAATTATATGTTTACAGCCCCAGGCATCTCGACGACCTTCTCATCGAGCCTGACATGCCCAAGCTCACCCTCCACGTGAGGTGCGGCGGCTGCAGGCTGAAGATAAACGGAAATGACGTCAAGGTCTCTTACGACAGCGGAGGAGATACCATCTTCCGCGAACTGCCTCTGAAGCAAGGCTGGAACAAGCTGGAAATCAACTGTCCTGAGCAGGACGATCCCGTATCCGGATCATTCAGGTGCGAGAACAAACCGGAGTTCCTTCCTTCAATCAAGGCGTCGCTCACCAATCCCGAGTAGCAGCTGAATCTGATACACCCGCATTTACAGTCAGGGGCCCGCGTAAAAAGCCAGCCCCCGACACGGAACAAAATGGACACACAAATTATAGTAATTGGGACATGCGGGACACACACGCGCCCCGCCCCCTAAGGCAAGTATACCCGGGCAAGAGGGCCGGACCGGTTGTTTG
>JAGHSF010000027.1 GCA_018065985.1 Candidatus Cryptobacteroides choladohippi
TTCATGTGCCATTCTACGTTAGTCTGGCAAAGATAATTTCAAATCGGTTGACTCAAAAATCGCTTGTAACTACCTAACTTTCAATATTTTCAAAGAACTTTTATGAATTTTTAGTGGACACTAATGACCTGCAAATATAAACAAACTCTCCAACAAACCCCATGCCCGATTCCGCTCTTGTTACCGTTCCGCAGCAGCGCATGCTGGCTCGCTGCGGTATTCTGCGACGGCCGCTGCGGAGCTCCCCTCACGATGCCTACGGTTGAACGGTGGCATTTTGCACATATACTGAAAATGTGCCTGATTATGTGTGCGCCATGAAAGTTAGAATGTGCCGCACAGGTGCTTCAGAAGGCCATTGCCGATCTTCTTGTGCACATATACTTCCCACTGATAGCAGTATATGTGCAAAGGTCCGGCTGTTTGTCAATGATTCAGAATCATTTTGATTTCCTCTGATGAGAGCCCGAAGCATCTCGCCAACTGTGAAGTCGTGACCTTTGAAGAATGGTAGATTCTTTTAATCAATGGGATTTTCTGGCTTCTGGTGAGCAATGATGCGCCGACTCCATATCGTCTGATGCCATCCACTTCTATTTCTTTCATCAGCTCCTCTGTTGATGTCAATCTCGTTGGCTTATTGACCAGGATTTCTTCCATCTCATCGTCGTCGGTCAATCCCATTATTCTGGTGAAGTATGACAGATCGTTGCCGAAAGCTTCTTCTGCATATTTGATGTCACAGAAACTTTCGGCTTCGATGCGGCCGTCTTCTGATATCGTCCATTCGACATCTTTAAGCTTGTCGCCAACCTTGAACAGGTCTCTGGCCTCTCTTGTTGTCAGTTCGGAGATCTTTCTTGCGGAGTGGTGCGGCCCCTTGCGGCTGAACATTGCATCGTATGAGGACCATTTGTACTGGTCGACTTTCATTCCCATATCAAGAGCATTCCTTGGGATGTAACACAGTGTGTTTCTGACATGTGCATTGTCTTCGAGATATATCGGTCTAGCCTCAATGCCATTGAAATAGAGTGGTCCGGGGCCGTATTTTCCGGCCAGGATCTTCGATGCTGACCGTTTTACGCTTTCGATGAAACGTTCTGCATCAGAGTATGACCGTGCCAATATCATTGCATGCAGATGCGTGGATAGAACGCATTCGGAAACGACTATGACATTCACTCTCCTCGCGCAAATCGGTATCAGGTTGTATCCTGTCCGTAAATCCTCTTCATCTCTGAAAATCACTCTGTCTTCCAACCCTTTTGTGCATGTGTGAAAAGGAAACACATTCGCTTCGCTCCCATCTGGGAGCACTCTTTTGCAGATTCTTTGAAATTTCATAGTTCCAAGTTTTGCTCAAAGATAATCATTGAACTTCATAGTTGCACATATACTCGAAAAGTTGTTGGTTATATGTGCATCAGTATGTGGCAAATGTGCCTTGGAATGGATTCTGGGGCTTGTTGTCAAAATTCTTGTGCACATATACTCCCAACAAAAATCAGTATATGTGCAAATAAGAGGATTTGCCACCGCCATTTTTGGTGAATGCGGGTAAATTGGTAAATTTGCAGCATGAAACGGATAGCAACCCTGATAACCACATCCATATTGTCCCTCCTTCTGCTCGATTGCCGTCCTGCCGCTGCGCAGGAAGTTGACAACACCTTCGGAGGATGGGAATTCATTGAACTCTACCACGGTTTCGGAAAGTCCAACTGGTTCGCGTCGGTCTATTTCGAGCATGACAACTATCAGTTCAACCGCCTGGAGTGCTGGTATACCCGCACCACTGTGGGCTACAAGCTCACCAAGTGGCTCAAGGCCGATGTGTGCTACGATTTCGTCCATGAGCCCAATGCAGATACCCACAGGGCCCTTTTTGACGTTACCGGAACTCTCAGGGAGGGCAATCTCTCCGTTCAGCTGCGCGAGCGCTACATCCATTCCTGGACTCCGGCGCTGGGTGAGCAGGGCAACGTGCTCCGCTCCCGCCTCAAGGTGCAGTATGCCATCCCTGACACCAGGTTCAAACCCTACCTTGCAATGGAGGTGTTCACCTGGGGCGACGCATGGAAGAAGACCCGTCACTACGTTGCCACGACCTACGACATAAACGAGCATTTCCAGATAGAGGGCTACTATCTTTACTACGCCTTTAACGGCATGCCGGCCGAGCATGTCCTTGGATTGGGCTTAAATATCAACTTATAGTTGCCCGAATGCTTGATTTTTACTATTTTTGTGGTTAATGACCACGAAAAGGAAAATTATTTTGGGTGCTCTCGGCGGGCTTTGCGCCGGCCTTGCTGTCATGGCTGCTGTCAACAGCCTGTTTGTCAGCACTTCCACCAACGAAAGCTGCATGTCGTGCCACGTACATGAGGACGCCGACAACAGTTATGCGAAAGGATATCATTTTCTGAACGGCAGCGGGACCAAGACTGACTGCGCCGCCTGCCATCTTCCTCCCGAAAGCCATCAGATGAAGCACGCCTTTGTCAAGGCCAGGATGGGTGTGAAGGATATTTTCTCATATGTATTCAAGAAGAAGGAGAATCTTGACTGGGCTCATCGCGGTGAGCTGGAATATGCCCGCGGGATAGTGTACAACGAGTCCTGCAAGGAGTGCCATGTGAATCTCTATCCCCAGGGAATCTCTGACGACGGAATCTCGGCGCACCTGTACTATGAGGCAAACGAGGCTGACAAGCCGGATCTGCACTGCATCAACTGCCATCTGGATGCCGGCCACTACAATCCCGACTACTCCCATTCCAAGATGTCCGGCATGCCGTTCGGCAAAGGAGGGCGCAAGGGCGCTTCCGGCCAGCTGTACCAGGCACCCGCAACGGTTGAGGCATTCGAGAATTTCACCGAGACCATTCCCGGCACAGACGCCAGCATAAGGATGGTCGCCATTCCCGCCGGATCCTTCATGATGGGCTCCCCGAGGAACGAGCAGCTCCGCTCCGACGACGAAGGCCCTCAGCACAAGGTCAATATCTCCCGCTTCTTCATGAGCGAGGTCGAGGTTACATGGAACCAGTACTGGGCGTTCTACGGCGAGACCATGTCGGAGGGACACACCCCGCCCGAGAAGGTCTATGCCAACAACTCACGCCCCGACCTTGATGCCGTTTCCGGTCCTACCGCCCCCTTCGGCAATCCCGACCAGGGCTGGGGAATGGACGAGGACCGTCCCGCCCTCACCATGACCCACTACGCAGCCGAGACCTTCTGCCTCTGGCTGTCACTCAAGACCGGAAGGAAATACCGCCTCCCGACAGAGGCCGAGTGGGAGTATGCCGCACGCGCCGGCAGCCAGGACGCATATCCTTTCGAGGGCAAGCCCAAGCAGTACACTTCCGAAGGACTCGCAAAGAAGATCTTCGGTACCGATACCACGGTCATCAGACGCTATGTCGTTTACAAGGAGACCAGCAAGGGCCGCACACAGTCGCCCAACAGCGTGAAGGCCAACGCCTTCGGGCTCAAGAACATGGCCGGCAACGTGCTCGAGTACTGCTCTGACTGGTATTCTCCCGACAGCTATACCGATGCCGAGGTGACCGACCCCAAGGGCCCCGAGACCGGAACCGAGCATGTGGTCCGCGGCGGCCTCTATGCCGACGACGCCGCTCTCATGCGCAGTGCGTCCCGCGGCAGCACACACCACGACGCATGGCTCAGCACAGACCCTCAGAACCCCAAGAGCATCTGGTGGTACTCTGACATAAAGGGTATCGGCTTCAGAGTCGTGTGCGAAGTACCTGAAACAATCAAATAACCACAATATCATGAAAAAAGACAATATCAACCGCAGGGAATTCCTTACCCGTACCGCCAAGATCGGTGCTGCCGGAATGGTTGCTCCCGCTCTCCTCACTTCTTGCGGAGGCAAGAAGAACACCCCCCTCCGTGCCGAGGGAACCTATTATGTTCCTGAACTTCTCGACAAGGCTGTCGACGGCCGTGAACTCAAGGTCGGCCTTGTAGGCTGCGGTGGCCGCGGAAGCGGTGCCATCCAGAACCTCCTTCACGCAGCTGACGGAATCACCGTTGCCGCTCTCGGAGATGTTTTTGCTGACAGGCTGAACGGAGCCCGCGAGATGCTTGCGGATGATTATAACCAGAACGTTCCCGATGAGGCATGCTTCATCGGTTTCGACGCATATCAGAAGGTCATCGACTCAGGTATCGACATGGTGATCCTCGCCACTCCTCCCGCATTCCGTCCCGACCAGTTCAAATATGCGGTCGAGAAGGGCGTGCATGCATTCCTTGAGAAACCTATCGCAGTGGATGCAAAGGGATTCAGAACCTGTATGGCAGCTGCCAAGATGGCTCAGGCAAAGGGCCTTTCAGTCATCACCGGTACACAGCGCCATCACCAGAGACCCTATGTGGAGGCTTTCAAGCTCATCCAGCAGGGCACTATCGGCCAGATTACCGGAGGTAACGTATACTGGAACCAGGGCCAGCTCTGGTACCGTGAGCGTGAGAAGGGCTGGAGCGACATGGAATGGATGATCCGCGACTGGGTGAACTGGGAGTGGCTTTCAGGTGACCATATCGTAGAGCAGCACGTCCACAACATCGACGTCTTCATGTGGATGACCGGAATGATCCCTGTCTCTGCAACAGCCTTCGGCGCAAGACACCGTCGCGTCACCGGAGACCAGTACGACCAGTTCAGCGTCGACTTCGACTTCGGCAACGGTGTGCATCTGCACAGCATGTGCCGCCAGATCAACGGCACCAGCACCAACGTATCCGAGAGAATCAACGGTACCAAGGGCTACTGGGACAGCTCAGACCATACCATCCGCGACCTTGAAGGAAACATCATCTGGCAATACAAGGAGGACCCTGCATTCCAGCAGAACGATCCCTACACCCTCGAGCACGTCGATTGGGTCAACCATATCCGCAAGGGCACCGCACACGAGGAGGCTTCAGGTACCGCACAGTCATCTCTGGCAGGTGTGATGGGCCGCGAGGCTGCATACTCTGGCCAGACCGTGGAGTGGGAGCAGATCAGCGCAGCTGACCTCGACCTCATGCCCGAGAAGCTCGAGATCGGTCCCATGGATATGAGCAAGTATAAGGTTCACGTACCCGGAGAGGCTTAGTATGGAACGCAGAGATTTCTTCAAGACATCGCTCACTGCAGCAGCTGCAGTTTCAGCGCTTTCAGTCCCCACTCTCCTCACCGGATGCTCACCCAAGCCCGAGGTGAAGGGCAATGACACAAAGCTCCACCTCTCATTCCAGGGCGGCACTACCGGCAAGGATACATATGCCGAGAAGTTCGACATGATGGAAGAGCTCGGAATCGAGGGCTTCGAGCCCGGCGGAATGGAGCTCGTGGAGAATGCCAACGAGATAGCACAGGCACTCAAGGGCCGCAATATCAAGATCAGCGCCCTCTGCGCAGGCTTTGACGGCTTCATCCTCTCGAAGGACGCTGGCATCAAGGCCGATTTCGACCGCACCATGCGCGAGATCATCGATGCAGGCGGCCAGTTCGGCTCTACCGGTGTGATCATGGTTCCCGCTTTCAACGGGCAGTCGGATACCGCAATGCCCCATACTCAGGAGACCCGCGACTACCTCTGCGAGGAGCTCCGCAAGCTCGGCGAGTACGCCCTCTCAAAGGGAACCACCGTCATCCTCGAGCCCCTCAACCGCAGGGAGGCGTTCTACCTCCGTCTCGTCGAGGACGCTGCCGCAATCTGCCGCGACGTCAACTGCGAGGGCGTGAAGTGCATGGGCGCCTTCTGGCACATGCAGGAGGAGCCTTCGGACTATGCTGCATTCATCTCTGCCGGCAAGTACCTGCAGCACGTGCACATGGCCAGCCGCGGTCACAGGCGCATGCCTGGCGAGGACGGCGAGCTCGACAACTACATCGACGGATTCCGCGCCCTCAAGGAGATAGGCTACGACAAGTACGTCAGCTTCGAGTGCGGCTGCGACGGAGACCGTGCAGTTGCCGTACCTGCCGCTGTTGCCCTTCTTCGTGAGCAATGGGCAAAGGCATAAGGATACTGATGCATCTGGCCGCCGTGCTTGTAGTGTTCGGCGGCCTTTACAGCATATTCGCAAAGCATAAAGTCGTGGTGATGGCCGGGTATGATGAACCCGCCATGCTCCGCGGCTTTCCTTATGCGCTTACGCTCAAGGAATTCAGGATTGACCGTTACGCGTCCGGCAGTCCGCTGGACTTTGTTTCCGTGCTGGAGGCACAGAGCCTCGACGGGGTGTCCGGGGAAGTGACCGTGAGAGTCAATGCCCCCGCAAGACTTGGGCGGTGGCGCATATATCAGCAAGGCTATGACACCGATGCCGGAGAGCAGAGCAGCTATTCGGTGCTGCAGTGCGTAAAGGACCCTTTCTACCCTCTGATTGCCGCAGGGCTGTGGCTGCTTATCGTGTCAGCTGCGCTGTATGCCCTGCGTACGCTTTGGAAAACAGGCGGCAGGGGATGGATATGGGCCGTGACCGCCGTGGTCTTCGCACTTTTCGTGTATATCACCATGAAGAGCGTGGGGATAGGCAGCAGGGACCTCGTGCCCGTGCTCCGCAGCGGATGGTTCATCCCTCACATCGTGTCCTATATGTTCGCCTATGCGATGCTGGCGGTGGCGACGGTGTATGTTGTCGTGCTCGGCATTCGGTCCCGCAGGCTGGAGGTCAGCCGCAGCGCCTGGACGCTCGGCCGCAGGTTCTGCAGCGTCGGCTGGGCCTTTCTGACCATAGGCATGTGCATGGGCGCCCTGTGGGCAAAGCAGAGCTGGGGCGACTGGTGGACCTTCGATCCCAAGGAGACCTGGGCGCTGCTCACATGGATAGGTTTCGGAGCATACTTCCATCTGGAACCAAGGATTTCCACAAGGTGGAGAGTTGCCATGATCATCGTTTCCTTCCTGCTTCTGAACATGTGCTGGTGGGGAGTGAATCTTCTTCCGTCATCAGGCAGCCTGCATACATATGCAATGTGACGAAAAAACATTATATTTGTAAACTTTGATAAATCTATTTGATTATGCATAACATTTTGTTCCTTCAGAATCTTGGCGCAGGTGAGATCGTCATCATCGCCCTTGTTATCATTCTCCTTTTCGGTGGTAAGAAAATTCCCGAGCTCATGAAGGGCCTTGGAAAGGGTGTCAAGAGCTTCAAGGACGGCATGGCCGACGTTGAGAAGGAGATCGGCAACCTTGACGAGGACATCAAGAAGCCCGTTGAAAAGAAGGAAGAGAAATAATGGCTGAGGTAGAGGACCAGGAACTGGAGACCGGCGGCGCCATGACGTTCTGGGACCATCTGGAAGTGCTCAGATGGTCTATTTTCCGTGTGGCTATCGCTCTGTTCGTCGTGATTGTGGCATGCTTCATTGCAATGCCGCATATCTTTGACAGTTTTATCCTGGGACCTACCGACGGCAATTTCTTCCTTTACAGGTGGCTGTCCTTCGGGGGTGGAGGCTCCAAGGGTGGCCTCATGCCCGATTTCTCGTCCGACTTCCACGTAGACATCATCAACATCAATGTGGCCAGCCAGTTCCTGACCCATATCAGTACCTCTTTCTGGATGTCGCTGGTGATAGTCTTCCCCTACATGATCTATGAAATCTGGAAGTTCCTCAAGCCTGCCCTCTACGAGAACGAAGAGAGGAGTGTGAAGCTCGCCTTCGCATGCGGCACCGTGCTTTTCTTCCTGGGTTGCGCGATTGGCTACAGCGTCATCTTCCCTGTGACCTTCAGATTCCTTACAGGCTACACTGTGGGCAACAGCATCACCAACCAGATCTCCCTGAACTCCTACATGTCAAACTTCCTCACGCTTGTGTTCGTCATGGGCGTGGTGTTCGAAATCCCCATGCTCGCATGGGTGCTTTCGAGAATGGGACTGCTGTATAAG
The DNA here is from genome assembly GCA_018065985.1 of Candidatus Cryptobacteroides choladohippi. Classification (GTDB taxonomy): domain Bacteria; phylum Bacteroidota; class Bacteroidia; order Bacteroidales; family UBA932; genus Cryptobacteroides; species Cryptobacteroides choladohippi. Next base: position 7,936 of record JAGHSF010000027.1, read on the forward strand.
GACACGCTGAAGAATGTGCGCCGATATGCGGTTGTCGTCCTGCTTGTCATGGCTGCCCTCATAACCCCTTCCGGCGACCCCTTCACCCTCTCGCTGGTATTCCTCCCGCTCTACCTGCTCTACGAACTCTCGATAGTCGTGGTCAAGCAGCGTCCGGTGGAGGAGGAGTAGCTCCGAATTGTCCCTTGTTCAATAGATATCAGATGAAACGGTTTGTATTCGTTCTCAGCCTTTTGTTACTATTGCCTTCCTGTGAGAAAATTGGCGAGGTAGATGATATGTTGACTCTTCTGGAAGGTCATTATGTGGCCATGGACCAGCCGAACTACTTTTCGACGAATAGCGATATGCCCTTTGATGCTTCAGTCCAAAGATCGGGCCGCAGGTGGTATCTTGAAAGGTACTACAAAACACCTAAGGGCGAACCCGTCTCTTTTCAGAATGAACTGACATGGAACAAGGTCCTGAACAGGTATCTGATAGAGGATGGAGTGCTGGGAGCAAGCACTGAGAACCATCATTTCGAAACAGAGTATCCATTTGCGTTCGACCCGAAGACAGGTATTATGACCGTTGTCGCTACCAGATACCGTAAGATAGACTGATTATGAAAAGAATCATCTTGATCACAGTATTGTTGCTGGCTTGTTTCCGTTGCCAGGCGCAGCAGATGGTCGTTCCTCCTCACTTTCTGGTGAGGATGGACCCGCATCCGATCGTCCTCGATCAGAAGGTCTGGACTGATGGCCCGCTTGAGTGGACTGACTTCACTTTCATACAGCAGCATGATGGTGACTCCATTTCATACGTCAATCTTGGATGGAACTACAAGGACGTTGTGGTGGAGAAGGGGAGAAACAGATATGTGTACACCGATGTGCATGCAACGGCGTACAAGGATTTCTCCTGGGTTGATGCCGCAAGGGCCACGGACGATGAGCTTGAAAATAACCGGACCTTGTTCAACATCGCTGAGTCCATTGCCCGCGATTTCAGGGACAGCCTTGTGTTCTCCAAGTCGGCCAAGAAAGATCTTGAGAGATATTACAGTGGGCAATTGGACAGTGCCCGTTCTGTGTTCAGCCCCTCGATGGCCGTCAATAAGGAGCTTGAGAATGATGAATTCGATATCACGCGAGGGTGGACGTCAAAGGATAAAGCTCTGTTCTGGGGATTCTCGGCTGCGACATCGATTCCTTTCGGTTCAATAACTCAGATCACTTCTCCTTCGCTGCTGATTCCTGCTGAAGTGGGATGCCTGTTCAACGGAGACCGGAATGCCCTCATCCTCCAACCATACTGCGGTCTTTCCTTTACTGATGGTAAATGGTTACAGGTGAACGGTGTCATAAGCCGTAAGGCAATTGTCAATCTGGGAGTCATCGGCTATGTGGGACAGAGTCTGTACAAATCTGACAGAATCGCCATCATGGCACTTGGTGGCGTTGGATATGAGTATCTCCGTTATGTGAATTTCACTTTGCGTGGAATCGCTCTGTCGGAGGGGGTCTCGGTCGACTTCAAGTCAAAGAACTGGTTCATCTTCACAAAGAACACTCCGACACAGACCGGAACATCCGTCAGCGTAAAGCTTTATGTGAATGAGGTGTATAATGTCAAACAGGCCTTCTTTACACCATGCCTCAATCTTTCAGTTGGCATAAGACTGTACGATAGAAAAATTGAGAAGCTGTGAGAATCCTGAATCTTGTGTGAGCGGCACTGACATCAGTCCAATCCGGTAGATCGAGCTTTTCCACGATTCTGGTTGTATCGTGCCCACGCATGGGCAAATGTCCACGAAAGTCGTTTCCTCATGGAGGAATGATTGTTTTTTCTTCAAAAGGGCACAATTTTCATGTAATTATGGACAAATCGTCTAGACAGTCCATGATAAAGGCCTGTATGTGGAAGTAGGATTTCTGTATTTGGTGGAAATACCAAATTATTCGGCAGTATGTTTCATCTGATGCCGATTTCTGTTATCTTTGTTTAGGATGTCGCTGCTAGAACAATGTATGAAGCATGCCTCTGCAAACACGTATTTCTTTCTGGTAAAAATTACGACTAGTCTTGTCTATATGGCTGATTTTTCGTATATTTAAGTAATGAAAACGGTGTATCGCACATATAGGTTTCGGATGTATCCGAACGCTGAGCAGCGGCAGGTTCTTGCCCGCTACTTCGGCTCTGTGCGCTTTATCTACAATCATTATCTTGCGGAGCGAAAACGACAGTATGAGGAGAACGGAAAGAGCGACAACTACAACGCTCAGGCGAAGGAACTTGTCATCCTCAAGCGTACTGAAGGATTCGAATGGCTGAAAGAAATCAACAGCCAGACTCTGCAGCAGACGCTGATGCATCTCGACACTGCCTATAAGAACTTCTTCAACCGTACGGCGGATTTTCCTAAGTTCAAGAGCAGGAAGAGAGGCGGCCGCTTCACTGTCCCGCAGTTCTGCTACATTGAGGACGGATATGTCCATATCCCGAAGTTCAAGGACGGACTGAAGGTTAAGGAACATCGCAAGGTCAAGGGTGCGGTGAGGTCAATGACCATCAGCGTCACCCCTACAGGAAAATATTACGTAAGCATACTCACTGAAGAGCAGTACGAACCAATGCAGAGAACCAACGCATCGGTCGGGCTGGATATGGGCCTCAAGTCCCTTGTCACCACTTCCGAGGGGGAGACTTACGACAACAACAGATACACGAAGAAGTACGAGCAAAAGCTCACTATGGCCCAGAAGCATCTTTCAAGAAAGCAGAAGGACAGCAATGGCTGGGAGGAGCAGCGGATGAAGGTCGCAAAGATTCACGAGACACTCGCCAACAGCCGCAGGGATTGGCAACACAAGGTCAGTGCAGACATCGTCAGACGGTATGACACCATCTGCGTAGAGGACCTCGGCGTCAAACAGATGGAGGAGAAGAAGACAAAGGCCGGAAAGAAGAACTGCCTGAGCAAATCCATCTCCGATGCCGGTTGGTCAAGCCTTATCGCCATGATTGTCTACAAAGCTGAGATGAACGACAAAAACGTCGTTAAAGTGGATCGATACTATCCGAGCAGCAAGACCTGCAGTGTCTGCGGATGGAGGAATGACGTTTTGACTCTCGCAGATCGCAGCTGGACATGTCCTGATTGCGGTACGAAGCATGACCGCGATGTGAATGCCGCAGTCAATATCCTGGGTGAGGGACTTCGTGTACTGAGTATCAAATCATCGGCGGGAACCGTCGATTACACTGGTGGAGGCAGTGTAAGACCTACTTCGGTAGGCAACCGCCCGCGAAGCCAGAAGCCCACAAATCTTTAGCTTTTGGGTAGTTCACAATGATAATGATCTGTTTCTTTCTGCTAGAAAAGTCGCAATGGAGCAATTCGGCTCGAACGACCTTGTAACTCTGCCTGCCAATCAGAAGATCGATCTGGCAAAACACCTTCATTTCAATTACAATGCCAGTGATAAACAGCTCCAACGCCTTTTGAAGATGGATCTTGAGATTTTAAGGGCCATTCTATAACTGACCCCGGTACTGCTGCAACCGATCTTGCAAGATCCTCAGAACTCTTCTCAGATGAAAAAAAGCCAGGAACCGGACGAGTTCCTGGCTTCTTGTTTTTGACTGTGAATCCATCACTCACGACATTTCCCTGGCAAATCCACCGAGGTTCTGATGTCCTCGGATTCCCGGGATGCCCGCCGTGAGCCGGGCCAATTAAAACAGATCGCCGGTATTCTTGCTGTATGCGATTCCCCTGGCGCCCATTACCTCCTCTTCGACCCATATCGTGGTCTTGCCATCCTTCGTGTTGAAGTACAGGTGACTCTCGCTGCTGAACTCTTCGCGGAAGGTGTATTTCTCCTTTAAAAATGCCACGACGTCTTCAAATGGCACTGAAAGAGGCAGATATACAGCGCTCTCATGCAGCCCATCCTCCAAGAGATAGTAGGTATAAAGGATATCCTCGGTTTCGTATTTTAATTCGTTAGAATTCTCTCTGGTCGGTTTGCCAAGCTTGCTGATGATAGATGCACGCGATGTACCCCAGTCAAGGACAGGCTCCTTGAACAGTCCGTAGCCTTCTTTCTGGTTTTCCTTGCTGCAGGATACGAGCAGCATAAGGGCTGCTGCCATTGCAAAAAATAGTCTTTTCATGATGGTGAATTTTTTCTCTCAGGTCAAATATAAGAATTATTCAGCAGTTTCTTTTATGTTTCACCTTTGAAATGCTTTTGTTGATTTTCCGTTCACCTGATTCTTTTGCCGACCGGCCATGAAATCTGTCAAAATGTGGCGTGGAGGATGCTGCGTTCCATGAAAGCCTCCGGATTGTGGAGATTTGTTTGAATGAGGGGCAAAATGGCATGTGAAACGCTGTTTTTATGGAGAGGCTGCACATGATGTCCACGAAAATGCCGGATATCCGGAGGAGAACAGCCGGCGCTCCGAGGCAGAATGAAATTAAAAGAGAGTGACCTCTTTTGAAGTCACTCTCTTTGAATATCGGTAGTCCGAATCTGTTGCGAACTATTCGAACTTGCTGGCAGCAATCTTGATGCCGACTATCTTGGTCGTGCTGGTCTCGGCTGATACGCCGGAAATCGAGTAGGTCTTCTCCTGCATTGTGGAAAGATCAATCAGTGTGAAGTTCCTGTTGCTGGGGTTGTAGTATGATCTTGTGAAGCAGAATGCAACACCGTCTTCATTAGGTACACCAAGAGTAGGGTTTGTGCTCTCGGATGATGATGTTATCTTTGTTTTGCCAGGATCGAAATATACGGTGCCCCTATACATGTTCTGCTCCTTAAGAGCATAGTTGGCAGCTTTTGAACTGTCAAGACCTGTCACTACCACCTGAAGTCTTGTAATACATTCCCACTTGTTGAGATTTGCAGTCAGAGTATTTGATGAATAGGTGTATGTGATGCCTTCGCCATTCTTTATGGCAATAGGCTGTGCAAATACATAGCCACTCTTGGCACCTGCGTATGCCTCCGTCTTGGGATACATGTAATCTGATGTATGCGTGTATGAGTTCCAATCATTGTTGCCTTCGTAGAGAACAACAAGAGTGCCGTTTGCAGCAGGCTTTTTGCCGGTTACTGCAGCTGTGGCATCTTTCTTCCATTCTGTGCCGTCATACTTGATGACAAGATCGGGATTCGTGTGGTCGGTTTCGTCGAACCAGATGTTCAGCTTGTCTCCTGCTTTCCAGCCTGTCTTGATGGCTTTGGTGTCGGTTCCTCCGTCGATGTTGCTGACGGTGATGTTGAGCTTGAGATCAGTTGAAGGTGTCTCTGCCTGTTCCTTGTTGCATGAAACAAGGCTGAATGCTGCTGCAAGAGCAGCGAATGCGATAATGATTTTCTTCATGATTTCTCCTCCTTCGATTACCAATCCTGTTCAGTATTGCCCTCCCAAGGGTTGGTTACTGTTACGTCCTCTCCTGAAACGCAGATGATGCTCTCTGCGCGGATACCAATCACTTCAAGTTCCGGTGACTGATAAACTTTTTTGTTCATTTTCATTGTATTTTTTGGTCAAAAATTTGCAATTTGTAAATATATATATATATATCAGCTAATTACAAAATCTTCCGCCATAAAATCCTGTCACAAAGGCGCAATATTTCCGGTTGGCCAGCATTTGGGCTTTATGCGAAAAACGCCATACCCGTCAGGCGGAGCAGTGCTACCAAGCGAATTCGGGTTCGAGACGAGCTGCCGCGGCCTCGTGAGCGGCTGTCACGACCGAAAGGGAGTGACTGGATGGAGCGAAGCGGAAGGTCGTGAGGGTGTTTACAGTTGTAATCACATACTGATGAATCCCCGGTGAGTCCACTACCCGCAACATCACTTTTCTATATCTCTCCATATATCAGCAGTTTCCTTTTCTGTTTTACCTTTGAAATGCTTTTGTTGATATTCCGTTCACCTGATTCTTTTGCTTGCCGGCCATGAAATCTGTCAAATTGTGGCGTGGAGTACGCTGCGTTCCATGAAAGCCTTCAGATTGTGGAGATTTGTTTGAATGAGGGGCAAAATGGCATGTGAACGCTGTTTTTATGGAGAAGTTGCACATGTTGTCCACGAAAATGCCGGATATCTGGCCGTCCTATATCCCGTAGCGGGATGCACTGCGCAGCCTGACGGCAAGGCTCATTCCATGAACCCACATAATACAAAATGAGGCCGACCAGGTCGACCTCATTCTTGATAGAATATGTGAATCTTTTTTACTTCACGAAAGGTGCATCGATGAGGTACTGGGCTGATTCCTTGCAGGTGCGGAGGATGCCGCCCTCTTCCTCTGAGTAGCTTGAGCCTTCCATCTCGACAACGATATCCTTTGTGCCGGAGATGTCGAAGTTCCTGAAGATTGCGTCAAAGCCGACCTTGCCGCTCTGGCCAACCTCAGCCACGTCCTTGATGTGCAGGCAGGTGAAGCGTCCGGGATACTTCTTGAAGTACTCCACGGGGCTTACGCGTGCGTTGTCTGCCCAGTATACATCCATCTCGTAGAAAACGTACTCGGGATCGGTGTTCTGTACCATGAAGTCGTATGCGGGAATACCCTCTACCTCTTCGAACTCATGTGAGTGGTTGTGGTAGCCGAACATCATTCCGTTCTCCTTGACGAGCTTGCCGATCTCATTCATGTAGTCGCAGACTACCTTGAGGTCCTTGAGGTTTTCGGGGATGTTGATGCCGGGAGCGATCATGTACTTCATGCCGGCAGCCTTGTGGCAGGCGATAGCCTGTTTCCACCATTCCATGGCAGCGGAGAAGTCGTGCTTTGCAATCTCCTCATCCTCGAGGTATCTTACCACGTGTGAAGAGAGGACCTTGAGGCCGCCGGCCTCGATGGCTGTCTTGAAGTCCTCGCCTGAAAGGCCGTAGAGCTTGCCGTCGCCATAGCAGGCAGCTTCGATGGAGGTGTAGCCGTAGCTTGCGATGGCCTTGAGCGTAGCCTCGCTGTTCTTTGCGAACAGGTCGGGATTGCCGATGAGGTTGCGGACTGAATAGAGCTCGATGCCTATTTCCTTCTTGGCAGCGCCCTGCTCCTTGGGTGCGGAGCAGGATGCCAGTACTGCTGCTGCAATTGCAAATATTGCTATCTTTCGCATGACTACAGCTCTTTTACGCGGATGTTACGATACCATACAACGTCGCCGTGATCCTGGAATCCGAGGTAGCCCTCGTGGTTCTCGCCACCGCAGTTGTTGAGAAGCTCGAATGCGAGAGGCCATGCCTCCTCGCTGAACTTGCTGTTCTGGAGCATCTCTGTCCAGCGCGGGGTCCACAGGTGATACTCGAGGACGTTCTCGTCGTTCTGGTAGTGAACAACGGTGCCCTGGAATACCATGATCTTGCCCTTGTTCCACTCACCGTAGGGGTGCTGGTTCTGGGGCTTTGCAGGGATCATGTCGTACAGGGAAGCTGACTTGCGGTTGCCGTCGACACCGAGGAATGAATCAGGATGGTTCTCGTTGTCGAGAATCTGATACTCGGGGCATGAGATGTAGATAGGCTCATACTCGTCCTCGCCCTTGTCGTTCTTTGTGGTGATCTCCTGTGCAAGGTAGAATACGCCTGAGTTGGCAGCCTTCTCGACCTTCCACTCGAACTCGAAGATGAAGTTCTTGAACTTGTGAGCGAAGATGATGTCGCCGCCGTCGCCTTCCTGAGCCTCACCGCCGCCGGTGCCGTTGAAGGTGATGCAGCCGTCCACGATGGCCCACTTTGAAGGAACGCGGTCCTTGCCGTATCCTCTCCAGCCATTGAAGGTCTTGCCGTCGAAAATCTCTATGAATCCGTCCTCGTCCTTGGTGAAGCCTGAGAGGTCAACCTGCTCTGCGTTCACTACTGTGTAGGCGGGGACACCGCCTTCCTCGGCGGCCTTCTTGTTGTTGTTGCCGCCGCATGATGCAACTGCGAGTGCAAGCGCAAGTGCTGCAACGGGTACAAGTGTCTTTTTCATTTTTCTAATTCTTTATGTATTCAATATCTTAGTCCTGAGGCATTTCGGGAAGTGACCAGCCCTTGCGGTATTCCTTCTTGATGAGGCTCTTTGCGTAGGCGTTTGCATTGACGGGCTCTGTCCAGTCCTTGTCGAATGTAGGGTGACCGTCAGCAATCTTGAAGCCGTCCTTGATGCAGGTCTGGAGAGTTGCGTCAGCAGGGATGTTGGTGAACTCCATCTTCTCGCCGTCCCACTCGAGCTCCTGGTTGAGGTCCTGAAGACGAACTGCGAGCACACCCATTGCAACCATCTCGTTGAAAGGACCAGCCTCGCTGAAGTCTGATGCGCTCTTTACGCGTACTGAAGGATCCTCCTTGCATGCACGGATCCAGTCCTGCTGGTGAGAGGTCTTGATTTCGCGGAGAACGTGGGGAACCTCAGGGTTGCGTCCTGAAAGGAGGTAGGGATTGACGCCGTAGCAACCGCAGATGAGGGTGTCCTTTGTACCGTAGAAGATGACGCATCCGCCGGCATCGTTGAGGTCTACGCCTGCAGGCAGACCCTCGGGACGAACGGGCTTGATGCCGCCGTCATACCAGTATACATCCACCTGGGGCATTGCAACCTTGGGCATGTTGTCACGTGCGGGGAAGGTGAACTTCACGGTCTGGGCTGAAGGACAGCAGTCGGTGAGAAGGAGTGTCGAGCTTCCCTGAACCTTGATGGGGTACTTGAGGTTGAGGCCCTTGAATACGGGGTGGAGGATATGGCAGGCCATGTCGCCGAGAGCGCCGGTACCGAAGTCCCACCAGCCGCGGAAGTTCCAAGGTGTGTAGATCTTGTTGTAGGGACGCATGGGAGCGGGTCCTACGAAGTTCTCCCAGTCGAGAGTCGAAGGAATGGGATCGGCAACCTCGGGACGGTTGAGACCCTGGGGCCAGATGGGACGGTCGGTGAAGGCCTCCACTCTGGTGACCTCGCCGATCTCGCCGTTCCAGATCCACTCGCAGATCTTTCTTACGCCCTCGCCTGAAGCGCCCTGGTTACCCATCTGGGTAGCGACGTTTGCCTTCTTTGCGAGTTTGGTGAGAAGACGTGACTCGTAAACGGTAAGGGTGAGGGGCTTCTCGCAATATACGTGCTTGCCGGCAGCGAGAGCTGCTGCTGCGATGACAGCGTGGGTGTGGTCTGCGGTTGCGATGACAACACCGTCAGCCTCGTCGAGAAGCTCGTCGAACATCACGCGGTAGTCCTTGTATCTCTTTGCATTGGGATATCTTTCGAAAACATGCATTGCATAGCTCCAGTCAACGTCGCAAAGGCCGATGAATTCCTCGGTCTCCATTTCCCTGAGGTCAGAGGCGCCACGGCCACCGATGCCGACTGCGAGAAGTTTCAGTTTGCGGTTGAGGGGGGCGGGAGCTGCATCTTTCTTCTTCTTGGGGGTCTTGCCCATGAGTGTGGAAGGTGCTACTGCGAGACCGAGAGCTGCTGCAGAACCGGTCTTGAGGAATGATCTCCTGGAGATGTCTTTTGATTCCATGTGAATATAGTTTTAGATGTGATTTTGCAATATCGTACGAAATTAAGAAAAAATCGCTGATTCCCGAACAGGAACCAGCGATTTTTTTTGAAAATTTACTTCACAAAGAAATACTCTTCAGGAACATCCCGGAGCCGGTCCGATGAAGGTGGCATCCATGTGAGTTTGAAATCGCTGCGAGGGCCTTTGACCCATGCCTTTGCATCGAGTTTGTGGAATCCCTTCTCGAGGTTGATATCGGTCACGTTGGTGTCATAGTCCGTGGCAAGGACCACGTCGTCGATCTTGATGCAGCCGTTTCTGCGTTCGCCCGTACGGAAGCGCCACAGTCCGGTTTCGGGAATGTAGATGAACGATTCGTATGAGAATCCGTGCGGGCCGTCGAAGTGGCGGCACTCGTGGCGTGGCATAGGTACGATCTCCTTCTCCACTTCCATGCCATACATCGCCTCAAGGCTTTCGGCGCCGTCGTACCATCCGAGCAGGGCCCCGTTCTGCCTGCCCTCGGCCTTGCATGCCTTGTGCAGCGAATAGTCGATTCCGGGATTGTAGCAATGGTCCATGGTGATGTCCCCATTGCGTTCGCGTACCCAGGTATGGAAGCCGTAGTCTCCCTGCTTGAGCTCGATGAAGCGCATGCCGGTCTTGGAGTGCGTGCTCGTCGTCGCGCCTCCGCTGAAGCGCCCGTACACCATGCCGACCCCGTATGCGTCAGCAACATAGTCATTGTCATGGTCATGGCCGACGAAGACACCATGCACATCGGCATTTGCCTTGATGAGGGCCAGCATTCCGGAATTCAGGGTGCCGGGGCATTCCCTTTCTCCGCGGTCCCCGATCTCGCAGCCGGTCTCCCAGGCCTCGTTGAATTCGTTGAAGGGAATGTGCATGAACATGTAGGAAGGCACGGGACAGCCTGCGTTGGCCTTTCTGTATGCCTTGCTGAGCTGATCGTACCAGCGCATCTGGCTCGGGGCTATCCATCCGTAGTTGCCTATCCCGGGGATGACCGAATAGTCGCCGGAGTCCATGACATAGACCACAGCCGCCACCTTGGAGCCGTCAGAGGACATGATTTCGACCGCGTTGTCGTCTATGTATCCGTCTTTCAGGATGTTGGCGCATGAAGGGTGGGCCTTGACAAGCTCAGCCATACGGGTGTCCATCAATACATTCTCGCGGTCGTGGTTGCCGAATGTCAGCACGAACGGGACTTTGCGTTCGTCAAAGGGAACCAGGTACTTCTCCCAAGGTGTCTCCCCTCCGGCCGATTCGGTGACTATATCTCCTGTCAGCACGGCGAGGTCAGGCCTGCCGGAGTCGAGCATGTCGCAGAGCTGGTTGTATACTTTCTCATATTCTTCCGGGCAGTCCCAGTCCACATGGACGTCAGTGACCTGCAGGATTTTGAATGTTCCGTCTTCATTGAACTTCATTCTGACCGTTTCTGACGGGTCCTGTGTCCTGCCGGTGCATGCCGCAGCCGCAAGGACGGTGGCTGCGATGAACAATTTCTTGATGATTTCAGACATAAGGTATTCTTTAGAAATGAGCCGTAAAGGTACGGATTTTTATGCTAAATTTGTGAAAATTCACCTTGAAGATATGAAACTGCACCGCATTCTCCTGGCATCGGCCCTCATCCTTGCCTCATGCAACCGCGTCACCGATTATACGAGCCTTGTCGATACCAGAATCGGCACCGAATCCTGCTTCGTGATGAGCTGCGGCAATACCTATCCGGCAACCGGGCTTCCGTTCGGAGAGCATCTGTGGTCGCCGCAGACCGGTGAGCAGTTCGACGGATGGAAGTACACCTACCAGGCCGGAGAGATACGCGCCTTCACCCAGTCGCACCAGTGCAGCCCGTGGACCAGGGACTATGCAATGCTCTCGCTCTTTCCGGAAACAGGGAACCTTGAGCCGCTTTCCCAAAACAGGGGAGCGCGCTTCTCCCACGACAGCGAGCTTGCCATGCCCCATTTCTACAGTGTCACATTCGACAACGGCATAAAGACCGAGATGGCACCGGCCGCACACTCCTGCCATTTCCGCTTCAGCTTCCCCGAAGGGTCCGCTTCATATCTTGTGGTCGATCCCGTGGCCTTCTTCAACTGCGAACTCTTCATCGATCCCGTGAACGGCACCGTGAAGTGCTTCGACAAAGTCCTGTACGCCTGGTATGAGCTGCGCTTCGACCAGCCTTTCGTGTCCTATGGCACCTGGCGGGACCCCAATCCCCGCAAAATGGTGAAATACACCACTCCGGGCATTCTGGAGCGTGCCATCCAGGGAAACGCCGAGCTGCTTCCCGCCGAGATCCATGCGGGAGCGGATTCCATCAGCGGCCCCGCATGCGGAGCATATCTCGAGTTCCCGCAGGGCGCTGCCGTGCAGGCCAAGGTCGCAACGTCATACATCGATGAGGCTCAGGCCGCAAGGAACCTCGATACAGAGATAGGCCCGGACTCCGGCATCGACGTCACCCGCGCCAAAGGTGCCAGGGCCTGGAACAGCCTTCTTGGCCGCATTGCCGTCGAAGGCGGCACCGACGAGCAGCTGCGCACCTTCTACGCCTGCCTGTATCATGCCTGCCTCTTCCCCCGCGACTACTATGAAACCGACGCCGACGGCAATCCCGTCAACAGCACCCTGAATCCCCGCACGGTGAACAAGGGCTACGCCTTCAACGACATAGGGTACTGGGATGCCTTCCGCTCGCAGTTCCCTCTGTTCAACATCCTCTTCCCCGAAAGGGAGAGCCGTTACGTGGAGGCGATGCTCGATTCATACAGGAACAGGGGCTACCTGCCTTCATGGCCCTTCCTGACGGAGACTTTCGGAATGATAGGCAATCACGCCATCAGCCTGCTTGCCGACGCCTGGGCCAAGGGGATACGCTCGTTCGACCCTGCGCTTGCCCTGGAGGCCTACTGCAAGGACATCGACAGGGACGTCAGCACGGGCAGGGCCCACCGCCTGTCGTACGGCCGGCCCGGCGGACGCGAATACAACGAGCTGGGCTATGTCCCTTATCCGGAGCAGGAATACGGCACGGCCATCACGCTTGAGAGCGCCTACGACGACTGGTGCGCCTGGACTCTGGCAAAGGCCACAGGCAATGAGGAGATGGCCGCACGCTTCGAGCGGACCATGTACAACTACCGCAACGTGTTCGACCCCGAGACGGGATTCATGCGGGGCAGGGGAGCGGACGGGCAGTGGACCCCGGACTTCCGCCCCACTGCATGGGGAGGCCCGTTCATCGAGGGCAATGCCTTCCATTACAACTGGTCGGTATTCCATGATATACAGGGACTTGTCGATCTGTATGGAAGCGACGAAAGATTCTGCCGCCATATCGACATGGTCTTCGATTTCCCTGCAATCATCGACCTCGGCTTCTACGATGACGTCTACAACGAGATGGTCGAGATGGTTGCCGCAGGCCTTGGGCAGTACGAGCATGGCAACCAGCCCATCCATCATCTGGCCTACCTGTATGACTATGCAGGTCAGCCTTGGAAGACCCAGTTGCGTGCAAGGCAGATAATGGACAAGGTGTACAATCCAGGCCCCAAGGGCTATCCCGGCGACGAGGACCAGGGATCCATGTCGTCGTGGTACGTCATGAGCGCCCTCGGCCTGTATTCGGTTACACCCGGCACCAGCCAGTATGCCATAGGCAGCCCCCTGTTCGGGAAGGCCGTCATCTCCCTCGAGAACGGGAATACATTCACCATCGTGGCGGAGAACAACTCCAGGGAGAACGTCTACATCCAGTCGGCCACCCTGAACGGCCAGCCTTTCGAGCGCAACTGGATAGACCACTCGGAGATCATGGCCGGAGGCGAACTGCACTTCGTGATGGGCCCCGAACCCAACAAAGAAAGGTGCACCGCCAAAGACGCTGCACCTTATTCGCTCTCGAAGTGAGAGGTTGCTTTCCTAGATTGTCAGAGAGATTGACTGGAGGTCCTCATCATTTGATGAAGAACCGTAGAGTATCTCGTAGCGTCCGCTCTTGACTGAAAGGTCATCGGCGGCTGCGTCATAGTACTCGAATGCGCGGTCGCCAAGTTCGATCTTAACCTTGACTGTTGCGCCTGCGGGAATGTTCACGCGCTTGAATCCCTTGAGGGTCTTGATGGGTGCATCAGGGTCGTCGAGAGCCTTGATGTAGACCTGAACGACCTCGTCGCCATCAACAGAACCTGTGTTGGTCACAGGGATGGTGATGACGTGCTTTGCGCCCTTGACCTTTGCCTTGCCGTACTCGAAGGTGGTGTAGCTCAGACCGTAGCCGAAAGCGTAGAGGGGCTTGCCTTCGAAGTAGCGGTAGGTCTTGCCCTTCATGCCGTAGTCCTCGAAGTCGCCGAGCTGGTCGGTTGACGCGTAGAAGGTGAGAGGCAGTCTGCCGGCAGGGTTGTACTTGCCGAAGAGCACGTCTGCAACTGCGAGACCTGCTGCCTGTCCGCCGTACCATGCCTGCACGAGAGCGTCATACTGATCCTCGATACCGCCGAATGCTATTGCCGAGCCGGAGCAGTTCACGACAACAACGGGCTTGCCTGTGGCATGCATTGCCTTCACGAGGTCCTGCTGGATTGAGGGGAGCTCGATCCTGGTACGGTCGCCTCCGCAGAAGCCTTCATAAGGAACTTCCATCTCCTCACCCTCGAGACTTGCGGTAAGGCCGGTGACCACGATGATGACGTCAGAGTCAGCCACGTCTGCGCTGAGCTGGGCGAGGTCGACATTGCCCTCGGTCTCTTCGGTCACGTGGTTGCATGCCTTGCAGTAGAATACCTCTGCGTCACCTGCCTGCTTGCGGATGGCGTCGACGATGGAGAGCGTGTGCTCATCGGTGGGGGTGCCGCTGTAGTTGCCGAGCTGCATGTAGGTATTGTCAGCATTGGGGCCTACGACCGCAATCTTCTTGAGACCTGCCTTGAGAGGAAGCACTGCGCCCTCGTTCTTGAGGAGCACCATGGTCTTGCGCGCTGCCTCGTGGGCGATTTCAGCATTCTTCTCGCTGCTGATCACCTCGGGACCGAAGTCCTTCCAGGGATTGCCCTCTGCGGGGTCGAAGATGCCGAGTTTGAAGAGCTCCCTGAAGGTTCTGCGCAGAGTGCAGTTGATGTCCTCCTCGGTGAGAAGGCCGCGCTTCACGGCCTCGGGAAGATAATCCTGGAAGTTGTCGCCGCATTCGATGTCGCAGCCGGCCAGGATGGCTGCTGCGGAAGCTGATGCAGCGTCGGGGTGTGTCTCGTGACGGCCCTTTACATAGAAGTTGTCGATGGCGCCGCAGTCTGAAACGACCACTCCGTCATAGTTCCACTTGCCGCGAAGGATTTCGCCGAGGAGCTTGTCGCTGGCGTTGCAGGGAACGCCCTCGAAACGCTGGTAAGCACCCATGACCTGCTGGACGTGTCCGTCCTTGACGAGCATGCGGAATGCGGGAAGGTAGGTCTCCCAGAGGTCGCGTGCAGATACGTGTGCGTCGAATATGTGGCGTTTTGACTCAGGACCGCTGTGCACTGCAAAGTGCTTTCCGCAGGCGATGGTCTTGAAGTACTTGGGGTCGTCGCCCTGCATGCCCTTCACGGTAGCGGTACCCATCACGCCTGCAAGGAACGGGTCCTCGCCGCAGGTCTCCTGGCCGCGTCCCCAGCGGGGATCACGGAAGATGTTCACGTTCGGGCACCAGAATGAAAGGCCGTGTGACCATCCGTTGCAGTTTGCATGGGTCTTGTTGAATACGGGCTCGGTCATGTTCCACTTTGCGCGGGCCTCGTCTGAGACTGCCTTGTAGATCTCGAGCTGCTGAGCCTCGTCGAAGCTTGCAGCCAGTCCGATGGACTGGGGGAATACGGTCACGCCGTCACCGGTGATGCCGTGGCATGCCTCTGACCACCAGAAGTATGCGGGAATCCCGAGTCTGTCGATGGAGATTGTGCCGTCCTGAAGAAGGCCGGCCTTCTCCTCGAGGGTGAGAAGGGAGATGATGTTTTCCACTCTCTCGTCGATCGGGAGAGCCGGATTCTGGAAGGGATACTCGTACTCAGCCACTGTTGCGGGCTGTTTGGGAGCGCAGGATGCAAGTGCCAGGACTGCAACTGCAATGGTTGCCAGTTTTTTCATAAATATTTGTTGATGAATTATTTCCAATCGAATACAACTTCTTTTCCAAGGAGTTTCCATCTTGTGGCCCAGTCGGTCTGCATCCAGTCCAGGGGCTCTCCTATGGGGTTCTCCTGTGCGGCGATCGTGAATGCCTCACGTATGGCCGCGCGCTGCTCCTCGCCTATGGCTTCTGGCTGGGGAGAGATGAAGAGGGCGGTGCCGCTGCCTGCGCAGAGGTCAAGCCAGCGCTTTGTGTGGTCCCAGTCGACAGCGGTGGTTATGCCCACGCAGTCGGCATCCACGGAATAGAATGCGTTGTGCTGTGCCGACCTTGCCGTAAGGGTGTTGACTCCGTTGTGAACCGTGGGACCCCAGGCGCGTCCGCTGGTATCGTTGCCCGTTCTCTGAAGTTCGAACAGGCCTGCGCTGAGGTGTGAAACGGTGTTGCAGCCAATGATGCAGATGTCTCCGGCAGCCTCGCGTATGTCGCGGTAGAACTGCAGAACCACCTCGGCATTGGTAAGGGTGGTGTCGTGGAACTGCCAGTCGCCCAAGGTGATGTCGCCATTGTCCATCATGCTGTTACCCCATCTCTGGAAGATGTCGACGGTGGAGAAGTCGTGCTTGACCATCTCATATCCCCACTCGTGGTAGGTCTCGAAGCACTTGCGGATGTATTCGCGCACTTCGGGGACTGTAGGGTCGAAGTAGCGGTCGCACTCGGAAGGATTGAACGCCGGCATGAGCAGACTCTCGTCGCAGCCCTTCCATGCAGAGAGCGGACGCATCCACAGACCGGGTCTGAATCCGGCCTGGCGTATCTTGTCGGCCATCCTCTTCATGTCGGGGAACTTCGCGTTTGACTCGATGAATCCGCCCTTGCCCTCGAATCCCGGGTCATCCTGGAAACTGTACATCGCCCAGCCGTCGTCGATCACGAAGTACGGCTTGTTGTCGGTTTCGGGAACGAGCTCGGAGATGATCCCTGATACCTTGGTGATGAGCTCCTCGCTGTTCCTGCCATAGGCAAAGTACCAGTCGTTCACGCCGTATACGGGCTTTTCGGGAAGCTTGGGGTTGGGGCACATGAGCTTGCAGAAGCGGTGCAGGGCGTCGAAGGCGCTTTCGCCTTTCCTGCCCTTGAAGAAGAGTATGGTTGCCATCTCGAGCGTGCGTGTGCCGAGGTCGATGCCGTGGGAGCCGCTGCGCACGTCCATTGTGAGGCTGATTCCCTGTTCATCCACATTCCAGGAGCAGAAGCTGTTGCATCCGGTCATTACGCCGCAGCCGGTGCATCTGCCCTGCGGAGCTTCGCTTCGCTCATCCCTCCCGTTCATGCGGCCACGGGCGGCCACAGCTCCGCCGAGCAGACGCTCAGGCTGCTCAGCCGAGATGAAGTACCAGGGCATGGTGCGGGTGGAGTCGAGCCTGCGCCAGCCGAGGTCGCCGTAGGTGCGCTCCCAGTGGTCGCCGAGGTACAGGGCGTTCCTGCTGGTGCCGCCTTTCCACCAGGCCTTCACGTACTTGACCTTGGTGCCGGGTGCCTTGAGTGTGGCTGCCATGCCGCCGTCCTTCTTTGTGAATCTGACGGTGACGTCGCCCGCGGTAAAGGTTCTGCCGTGTTTCTGGGCTGTGGTGACGCTGCCGTCTTCGCTTATTATCTCGATGCGGTCTGGGGTGTTGCTGCCGCCGCATACAGTGAAGGCAAGCAGAGCTGCTGCCAGTATGATCAATTTCTTCATATATGGTTGATCTTCAGTCTTATCCTTTCAACTTTCCTTTCGTCGGTGTCGAAGAGTATCACGTAGTACTCCTTCGGGCCGTATCCTCCGGCCTTAACGCTGACCTTCAGCTTCACGGTCTCGCCGGCCTTGATGCTGACGCGCCCGATGTAGGCGCTCACGCAGCTGCAGCTGGTGACAAGCCCGCCGATGCGGAAGTCCTGGTCCGAGCTGTTGGTTATCTCGAACGTGTGGAACACGGTGCCGTCGTCGTTGCTGACGGTGCCGAAGTCCCATTCGGTCCTGTCGAATCTGATTTCATGCGCAAAAGCGCAGGAAAACGGAATCAGCACGGCCAGGATTGCGGTCAGGATGGCTCTTCTCATCTCTAGAGCTTGTTGATTACGCTGGTGAAGTTCTTGACAGCGGCCGCAGCGTCGATGGATTCGTCTGTCACGACGGTCTTGAACGGCTCGAGGGCCTTTTCAAGTTTCTGAGTGTTGGGCATATTGTATTCCTCGCGTATTATGCGGACCTTCTCGTAGTCCTGAATGCCCTGGCGCAGACGCTCGAAGCGAAGGCTGCTGCCCTCCGGATAGAGAAGCCAGGTGTCGCCGCTGACCCAGCCGCCGAAGCGGGAGTCCTTGTGCGGGTTCTCAGGCCAGCTGTTGAGTGCCCAGCGGAGGTAGCCGCTGAACTGGCGCGCAGCACATGCGATGCCGATGTACTCGGATTCAGCCAGGGGAGAGAAGGTGAAGGTGTTCGGATGCTCGGGGCCGCAGCAGGTATAGAGGTTGGTGAAGGCGCCTTCTGCACTGCGGCGCATGATGTCCTGCCCGGTCATGGTCTTGGAGTGCTCATACCCGACAGCTATGTCGTACATGATGTCGGCAATGTCGGGAGAGTAGTTCACAGCGCCTTCGATCTTGAAGTGAGGGTCTGCCTTGCGGACGATGTCGCGGGCTGCAATCATCTGTTCTGCAGGCCTTTCGTCCATTGCTATGCAGGTCTTCTGGAACCAGCCTTTCTCGTGCAGATGCTTTGCGAAGTCGGTAAGGAAGGGAAGGATGTAGTCTTCGTATTCCTTCTCGCCGGGCGTGCTGCTGAAACTCTTGACCGATGCGGAGGCTATGTCGATGTATGCGAATCTGTATCCCCAGGGAACGATGGTGTAGCAGCCGATCTGTTCGGTCACCCCGCAGGAGAACATGAACTCGATCCACTTGTCGAACACGCTGTAGTCGTAGGTCCAGCTTCCGTCGAGGTTCTTGATCTTTGCGACCATGTCCTCGAAGGGGTCGTAGGTCTGGCAGTTCCAGGGATGCTGGATGATGGATGCGGTGATGACCTTGCCGCCAGCCTGGGCATAGCGCTCGAAGATGGGGCGCATCGCTGCGAAGTGCTCCTCACTCCAGAGGGGAACATCGAACCAGCGTGCCACTGCATAGGGGTTCTGCCAGAGGTCGAGATGGAACTTCCAGTCCTCGGGTGCGGGAAGCGTGCGCTTGCCCACGGTGACCGAGATGGGCAGGGAGTATTCCTGAGCGCCTGCCTTCAGCACTATTTTGCCTGAGTACCTGCCGGCAGCGGCGTCGCGGGGAATGTCTATCCCTATCCATACAGGGCAGGTCTTGCCCGCGCCGACCTTCCAGTTCCTGGCGGGTACCAGCCTGTCGGGCTGGGATGAGACTTCCTTGCCTATCATTCCATAGAAGTCGGCAATCACATAGTCGACAGCGCTGCATGTGATGCTTTCTGCAGGGATTACGCTCTTGCCGCACCTGAGTTCGCTTGCGCTTACGCTGATGACGGATTCGGGGCCTGCCTTGAAGATGGCCTGGGCGTTGATGCGCTCGCCTTTCCAGCCACCCAGAACGGGAGCCTTGACCACGGGAGCGCCGGGAACAGCCTCGCCGCCGGTGTAGATGGTTCCGTCCTGCATGTATCTCACGTCAGCCGAGCCCCATTTGAATGTTGATGCGGACTGTGCCGCCGCTCCTGCGCACAACGCTGCAAGGATTATCGATGCAAATACTTTTTTCATGGATGTCAGAGTTTGATTTGTGCCATGACGGGGCAGTGGTCGGAGATGAACTTCCCGTTCCTCTTCTGAGGAAGCATCTCGTAGTATGAGCAGCTGCCCTGGCTGATGAATATGTAGTCGATGATGTCCGGCTGCCTGTTTGCGGGAACCATCTTTGCGATCACGCTGTAGTCGGTGTATCCATGGTAGCTTGAAGGGTTGAGCTTCTTCTCGGCAGCAATGTCGTAAGCATGGATAAGGCCGAGCTCCTTGACGTATCTGATGTCGTCGGAGTCTTTTCCGGAGTTGAAGTCTCCTGTGATGATCATCGGACAGTCACCGCCGATTTCCTTTGCCTTCTTGCAAAGAAGCTTGACGCCCTCGCGCCGTGCAACGGCACCTACATGGTCGAGATGGGTGTTTACAAAGAAGAAGCGCTTTCCCGTTGCCTTCTCCTCGAGAAATGCCCATGATGCGATGCGTATGCATGCAGCATCCCAGCCAAGACTCGGGACATCGGGTGTCTCGCTGAGCCAGAAGTTGCCGCACTCGATGGCCTTGAAACGGTCCTTGCGGTAGAAGATGGCAGAATACTCGCCGTCCTCCTTGCCGTCCTCGCGTGCAACTCCGACGGATGCATAGCCCTTGAGCTTTCTGTCGAGGAACTTCTTCTGGTAGTTGAGTGCCTCCTGTGTTCCGATGATGTCTGCCTTCGTCTCCTTGATGGCAGCAGCGTAAAGGTCTTTTCTGTTGTTCCAGCAGTTCTCGCCGTCATCGGCTGCACCATAGCGTACGTTGGTGGTGACAACCTTGAGGTCGAGGTCAAGAGCCTTTTTCTCTGTATCCTGAGCCAGGGCGGAAAGCTGGCCGCAGAGCAGGGCTGCAATGGCAGCGAATGTGTAGATTTTTCCCATGATTGGCAATTTGTCCGATTTATGTTATTTTTGTTCCGTAATTCCTCAAATCCCGAAATATGGCACGCATTATCCTGATGACCGACTTCGCGGAAGCTTACGCCCGAAGACTTCTCCTTGGCATTGCCGAATTCGCCAGAAACGAGCATGAAGCCTGGAGTCTGTCCCGTCTGCCCATCTCCACGAAGGAGAAGGTCGGCATACCCGGCCTGGTGGAGTACGCGGTCTCAACCCATGCTGATGCGATTATCGGCCAGTTCGACCACTCCGATGACATCACCCTGTTCAAGAAGGCCGGCATCATAGTGATAGCACAGGACTTCAGGCAGCGCTTCATCGACATCCCCAACATCACCGCCAATCACTTCGAGGCCGGCAAGCTTGGCGCCGAGTATTTCCTGAAGAAGGGATTCAACAGCTTCGCCTTCTATGGCCCCAAGGATGTGGTCTTTTCCGAGGAACGTTGCGAGGGCTTCAGGGAAACGGTCAAGCAAGCGCGCCCTGATGCGATGGTGTCGTCACTTCTCGTGAACGGAAACGGCATCTGGGGCTACGACATGGATGAACTCGAGCTATGGCTGAGTTACCTGCCCAAACCCGTTGCAATCATGGCCTGCGATGACAGCTGGGCCTGCTACATTACCGAATTCTGCCAGACTGCCCGGGTCAACAACCCCAGGGCTTCGTTCAGAATTCCCGAAGACATTGCTGTGCTGGGTGTCGACAATGACGAACCGATCTGCAAGCTTTCGTACCCCAACCTGTCGTCCATCGACCAGGATGTCGAGAAGGCAGGTTTCAAGGTCGCAAAGATGATTTCCGAGATGATTGCCAATCCCGGATACCCGGTTGACAACATCTACGTGAAGCTCGGCAACGTCATCACCCGTCAGTCGTCTGACATATTCGTCAACGATGACCCGTATATTGCGCGTGTTCTCAAGTATATCCACGAAAACCTCAATCAGAAGCTGTCTGTCGATGACATCGTTGCACAGGTGCCTCTTTCCAGGCGGCTGCTTGAGGTCAGATTCCGCAGCAGGATGGGTACATCAATCTACAACTACATCAAGAATGTGAGGGTGGAGAAGATGGCCGAACTTCTGAAGAACGGAATGACCGTGTCCGAAGCTGCATTCGACCTCGGTTTCGGAGATATCAAGAATATTTCAAGGATCTTCAAAAGCGTCAAAGGGGTTGCCCCCTCTGACTACTTGAAATAAGTTCAATTATGTGGTGCCAGAGAACTTCTCATCATTTGATGAAGAAGTTCTCTGCAGGTATGATTTCCCATTTGCCGTCACGCTCCCAGTATATTGAGAGCTCCTCTCCTTCATAGCTCTCGATGTACTTGAGAGTGAAGGGGTGGATGCCGGCCTCGAGAGGAATGAATCCTCTCATCATGGTTGCTGAGTGGGTGCCGTCGTTGTCGACTGCGTCCCTGCCGTCGATCTGGAGAAGACCGCCGTCGTCGCAGAGGAGACCGAACTTCCATACACCGGTTGAAGGTATGTTCAGGTAGCCGGTGTAGATGAGTCCGTAGTAGTCTTCCTGCTCTGCAGGGTCAAGTACCGGATACTCAAGGGTTCCTTCCTTCACGAAGGTGCCGAGCTTGAGGATGTCGTCGGTGCATGAGAAGTCGCCGGTGTAGTACTTGTAGTTCACGCCATTCTGTGTGAACTTGCCAGCTGTGGGCTCGATGTAGTGGCACTTCTGCGCGGTGGTCTTGAACTCGATGCTCTCCCTGCCGTCCTTGAATGCCTTTGCGCGCACTGTGGTGGTCTCGGTCATTGTGAAAGGAGCGGTGTAGAGAGGCGAAGAGAGTGTGGGCTCGCTGCCATCGACAGTGTAGTGTATTTCGGTGCCCTCGGTGCGTGAACCGAGAGTCATCGTGAGATGCTCGAGGAAGAGGTCGATCCTGCCGCCCTCGACTGTGTACCATACAGGTGAGATGAGGGGATTCTCGTCGGTGGTGATCGAAGCGGGACGTGCCTCCTTTGCTGTCCAGAGTTCCTTGTTGGGCTGTTTGCCGAGGTTGAACTTCAGCTCGCCGCCCTCAAGAAGCTGAGCGTAGGTGACGTATGCCTTGTCGATGGTCCTTCCGTTGAGCTCCACGCTCTGGATGTAGGGATTGTGTGCGGGATCGTTGGCGGTAATGGTGAGCTTTCTGCCGGAGGGCATATTGATGGTAGCAGACTCGAACAGAGGACTGGTCAATGTGTATTCCAGGCTTCCGGGACAAACCTCATATAGGCCGAGAGCCGACATTATGTACCATGCGCTCATCTGTCCGCAGTCCTCATTGCCGGAAATGCCCTCGGGGGTGTCCTGGTACATCTCATTGAGCATTCTGCGGGTAAGCTCCTGGGTCTTCCAGGGCTGTCCGAGCCAGTTGTAGATGTAGGTGATATGGTGGCTGGGCTCGTTGCCGTGCACGTATTGGCCTACGAAGCCTGTCATGTCGCTCACGTGTCCCGCAGTCTCGGAAGAGACGGTGAAGATGCTGTCGAGAGCAGCGATGAACTGCTCCTCGCCGCCGAGAAGGTCGCCCAGGCCCTTGAAGTCCTGAGGAGTGAAGAACCTGTACTGCCATGCGTTGGCCTCGGTGTACTCGCGGCTGGTCTCAACGGGGTTGAAAGGCTCTACCATGCTGCCGTCGAGGTTGCGGCCGCGCATGAATCCTGTGCTGCCGTCGAATACATACTGGAAGCTCTGGGCCCTCTTGTAGTACTCGGCTGCTATGTCAGCCTTGCCCAGGAATTCGGCGAACTTGGCGATGCACCAGTCGTCGTAGGCGTACTCCAAAGCGGCGGAAACGGCCTCGCGCACCTTGTTCGCGGGTATGTAGTAGAGGTCCTTGTAGTAGTTTGAACCCTTTGCGTTCTTGTTTGACGACTCGACCATTGCCTCGAGAGCGTACTCGGGGTCGATCTCGGGAACTATTCCCTTGAAGCATGCGTCAACGATGAAAGGTACGCTGTGGTAGCCGATCATGCAGTCGGTCTCACCTGAAGCGAGGGGCCAGATGGGAAGCTCCCCGGTTGCATTGTACATGTCGAGGCAGCTGAATACGATGTCGTGCAGCTGCTGGGGATAGATCAGTGAAGAGAGGGGCAGCCATGCGCGGAAAGTGTCCCACAGAGAAAGGGTCGAATATGTCTTGCCGAAGCCGGCGCGGGCTACCTGGCCGTTGTTGCGGCGGAAGTATCCGCCCAGGTCGGAAGTGGTGTTGGGCACGACGGCCGTATGGTAGAGGGCTGTGTAGAATGACCTCTTCTGTGCTCTGGTGCCTCCTTCTACCTGGACGTTGCCGAGCAGGCTTGCCCATTCGGCCTTGGCGTCGCGGCAGACTCCGTCGAAGTCGAATACATACGAGCCTCCCTCGAGGTCGAGGTTGTGCCTTGCATTTTCGTATGATACCTGTGATACGCCCACCTTTGCAACCACCTGGCCTTCTCCGTCCTTGAATTTGAGGATTATCTGGCGGTTGTTGCTTGTGCATGCCTGGGCTGCCTCGGCGAACTTGTGGTCGTCAACGTACTGAACAGAGTCGAATTCCTGGTTGAACTGGGCTACGAAGTAGATGTACTCGTCAGGAACCCACGCTGTTGTACGGCGCATTCCGCAGACCTCGTCAGGTGCGGACTGGAAGAGCTCCACCTCGTGGATGGTCTCGTCGGTGATGCCGTGGTTCATGTCGATGATGAGCGTGTGGGGCTTGCCCTTGGTCCATGCGTAGCGGTGCCAGCCTGTGTGTGTTGTGGCTGTGAGCTCAGCCTGGATGCCTTCGTTCCTGAAGAATACGGAATAGTATCCGGGAGTTGCGCTCTCGTCCTTGTGGCTGTATTTGAGGTGCTCGTAGATGTCGCCCTCACGGCTGAGGTCCACTTCCTTCGATGTGGGGTGGAAGAGGATGTCGGCAAGGTCGGCACATCCTGTGCCGCTGAGGTGGTTGTGTGAGAAGCCTATGATCGAGTCTCGGTCGTAGTGGTATCCCGAACATGCGTCCCAGACTCCGCGATAGTTGTCGGGGCTCAGCTGTACTGCTCCGAAGGGAGTGGTGGCGCCGGGGTAGGTGTGACCGTGGAAGCCCGTTCCGATGAACGGGTCGACGAAGTCGATGGGGCTCTTTTCTGCAGGTTTGCAGGCAAATACGATGGCAGCTGTTGCGGCCAGGGCAATAAATGGCTTTTTCATCATTAACTTTGTATATATCATACAAAGATAACAAGAATACTGCAATTTAAGAACAAAAAAACAGGGTGGCTTTTGGCCACCCTGTTGGAAATTATTGAGGTACGATTACTGTGCCTGGTAGCATCCGAGATCAACCTTTCCGTTGACTACGCGGGCGTTGCCTGCGAGGTCGGTGTTGTAGGTCTCGAGGAGTGACTTCATGTTAACCTTGAAGGGACCCTTCATGTCAGCCTTCTTGCTGTTGTATGTGATTTCAGCAAGTGTACCTGCACCGAGAGCCTTGCCGAGAGGCTTGTAGTCTGAAGTGAGGACAGTGCTGAGGTCGAAGCCGAGAGGCATGTCGATCTGATCCTGGATGGTAGCGTTTGCTGCATCATTTACTACACCTTCAATCATGTTGTTGGCGAGAGTACCTGCGCCGCCACCCATGCTGAAGAACTTCTCCTGACGCTCGTATACGGGCACATCAGATTCATGTGTACAAGGAGATGTCATGTTACCAACCATGATGTTGTTGACGAAGCATGAAGCAACATCGCCACGGAGGTTCTGTCCAGGGTAAGGTCCACCGTACTCTGCCCAGTTCTTGTTGCCAACGATGGTGTTGTTAGCGAGAACAAGAATTGTCTGGTTGTAGCAGATGAATGTTGAGCAGTAACCGTCCTTCTTGGTAGAAACGTTGTCAACGATGAGGTTGTTTACGAGAGTAGCAGTTACAGGCTCTGTGTCTGACTTGCCCTCACCGAATCCGAATGCAGCACCATGACCTGTTCCAATGTTGTCGGAAACGATACAGTTGTAAACGGTCAGGGTTGTCTTGTAACCACCTTCGTTGGTACCGATGGCACCCTTCTCAGCCTCGTTGTCGTGAACATAGCAGTGATGAACTGTTACAGGGCCGCCGCAAGCGCGGATTGCAGAACCGTGGTCACCCTTGCAGTTCTTGATCTCGAAGTAAGAGATCTCTGCTGAGCCATCGAGAGCCTCCATTGCACCGGCAGCACCTGTACAGGTAACACCGTAACCTGCCTTTGAGAGGTCAAGCACTGTGAGGTTGTCCATGCTCTGCTCGGTGAAGTCTGAGTTCCAACCACCTGAGACAACCTTGTTCTTGCAGTCATTTGTGAACTCGATGGTCTTGGTCAAGACAGCACCACCTTCCACGCGTATTTCCTGATACTCCTTGGCAGCCTTGAATGCAGCATAGAAGTCTTCGCCAGCCTTAACATATACAGGAGGCATTACAGCAAGCATGTTACTGTAAAGGAGGTCACCCTCGGTGCTCTCTGCATAAGCCCAGAAGTAGTAGTCAACGCCGTCCTCAAGTCCGGTAACGGTACCGAGGTTCTTTCCGAGTACGGGAGCACCGGTCTGTGCAACCTTGGTACCCTTTGCCATATCGGATTCCTTGCCGTAGATGACACCCCATCCTGCATAGTCATCGATGAATTCTGATGCCACGTTGAGAGCTACGGTTGCTGAACCGAGACCCTGTGAAGCAAGAGAGAGGGTGAGATTTGCGTCAAGAGTATGCGCACGCTGATTGATGATTGCGAGCTGTGAGCTGCCTGCGATCTTGAATTCAGCACGGCGGATGAGATTCTGAGTGTTTCTGCGTACGGTGAAAGTTGCCTTGCCACCGTTCTGGCTCATGATGAGCCAGCTGCTGTAATCACCCACGGGGGTGAGGTCACCCGGAACTGTCATTTCAACTGTTCCCGGAGTGTAAGGGATGATCATCCTGTAGGGGTTCTGCTCAATCTCAGGAATATGGTTCTTGGTACATGAAGCGAACAGGAGTCCGATCCCCATTATTGCGAATAATACTTTTTTCATCTTACAATTATATTCTTAATTGTTCCGAATAATCAACTATTAATAGCCAGGGT
Source organism: Candidatus Cryptobacteroides choladohippi (assembly GCA_018065985.1). Classification (GTDB taxonomy): domain Bacteria; phylum Bacteroidota; class Bacteroidia; order Bacteroidales; family UBA932; genus Cryptobacteroides; species Cryptobacteroides choladohippi. The sequence goes on from JAGHSF010000027.1 coordinate 34,326, forward strand.
TCTGCTTGAGAGCACCTGCTGCCTTTGTGATTTCGTCTGAAGGATAAGGGAAGCAGATCTTGTAATCAGCCCATACAGGTGCGGGTGACTGGAAGTCAAGATAAGGTCCGGGTTCCCATGTTCCATCGGGATCTCCACGATAGCCCTCCTTGAATGTTCCGTCAGGAAGAGTACCTGAGTAGTGACGTGCCCTAGGATGTGACTCGAGCTCCTTGATAGCGATAGCCTTGATCTCAGGCTCACCGCTGACAGCCCAGCGCTTGAGGTCTCCGAGGTGGTCGCAAACAGGCTCGAATGCAAGCTCTGCATAACGCTCGTGATAGATGTTCTCCCATGAAACCTTTGTTACAGGCTCGAGGTGTGAACGCTCGCGTACTCTGTTGATGTCAGCCTTTGCTGCGTCAGCGTTTCCGAGATGGAGGTTGGCCTCTGCACGGAGAAGGAGACAGTCAGCGAAGCGGATGATGGTGAAGTTGGTACGTGTTGTAGGCCAGCCACCACCTGACTCGTTTACATAACCTGCATTGATGAAGTCAGCATGTGCGAATGCGGGCATGTACTTGTTGATCTGGAATCCGGTCTCAACGTCAGACTCTGAGTAGAATCTCCAAGTCTTGACTTCCTTGAGGTCTGAAGCGGTAGGGAATACGAATTCGTCACCATACTCGAGGATAGACCTGGTAAGGCGCTCGTTCCTTTCACCCTTGATGTTATCCTTTGCAAGTTCCTCGTAAGCGTCAAGGGTGGGCTTGAACTGACCCCAACCGTTGTAGACGCCCCAGCCCTTGTTCTCAAGGCATGCACCTGTGAACTCGACACCGGCACGAACAGCACCTACACCACCGGTAGAAGGGATAGAGAAGCAGTACTCAGGACCGAACCAGTTTGTGAACTCCTCAGAGAAGATCTCAGAGTATGAAGGAAGAAGATCCCTCTTGTATGTGGTCTCGAGTTCGTCAACGCAAGCTTTGACATCGCTCCACTTTGACTTGTCCCAAGTTGCCCAGTAAGAGTATACACGAGCCTTCATGGCAACGGCAGCCTCCTTGCAGGCACGACCGACATTGTCCTTGTCATAGTCGTTCACGCTCTTGATGAGAGGAAGTGCAGCATCGAAGTCCTCGATGATCATCTTGTAGTTGTCCATTACGGTAGCCTGCTGGGGAGGGATCTGATAGTTGTAAACAGAACCGGTCTCCTCACGAACCTGCTCCCACTTTACTGCAGGGATACCCTGAGTTCCGCAACCATAACGGTATGCAAGTGTGAAGTGGAAGAAAGCTCTCATGAAGTATGCCTCACCGAGGCTTCTGCTCTCGACTTCGGTAAGAGGGGTAACCTTCTGCTTTTCGAGAAGAGCATCGATGATCCAGTTAGCTCTGGCGCTGAGTTTTGTGAAGCAGTTCCAAACGTTCTTGAGAGGATCGAAGTCACCATCGTAGTTGAGGGTGAAGAGTCCGCTGTAACCACGGGTACGTCCAGGAACCATCATGTTGCCGGCGCACTGTTCCCAATAGATTTCACGTCCGTAGGCGTCATCTCCATCGTAGAAAGGACCGTAGATAGCCTTGATAGCATTTTCAGCCTGAGCGTCATTCGTGAAGTATGTATCAGCTGTAGGAGTTCCCTCGGGCTTTACATCCAGGAATGACTTGCAGGAAGAAAGTGAAAGTGCTGTGAGAGCAATTGCAAAAACAAGTATTTTTTTCATATTGTAATTCCTCCTGATTAGTAAGTAAGTTTGACACCGAGTGAGAGCACGCGGTTAACAGGGTATTTGAGAGCGTCCCAGCCACCGCATTCAGGATCCATACCTGAGTACTTGGTGAAGGTGAAGAGGTTCTCACCACTGAAGTAAACCTCGAGAGAGCTTCCGCGCTGCTCGAAGTGGCTCATCTTGTTGAGGACGCGGGTAAGGTCGTAACCTACAGTCACATTCTTGATACGGAGGAATGAAGCATCCTCGAGGTACCATGTAGAAGGTGTGCTGAAGTTAGAGTTGGGATCGGTTCTGCTAAGACGAGGGATGTTGGTGTGTCTGTTGTCCTCTGTCCATGAGTTGAGGATCTCGTTAGAGCGGTTGAAGTTACCCTCTACGTCACCGAGGATAGAGTACTTGCCGACGTAAGCTGCCTTTGCACCCTGAACACCGTAGAGCTGCATGCCGAATGAGAGGCCCTTCCAGCTGAATCCTGCGTTGATTGAGTAGGTCCAGTCAGGAGTTGCGTTGCCCTGGTATACGCGGTCTGCTGAGTCGATCTTGCCGTCACCGTTGGCATCCTCGAACTTGAGGTCACCAGGCTGTGCGCTGGGCTGGATGAGCTTGCCATCCTTCTGATGGTCATATACATCCTCCCAGTTCTGGAAGATACCGAGGCAGTTGATCATGTAGTACTGGTTGAGGGGACCACCTTCGCAAGTCTGATAGATGTAAGGGAGAAGACGGTAACCGCCGCCACCTGTCCAAACACCCTTTGAACCGTCGCTGTTCTCGACACCGATATTGTGAACCCAGTTCTTGTTGTAGCCGGCGTTGCCGTTTACATAGTAGTTGAAGTCACCAACGTTGTCCTTCCATCCGAGTGAAAGCTCGATACCGCGGTTCCTGATCTCACCGAGGTTGACCTTCATGGCGTCTACACCGATGTAGTTAGGCCATCCTGCGGTCTGTCCCTGGATAAGGTTGAAGGTGCGCTTCCAGTAAATGTCTACGCTTGCAGAGAGTCTGTCGTCGAGGAATGCAGCATCAACACCGAAGTCTGACTGCTCAGATGTCTCCCATGTGAGCTTGCTGTTGAGGGCCTTGCCGTTCCAGTAGAAGGTGCCGATATAACCACCACCTGAAGGGATACCGTACATTGCTGACTCATTCCAACCACCAGCATTGAGGGTGTTTGACTTGTAGTTCCAGCCGATTGAACCGAGGTTACCTACGCGACCCCATGATCCACGGAGCTTGAGGAGGGTAACAGCGCTGTTCTTGTTCCAGAATTTCTCGCTTGAGATCTTCCAACCACCGGTAACAGCGGGGAAGTCGCCGAAGTTGCTGCCATCAGGGAGACGGCCTGCGTAGTCACGACGCCAAGAAGCGGTAACGAAGTAGCGGTCATCATAGCTGTATGAGAGACGTGCGATAAGAGCGACGTTTGAGTCAGGACCAGAGAGGTAATCGCCAGGTTTGTTGATGGTCTGTGCGAAGTTGAAGTACTGAAGGCTCTCGGTCTCGTCAGCGAATGTGCTTGCGCTTGCGCTGAATCCGCGGCCTGAATCGTAGTTTGCAGTTGTAGAAACGAGAGCGCCTACATTGTGCTTACCGAAGGTGCGGTCCCAAGTAAGAGTGTTCTCGGTCTTCCAACCCTCACCTCTTGAAGCGCTGTAGCTGAGGCTGTTGCTTGCATCAGGCTTACCTACCTCGAGGCGCTGGTATGAGAAGTTCCTTGAGAAACCGGTGTTTACATAGTAAGAGAAGCGGCTGATGAACTTCAGACCCTTGAGCTTTTCGAAGTTTCCGAGCTCGAATGAAGTGGTCGTGAAGAGGCTGTTGCTTCTGTTGTAGTTGTTGTCTGACTGGAGAAGACGGAACGGGTTGTAAACGTCACCGTGAAGGTTGGCGTAGTTGCTGCCGTACTTCGCTGCATAGTTGGGATCCTCGATGGTGGTACCGCCGTAGGTTCCTTCGATGAAGGAATAAGTGCCGTCCTCGTTCATGATGGCCTGATTCCTTGATGCACTCTGAGGCATGTAGATTGCGCTGATGATGGCGCCTGAGTAACCTGAGTTGGTATCAACACCACGGCTGTGGCTCTGGCTCCAGGTAAGGTCCTCGGAGATCTTGGCCCACTTGTTGATCTGATACTCACCTCTGTACTGGATACCGATGCTCTTTGCATAAGTTCCTACGAGCACACCGTCGTTGTTGTCTGACTTGAAGCTTACGCGGTTCTTGAAGTTGTCAGTACCTGCGTTGAGAACAACATTGTGACGATGATAAGCTGCGTTGCGGAAGATCTCGTTAACCCAGTCTGTTCTGGTGGTAGCTGCCCAAGGGTTGATCTCGGGATCCCAGCCAGACTCAACACCGATTCCGGAATTCTGTGAACCGATGGTTCTCATGCGGGCCTGCTCTTCAGCATTACATGAATGGATGAGGTTGGTAGCGGTGCGTACACCTGCAAGACCGTCGTAAGAAACGGATACACCCTTCTTACCTTTCTTGGTGGTGACGATAACAACACCGCCGGCACCTGACTGTGCACCGTAGATAGCTGCAGAAGCGGCATCCTTGAGGACTACGATGCTCTCGATGTCTGACATTGAGTTGATAGGTGCACCGGGCACGCCGTCAACAACCCAGAGAACTGAGTCACCGTTCTGTGAGCCCTGACCACGGATGACCATGCTGGGGCCTGAGGTAGGTGAACCACCGTCGTTCTGAACGACAACACCAGGGATCTGACCCTGAAGCATGGCCGTTGTAGATGAAACGGGGTGCTTTGCGAGAGTCTCAGGGCTGGCAACTACACCAACAGAAGCGGACAGGTCCTGCTTCTTGGTTGCGATACCGTAACCGAGAACGACAACCTCGTCGAGGAGACTGTTGTCGCTTGTAAGAGTAACATCGATGGGAGAGCCGTCAACAACAACCTCGGCATCCTTGAAGCCGAGATAGCTGATTACGAGAGTCTCGCCCTTCTTACAGTCAATGGTAAAGTTACCATCGAGGTCTGTGACGGTACCCATTGTAGTACCTTTGATCAGCACGCCGGCACCGACAGCACCTACGCCGTCGGCCTCCTTGACGTTTCCTGATACTTTCACGTTCTGTGCGCTAAGGCCGAAAGAGGCGAAAAGAAGCACAGTCGTAAGAAATACAAACAGGTTTTTCTTCATAAAAATTAAGTTAATAAATAAAATGTTAATGAATAGTGTTTATTCCAATCTTGTGGTCTTGGTCATAAATGCGTAAGTATGTGAAAACAGACAACAAACCACGCGTTTGTGGTGTTCCCGGTTTCAGATACTCTGGTTTCTTTCCTGAAGTTGTCTTTAAAGCTAAAAGTTTGAGTTTGTTTGTGTTGGTTATTGAAAAGTGGTGTCTTTGTGCGGATGTGTTGCGCGGCCACATCCCGGTTTTTGTTTGTGTTATTTTCTTTTTTTGTATGGTTATTAAATAGTTTTTTCTCCAATTGGTGAAAACAAATGTAGCAAGAAATATTATTTTACCATTCCGCAATATGCGATATTGTATCCTCAAAACGCGCAAATAGCCTAGTTGAACGGCGTGGGTTCGCTATCCAATATTTCCTTTACATCGAAGCTTGTGAACGGCAGGGGACCTTTGCCAAGTTCCGGGGCATTGAAGGATTTGAGCAGATTGTCGTAATATTCAGTGTGCTTCTGTGGCAAAACAAATGATTTTGAGCAGGTTCCGTCCTCGCCAACATGGCAGAAGTAAGGCTTGCCGTAAACTCCGTCATCCCTTTTCGAGGCAAATACCAGCCAGCGGGAGTTGCTTGACCATGAATGGTAGCTCTCCGATCCGTCCGAGTTGGCTGCCGTCATCGGAATGCGCTCTCCCGTTTCAAGGTTGATCATAAGGAGGTCGGCTTCCCTGTGCCATAGGGGGAAAGTCCCGTAATCGGCAATGGAAATGCACACGAATCTGCCGTCCGGCGACACTCTCGGGTGGCATACCGACTTGCCTTCACTGTATGCGTCGTATATGGTCTCCACCTTGTCTCCTATGCGGCCTGTCGACTCGTCGAATGCCACTCTGCAGAGGCTGTACTTCTGTGTCTCGATGTTTTCGAGGGTCACGGTGTCGATCTGGGGGGCCTTGCAGTAGTAGATGTACCTGCCGTCCGGCGAGAATGCAGGGAATGTCTCCAGCATCTCAGGGTCGCTGATGGCACTGCTGCGTATGAATCTGTGCTCCTTCATGTCGGCAACGTAGAGGTCGCTCCTGGTGTCGAACACCTCCATCCTGCGTATCGACTGCGCATGGTATCCGGGGATTATCTTGTTTGCGGAGAACACGATGTACCTTGCCGAAGGGGAGAATCCGAAATAGACGCTGCCGCTTATCATGTCCTCTCCCTTGATGCTGAGCTTCTGCAGCTTTCCGTCCATGTTCAGGATGGCGCCACCGCCGGGACCGCGGACGTAGAACATGCTGGTCGCAGGGTCCTGGTTGGCGTAGGTGTGGCAGTTCATGCACTTGTTGCCTATCACCCTGTTGTCGCTGAAGTCGTCGGTGCGGAAGTTCTCGATGCACCTCTGCTGAAGCACTATGTTGTTGTATGCCTCGTAATCGGGCTCGATGAGCCTGTATGTCAGATAAGGGTCGATCTTGTCGGCGCTTACCGTCCAGGTGAAGGGGGCGAATTCCCTCCATCCGTCCTTGCCGCGTGCCAGAAGCTTGATTTCCAGGGTCTTTCCCTCGCTTTCGGCCATCAGAGCCCGCCATGCCTTCTCATTGAAGCGCAGCTTGCCTCCTCGGGAACTGCGGAATTTCCGGCCGTCGACGCACAGGATGGTCCTCGTGGCGCTGCCTTTCAGCTTGAAGTTGAGCGGCGCGATGTTGGCGGGTATGGTGATGTCGGTGTAGTCGGGGTATATGGGGGCCTGCTCTCCGGTCCGTGTCACATTGGAGGGAGCGCATGCAGCCAGCAGTGCGGCGGCTGCGAACAGTGCAAGTGGCTTTCTCATTTGACTATCTTTTTATAGAGTTCGCAGTCGCGTGGCCCGTATTTCTGGTAGTCACGCATGAACATGGCCTTCTGGTTGGCTATGATGTCGGTGCACAGCAGGTAATCCAGTGCCACGATATTGTTCCTGTTGGCGTCGAGGAGCCCGGTCAGGATGGTGTGGCAGTTGTCGCCTATGCGTATCTCGCCGGCATTGTTGAGGAACTGGCGCTTGTGGTCGATTTCACGCTGGAAATCCTCGGAGAATGAGCCGGGGGTGTGCTCTTCGGCCCATTTCCTGTATATGAACGACCTCCTGAGCTGGCCAAGGTACTTCTGAGCTCCGGCATAGTCCCCGATTATGAGGTTGGCCTCGGCCAGACGCTTTATCAGGCTGGCGCATCGTTTGGTGGGGGAGAAGTTGTTGGCGTGCATGCAGGCGCGTTCGGTGTATGTCATGTCACCTATCAGGTAGTACAGCTCTGCTGCCATCTCGATGGTGAAAAGGTTGGACTTGGAATCGAGGTGTATGAATGTGCCGAGGTTGGGCTTCTTCATCTTCAGCAGCTTGTCAGGCAGGATGCCCAGCTGCGAGGCGCTTGCGGCATAGAAGAACGACATCTCGGGGGTCTTTGCGTTGCGGCTGTGCTCGTACAGCCTGATTATTCCATTGTAGTTGCCGCGTCCGTACTCTATGTTGTATGTGAGCAGGTCCTCGACGCCCCTGGCCTTGGTGGCATCCACCCAGCGTCCGACGCCCGGATAGAGGGCGAGCTCTTTCTTCTCCATGCGGTAGTGGGTGCCGATTCTGCCCCATAAGCACAAGGCGAGCACGATCGAAATGGCCGCTCCTGCCGGGATGCGTCTGCCCGCCGGGCTGCTCAGCAGTTCGAGCGCAATGAAAGCCAGCGCACCGTAACCGAAGAGGCTGAAGCATATGGCCGCCATGGGAACGAAGATCAGCGAGTCGATCACGATTCCTGCCCACCTGCGCCTTTCGAAGGCTTCGGTAGTGCAATGGCAGGCATACCAGAGGATGATTCCACCGCCCAGTGCATACAGGCTTGCGAGCCGCGCGTTCTCATAGAAGAAGAGCCTTGCCTCGACTGTCATGAGTGCCAGTGCCGCAAATGCGGGAATCCAGAGCCTTGCGAAAATTCCCCATCGGGACGGCACGCATTCCTTCAGAGACAGGAATGCGGACACACCGAAGACAAGCAGGGAAAGCGACAGCACCGCAGGGCCACCGAAGTTGAAATGGTAGAACTGCTGTGCCCAGTCTCCAGCCATGCAGGCAAGCCACGCCGGTCTTGTGAAATATGCCGAAAGGCAGTCGGCTGTGCCCAGGAACAGCTGGTTCTGCTCCACAAAGAACAGATGGTATTTGAAATTGCTCTGGAAATACCAGAAACAGCCTGCCGTCCATATGAGGAACAGGGATGCAAGGATTATTTCCGAGACTTTGGCGCCTTTTTTCTTGCCCATTGTGCTGACAGTCATTGATAAGGACTGCAAATATATAAAAAAGAAGCGGAATGGAAACCCATCCCGCTTCAGTCATGTAAGTCGTATTCTATCTGTATCCCTCAGGCTGCTTGAGTGCACCGTTTGAGTTGGTGACCTGAGTTGAAGGATAAGGCATTGCGAACTTGTAGTCTGCCCACTTCTTGGAGTCTGACTGATAGAGAACGAAAGGCTCGGTAGAGGTGTGCTCGTAAACACCGTCCTCGTTCTGAGTGTAGATCCATGCATTGGGATGACCTTCGAGCTCGTTGATCGCAAGCTTGTTGATGGTAGGAGATACCTTTGCGTACTCTGAGCGTGCCCAGCGCTTGATCTCGTGGAACCAGCTGCCGCCCTCGAATGCAAGCTCGCAGAAGCGCTCGTGGTAGAGACCCTCCCATGCGTCGCCGCTCCAGTCGGTAAGACCTGAACGGTTGCGCACAGCGTTGATGTCCTTGAGTGCGTTGTTGCTGTCGTTCTTGTTGAGGTAAGCCTCAGCCCTGTAGAGCAGACAGTCTGCGAAACGGACGAAGTGGTACATCATGTTAACGTATACGTCGGTGTAGTACTCACCCATTGCGCCGGAGTGCTTGAAAGAGTTGGTCCACTTGTTGATGAAGAAACCGGTTGTGCTCTGGTCACCGTACTGAGGCATTACTGTGCATGTACGGTCGCCGAAGTCAGCGGTCTCACCTACGGTAAGGATTGATCTCTTGAGACGATCGTTGCCCTCGCCGTCAGCAAGCATGGCCTCGTAGAGGTCTGCTGATGCGTTGAACTCGCCCCATCCGTCGAAGTATCCGAGCATGTCTGATGCGATGCAGACCTCCTCGAACCAGATACCGCCACCGTTGCCGAAGCCTGTGCTGGCAACGCCCCAGCAGTACTCGTCAGAGAAGAACTGTGAAGGCTCCTCGGTGAAGAGCTCCTCGTATGTAGAGGTGAGTTTTCTGCCCATTCTCTCAAGTTCGTTCACACTGTCGATTACGTTCTGCCACTTGCTGTTGTCGAATGTTGCCCAGTAGGTGTAGATACGGCTCTCCATAGCGAGAGCGGACTCCTTGCATGCACGTCCGCGGTTGCTGGCATCGTATTCCTTTACTGAAGGGAGAAGTGCCTTTGCAGCCTCAAAGTCTTCGATCATGAGCTTGTAGTTGTCCATGACGGTAGCCTGCTGAGGAGGGATAGAGTAGTCGTAGTCACCCTCGAAGTCCTCGTACTTGATGAAAGGAACACCGGTCTCGGGAGCACCGTAGCGCAGAGCGGCGAGATAGTGCCAGAATCCTCTCAGGAAGTAAGCCTCACCGAGGCTTCTGCTCTCGATGGCTGTGAGCTCGGTTGTCTTCTGCTTCTTGAGCAGGGCTGATACAACCCAGTTGCTGGCTGCGATGTACTCATAGGTGAGCTTGAAGTATTCGGGAAGTGTTCCGCGGTCGCCTGAGAACTCGAGGTTGAAGTGGTTGAACCAACCTGAGCAGTCGCCGGCGCGGACGCCGCACATCTGGTTTGTACAGCACTCGTCCCAGTGGATATCCTGTGAGCAGAGGTACTCGTCGCCAAGATACTGATAAAGGTGGTCGACGGCGTCGATGGCCTGCTGGTCATTCTGGAAGTAGGTATCGGTGGTGTTGGTTCCCTGAGGCTTTACGTCAAGGAAATCCTTGCATCCGGTAGCGCAGATTGCTGTGAGTGTTGCTATAGCAATGATGATAATCTTTTTCATATCGATTCTCCTTTATTAGTATGTGAGTTTGACACCGAATGAGAATACTCTTGAAACAGGATATCTCAGGAAGTCGTTCTGACCACACTCAGGATCCATACCTGAGTACTTTGTGAAGGTGAGAAGGTTCTCGCCTGAGAAGTAGATGAGGGCTGAGCTGTTGCGCTCTGCGAAGTGGTTGATCTTGCGGATGGCGTCAGTCAGGTCATATGAGATGGAAACGTTCTTTACACGGAGGTAAGAAGAATCCTCGAGGTACCAGCTTGAACCTGTCATGAAGTTGTTGTTGTTGTCAAGTGCGCTGATACGGGGAATGTTGGAATTCTTGTTGAATGACCAGGAGTCGTAGATGTCGGTTGAGCGGTTGTGAACCTTGCTTGACATGCTGGCGTATGCCATCTTGCCGAGCTGGAGAGCCTGTGCGCCCTGAACACCCTGGAGCATTGTGCTGAATGAGAGCTTCTTCCAGGTGAATCCGAGGTTGAGTGCATAGGTCCAGTCAGGAGTTGAGCTGCCGAACATCTGGCGGTCGCCAGCGTCGATCTTGCCGTCACCGTTGAAGTCCTCGAACTTGAGGTCACCTGCTACTGCGTCGGGCTGGATGCGGTTGCCGTTCTTGTCCTTGTAGTTAGCAGCCTCCTCGTCGCTCTGGAAGAGACCGAGGCACTTGATGATGTAGATCTGGTTGAGCTCGCCACCTTCCTCAGTACGGTTGTAGAAGCGTACGTCGCGGTACTGGAATGAGTTCTCCCATACAGCTGAGTTGCCTGCTGCGTCTGCCACACCGATGTTGAGGACGGTGTTCTTGTTGTATGCAGCGTTGCCGTTCACGTAGTATGAGAAGTCACCGATCTTGTCTGACCAGCCGAGAGAGATCTCGATACCGCGGTTCTGGATTTCGCCGAGGTTGATGGTCATGGGGCTTACACCGATTGACTGGGGCCAGTTCATCTTCTGCTCCTGGATGAGGTTGAAGGTGCGCTTGTTGTAGAAGTCGAAGCCAAGGTTGAGGCGGTCTCTGAAGAAGCCTGCGTCAAGACCGAGGTCGAACTGCTCTGAAGTCTCCCAGGTAAGGTTGGGGTTGAGCGCCTTGCCGTTCCAGATATGAGCACCATAGGAAGTGTGGGACTCTGTGCCGTAGATGGCGATCTTGCCTTCATTGCCGGTGTTGAGGGTAGAAGACTTGTAGTTCATGGGAACTGAACCGAGGTTACCGATACGTCCCCATGATGCACGGAGCTTGAGGAATGTAAGAGCGTCCATCTTGGGGAAGAAAGGCTCGCTGGAGATTTTCCATGCTCCTGTTACTGCAGGGAAGTCGCCGTAGTTGTGTCCTACGGGAAGACGGCCGGCGATATCACGGCGCCATGATGCGGTGAAGAAGTAGCGGTCGTCGTAGCTGTATGATCCACGTGCGATAAATGCAACGTTTGCATCGTCGCCGTTGTACCAGTCATTCACTTCAGGAGTAGCGTTTGAGTACTTGAGGTACTGAAGGTTCTCGGACTCGTCCTCGAAGTACTTCCTTTTGATGCTGTTGCCTCTTGAGTTGTAGTGGTCAGCGGTGGTTGCGAGAAGGGCGCCTACGCTGTGCTTGCCGAATGTGCGGTCGTAGGTGAGGGTGTTCTCGGTCTTCCAGCCGTTGTCCTTGTATGATGACTCGTTGAGTTCGTTGATGGGGTTGGGGCTACCGCACTCAGTACGCTTGGGAGTGAACTTCTTGTAGTACTGCTGGTTGGTGTAGTAGGTGAAGCGGCTGTTGAACTTGAGACCCTTCACGATGTTGCCGATCTCGAGACCTGTGGTGGTGAACAGCTTGCTGTTGCCGTCATAGATGTTGTCTGCGAGGAGCTGGCGGAGAGGGTTCACAACGATACCGTGGATACCTGAATAGCTGCCGTACTTTGCGATGTACTCGGGATCCTCAGTGGTGGTACCGCCGAAGCCTGTTCCGGTATAGAAGTACTTGTCTGCACTTGAAGGCATCTGGAGAGCGTTGACGATGACACCGTCGGTACCTGCGTCAGTGTTTGCGCCACGGCCTGTGCCTGTGCTCCAGTTGAGGTCCTCGGTGAACTTGACCCACTTGTTGATCTGGAGTTCGCCGCGGTAGTTGATGCCGACCTTCTTCTTGAAGGTGCCGACGAGAACGCCCTGGTTGTCCTCGAATGCGAGGCTGATGCGGTTCTTTGAGTGGTCAGTACCTGCGTTGAAGGATACGTTGTGACGATGATAGATGGCGTTGCGGAAGATCTCGTCCATCCAGTTTGTACGGGTGGTTGCGATATAGGGGTTCTTGGTCACGTCCCAACCGTCGGGAAGTGCAAGGCCTGCATTCTCGTATGCGAGCTTGGTGATCTCGAGCTGCTGCTCAGCGTTGAGGGGCTTGATGACGTTGGATACGGAACGTACACCAACGAGGCCGTCATAGCTTACGTTGATACCCTTGCTGCCCTTCTTGGTGGTAACGAGGATAACACCGCCGGCACCTGAGGTAGCACCGTAGATGGCTGCAGAAGCGGCGTCCTTGAGGACAACGATGCTCTCGATGTCTGAGAGTGAGTTGATAGGTGCACCGGGCACGCCGTCAACAACCCAGAGAACTGCATCTCCGTTCTTTGAACCCTGGCCACGGATCACCATTGAAGGTGTGCTGGTAGGGTCACCGCCTGCGTTTGTGATTGTCACACCGGGGATCTGGCCCTGGAGCATTGACTCCGTTGAGGTTACAGGATGAGCTGCAAGAGCTTCGGGATCGGCAACGATACCTACTGAAGCGGAAAGGTCCTTCTTCTTGGTTGTTGCACCATAACCGAGGACGACTGCGTCAGCGAGGAGTTCCGAATCCTCTGCAAGAGTGAAGTTCACGACAGCGCGTCCGCCTACGGCTTCTGTCATGGTCTTGTAACCGATGCATGAAACCTCGAGGGTGGCGTTTGCCGGAGCATTGATGGAATAGGTACCGTCAAGGTCGGTCACGGTACCATTGGTGGTACCCTGAACGAGAACAGCTGCTCCGGCTACGGGGCCGAAGCTGTCGCTGACTGTACCTGATACTTTCACTGTCTGAGCATTGATGCTGCCAGCGATCAATGTCAGTGCCGCAAAAATAGCAAACAGTTTTTTCATAAATAATTTTGTTTGATGAATAAATAATGGTGATAAAAGGTTAATCCTCACATATTGCTGCGGCTCCGAAGAGCCCCACATATTCCATTGAACTCGGCATGACCTTGAATTTCTCAAGAGCCTTGCCGTAAGGGAAGTTCTGCAGCTCGGAGAGCATCGCGTCCTTGAACAGGTCGAACGCATTCGCGATGCTGCCGCCTATCACGACCGCGTCGGTGTCGAATGCGAACAGTATCATTTCAAGGAGCTTGCCCACATGCATTCCGAATTCCTTCCATATCGCAAGAGCCTTCTCGTCGCCTTTTGCTGCGGCTTCGGCGGCTTCCTTGCCGCTGGTCCCCTTGCCCTCGAAGAAACGGCTGCTGCAGTAGTACTCGTAGTCCCTGTCGAGGTAGGGGATGCTTCCGATCTCGCCGGCACCCGTGTTGGAACCGCGGTACAGCTTGTGGTCGATGATGATTCCCGAACCCACGCCCGTGCCGAGGGTGACGCATACGGAGTTGGTGAACGGTTTGGCCTCGCCGTACCTTGCCACGCCGATGGCGAAGCAGTTGCAGTCGTTGTCGACGCTGACGGGAAGACCGTATTTTGCTTCGAGAATTTCCTTGAGATGCACTTCCTTCCATGAAGGGATGGCCACGACATCGTAGATGATGCCCTTTTCTGCATCAACCACAGAGGGCACTCCGATGCCTATCGCCTTCACTTCCGGATTCATCAGTGAATCTATCATTGTGCAGATCTGGTCGATCACGTCCTGCTCCGAACCCTTTGCATTGCAGAGCTCGTAGAGAATCTTGTCGACGTTGCCGTTGTTGATGAGGCCGGCCCTGATCTTGGTGCCGCCCAGGTCGATTGCGATTATCATAGCTGAACCTTTCCTGATTTTTCCACGTGTACGGTCTTGGTCTGGCCTTCGCCCCAGATGACGGTGAGGTCGAAGGGTACGTCTGTGGTGATGTTGATGACAGGTGTCTCGCCTGCACTCTTGCGTGCGGCAACCTTGAGGTTCACGAGGGACTCTGGACCGAAAGGATAGCGGTCGATTCCGTGCTCTTCAAGCTTGGTGATGTCCCATTCTATGGTATTCTCGGAATAGTCGGACTTGATTCCGAGCACGTACTCGATGAAGATTGCGATGGGCGGAAGGCCTGCCCAGCCCACAAAGTCCTTGCGGGCCATGAATCCGGGCTCCACTTTCTCAGGTGCGTAATACTCCCAGAATGTTCCGGTGTCCTTCCATACGTCGAACACGCACTGGTAGTGGTTCGCGGCAATCTCGCGGCAGAGGTCACGGTAGCCGTGGCGCCACAGGCCGTCGATCACCATATAGTTGCTGCTGGGCCAGATTCCACCCTGCCAGTAACGTCCTGCAGGATTGTATTTGGGATGGTCTGCCGAGAGGGACGGAACGCGGTGTGTGCGGTTGAACTCCTTCTCGTCCTTGAGGTGCTCCACGAGCTTGTCGAGCTTGTCCTGCTCGAGCACGTCGGCCTCGAGTGCCCAGAATGCGCTGATGCCCTTGGTCTCGCAGAGGCTGCCGTCGGCGTAGACGTCGTGGAGGAAGTTGTCCTCGTCGCTCCACATGACTTCGCTGATATGCTTTTTCAGGAACTTCATCTCATCCTCCATGTCCTCGATCTCCTGCCAGCGTTCGGTGAAGAAGCCGATCTGCAGAAGGCTCTCGTCCACGAGAATCTGCTGGAGGTTGGTGTCGAGCCACTCCATGTGGCCGTTCGAATAGATGGGGTTGTACTCGGGCTTCACGCGGGGCATGTTGTCCATGCCGGTGCCCCAGCCGCTGCTCCAGTATGTTCCGTTGGGCCATGTGCGGTTCAGCTTCCACCACTGGGCGTATCCGCAGAGGGCGGGGAAGACGGCATGCAGACGGTCAAGGTCACCGAACTGGCGGTAGTATGCGAGCTCCACCCAGGGGAGGAGGTTCGGACCGGTAGAGGTGGGGTCATAGCGCTCGAAGCAGTCGGAACCGTCGGCGCGGATCTCGCGGCAGATGAATCCGTCGGGATGCTGCTTTGCGTAGAAGTTGTCCAGAGAGTTCTGGAACGGGAAGAAATGGTATCCGTAGCGGGCGAACAGCATCATGAAGCATGTGTCCCACATGAAGATGTTGCCGTTGTATGCCACGTCGAGGTATGATGACACGAATCCCGAACCTTCCTTGGGCTGGCAGATGTTGCCGATGGCAATCTTCCAGGCGTGCCAGTACATGTCGATTTCCTTCTCGTGACCTTTCCATACGGGAGCGGGAAGGATCTTCTTTGCCTGCTCGTAGGTTCCGGGCTTGGTGCAGGTTGCGGGCTTTGTCCTGTATTCGTTCTCGGCTACGAAAACATTCTTTGTATAGGTGTTCTTGTAAGGGAGTTCGTACGGACCTGACTTGAGGTCCTGCGCTGTCAGACCTGCGCCTGTGATGAGTATCAGCGCGGCGGCCGATATGAGTTTCCTTAGCATATTCGGTTATTTCTTTATGAGGTTGCGGACTTTGTCAGCGATGTCGGTATTCTTGTAGATACCCTGGAAATCGTTGGAATGAGGGCCGTAAGCGAATACGGGAAGCATTGTGGGCGTATGGTCGTTGCCGAAGTAGAGACCCATGACGCGGCCGGTTGACTCGTCGCCGTCGAGGATCACGAGACCGCCGGTCTCATGGTCTGCAGTGATGATGACGAGGGTCTCGCCATTCTGGTCGGCGAACTTGAGCGCCTCCTTGATTGCGAGGTCGAAGCTGAGCATCTCGAGGATGGATCCGGGCAGGCACATCGAGTGGCCTGCGTAGTCGATCTTCGCTCCCTCGACCATGAGGAAGAAGCCCTTGTTCTTCTTGTCCATCTTCTGAAGCTGGGAGATGGTCTCCCTGGTTGCGTCGGCAAGAAGGCTGAGGTTCTGCTCGTTTGCAGAGTCGTCCATGCGGTTGTCGATGCAGATGACCTTGCCGTCCTGCTCGTCGATCTGGGCGTAGTCCTCGATGATGCTGAAGCCTGCATCCTTGAGCTCGCCGAGAAGGTTGGTGCGTCCGTCGTGACGGCGTACGAAGTCACCCATTCCGCAGCCGCACAGAATGTCAACGTTCGACTCGAGAAGGTCGACCGTAAGGTCGTCGGACTCGTCGCGCTCCACGTTGTGGCCGTAGAATGCGGTAGGTGTCGCGTCCACCATGTGTCCGAGCGTGAGCACGCCGGTGGTCTTGCCGAGGTCTGAGAAGTAGTCGGTAAGTGAAGGGTAGGGATTGCCCTCGTCGTCAGCGGCGATGTGGCGGTTGGAATGCTTCTTTCCGGTTGCAAGTGCGCTGCCGCCGGCTGCAGAGTCGGTGGTGAACTGGTCCTTGGCGTGGTTGGTGATGAATCCGAGGTTCTTGATGTTCATCACGGTGAGGCCGCGGTTTGCATAGTATCCTGCCTCCACCTGGTTCATTCCCATGCCGTCGCCTATCATGTAGATGACGTTCTTGATCTTCTTGGGAGCACCGTCGTTGCGGTAGGTCGGGGTATAGGTCTCGATGGGAGCGCTGAGCTGGAGCTTGCTGTGCTGGAAACCGGAGAAGTTGCGGGTCACCTTGTCGAGCTTGCTTGTACCGGAAACGCCCTCGCCGCCCATGTTGGCAACGCCGATCTGGAAGTTCTTGTCGCCCCAGCGGGAGAAGAACTCGGCGCAGAGCTCGGGCTTGTCGGTGTTGAACCAGTCGATGCCGAAGTTGTAGAAGGTGTAGTATGCCGTGGTGCTCTCGGGACCGCCCCAGAAGCGGATTGTCTTGCCCATGGCGTGTGCCTTTGCAATCACTTTCCTGACGGCCTCCTCCTGCTCGATGAGCAGCGAGCCCTTGCCGTTCCAGTGCGAGTAGTCTCTGAAGCACTCGCTGATGAGGGCTATGCGCTCAAGCTGCCTCGGGGTATAGTCGATGTCGATCTTTCCGTCGAACATCACCCATTCGGGATATTTCTCGAAGTCCTGGGGCTCAGGACGGTTGCCTGTGATCACCAGGGTGACTCCCTTGCTGCCGAATACGTCGAGGTACTTGTCCTCGATGATCTCGATTATCCTTGACAGAGAGGGCTCGGTGTCCTCTTTGATGTCCACGAGAAGCTGGAGGGACTTTGACGCATCCTTGTAGATGCGGCCTCCGTTCTGGCGGTATTGGGTTGCTATGGGGTTGAGATAGCAGGACTCGAGTGACTTGTATTCCTTTACATCCTCCCAGTTGTGGGCTACGAGCATCTTGCCGTCGTTGTAGTATACGTCAGCCTCCACGGATGCCACTCCCTGGGCATATGCCTGATAGAAGGGTACGTTCCTGTCGTAGTCGTTGTGCGAGTGGATGAGCATCGGGGTCTGTGCACTGACGGCTGCCGATGCAAGGATGGCTGCGCATACAGCCAGAGTCTTTGTGAAAATCTTCATGTGGTATAACTTTAGTTATCTTGTCAAAAAATAGAACGCAAAATTACTGATGGCGGAGATAAGTCAAAGCGCAATTTGAGCAAAAATATCCTCAAATCCCGAAAGACTCCATCAGTTGTAGAGGGCGTGGAACCAGAAGGTGTTGCCGTATTTTTTCTCGAGCTGCTCTTTGCCAAGCCCTGCCTGGACGTCATGGATGAAGGCCTGGAACCTCTTGACGTTGGATTCCGATATGAATGCCGGGAGGCTTCGCAGAGACCTGCCGCTGTCAACCCACGACATCAGTATGCCTTCCTGGTAAAAGCGCGGATACCGGTCAGCCTTGTAGTTCTGGATGTGGTAGCGGAAGTTGTTGAGGTTGTTGTCCAGCAGTTCGTAGCACAGCAGATAGTCCATTGCCAGACTGTTTGCCGGGTTCTCCTCGACTAGATATCCGAGGATGACATCGATGCGGTTCTCGTTGTAGATTTCGTCCTTGACGTGGCTTCTGAGCTTGCGCATCCGGCCGTATACAGGGTCGGATTCCACCGAAGTTTCATCGCTCAGGAGGGCGAGGTTCTTCCTTGCCCATCCGCGGTAGAAGACGGTATGCTCAAGGGCGTTCAGATACTTGCGGGCAACATCATAGTCGTGGTTGACTATGTTGGTCTGTGCCAGGCGTTTATAGCATCTGCCGCTCTTTTGGAAATCTCCTGCTGCCTCCTGCGCCTCGAATACGTAGTACTGGCATATGTTCACCATCCCCAGCTGCCAGAACACTTCCGAGGTAGGGAGCGGATTCGTTGCAGTTTTGGCGAACTTCGGGAACAGTCCCGACGTGCCTCCCTGCCGGTAGTTGAAGATGTGGTCGCCAAGGGTCCCGGACTTGGCGAGTGCCAGGTTCAGGCAGCAGGCCGATGCCTGTCTGTCGGCAGGCTTGCTGCGCTCCAGCCTGAGGATCCCGTCCCACTGTTCCGTCATGGCGAGGTAGTCGTAGTGCATGACGTTCTCGTCGTCGAAATTGGCCGACAACGCGACTGCAAGGCCTCCGCCGGCGAGTATGACCGCCGCTGTGGCTATCCCTGCCGGAAGTGAGTCCGCCCGGTTCATGAGACCGGCCAGCCCTGCTGTGATGCAGAGCACTGCGGCGCCTGCTGCAACCCAGAGCATTGTGGGGAAGATGCCGAGGTACCTGTAATAGTGCACGCCCAGCAGAAGGCTCTTCAGTGTCAGGTGCAGCTGGCTTTCAAGAATGAACGGACATGCGGCCAGCAGTGCGGCTGCGATGACTCCTCCGGCTATGCTGCCGCCTTTGCGGATGAAGCATGCGGCGACGAACACGATCGCCAGCGGGCCGCAGAGCCAGTACATGACAGGGGTGCAGATGATGGCGGCGATGGTTCCCCGTGTTTTTGACCCCGCATTCCGTATGGGCAGTGCCATGGCGATGCTGAGCGTCAGGGCGGCGATTCCGCCAAGGAGGGCCTTGTGGTCCAGGATGAAGATCAGTGCGAGTATGGCAGGAATGAGGCTGAATGCATAGCCTGCTGCGGTGCTGGCGTTGCCGGCTTTTGCCGTCAGATGGTGAAGGGCGGTGAGCAGAGCCGCGATGATGGCGGCCCCGAGCCATGGGATGTAGCAGAACTGGGTGAGGAATCTTCCGCACCAGTCGGCAAACCCTCCCGGAACGCGCACGACGTCGATGAAATATTTCCAGGTCCATTCGAACAGCTGCGACTGTTCCTGGAAATGGATGTGATACGGGTAGAATATGCCGAAGAACGCCATGGTCGCCAGCCCGAAGACTGCCGATGTCAAGGCGCCCGTATGTATGCTGTTTTTCATCGAAATCATTCGCAAATGTACCTAAAATTCAGATATAATTCGTAGTTTTGTATGACCATTCTGACAATAACCAAAAATCACTATATGGAAAGAAGAGATTTTCTCAAGAAATCGGGAGCATCTGTGGCTTTGTTCACAATCCTCCCAAGGTCCGTGTTTGGAAAGATGGGCGGCGACAAGCGCTACATCGCTCCAAGTGACCAGCTGACCCGCGGCATCATCGGAACCGGCGGCATCGGCCGTTCCACCTGCCACTTCCTGAGCGACCAGAACTGCCGCCTTGTCTCACTTTGCGACTGCGACGCCGAGCACCTTGCCGGTGCGGTGCAGCAGGCCAAGGACAAGTTCGGCGAGACCTGCAAGACCTACACCGACTGGCGTGACCTCGTTCACGACCCCAACGTCGATATCGTCCATATCGCAACACCTCCCCACTGGCATGGTCTGATGGCTCTCGAAGCATCCAATGCCGGCAAGGACATCTTCTGCGAAAAGCCCATGACCCGTACCATCGGAGAGGGCAAGCGCGTGATGGAGGCTGTCAAGCGCAACGGCAACATCTTCCGTCTCGACACCTGGTTCCGCTTCACCGACACCTTCTACGGCCTCGGCACTACCGTGGAGCCTCTCAAGAAGCTCGTCATGAGCGGCAGCCTCGGCTGGCCTCTCACCGTCCGCATCTCCGGTGCCACAGGCTTCGCATGGAAGTTCTTCTGGGTCGGCAAGACAAATCTCCCCACCCAGCCCGTTCCCGCATGCCTCGACTACGACATGTGGCTCGGACCCGCACCCAAGAAACCCTACAACGCACACCGTACGCACCAGACCTTCCGCGGATACTGGGACTATGACGGCGGCGGACTCGCCGACATGGGCCAGCACTACATCGACCCTGTGCAGTACATACTCGGCAAGGACGACACCTTCCCCGTGAAGGTCGAGGTGGACGCTCCTCTGCAGCATCCCGATGCAGTAGGCACCTGGCGCAGCATCACCTACACCTACGAGGACGGGTGCAAGATCATCCTCGAGGGCGAGGGCTACGAGAGCAAGGGCAAGGTTCCCTACATCGAGGGCCCTCTGGGCAAGGTCTACAAGGGATTCGAGTGCACGATTCCCAACGTGATGGAACTCATCAACAGCCTTCCCGACCCTCCTGCACGCAACACCGACTTCCTCCAGTGCGTCCGCGAGCGCCGCAATTTCGCCCTCGACGAGAAGATCGGCTACCACAGCTCCACCGTCGTGAACATGGGCGTGATCGCCCTCAGGCTCGGCAGAACACTCAACTTCGACCCCAAGACTGAAACCTTCATAGGCGACACCGCAGCCAACCTGCTGCTCAACCAGCCTATGTACAACGGATGGTCAATGGACTAATAATTTGCAGCCGATATGAAAAAGATACTTTCAGTTATAGCGTTCCTGGCTCTCGCCGCAGGCGTTCTTTCAGCCCAGGATTCAAGACAGCGCAAGCCCGAGACCATCGTTCAGGATGTTCTCGCCCTTGTACCTTCCACCGACGCCTCAGCTGTTCAGGCTGAGATCCAGAGCCTCGTCGGAGCAGCTCCCGAGGCGCTCGACATCCTCTTCGGCAAGATGCAGCCCTATGAGGCTCAGGCCAACGAGAAGACCGAGTACGTGATCCATGCTCTCACCCAGTATGCGTCCGATCCCGCACATGCCGAGGCCGTGGAGCCCGTGAAGGCCGCTTTCCAGAAGGCCATCGCGGCATGCACCGACCAGTACAACAAGGCTTTCCTCGAGCAGGAACTCAGGCTCGTTGCATACGCAGACGCCGCTCCCGTGGTTCAGCCTGCCACCGCTCCTGATCCCGTCCGTCCCAGGCTCTCTGCCGCCGAGTTCGCCTCACTCGCCCTCGACGACCAGCGCGACGCCATCTACTGGATAGGCGAGAACCGCGACAAGAGCCAGCTCAAGCTCGTCCTTTCGAATCTGAAGGAGGCTGCTGACGAGAATCTCTGCGGAGACGCAGCGATTGCCGCTTCAAAGATTGGCGGAAAGAAGGCTGCAAAGGCCCTCGTTGCCGCTCTTCTCGGCGGCAAGGCTCCCGCAATGGTTACCGAGGCTCTCGAGCGTTTCAACGGCAACATAGCTCCTGCAGTGCTCAAGGCCATGAAGAAGGCTGACGGCCAGAACGAAGCCAAGCTCATCGAACTTGCAGGCATCAGGCACATCAAGGGCGCATTCGCAAAGGTTGTCGAGGCTCTTGCATCTCCTGACGAAGCCATCGCCCAGGCCGCTCGCGGCGCTCTCAAGGGCGTGGTGACAGAGAAGAACCTTGCAAAGGTTGCATCGCTTCTCGATGGCGCTTCCGACGGCATCGCAGACTATAAGGCAGCATTCCAGAATGTGCTCAACTTCCTTCCCGAGGAAGACAGGACGGCAGTGATCTCTGAGCAGATCGCAAAGGCTGCCAATCCCCAGAATTTCTTCAGCGCGCTTGCCGCCACCGGCAGTGACGAGGCTGTTGAGGCCCTCAAGGCAAATCTCGGAGGCAACCATGACGCCGAGGCTCTCGAGGCCCTTGCCGCAACTGACAACTTCGATGCGGCCGAGCCTCTGTTCGCCGCTGCATCCGCAGGCCAGAAGAATCTGCTTCCCAGATATCTCGAACTCGTCGAGGACTACCGCAACGACTTTGACAAGATCACCGACTATGTGAAGGCTCTGGATGTTGCAGGCAATGACAATTCTCTGATTGTCAAGGTGCTTGAAAAGATGGGCCGCATGAAGGACAGCAAGGCTTTCCAGAAGGTTGCCGAGTACATCGACCGTCCCGAGATTGCCAAGGAGGTTGCCGACATTCTGGTAGGGCAGGCTCCCAATGTGGCCGGAATCGTCGAATACGACACTTTCAAGAACATCATCTCGAAGGTCAATGCGGTCAATGCCAAGGCTTCCGCCAAGGGTGATGCCGACGCAGGCTATGCAATCGACGCCATGAAGAAACTCGTCGACGAGTCCAAGCCTTTCGTGAACGCGCTCACTCCCGAGGAGGCCGCACAGGGCTTCAAGCTCCTGTTCAACGGCAAGGACCTCAGCGGATGGGTTGGCGACCTCGAGGGATACGCTCCCGTCAACGGCGCAATCACAGTCAACAGCAACTACGGCGGCAACCTCTATACCGAGAAGGAGTACAGGAACTTCATTTACCGCTTCGAGTTCCGCTTTCTCGAGGAAGGCGTGAACAACGGCGTGGGCATACGCACCCCGTTCGATGTGGATGCTGCATATGATGCAATGTGCGAGTGCCAGATCCTCGACCACGACGCTCCCATGTATGCCGACCTCCATGAATATCAGGTACATGGCTCGGTTTACGGCGTGGTTCCTGCCAAGAGGCTGGTTCACAGGCCCCTCGGCCAGTGGAGCCAGGAGGAGATTGTTGTCAATGGCGACAACATCAAGGTTACCGTGAACGGCGAGGTCCTCGTCGATGCCAACGTGCGTGAGGCCTGCCAGGGCCACAACGTTGCACCCGAGGGCAAGGACGAGAATCCTTACACCGTCGATCACCGCAACCATCCCGGCATGTTCAACGAGCGCGGCCATGTCAGCTTCTGCGGTCACGGCCACGGTCTCCAGTTCAAGAACGTGAGAATCCTCGAACTCGAGGACTAGCAGGTCCCGTCATGAATGTTCAAGCGCGCTCCAGGATGGGGCGCGCTTCTTTTGTTGTATTTCGTGACGGGATGCTTCCGGGTCGGAGCATCTATTCGTTCCAGAGTTCCTTGATCGTTTCAGTCAGGTTCATGCCGTCAGGAACGTTCTCGGTGGGCGCGATTGCGCGGGCGTTGCCTCTTGTTCCGGGCATCTGGATATGGCACCAGGGGTCATTCTCCTTAACCCAGTGGTATGCATACCTGATCCAGTCCTGTCTCTGCTGCTCGGGCAGCTTGTACAGCCAGGTGATCTCGTCGTAGCCCCAGATGTATATCTCCTCCCAGAAGGGAAGGTCGGGGTTGCTGCGGTCGGACGGTTCGCCGGGATGGCTGCTCGTGCCCCAGTTGTCGAATTCCACGAGGTAGGGGTGGGGATAGGTGCCGTACATGGCGTCGGTGAATCCGGCTCTGAGGCGCGCGGTGAGATATCCGTTCTCAGGGGTTTCCTCGATGCGCATAGGGAAGGCGTTGTAGTCCAGCACGCTGCGGCCGTCAGGGGTGAACATTCCCTCCTCTCCGGCATGAGCGTCATACATCACATAGTGACGGCGGGCCTTGGGGTCGTAGTATGCGTGCATCTTGGAAAGGAACTCGTCGTAGGCCTTCCAATCCTTGTCCTGGTCGCCTACGAGCATGGTCTGGCCGAGGTGCACGCCCTCGCAGCCCATCTCCACGAAGTTGCCAATCAGGAACGAGTACCACAGCTGGGTCTCGGTCTGGCGTATGTCGGGGACGCTGTTGCCGTCGCCCCAGTGACCAACGAATGAGCCGTCGGGGTAGAGCATCGCTTCCAGGTCGAAGTTCCTCTGCTCGGCGGGAAGTCCGAGGGATTCGAAGGCCCAGGCGGGAATGCCGACCTTCTCGATCTCGTAAGTCATGAATTCGAAGCAGCAGCCCTGCAGGACAACGTCGGGAGCCGCTGCGTGAACCTTTGCGGCATAGTCCTTCGCGTTCTTGATCCATTCAGGGTCGTTGAACCTGCTCTCTCCGCCCCAGATGCATACTGCGCGGCCCACGAACTTGGTTCCTGTCTCGACTATGAAGTCGATGTCGGCATCCTTGTCGGGATAATCGTCGGTAAGGAGCCCCATCATGGTTATGGCTCTGTCAAGGTAGTTGTTCAGAACCTCTTCGGAGGGCTTTCCGTCAAAATAGTACTTGTCGTCAGTGGTCTTGCCACATGCGCAGAACAATGTCAGCGCCAGAAAGAAAATCGCTTTTTTCATGGCCGCAAAGATAAGGAATAGTCTTGATTTTTTTGTATATTTGCATGATTTGCCAAGAAATAACCAAAACAAACCGATAATGAAATTTAAATCAATTCTTTCAGCCGTACTCGGCATCGCACTGGTGGCTTCATCATGCTGCCAGGACAAGACTCCACGAGCAAAGCACGTCATCTACATTGGCCTTGACGCATTCAGCGCCGTAGGTCTCCAGAGGGCAGAGACTCCCAACTTCAACTGGATGATAGAGAACGGAGCCGTATCGCTCCACACCCGCGTTGCCCGCGAGACATCATCAAGCCAGAACTGGATGTGCATGGTTTCAGGCGCTCCTATCGAGATGACAGGCGTCACTGACAACGGCTGGACGTACGAGACACGCATGATCGAGCCCGCCGCATACAACAACAAGAAGATGTTCCCTACGATCTTCGATGACGTCAAGGCCCAGCGCCCCGATGCAAAGGTGTATGGCTTCTACGAGTGGGAAGGCCAGATCAGAATGTACGACATGGATGCCTTCGACTACTCCGAGAAATGCGCTGACGGCGAGTCCACTCTCCGCAAGGCTTTCGCGAAGTACATGGAGGACCAGCCCGAGTTCCTCTTCGTGTCAGTGGATGCCACCGATCATGCAGGCCATTCATTCGGCCACGAGAACCAGGGATACTATGACTGTATCAGCATGTGCGACCAGATCATCGGCGAGTTCGTGAAGGAACTCGAGGCAAAGGGTATGATGAAGGATGCAGTCGTCATGATTTCCGGCGACCACGGTGGAATCCGTCACGGACACGGCGGCGACAACATGAGCGAACTTGAGGTTCCCGTCATCATGTACGGCAAGGGCGTCACCAAGGGCAAGGTCATGGCGCATGCAAACATGATCTACGACATCGCATCCACCATCGGCGGCCTTCTGGGCATCGAGATGCCTGCCGAGTGCCGTGGCAAGTTCATGATGCAGGCATTCGAGCCCGCTGACAGCAGGAAATACACTCCCATCCCTCTCGTACATCCTTTCCGTGGTGTAGCAGAAGAGGTTTCCATCACCGTGGATGCAGAGGACGCCGAGGTTTACTATACCCTCAATGGCGGCACCCCCACCTGCGAATCAATCAAGTATGACGGACCTTTCAAGATCGACGGCAACACTGCCATCAAGGCGGTTACCTACAAGAACGGTCAGTACTCCGACGTGGTTGAGAACCTTCTCTATGCCCAGGCACCTGAGGGATATGCTCCCATCGCATACAAGCTCTACAGGAACTATCGTGGCGAGACCCTTCCCGACTTCTCAAAGCTCGGCCGCGCCGCAGCAGAGGGATACTGCTCCAACTTCACTCTCGACGAGCTTCCCTTCGAGCCTTCAGAGGATGACTTCGCTGTTCTGTTCACATCCCACCTCATCGTGAAGGAGGCAGGAAAGTACCGCTTCCTCCTCGGTTCCGATGACGGCTCGAAGCTCATCATCGACCAGAAGGTCATCGTCGACAATGACGGCTCCCACACCTATGGCGAGAAGTTCGGTGTCGCAGAGCTTGAGGCTGGCACACATATCATCCAGGTCGAGTACTTCGAGGACTGTGATGGCCAGATGCTCAATCTTACCTGGGGACCCGAAGGCCAGGGATGCTTCCCCTTCAGCCTCTCTGAACTTGAAAAATA
This sequence comes from Candidatus Cryptobacteroides choladohippi, assembly GCA_018065985.1. Lineage (GTDB taxonomy): Bacteria > Bacteroidota > Bacteroidia > Bacteroidales > UBA932 > Cryptobacteroides > Cryptobacteroides choladohippi. The sequence continues at coordinate 60,187 of JAGHSF010000027.1, forward strand.
ATTCACTCCTGTATGAAAAGAACAGCCACAATCATCGCGGCTCTTGCAGTCTCAGCTCTCGCATTCGCCGCTCCCAGGCAGTACAGCGTCGCTTCCCCTGACGGAAGCGTGGTTGTATCCATCGATCCTGCTGCCATCAGCTACAGCGTAAGCGTGGACGGCGACCAGGTGCTCGCACCTTCGCATCTCTCCCTTGATCTTGCTGACGGAACCGCATACAACGGAAAGGTCAAGTTCCGCAAGGCCGTCACGACCAGCGTGAACCAGACAATCGCCGCTCAGTGCTACCGAAAGGCCGAAGTCAAGGACAACTACAATCAGATCGAACTTCAGTACGCCACTTTCAAAGTGCTCTTCAGAGCATACGACGACGGTGTCGCATACCGCTTCGTGAGCCTCAGCAAGAAACCCTTCGAGGTAAGCTCGGAGCAGGTGGAGTTCGCATTCCCCGCTGCCTGGAACGCATATGTTCCCTATGTGTGCCAGAACGATGAAGGTGAGTTTGACGAGCAGCTCCACAACTCGTTCGAGAACCAGTACAAGTATCAGGATATCGCCGCATGGGATACCAGGCACCTTGCCTTCCTCCCCCTCATGGTCGAAGCACCCAAGGGCGTGAAGCTCTGCATCAGCGAGGCTGACCTCCTTGCATATCCCGGAATGTTCCTCTACAATGGCGACTGCAACAACTCGCTCGAGGGCTATTTCCCCAAGTATCCTGTACGCAAGAGCATCGGTGACGGTGACGGACGCTCATTCTATGTTGAGGAGACGGCTGACTACATCGCAAAATGCGAGGCCGGATGCGCCTTCCCCTGGCGTTTGATAGGCATTTCACGCCACGACTGGGAAATGGCCGACAACGACATGGTATACCGCCTTGCATCACCCGCCGACCCTTCCATCGATTACAGCTGGGTCAAGCCCGGCAAGGTCGCATGGGACTGGTGGAACAACTGGAACATCTACGGTGTCGACTTCGAGTCAGGCGTCAACACTGATACATACAAGTACTACATCGACTTCGCATCAGACAACGGCATCAGCTACATCATCATGGACGAAGGATGGTCTGTCGGCTTCGAGGACCTCTTCCATGTGGTTCCCGAGATCGATCTCCAGGGCATCATCGACTATGGCAAGTCAAAGAATGTGGGTGTGATCCTCTGGGCCGGATACGGTCCTTTCCAGAAGGATATCGAAGGTGCCTGCAAGAAGTACTCTGCGATGGGCGTGAAAGGTTTCAAGGTCGATTTCATGGACGCCTGCGACCAGCCTGTGGTCGAGTTCCACCGCGAGACCGCCGAGATCGCCGCGAAGTACGGCCTCATGGTCGATTTCCACGGCACATACAAGCCTACTGGCCTTCACAGGACATATCCCAACGTCATCAACTATGAGGGCATCTACGGTCAGGAGAATATGAAGTGGAATGCTGAATGCGACCAGGTCACCTACGACGTCACCCTTCCTTACATCCGCTTCTTCGCCGGCCCCGCCGATTATACCCAGGGCGCCATGCGCAATGCCAACAGGGACAACTACCGCGCCGTATGGGATGAGGCAATGAGCCAGGGTACACGCTGCCACCAGCTTGCGATGTACGTCGTGTTCTCGTCACCTCTCAACATGCTCTGCGACGCTCCCACCAACTACCTCAATGAGAAGGAGTGCACTCAGTTCATCGCCGAGGTTCCCGAGGTATGGGACGAGACCATCTCCCTTGACGGCAAGGTTGCCGAGTATTCTGTCATCGCCCGCCGCAGCGGCGATACATGGTACATCGGTGCCCTCGGAAACTGGGATGAGCGCGACATCGATATCAAGTGCGACTTCCTTCCTGACGGAGACTACAGCGTTACCGTCTTCCAGGATGGCGTGAACGCCAACAAGGTCGCAAGGGATTACAAGAAGCTCACAAAGGACCTCTGCAAGTGCAAGAAGCTTCACGCCCACCTTGCATCAGGCGGCGGTTATGTGGCTGTAATCACAAAGAAATAAGGCCCTACTGAAGGGCCTGCGCTACCTTTTCGTAGCACTTTTTGGACACGGGGATTTCTCTTTCCGAACCACTGTCAAGTTCGGCGAAGTAGAAACCCCCGCGGTCTTTTCTGATCACGGTGATGTGCCTGGGGTTCACGAGATACGAGCGGTGAGCCCTGACGAATCCTGCGTTCTCGCATGTCTGCTCCATGTTTTTCATGGAGTTGCGGAGCTCGAACTTCCTTGCGGTCCCGTTCTCGAGGTAGTGTATCACGATGTAGTTCTCGCTGGCCTGGATATAGAGTATGGAGTCGGCGGTGGTTGCGAATTTGAGCAGATGCCGGCTGTCGTAGAACCTTATCCTGTGGTTGTCCTCGGAAATGTCCGGATCCTTCGCGTCATGCAGCCAGTAGGCCAGGGCCAGGATGATGTATGGGAACGTCATAGCCTCCAGCAGGCACTGGACGCTGTCGCCAAGGAAGTGGAAGTAGCTCTCCTCTCCCGGGTTCATGAGGGTCAGGAACAGCGCCACGAAGGCGGCCATTGCCACGACTTCGGCAAGGCACCATGCCACATATCGTGCGACGCTCATTTCCATGTGTGAGCGAAGCAGGTACATCGCGATCATTCTTGTCAGGCAAAGCTGGACCGTGATTATGGCTATGCATATCGAGAGGTTGAACGAGAAGACGTTGAACCTGTAGGCCCCCTCTGCCGTGTGGAGCAGGGCTTCCAGCCCCTGAGGCTTGTACAGAAGCGCAAAGAGCATGAAGAATGCGGGCATGCAGAGCACATGCACCAGCTGGGCGGGGAATCGAAGCAGAGATTTCGTTATCATTGTGACTGAAATTGACTTGTGACAAAAATACAATAAATTTTCATTCGTCACACAAAATGCGGTATTTTGTCACAATTTCCTGACTCATATCACAAATACCAGGCATTAATGGCATTTGTTTCCAGGTGAGAATCCCTCATTCTAACTTTGCATCGCTGAACGGAAAAATGATGAAAATGAAAATGGAAACAAAGCCTTCTGCATTCAGAAACTGTATCAATCCTACCTATCAGATAGAACTCGTATTAGACGAGGAACCGGGCGCTGAGCTTGCCATGCGCGCCATGCGATCTGTGGCCAACCGATTCCCCGGTATGAAGATCAGGCTCTCGGAAGGATGGGCCTCGTCCATGCGCACCAACGTCCGCATGGCCATCCCCCGATGCCAGTTGGCCGCTCTGGCTGTAGCCCGTGGTTGCTCCACAACCGAACTTCTCGCTTCCATGATTGATTCCGCGCAGAATGCAGCATTCGATGCCGCTCTCCTCAGGAACGGCCGCCGTCCACGGCTGTACGTCTCCGAGAGCCCTGTCCGCCTTTCATCATACAGGCTTTATGGCACGGAGCGTCAGTCCATACTCCCCGCATTCGGAAGAAACTCCAGGACCTTCTGCGACCTTGGCGAGATATATCTCCCCGGCGAGCTTGCCGAGAAAGTGCGCGCCATGGATTTCCGCATTGTCCGCCAGGCAGGATTTGGAAGCGCCTGTACCGCCTTCAATTTCGGGGACAGCACCATAATAAATTGCTCCCGCAGGATACGGGAGCATGATTTCGAATATTATTTTCTTGAGGAGCTGCGATCTGCCGGCCTTGACGTCAACGTCGAGCCGCTTGGCTCGCGTCAGCAGGCTGGCGTTGTCACGATCGCCTACAGTGCGCTGTAGTTTGCGCCGTACTTGAGCATCTGTCCGAGGAAACTGTCGGGATATTCAAGGACATAATCCACAACAGCACCATCTTTGATTACCGGCACGATGTCGGGGTTGAGGAAGCCGCCGTAGGGCTTGAGGTCGAGTGAAGCATAGCGCTCGAGCACCTCTTTGTGGATTTCGGGATCGATGTTGACCGCATAGGTCTCGACGAGTGCCTTTCCTGCCTCGTAGTCGCCCTCGCTCTTGATTCGCTGGATCTCGGCGAGCAGGTCTGCGAAGAGTTCGCGCAGAGCCTCGTAGTTGGTGATTGTGAAGTAGGTCTTGCCGTCCTTCTCCACCTTCTCTATGACATTGATGAATCGGCATCCTTCGTCGTCGCACCAGTGAATGTCCTGACCGTTCTCGTAGCACCATTCTGCAATGAGCTTGCGGTTCTGCATGTGGGCCTCGGTATTCTGGCGGCCGAGTTCGATGCGGTTGAACTGAACCATCAGACCGTTGCGTATGTAGCTGTCGTATTCTGCCTTGTATGCCTCGGGGTCAGGCATGATTCCAAGCTCGACCATCTTGGGGTCAGCACTGAAATACAGGCCGAAAAGGTCTGCCCTGGCTTCCTCGAGGGTTGAGCTGAACTCGCCCATGGCAGTGCTTGAAACGCCGGGGAGAAGCTGTCCCGAGCCATGGCCGAGGCACTCGTGAAGGTCGGTATGGATCTCGCTGGCATACGAGCCGTACTGCTTTGCGCGGGCGATCTCCTCCTCGCTGTATGCAAATTCCTTGAGCACGCTCTTGGGCTGTTCCTCGGCGCTGTAGTCGTATGCGTGGGTGATGTTGGCGATGGTCACGCTCTTGGAACCGTGGTCGCGCCTGATCCAGTCTGCATTGGGGAGATTGATGCCGATGGGGGTTGCAGGGTAGGCGTCGCCGCTGAGGCAGACAGCATCTATGACCTTTGCGGTCACACCCTTGACCTCGCTCTTCTTGAAGCGCTCGTCGATGGGGGCGTTGTCCTCGAACCACTGTGCGTTCTTGCTGAGGATCTCGGTGCGCTCAGATGCCTTCTCGTCCTTGATGTTGACGTGGCCTTCCCATGCGCCCTTGCGGCCGAGAGGATCGTTGTAGTCCTCGATGAAGCCGTTCACGAAGTCGATCTTGCTGACGGTGTCCTTCACCCACTCGACGTTGAACTCGTCCCATGTGCGGAGGTCGCCTGTGGTGTAGTAGTCGATGAGCAGGGCAAGCTGGCGCTTCTGCGACTCGTTGTCAGCGAACTCGGATGCGGCAGCGAGCTCTTCGCATATCTTCTCGATGGCCTTGCCGCAGAGTCCGTCCTTCTTCCAGGGCTTCTCCACAACCTTGCCGTTCTCCTTGACGAGTTTCGTGTTCAGACCGTATGCGATGGGGGTGGGGTCGTTTTTGTCCTCGATGGATGCATAGTATGCCTCCACTTCCTCGCGGGTGACACCCTCGTAGTAGTTCACGCCAGACTGGGCAACGATGTCACCTTCTGATGAGGTGCATCTGCGCTGGGGATAGAGATTGGGGTCGAATGCGTAGGGCAGGAGGACCTCGGCCTCGTCAGAACGTCCCACGGCGTCCAGAAGGCTCTTGAAATAGTCTTCTGAGCAGGTGGGGAAGATCTTGTCCTCAGCATAATGGTGATGGATGCCGTTGGCAAAGAAGACTCTCTTGGCATAGAGCTCGAACGCCTGCCAGTCCTCTCCCTTGCGGTCGCCCTTGTAGTTGTTCAGAATATCCTCGAGCGCGTGGCGCAGCTGCATGTTGTGGCAGCAGTTCTGCTCCCAGAGTATGTCGCGTCCCCATTTTGCGGCCTCGGAAAGATGGTAGGCATAGGCCTTCTGGTTGAGCGTGAGCTCGTCCCAGCCGGGGATGGTGTAGCGGATGATCTTGACATCGGCGAACTGGTCGACGGTGTACTTGAAGTCGGCCTGCTTCTGGGCGCAGCCGGCTGCTGCTGTTGCGACTGTGGCAATCAAAGTCATTTTTAAAAATCGGTTCATATTCATTGTATTTTTTTGCTTTGCAATGATTGAGGCGCCAAATATACGAATTATTGGTCACTTTGATTATATTTGCGGGTATGAGAAGATTTTTGTTTGTCATTTTGCTTGCAGCGTCACTGTGTCCGACTGCTGCCGCGCAGATATTGAAGCCTGTAAAGGACAAGGATTCCAAACTTTTCGGTTATCAGGACGAAACGAAGAACTGGGTGATCGCTCCCAGGTTCAACAATGCCAAAAAGTTCCACGGCTCCCTGGCCGAGGTCATGGTCAAGCAGGACGGGAACAAGATCTGGGGCGTCATCAATACCGAGGGCGAGGACGTGGTACCCCTTGAGTGCGAGGATGTGTCTGTCAACGACAGGCAGGGCATAATCCTGGCAAACAGGTACTTCACTCTCAACGACCCCGGCCGCTATACCAATACCGATCTCTATGCCTGGGGCGTCTATGACCTGGAAGGCAATGAGATATGGGCCCCGCAGTTCGACAGCAAGCCATCGTTCAACAGCGACGGGAATGCCATTGTCAAGGACAAGGCCACCCGCAAGGTGGGTGTGATCTCCATCGACGGACACTTCGTGATCGACATGGTGAACTTCGGAATCTCCTCCAGCCTCAAGGGTTATACCGTTCTTGACTCCAATCTCAATGTGTACACCACCGGCAATGCCTCTGCTCCTGCCAAGGGAGGCAGAACCCTTTTCCTTGGGGTAGTGCCTTGCACTATACCCTACAATACTGACGGCGATGACATGAAGGCTGCAGCCTATGGTCACCGCAGGATAGGAGAGAGGCTTACATGCAACACCGTTTTCTGTCTGGACACGGAGCCTTCCGGCCGCACGAACGTCACTCTCGGCAACATACGCACCATTGATGGGCAGAACATCGACTGGGGCCGCTACAACGACCGTTTCGTGCGTCTTGAACTGGCCTATGCCCCCGAGGGCTCCCAGTTCGCCGTGCCCGACTCCAAGACGGGCGTCCTGTATACCGTCGCCGCGAACATCTACGAGCCGGGCGGCGAGTTCATAGAGAGCCTGAGTCCGGAAGGCCTGCTTTACGCCGACCTTGCCCAGGGCTTGGCATACAAGACATCATCGGGGCAGTACTGGTTCATTGCAGGCGATCCCAACTGGCCTGGCAACGTCCGCCGCACCACTCTCAATGTCAACAGGATGATCGACTGCAACTGTGTCGAGGACATGGTTGGCCTGAGCACTTCCGAAAAGAACGACCTCTGCAATTTCTGGCGTTCAGGCCGCCGCCATCAGGAGGTTGAGCTTGCCGACATCGGCGCCCTGTTGTCTTACGACCTGCCCGCCGAGCTTGAGAACAGGGATGCCGTCAGGTATCAGGACCGTCTGATAAGCAGCTACGGAATGTTTTTCCGCAGATACCGCAAGGGACAGATATACCAGATTTCCAGCTTCCGCTCCGGCAAGGATGAGGGCACCGTCAAGGTTTCGGACGAGCAGCCCCGTGCGAACATGAGGCTGGAATATCCCACCGGATTCACTTATGAACTCAGAGATCCCATATTCTGGGGAGCCAGGGGTGACAGGTATGTAAGGATAGTGCCTGTCCCGAAGCGCTACCGTGTGACTCCGGTAGCGTCAAACGGTCTGATCGACGACCGTCCGGACAGCAAATACGTGATTACCTTCGAATTCCGCCTTTACGAGGAGGACGGCACTTTCGTGCAGACGCTCGGCACTTCGCGCAGCATCTGGTTCGGCGATGAGGAGATAGTGGGATTCAAGGATATAGAGTGGGTGTTCACCAACAGGGAACCCAAGAACGGCAGCATCCGCTTCCTTTCAAGGCACGAGCCTCTTACCGGTCGCATCCAGGATCTGGACTGGATGCAATTCTGAGTTTTTTACCTTCGGCCACAAGAATGTGGGTGGGGGACTGGAACCGCTTGCCGCTCAAGGTTACGGTGCCCATGGGGCCGTCTTTGTAGCGTTGCAGGAGTTCCACAAGTTTCTCGAAAGTCTGCTGGCTGAATCCGCAGCCTTCCAGCATGCGCCACAGAACATAGCGCCAGTGCTTGAGTTCCAGCAGCCTGAGCACCTGGATTGTGCCTTCGGCGGCATCCAATATGCCTTTGCCGAGGGCTTCCTGATAGTAGTCTTCGGCAATGTCGTCCACCTGGGCAAAGCGCTGCATGTCGGCGCCGATTGTCTGGATGAAGCTCGGATTTATCTCCTTGAAAAGGGGAAACACGCAGTTGCGTATCCTGTTCCGCTTGTATTCGTTTTCTGCGTTGGTCCTGTCTTCATGCCACTGCAGTCCATGCGCCGTCATCCACCGGAATATCTCCGCCCTGCTGGTGCCCAGCAGGGGTCGTAAGAGCTTGATATTGTGTCCGGTAGCGGCTTGCCCGCCAAAACTTCCGCTTCGCTCCATCCCTCCCACTGACTCCGTCAGCGGGCCCCTCCCCCTGACGCGTCCGGGGGTGGACACGGTTTTGCCTGGGCAAGCGCTGCCGGATCCCTCCAAACCTCCCTGCCCTTCGGAACCCTGCTCGCTAGCGGTCTGCGACCGAAGGGAGCCGGGGGGCGTTATGGGGGCAGAGCCCCCATCAAAAAGTGCCAACGGTTTTGGCGGGCAAGCCGCTGCCGGCAAAGGCAAAACCGATTCACGCGCCATGCCCCGCGCGCCTTTGGTGCCGGTTCCCCGGAGCAGATTCAGCATCAGGGTCTCGGCATTGTCGTTGGCATTATGCGCCGTTGCCAGGGCATCGAAGCCGTGAGCCGTGCAGAGTTCTGCGAACCATGCGTAGCGGAGCTCCCGGGCCGCCATTTCGATGGAGACGCCGTTGCGCGCGGCGTATTCCTTTGTGTCAAAGCGTTTTACGAAGCAGGCTAGGCCTCGCTCGCCGCACCATTCCCGCACCAGTTTCTCGTCGGAATCCGACTCGTCTCCACGCAGCCCGAAATTGCAGTGGGCAACAGCAAACGAGGCCCCGGGGAATAGTTCCGGAGCCTTGTTCGCGAGATACATAGAGTCGATCCCGCCGCTGACTGCGAGCAGGATGCGCATTTATTTCTTGTTTTGGATGGTATATGTGAAGCTCATTGCAAAGAACTCCTTGAACTGGACCTTGCTGAGAACTCCGTTGATGCTCACGATAGGATCGTAGATGAGCCAGGTGTTGATCGAGACCTTGAAGAACTTGGTAACCAGCCATGCAAAGTTGTTATCCCAGTTCACACGGTTGTATACGAAGGGCTTGTTGAGGTAGTCGGTGAAGAGGACGAGCTGGGTGTCATATGTGAACTTGTCGTTCAGCGATGCCTTCGCGTTGATTTTCACCTGGGCACCGAACTGGAACAGGGCGGGGTTGTAACCCTGGGTCAGGTCTGCGGGATTGCGGGGTTTCATACCGTAGTTGGGACGCAGTGACTCGTTCAGAACGAAGATGATACCTCCTGATACAGGTGCAATGTTGACGTTGAACCATGCCGTAGGCTTCCACTCGATACCGAGTGCGACATTGGTATAGGCAGGGGAGAAGAGGCCAGACCTGAGCGTTCCCGTCCAGGGAGACTTGGGGTCCTCGGGATTCTTCTGCACGTATGTGTCGTAGCTGTCGGTGAACTGGCTGCGGAAGTCGAATGAAGCTGTGTAGTTCCACTTGCTGGTCGCACTGGTCCTGTAGGCATACTTGCTTTCCAGGTAGATGCGGTCAGTGCTCTTCTGCAGAAGGTTGGCCTTGTCGGCAGACCAGAGGAAGCCGTAGTTCAGCTGAAGACGGTTTGTCCACGCCATGAGGTTCTTGGCATAGTTGGCGTTGGCGTCGATTCCCGCGTTGAGCGTGAGGGTGTTGTAGCCACCGGCCGCCCAGTTCCAGAGACCGGTCTGGTTGAAGCCGAGGTCACACTTTATGAACGATGTCCAGTAATTCGGCTTTGTGGGAGCCGGAGCCTGCTCCGCGGGGGCTCCCAGGAGAGCCTTGGCAGCTTCTGCCGCTGCGCTCTGGGCATCCTGCGCGTATCCTGCACAGGCGATGCCGAGCATTATCAGTATAATTGCTGACTTTTTCATTGTCTGTCGGTTGGTTAGTATGAGATTGCGAATACCACTCTCTGCTTGCTGGGCTTGCCTGAGTAGATGCACTTGCCCTCTTCCTCGCAGACGCAGCTGTCGATAGGGATGCAGCGGATAGTGGCCTTTGTGGCGTCCTTTATTGCCTGCTCTGTCTCGACTGTGCCGTCCCAGTGGCAGAGAAGGAACTTGCCTGTCTGGATCTTTGTCTTGAACTCCTCCCAGTCGTCGCACTTCTCGATGTTGGAGTCGCGGAACCTGAGGGCTTTGTTGTAGATGTTCTGCTGGATGTCGCCAAGAAGGGTGTCGATGTGCTGTGCGATGCCTTCCAGAGGCATGGTCTCCTTGGTGAGCTCGTCGCGGCGTGCAACCTCCACGGTGCCTGCTGCGAGGTCGCGTGCGCCCATCGCGAGGCGTACGGGCACTCCCTTGAGCTCCCACTCGGCGAACTTGAATCCGGGACGCAGGGTGTCGCGTGTGTCGATCTTGACGCTGTGGCCGAGGGCCTCGAGCTGGGTCTTGATCTCGTTCATCTTCTCGAGGACTGCATTGAGTTCCTCGTCAGAGCGGTAGATGGGAACCATGACAACCTGGATGGGGGCGAGCTTCGGAGGGAGGACAAGTCCGTTGTCGTCGCCGTGAGCCATGATGAGAGCACCCATAAGACGTGTCGATACGCCCCATGAGGTTGCCCAGACATATTCCTGCTTGCCCTCCTTGTTGGTGAACTGCACATCGAATGACTTCGCGAAGTTCTGGCCGAGGAAGTGCGATGTGCCTGCCTGCAGTGCCTTTCCGTCCTGCATCATTGCCTCTATGGTGAGGGTGTCAAGCGCACCGGCAAAACGCTCGTTGGGGCTCTTGTGGCCCACGATGACGGGCAGTGCCATGTACTCGCGTGCGAACTTGGCATATACCTGAACCATTGTCATGGCCTCCTGCTGTGCCTCTTCGGCGGTTGCATGTGCGGTATGGCCTTCCTGCCAGAGGAACTCGGCAGTTCTGAGGAACAGACGGGTGCGCATCTCCCAGCGTACCACGTTGGCCCACTGGTTGCAGAGGATGGGGAGGTCACGCCATGATGTGATCCAGTTCTTGTATGTGCTCCAGATGATGGTCTCGGAGGTAGGACGCACGATGAGCTCTTCCTCGAGCTTTGCATCGGGGTCGACTATCACGCCCTTGCCGTCAGGGTCGTTCATCAGACGGTGATGGGTGACGACTGCGCACTCCTTTGCGAAGCCTGCAACGTGCTCTGCCTCCCTGCTGAAGAAGCTCTTGGGGATGAAGAGCGGGAAATATGCGTTCTGGTGTCCTGTCTGTTTGAACATCTTGTCGAGAGTCTCGTGCATCGACTCCCAAATTGCATAGCCGTAGGGCTTTATGACCATGCAGCCGCGAACCGCCGACTGCTCTGCAAGATCTGCCTTGAGTGCAAGGTCATTGTACCACTGAGAATAGTTCTCGGAACGTTTGGTAACCTCTTTTGCCATATTCTTCTTGAAATTCTGCGGATTTTTACGAAATTTGCATCTATTACTATAAGTAGGCCCACATCCGTAGGATGAGCTTTGGTATAATAATTGTGTTTGCAAAGATACAAACTTTTTTAAATAGGAGATTCAATATGAAACGGAGCATCGCATATTTACTGCCCTTACTTTTCGTATTGGGGTCATGCGGAACCACAGCCGACTTTTCGTCGCAGAGATTCCAGGACGGCATATATCGTTCATCACAGCCCGAGCCGGCTGTGCTGCTTTCAATGGACCAGATAGACGAGATGGCTCGTCAGAACATAGAACGTGAGCGCACTGCCAAGAAACTTGACACACTCGTCCTGATCTATGATCCTGACGATGTCAGATACCTCGACAGCTGGAACTGCCGCTGGGGATTCGACCCCTGGCTCTTCGGCTTTGGTGTAGGCTGCGCATGGCACACATGGTGGTGGGACGGTTTCTTCAGCCCGTTCTGGTCATTCCGGTGGGGCTGGGACTGGTGCGGTCCCTGGTATCCCGGCGGATGGTACGATCCTTTCTGGGGTCCCGGCTGGTATGACCCGTTCTGGGGACCCGGCTGGTACGGTCCTTATGGACCAGGTCCCTGGGGACCCTGGCATCATTGGTACGGACCTGTCTACCCCGTCCATCCGGTGGTATGGCGTGACACGTATTACGGCCCTCGCGGAACTACCAACTCAATGACCTCGCGTGGAGGTTATGCAGGAACCAATGGCGGTGTCCGCACAGCTCCCGGAGCCAATACCCGCGGAGGCGTGAGCAGGTCCCGCATCCCTTCGAACAATACATACGGTTCGGCCGGCAGCAGCACTATGGGCACACGCTCAGGCGGTGTCAGCCGTGGAAGCAGCACCGGTTCCAACGTACGCACCAACAGCTCCGTTTCGGGCAGCCGCAGCAGCTACGGCACCTCAGGTACCGGCAGCCGCAGTTCATACGGCACCGGCAGCCCGTCACGCAGCAGCTATGGCACCGGCTCAAGCCGCAGCTCATACGGTTCGTCAAGTACCGGCAGCCGCAGCAGTTACGGCACTTCAGGCTCAGGCAGCCGCAGTTCTTACGGCAGTGGCAGCACGTCCCGCAGCAGCTATGGTTCCGGCTCAAGCCGCAGCTCCAGCTCATACGGTTCAAGCAGCCGCAGTTCGTCCGGCAGCTCAAGCAGCCGCAGCTACGGTTCGTCCAGCGGTTCAAGCAGCCGCAGCTATGGCTCGTCCAGCAGCTCAGGCAGCCGCAGTTATGGTGGCGGAAGCTCATCAAGCGGCAGCCGCAGCTACAGCGGAGGCGGTGGATTCAGTGGCGGTGGATACAGTGGAGGCGGTCACAGTGGCGGCGGTGGCTACAGTGGAGGCCACGGCGGCGGCAGAAGGTAAATGTGTAATTTGAAAAACAGATGATTATGAAAAGAATACTTGTTGCATTGGCAATTCTCGGCGTTGCGGTTCCTGCATCGGCCCAGAACATGTATGACGCAATGATGTTCAGCGAGAACAATTATTACGGCACGGCCCGCTCGATGTCCCTTGGCAATGCGGTGACTGCGGTAGGCGGCGATCTGGGATCCATCGGCATCAATCCCGCCGGTTCTGCAGTGGCCGGCTACAGCCAGTTCACCGTCACTCCCGGAGTCTCGCTTTCAAGGATGACATCCACATACGCCCAGTTCGGCACAGACCCCGCGAGTCGTACCGATACCCGCAAGGCCCGTTTCGGCCTGCCCAACATCGGCTATGTCCAGAACTTTGAGACCGGCCGCTCATATGGCGTCAAGTCATTCAGCTTCGGCATTGTAGGCAACCGTACGGCCAACTACAACCAGAGGTTCATGGGATACGGCAACAACCAGTACACAACCCGTTTTGGCGAGATTGCCGTGAATGCCACCGGATATGCTCCCGCCGACCTCGGCCTCGGCAATACCGACGCATACTACAAGAGTTCAGCTCCCTGGGATGTGATTGCGGCCTATCGTGCAAATCTCATCAGCGGTTACGACAGCGTCAACCGCTTCTACGCCGGTAGCAGCGAGTTCGTCCACAGAGGCAGCCTGCCCTATGTTCCCGGCGAGCTCAGGCAGCATGCCGACGTCATCTCCAGCGGCACCAAGCAGGATGTTATCTTCAACTTCGGCATGAACATGGAGGACAAGATCTTCCTCGGACTCAATGTCGGCATCCCCACCGCTACCTACAGATACGACGAGTTCTACACCGAGACTCCTTCCAATCCCGACCTCTTCCCCATAACCTTCGCCACCGAGGCAGGTGATGTGAACACCCATTTCAACGGGGGCACCATGGAATACGAGAGGTCAAACAGGATTGACGGAATCTACGCCAAGTTCGGCGTCATCTACCTCCCCACCAGGAACCTCAGGATCGCTGCAGCCATCCAGACTCCCACCGCATATACCATCAGGGAAAGGTGGCAGTGGAGCGCTGCCTCAACATTCGGCGACAGCCGCTTCAACTCTTCCGAGCTCTCGCCTCTCGGCGATTATACCTATTGCCTGCGCTCACCCTACATCGCGAACTTCGGTGTTGCATTCACATTCGGCGGCCATGGCTTCATCAGTGCCGACTATGAGCTCACCGACTACAGCATAATGCGCTTCAGCGAGCTTCACGAGGACTTCGGCGACAGCTATTTCTACCGTACCAACGAGTGCAACAGACTCTTTGCGGGCATCTCGCATGCTCTGCGCGTGGGTCTTGAATACAGGCTCACCCCTGAATTCGCTCTCCGTGCGGGCTACAGCGTTCTCACCACCCCCGAGAAGCACTATCAGGATGCAGCGGGCAATGATGTGACAGCCAGCACTTTCGTCGACCGTTTCGACGAGCTCCGCGGCAGCATCAGGAATGCAAAATACTATGATGACCGCACCGATGCGGTATCATTCGGCGTGGGCTACTCCTCTCCCGGTTCATTCTTCATGGACCTCGCAGCCAGAAGAACCCGCTATCCCGATTCACAGTACGCACTTTATTACGATTACGAGAACTTCGATTCAAAGGGCGTGGCGCAGAACTACGCATCACCCCGCCTGTGGAACACCAGGGCCCTTTGGGACGTAGTGATGACATTCGGTTTCAGATTTTAATTGATGGAATTATCAGCAAAAGAACTGGCGGATGTGCTCCACGGCACAGTTGAGGGCGATCCCGGCATAAAGGTCTCCGGTTTTGCGAAGATCGAGCACGGAAAGCCCGGAACCCTGAGCTTCTTCGCCAACCCCAAATACGAACAATATGTCTATACCAGCAAGGCTTCTGTCTTGCTGGTAAATTCTGATTTTGAGCCAAAGGGCCCCGTGGCACCTACCATGGTGCGCGTGCCCAATGCATATGATGCCCTGGCAGAGCTTCTCAAGTACATGCACGACAAGAAAAAGAAGCATCGCCGTCACCGCGGATTCTGCCGCGTGGCTCCCAGTGCAAGGCTTGGAAAGAAAGTCTGGGTGGGTGATTTCGTCACCATAGGGCGCAAGTGCAGAATAGGCAGCTATACAAAGATTTACGACAATGTGACGATAGGTGAGGGCACTGTCATAGGCAGTGACTGCATCATCTATCCCGGTGTACACATATTCCCCGGCATGGTCATAGGAGACCGCGTCATACTGCATGCGGGCTGCATCATAGGCGACGACGGCTTCGGCAATGCCCCGCAGCCCGACGGCACCTGGAAGAAGATCGAGCATGTCGGAAACGTGATAATCGGCAATGACGTGGAGATCGGTTCCAACACCACGGTGGACAGGGCTCCGATGGAGTCGACCATCATCGAGGACGGCGCGCGTATCGACAACCTTTGCCAGATAGCCCACAATGTTGTCGTGGGCAAGAACACTGCAATTGCCGCCCAGACCGGAATTGCCGGCTCGTCAAAGATAGGGGAGTCCTGCATCCTTGCCGGCCAGGTGGGTGTGGTCGGGCATATCAGCATTGCCGACCATACAACCGTTGCGGCAAAGTCCGGTATCATAGGCAACATACGCAAGTCCGGCGACACGTGGTTCGGAATCCCGGCCATACAGCACAAGACCTTCCTCCGCGCATACGCCAAATTCAAGCAGTCGGGCCAGGAATAAATTTTTATTCTTATCTTTGCGGGCTATGAAGCAGAAGACACTGGGCAGCGGATTCGATTTTGAAGGCAAAGGCCTGCATACCGGGTGCTATTCGCATATGCGTCTTAAACCGGCTCCGGCCGATACCGGAATCGTTTTCGTGCGCACCGATCTCGGCATTGAGATCCCCGCTCTTGCGGAGAATGTTTCATCCACGGCCCGCAGTACGGCTCTCTCTGCCGGAAAGGCTACGGTTGGAACGGTCGAGCATGTGCTCTCCGCACTTACCGGTCTTGGAGTGGACAACGCCTACATCGAGATCGACAACAAGGAGGTCCCCATACTTGACGGCAGTGCCCGCCCGTACATCGAGGCCATCACTCCCGACTCTCTCGTTGAGCAGGACGCCGAGCGCAGGTTCCTGGAACTTCCTCACGAGGTGTTTGTGGAGAACAGAAAGACCGGTGCATACATCAGGGTCACACCCGCCGAATCTCCGTCCATAGACCTTACCATCGACTTCAACTCGCATGTGCTCGGAATCCAGAAGGTCCACTGGGACCTTTCCGTCGACTATGCGAAGGAAATCGGCCGGTGCCGCACCTTCTGTTTCCTTCATGAGATATTGCTCCTTCACTCCCTCGGTCTGGTCAAGGGCGGCGACGTGGGTAACGCCATCGTCGTCTGTGAAAAGCCCATCTCTGACTGGAAGATCCGGAGACTTGCCAGAATGTTCGGACAGCCCGACATCAAGATAACCTCTGACGGTTATCTGTCCAATGTGGACCTGCGCTTCCCTGACGAGTGCGGCCGCCACAAACTGCTCGACATCATCGGCGACCTGCGCCTTGCCGGCGGCTTCGTCAATGCCCATGTGGAGGCATACAAACCCGGACATGCCCTGAATACCAGCGTGTCCGCAGAAATCAGAAAAACACTTGAATAGATATGGCAAAAATTCATCCTCTTGCTACTGTACATCCCGGTGCCAAACTCGCAGACTCGGTTGAGGTTGGACCTTACGCATACATCGACGACAATGTCGAGATAGGCGAGAATACCAAGATTCTGCCTCATGCAACCGTTTTCTCCTATGTCAAGATAGGCTGTGACTGCAACGTGTTCCCCGGTGCGGTTGTCGGTGCTGTTCCCCAGGACCTGAAGTTCGACGGTGAAATCACCTACGTCGAGATTGGAGACCGCGTGAACATCCGCGAATGTGCAACCATCAATCGCGGCACGAAGGCCAGCGGCAAGGGCGTGACCAGAATCGGAAACGACACCCTGATCATGTCTTATGTGCATGTTGCACACGACTGCTGTGTGGGCAATCACTGCATTCTCGTGAGCTATGTCGGAATTGCCGGCGAGACTGACGTTGCAGACTGGGCCATCATCGGCGGCGGCACAAAGGTGCACCAGTTCTCGAAGATCGGTACCCATGCGATGATTGGCGGCGGCACCGGTGTCAACAAGGATATCCCGCCATATTCCATCTGCGGCCGCAATCCCATCTGTTTTGCAGGTGTGAACCTTGTCGGCCTGCGCAGGCGCGGCTTCGACTCTGACGTCATCCGCAACATCAAGGACATCTATGACGTTCTTTATTATCAGGGCTATAACGTGTCCGATGCCATCGCAAAGATCGAGGGCGGTTTCCCTCAGAGCGTGGAACGTGACACCATCATAGAGTTTGTCCGCAATTCCAAGCGCGGTATAGTACGTGCCGGCGACGCCCATGAGAAGGGCGGCATAGAGTAGCAGATGCTGCTCACGACGGCATATTTCCCACCAATAGAGTACTTCTCCATCCTGGCGAGGTACTCTGTCGTTTATCTTGAGGCGCACGAGAAGTACCGCAAGCAGAGCTGGCGCAACCGCTGCCGCATCCTGACGGCAAACGGGCCTATGGACCTGAACTTCCCCATTGTGCACGATGGTGCCGGCATGATCAAGGATATCAGGGTCGACTGGAGCACGCCGTGGCTGCACAAGACGGAGTACGCCATCGACTCGGCGTATTACAGCTCTCCCTTCTTCGAATACTACCGCGACGAGCTTTTCGGCATTCTGGATTCCCATCCAGAGACGCTCTGGGAGCTGAACCTAGGAATCATAGATTTCTTCTGCCGCAAGATCGGCATCTGCCCGCAGATCCGCGAGACTGCCGAGTACGTTGCCCCCAGGGGGACAGTGACCGTGGCTGGCAGCCCGGCAGGTCTGGCTCCGGGTCAACTTCGCACTTCGTGCTCATCCCACCGCTGCGCTCCGCTTGCGGTCCCCTCCAAACCTCCCTGCCCTGCGGACTTCCGCTATTCCATACATCCCAAGATTCCTAGCACCTATCAAGCCGAGCCGTACTGGCAGGTATTCAGGGAAAAGTTCGGCTTCGTGGATGGCCTGAGCATCATGGATCTTCTTTTCAATGAAGGCCCCGAGAGTCTTTGCTATCTGAAATAGCAGATATGTTTCAGATAATGTGTATATTTGTAGGAATCGCATACTAATATACATTTCATGAGCAAGATAATCGTAGTTGGCAGTTCCAACATCGACATGACGGCCATTGTCGATGCATTGCCCAAACCGGGCGAAACTATAGGCCGAGCTGAATTCATACAGGCAAACGGAGGGAAGGGGGCAAACCAGGCAGTTGCCGCTGCACGTCTCGGAGGCGACGTCATGTTCGCCACCTGCGTGGGCAACGACCTTAACGGTAGGGCCCTCAAGGACATCTTCGCTGCTGACGGAATCAATACCAAGAACCATAAGATGACCGATGAGGCGCCCACTGGGACCGCCCTCATCATGGTCGACAAATATGCCGAGAACTGCATAGCGGTTGCCCCTGGTGCCAACGGCTGTCTCAAGCCTGAGGACATGGATGCCATGGAGGGAGACATCGCCGAGGCGGAGATTCTCCTCGTGCAGCTCGAGGTACCCATGCCCACGGTATGCAGGGCTGTCGAACTGGCCGCAAAGCATGGCCTGAAGGTCATACTCAATCCGGCACCGGTCGCACCCATTCCCGAGAGCGTTTTCCCCATGCTTTATCTGATCACCCCCAACGAGACGGAAGCGGAGAAACTGACCGGCGTGAAGGTCCGCACCTCCGACGATGCGGTCAAGGCGGCGCAGGTCCTCTTCGACAAGGGCGTGAAGAACGTGATCATCACCATGGGTGGCTCCGGGTCCATCATCTGCAAGGCCGACGGCAGCGTTACTTATGTCCCTGCCCGCAAGGTGAACGCTGTGGACACGACGGCCGCCGGTGACGTTTACAACGGTGGCATCGCGACTGCTCTCTCGGAAGGGAAGAAGCTCGAGGAGGCGGCAAGGTTCGCATCCGTGGCAGCGTCGATTTCGGTGACCCGTCTGGGCGCGCAGAATTCCGTCCCCCAGAGGGAGGAAGTGGACAAGATAAGCAATAACCAATAACCAATAACCAATAACTCAACCGATATGTACATCGTAGGAAGTTACGCACTGGCAGTGATATTCTGCTTCGTGACAATGCTGTGCTGGGGTTCATGGGGCAATACCCAGAAGCTCGCAGCCAAGAGCTGGCGCTATGAGCTCTTCTATTGGGACTATGTGATAGGCATGGTCATCTTCTCTCTCATCGTGGCCTTCACGGCCGGCAGCATGGGTGCCGAGGGCCGTCCGTTCATTCAAGACCTCTGCCAGGCAGGCTGGGGAAGCATAGGCTGGGTCCTCCTTGGCTCGGTCGTGTTCAACATCTCCAACATCCTTCTGTCTGCATCCACGTCGATTGCCGGAATGTCTGTGGCCTTCCCTCTGGGTGTGGGCCTTGCACTGGTGATGGGTGTGCTGAACAACATCTTCTTCCATCCCACGGCAGGCGTGAAGACCGGCCTTCTCTGGCTTGGCGTCGCCCTCATCGTCGCAGCGATCGTATGCAACGGCATTGCATCCGGCAAGGTGTCCAATGAGCAGCGCGACCCCGCTCAGAACCGCAAGGGCATCATCCTGGCAGTGCTCGCCGGCATCATCATGTCATTCTTCTCCGCCCTCGTATACAACGGAGTCGACATCAACAACTTCAGGAGCCCCGCGGCCGGAATGCTCACCCCGTATACCGGAATGGTGATATTCACCGTCGGCGTGTTCCTCAGCAACTTCATAATCAATACGATAGTGATGAAGAAACCCTTCGTGGGCGAGCCCGTAAGCTACAGCGAGTACTTCAAGGGCAACGGCAAGACCCACCTCGTGGGCATGCTCGGCGGCGCGATCTGGTGCCTCGGCACAGTGCTGAACTACATCTGCGCCGGCACTGCGGGTGCAGCGGTCAGCTACGCGCTCGGCCAGGGCGCACCCATGGTGGCAGCCATCTGGGGCGTGTTCATCTGGAAGGAGTTCAAGGGTGCGAAGAAGGGCGTGTACGGCCTTCTCGCCGCAATGTTCTGCCTCTTCGTGGCAGGCCTTGCGCTCATCATCATCTCAGGAGGAAATTAATCAACAAAACATGAAAAAGACCTTATTCTTTCTTTGTGCAACCGCACTCTGCCTGGTTGCATGCAAGCCCCAGGAAGTGACTGCGGAACAGCGCATCAACATCATCTTCGATACCGATATCGGCAATGATATCGACGATACCGAGGCTCTTTGCCTTCTCAACCGCTATATCGATCAGGACAGGATCAACCTCCTCGGCATCTGCCTCAACAAGGAAGGCGAGAATACCGCTAAGTTTGTCGACATAGTGAACACTTTCTATGGTCATGCCGACATGATCCCCGTCGGACGCTCGCGCAACAACGGCGCAGACGGTTCTGACCCCGAGACCAACTATGCAGCCCAGGTGTCAAGGCTCACTGCCGAGGATGGCAGCCCTCTTTTCAAGACCACAGGAATCGGATACGAGGACCTTCCCGATTCTCACATCCTTTACAGGAAGCTTCTTGCCGAGGCCGAGGACAATTCGGTCGTTGTTATTTCAGTAGGCTTCCTGACCAACCTTGCCCGTCTTCTCGACACCCCTGCCGATGAGATCTCTCCGCTTACCGGAAAGGAGCTCATCGAGAAGAAGGTGAAGATGCTCAGCATCATGGCCGGCCGTTTCAAGGATTCCGAGCCTGAGTACAACGTGGTGATCAACATCCCCTCTGCAAAGAAGCTCTTCAGCGAGTGGCCCGGCGAGATCGTCTGCAGCCCCTGGGAGATTGGCGAGATTGTGAGATACCCTGCCGAGAGCATCGAGAACGACTATGAGTGGGCAGGCGCACATCCCCTCAAGGAGGCATATATCCGTTACGGTGAGATGCCCTACGACAACTGGATGTTCGATCCCACCTCCGTACTCTTTGCCGTCGAGGGCGACTCCATGTGTACCCTTACAGAGCCCGGCACCATCTCCGTCGATGACGAGGGCGTCACCACCTTCACCGCCGACCCCGCCGGAAAGCACCGCTACTTCACGGTGGATGCCGAACAGGCCAAGGCAATGATAGCCTGCTTCAAGGAGAACCTTACCGCGAAGCCTGCCTGCTGGGAGGAATGACGGGATGGCGCTCCAGTGTGCGTGAATTGTCAAGCAAAGTTAAATAATTGAATATGCATTTATTGACCATCCTTTTCAGCCTTCTTGTGGCTGCCGCCACCCCCTGGAAGGACGCAAATGTGAATGAGATCAACCGTCTGCCCATGCATGCGGACTATGATGTGGACTCTCCCGTCATGTCTGTGAACGGAGACTGGAAGTTCCAGTGGTTCGAGTCGATAGGTGAGCAGCAGAAGAATTTCTGGCGCACCGATATCGATGATTCGTCTTGGGATACGATGCCTGTTCCCGGCATGTGGGAGCTCAACGGCTACGGTGACCCTCAGTACGTCAACATAGGCTACTGCTGGCGCGGCCATGCGCAGAACACTCCCGGCAAGGCCCCCGACTACCGCAATCATGTTGGCCAGTACAGGCGCAGCTTCGCCATCCCTGCCGAGTGGAAGGGCCGCGAACTCATACTGACCCTTGGCTCCGTGACATCCAACGTGCAGGTCTGGGTGAACGGCAAGTTCGTGGGCTACAGCGAGGACAGCAAGCTTCAGGCTGACTTCGACATCACCCGCTTCGTGAAGCCCGGCCAGGATAACCTCATCGCTCTCGAGGTGCACCGCTGGTGCGACGGCAGCTATATGGAAGACCAGGATTTCTGGCGCTTCTGCGGCATCGCACGCGAGAGCTACATCACCGCCCGCCCCAAGGTGCGCGTGCAGGATATCGCCGTTGATGCCGACATGGACGGAAATCTCAGCATCAGCGCCCGGCTCACCAAGGGCGTCAAGGCTGTTGAATATACCATCACCGACGAGGACGGCAAGGTCCTCAGCTTCAGCACCAAAGACGGCAAGCTGAACACGACCGTTCAGAATCCGAAACTCTGGAGCGCCGAGAAGCCCTGCCTTTATCATCTTGCCGCAGCCTGCTCTGACGGCAAGGCTGTGACCGAGACCGTCAGCCTCGACTTCGGATTCAGGACCAGCGTAATAAAGGACGGCCAGCTTCTTGTGAACGGCCAGCCCATCCTCATCAAGGGCGCAGACCGCCACGAGCTTAATGCATACCGTGGCTATGTGGTGGACGAGGAGGATATGATAAAGGATATCCTTATCATGAAGCAGCTGAATATCAATGCTGTACGTACATCCCACTATCCCAATGACCCTCGCTGGCTCAGGCTCTGCAGCAAGTACGGAATCTACCTTGTGGACGAGGCCAACAACGAGAGCCACGGTATGGGCTACGGCGAGCAGACCCTCGCGAAGAACCCCATGTACGAGCTCACCACGATGCAGCGCGTGCAGCGCATGGTTGCCCGCGACAGGAACCAGGCCTGCGTCATCATCTGGAGCCTCGGAAACGAGGCCGGCAACGGCCCCAACTTCGTGAAGGCTTACGAATGGATCAAGTCCACCGGCGACAGGCGTCCCGTCCAGTACGAGCGCGCAATTGACGATTATTTCAAAGGAATCAGCAAGAATACCGACATCTTCTGCCCCATGTACGAAAGCCCCGAGGGCTGCGAGGATTATCTCAACTCCAATCCTGCCATGCCCCTCATCCAGTGCGAGTACGCCCATGCGATGGGCAACTCGATGGGCAACTTCAAGGAGTACTGGGAGCTCATCCGCAAGTATCCCCAGTACCAGGGCGGATTCATATGGGACTTCGTTGACCAGGCGATTGTCTGGCCTTCAAAGGCAGCGGGAACCGACCACATCTTCGCCTTCGGAGGCGACTTCAACGACTATGACGCATCCGACAACTCGTTCAACTGCAACGGTGTGATCGCTGCCGACCGCAGCCTTCATCCCCACGCATACGAGGTGCGCTACCAGTACCAGAACATCTGGACAAAGCCGGCAGGCGACGGCAAGGTCGAGGTCTATAACGAGAACTTCTTCCGCTGCCTGAAGAACTTCCGCCTCTGCTGGGAGCTCGTTGCAGGTGAGCGTGTGATCCTTACCGGTGTGTTCGACGGACTGAACGCCAAGCCTCAGAAGAACCAGGTCGTGGATCTCGGCTTTACCGGGAAAGACCTGAACGTCTGCAAGGGCAAGCCCGTGTACCTGAATATCCGCTATGAACTCAAGAAGGCCGAGGGCCTGCTCCAGGCAGGCGAGCAGGTGGCATACCAGCAGATCTGCCTCCAGCAGGGCAAGCGCTCCCTCCCCAAGGCGCCCAGGTGCCGCTACAGCTGGGACGTCAAGTTCGATGAGGCTACAGGTGCCCTTGCGTCATACAAGCTGAACGGCCGCGAACTCATGAAGGAGCCCCTGATGCCGTGCTTTGGCCGTGCAATGACCGAGAATGACCTCGGTGCGCACTTCCAGGACAAGTTCAAGAACTGCCTCCATCCCGAGTTCAAGCTCACCGCCTTCTCAGCCGAAGGCGACGTGACCACCGCAAGATACGACGCCGGCTGCTTCAAGGTTGACATGTGCTATACCGTTGCCGCTGACGGCGTGATCAGCGTCACCGAACGCGTATATGACGTGGATGCAGAGGCAGTGCCCTTCTTCTGCCGCGTAGGCGTGGAGATGGCGATGCCCGGCCAGTACTCGAATCTCGATTTCTGGGGCGCCGGCCCTTGGGAGACATACTGCGACCGCGAGTCCGCAGCGATCCGCGGCCAGTATATACAGAGAGTCGAGGATCAGTACCACTACGGATATGCCCGCCCTCAGGAAAGCGGCAACCACGTTGACCTGCAGTGGCTCAGGCTCACCAATGATGCCGGTGAGGGACTTGTATTCGGCAGCCCCAAGGCATTCAGCGGCAGTGCACTTCCTCTCAGCCGCAAGCAGATAGACATGGCCCTCTCCGGCGGCAGCCGCTGGAATCAGGATGGCGACCAGCGCCACTCCCTCGAGCTCAAGGGCCTTGCCTGCGAGGGTGAGAGAAGCCTCGGCGGCACCTATGTGAACGTCGACCTCATGCAGATGGGTGTGGGCGGAATAAATTCCTGGGGTACCTGGCCTCTTGACGAGTACATGATTCCCGCAGGTGAGTACACATTCGACTTTGTAATCGCTCCCGTGGCGAAGTAACGATGAGATACATTCAGAACTGCTGCACGCGTGCAAACTGGAACATGGCGTTCGACGAGCACTGCCTGCAGCAGTTTTCATTTCCTGTGTTCTATCTCTGGAGGAACGCCCCTTCGGTGATCATAGGACTCAACCAGAACCCGTATGCGGAGGTGAACCTCCCGTATCTCGACCGGCACGGCATCCTTCTGGCACGCCGCGTGACTGGCGGCGGTGCGGTGTATCATGACCTCCAGAACCTGAATTACAGCATCATACGTCCGGTGACGGGGAACTCCGACTCTTCAGACGTGGTTCAGATGGTGGCTGAGGCCCTGAGGCACCTGGGTGTGCCGGCGGAACTCAGCGGCCGCAACGACATACTGGTCGAGGGCCGCAAGGTCTCGGGCTACGCACGCCGCGTGTGGTGTGACCGCGAGATGATTCACGGCACCCTGATGTTCGACGTCGATATCGACACCCTGACCCAGGCCCTGAATGTCCCCGGATCCAAACTGGAGGCCAAGGGAGTGGCATCGGTGCGCAGCCGTGTGGCCAATCTGAAGGACTACCTGCCCCAGTGCCGGGATGTCCTGGACCTGCAGCGGCTTCTGCAGGCCGAACTGGCGGGCTCCGATGGCGAGATCCCTCTCCCGCCCGGATTCCTTGAAGAGGTCACCCGCAGCGAGACGCGAAAGTTCGGAACCTGGGAATGGAATTTCGGCCACAGCGCCGAGGCCGGGTTCAGGCGCAGCGCAAAGCTGGGATGCGGTGAGGTCACGGCACTTCTCACTCTTGACCGCGGGTGCATCAGGTCGCTTGATTTCACGGGCGATTTCATTGGCGCCCTACCTGCCGCAGACCTTGCCCGGAGGCTCACCGGGCTTCGCTACGAGCGCAAAACAATAGCCGAGGCACTCGCCCCGGCTGAAGTATCGAAGTATTTCGACGGAGCCCGCGAGGCGGACATCCTCGAACTGCTTATAGGGTGAACAGCACTTCCCTGACGATTTCGCTGACCGTGGGGTGGGGGAATATGATTCCCTTCAGTTCCTCTGCGGTCATTTCCTTTTCCACTGCCATGCAGGCGCTGTGTATCATCTCAGAGCAGGGGTTGCCGAGCATGTGGACGCCGAGCACCTTGCCTGAGGCCGCGTCGACCACTATCCTGCAGAGGCCCTCGCCTCCTTCGTTCTCTGCAACGAACCTTCCCGAATATGCCATAGGGAGCTCGAGTATCCTGACTTCCAGGCCCTGCTTCTCCGCCTCCTCCTGGGTCAGGCCCACTCCGGCCACCTCGGGGTTGGTGTATACCACTCCGGGCACTGCACGGTAGCTCATCTGCACGTCGTGGCCGAGCATGTCCCCGACTGCCACCTCAGCTTCGCGGGAGGCGGTGTGGGCGAGCATCGAGAATCCGGTCACGTCGCCGGCAGCCCATACGCCGGGAACTCCGGTGCGCATGCGGGAGTCGACCTTTATGCCTCTGCCGGTCTCCAGCCCTATGTTTTCGAGTCCGAGGCCTGCAACGTTCGCGCGCCTTCCCACGCTGACGAGGATCCTGTCGGCGCAAACCCGGCATTCCTGACCCTCGGGGTCGGTGAAGACAACGGTGCTGCCCTCTATGGCCGTGACTCTGCAGCCCAGGTGGAACTCCACGCCTTTTTTCGTGTAGATCCTCTGAAGCATTGCGGAGATGGCGCCGTCCATCGGCCCGAGGATCTTCGGGAGCATCTCGATAACGGTGACCTTGCAGCCAAGCGAGTTGTACAGCGAGGCGAACTCCATTCCGATCACGCCGCCGCCTATGACCACCAGCTCTCCGGGAGGCTCCGGAAGCGACAGGATCTCGCGGTTGGTGACCACCACGTCACCGGCCTCCCTGAGGCCCGGGATGGGCGGCACAACAGCCTCGGAACCGCTGCATATCAGCAGTCTGGCAGCGCTGTAGCTCTGCTCTGCCGTGTTCAGGACGAAGCTGCCGTCCACGGCCCTGGGGGCGATTGTCACCTCCTGCTTCACGACCTCCACGCCGGCGTTCTTCATCTTGAGCCTGACGCCTCCTGTGAGCTTCCGCACCGTCTTCTCCTTGCGCTTCAGCATCTTTGCGTAGTCGAATGCGGCCTCGGGCACGGTGATGCCGTATTTGTCGGCATGCAGGGCGTATTCGTACATCTTGGCGCTGTAGAGCAGGGTTTTTGTGGGAATGCAGCCTTCGTTGAGGCACACTCCGCCCAGTTCCCTGCGCTCGAAGAGCACCACGCTCATGCCGGCTGCTCCGGCTCTTTCAGCGGCGACGTATCCTCCGGGACCGCCGCCTATGATTGCGAGATCGTACATGTCTGGAATGGTTTTGTCAGTCAAAGATAGCCATAATTTTGCATTTCTTGAGGAAATGACTTATCTTTGCATCCGTGAATGAGATGGGAGGCCCGAGCGGGGCTTCTCTTTTTGTTTTACGGGACAGATTATGATACAGGACGAATTCATCAGGATAGTTGAGAAGGCAGCCGCAGAGCGTGCCTGCAAGGTGTTCGACATCATGTACAATGATGACGACAACGTATTCGAAGTCACAATTGAAAAACTCGATGCCTCTGCTGTCGACCTTGCCGACTGCGAGTTCGTGCACAGGGCGGTCCTGGCCGCATTCGACCGCAATATCGAGGACTATGCCCTCACCGTGGGCTCCCGCGGAATAGATGCCGCAGAAGCTGACGAGATGCTGAAAACAATAAATGAAGAATAGATAAACCACAATGGAAAAAGAAAAAGCAATCACTCTCATTGATGCCTTCAAGGACTTCAAGGAAGAGAAAAACATTGACCGCCCCGTGATGATGGGTGTGCTCAAGGACGTGTTCCTCACACAGATCACCAAGACCTATGGCTCAGCCGACAACTTCGACGTCATCGTGAACGTCGACAAGGGTACCTGCGAAATCTACCAGAACTTCGAGATTGTCGAGGAAGTGGAGGATCCCAATTCCGAGATGACCCTTGATCAGGTAGTTGCCGACAGCGGTGACGACGATTACGAGATCGGCGACACCTATTCCAAGGTTCTCCCTCTTGCAGCATTCGGACGTCGCGGCATTCTCAACATCCGCCAGAACCTCCAGGGCCGCATCATGGACATCGAGAAGGCCAATGTCTTCAAGAAGTACAGCGAGAAGGTGGGCGAACTTTTCTCCGGAGAGGTATACCAGACATGGAGCAAGGAAGTCCTCATTCTCGACGAGGACGGCAACGAGCTCCACATACCCAAGAACGAGCAGATTCCCGGTGAGCGCTTCAAGAAGAGCGACAGCGTCCGCGCCATCATCAAGAGCGTGGAGATGAAGAACAACACCACTCCCTATATCACCCTCAGCCGCACCAGCGACGAGTTCCTCGAGCGTCTCTTCGAGCAGGAGGTTCCCGAGATCGCAGACGGTCTGATCACCGTCAAGAAGGTGGTACGCGTTCCCGGCGAGCGTGCAAAGGTTGCCGTAGAGAGCTACGACGACCGCATCGACCCGATCGGAGCATGTATCGGTGTCAAGGGCAGCCGCATCCTCGGTATCGTCCGTGAGCTCCGCAACGAGAACATCGACGTCATCCAGTGGACCCAGAACCCTGTTCTGCTCATCCAGCGCGCACTCGCACCCGCACACATCTCTTCCATCGACATGGGACAGAGCGACGAGGACAAGGTAAAGGTATTCATGCAGCCTGACGAGGTCCGCAAGGGTATCGGCCGCGGCGGTGTCAACATCCAGCTCGCAGGCAAGCTCGTGAACCGCGAGCTCGAGGTATGGCGCGAGATTCCCAAGGACGAGATCGACAACGAGGAAGACGTGCTTCTCGACGATTTCGCAAACGAGATCGACCAGTGGGTCATCGACAAGCTCAAGGGCATCGGTTGCGACACAGCCAAGAGCGTGCTCGCAATATCAGAGGCTGACGTTGCAAAGCGTGCAGACCTTGAGGATGAGACCGTAGCTGAGGTATTCGCAATCCTCCGCGCAGAATTTGAGGACTAATCATAGGAAAAAGAATGGCAGAAATCAGAATAAGCAAACTTATCAAGCAGTTCAACATCGGTCTTTCAGACCTTGTTGACTTCCTGCGCAAGCAAGGCGCAGACATTGAGGAAAACCCCAATGTAAAGGTTTCAGACGAGTATCTCCCTGCTCTTAACAAGCAGTTCGGCAAGGACCTCGAGGCCAAGCAGGCCGCCGAGAAGGTGGATATCCACCTCAGCGAGATCCTTGACAAGGCTGGCCGTACCAAGCCCGCCAAGGCCGAGGAGGAAGAGGAGCCCGAGCAGGAAATCACAATCAAGAGCAACACTTTCATCACAAAGAAGGAAGAGCAGGCTCCCTCAGCAGTCGAGGAAACGGAACCTGTAGTTGCTCCCGAGCCGGAACCGGAACCTGCACCCGAACCGGAGCCTGTTCCCGAACCGGAACCAGAGCCCGAACCAGAGCCCGAACCCGAACCCGAACCGGAACCCGAGCCTGTGGCTGCACCGGAACCGGTAGCAGAGCCCGAACCGGAACCCGAGCCCGAACCCCAGGCAGTTGTTGAGGAGTCGCCTTCTGCCAGCGACGCAGAACCTCAGCCTGCCGAGGAGGCACCCGCTGCCGTTCCTTCCGAGCCGGAGCCGGCCAGGGAGGAACCCGCCGCAGAAGAGCCCGCTCCCGCAGAGCCCCAGAAGAAGGAAGAGCCCGTCAACCAGCTCAAGGTGGTCGGAAAGATCGATCTTTCCCAGTTCGACCGCAAGCCCAAGAAGCGTGAGCGCATCGACAAGTCAAGCCAGAAGGTCGACGTGGCAAAGGCCGGTGCAAACATCGACCGCAATGCCGCCAAGAAGGACCGCCAGAAGGCCCAGCAGCAGGCACATCAGGCCGCAGCACAGGGCAAGCGCAAGCGTGGCGACAAGAACGACCGCTTCAAGCCCGCAATGACCGAGGCCGAGCAGGAGGAGATGCAGAAGGAGATCCAGAAGCAGGTAAAGGAGACATACGCAAAGATGAACGAGGGCAAGAAGAACAACTTCGGCGCAAAGTACCGCAAGGAGAAGCGCGAAGCTGCCGCCCAGCGTACCCAGGAGGAGATGGAGCAGATGGCTGCCGACAAGAAGATCCTCAAGGTTACCGAGTTCGTTACCGTGAACGACCTTGCCACCCTCATGAACAACACGCCGGTAGTCAAGGTCATCGGAGCATGCATGAGCCTTGGTCTGATGGTTTCCATCAACCAGCGTCTTGACGCCGAGACCCTTGTGCTCGTCGCCGAGGAGTTCGGATATCAGGTAGAGTTCGTCACCGCCGAGATCTCCGAGGAGATCAACGCCAACGAACAGGCCGACCGTCCCGAGGACCTCGTACCCCGTCCGCCCATCATCACCGTCATGGGTCATGTCGACCATGGCAAGACATCGCTTCTCGACTATATCCGCAAGTCCAATGTGATTGCAGGCGAGGCCGGCGGTATCACCCAGCATATCGGTGCGTACAGCGTCACGCTGGAGGACGGCCGTCACATCACCTTCCTCGACACCCCCGGACATGAGGCCTTCACAGCCATGCGTGCCCGCGGTGCCCAGCTCACCGACCTTGCGATCATCATCGTCGCAGCCGATGACTCCGTGATGCCCCAGACAATCGAGGCTATCAACCACGCGCAGGCTGCAAACGTACCTATGGTATTCGCCATTAACAAGATAGATAAACCGGGCGCATTCCCTGACACCATACGCCGCCAGCTCTCCGAGATGAATATCCTCGTCGAGGACTGGGGAGGAAAGTACCAGTGCCAGGAGATCTCCGCAAAGAAGGGAGTCAACGTCGAGAAGCTTCTTGAGAAGGTCCTTCTCGAGACTGATCTCCTCGACCTCAAGGCCAATCCGAACAAGAATGCCATCGGTGCCGTGATCGAGTCCTCTCTCGACAAGGGCCGCGGATATCTTGCAACCGTGCTCGTCCAGGAGGGTACCCTCCGTCAGGGAGACGTCATCCTCTGCGGCAGCCATTACGGCCGCGTAAAGAGCATGTTCAACGAGCGTGGTCAGAAGGTCAAGGAGGCCGGCCCGTCCACTCCTGTGAGCGTGCTCGGTCTCAACGGTGCACCTGCAGCAGGTGAGAAGTTCAATGTCATGGACGACGAGCGCGAGGCCAAGAACATAGCCGGCAAGCGCGAGCAGCTCATCCGCATCCAGGGTATCAAGACCCAGAAGCATATGACACTCGAGGAGATCGGACGCCGTATCGCCATCGGCAACTTCAAGGAACTCAACATCATCGTCAAGGGCGATGTGGACGGTTCAGTCGAGGCACTTTCCGACTCTCTCATCAAGCTCAGCACCGAGGAGGTTCGCGTGAATGTCATCCACAAGGCTGTGGGTGCCATCTCCGAGTCCGACGTCCTCCTTGCAGAGGCTTCCGATGCGGTTATCGTCGGCTTCCAGGTACGTCCTTCAGTCGAGGCCCGCAAGGCCGCTGACCGCGAGGGTATCGAGATCCGCCTCTACTCAGTCATCTACGACTGTATCAACGAGGTCAAGGACGGTATCGAGGGTATGCTCGAGCCTGAGAAGAAGGAAGAGGTCATCGCAACTGCCGAAATCAAGCAGACCTTCAGAATCAGCAAGGTGGGTACCATCGCCGGCTGTATCATGAGGGACGGCAAGATGGTCCAGAAGTCGAAGGTGCGCCTCATCCGCGACGGTATCGTCATCTACACCGGAGAGCTTGGCTCGCTCCAGATTGGCAAGGACGCCGTGAAGGAAGTCCCTGCAGGCAAGGAGTGCGGTATGAGCATCAACGGATACAACGACATCAAGGAAGGTGACATTATCGAGGCCTTCCAGATTGTTGAAATCAAGCGCACCCTGTAGGAATGCCGCTGATAGGGGAGTTGCTGTCCGATGCGCTTAGAGGCGCGGTCTTCGTCACCGGCCTGGTGGTCGTGATGATGATGATGATCGAATCGTTCAACATCTCCACCAGCGGCAAGGTTTTCGGGGGCCTGCGCGGCAGCAGGGCAGGACAGGTGCTGCTTTCTGCCTTCCTGGGAAGCATCCCGGGATGCATGGGCGGATTCGCATCAGTCTCCCTTTATACACATGGAATGATCAGCTTCGGCGCACTGGTAGCAATGATGATTGCTTCCAGCGGCGACGAAGCTTTTGTCATGCTCGCCATGATTCCCGATAAGGCATGGTGGATTTTCCTTCTGCTGTTTGTCGTGGCGGTCTGCACCGGTTTTCTGGTGGACGCCCTTCGCGTGCGCAGCGGACATCAGCTTGACGCAGCTACCTGCGCCGACGGTCTCGAGATCCACTCCGAGGACGAGCATCATCACGCTCACAGGCATGAGAGCAAGCAGCCTGACGGGCCTCGCCCGGACATGGAATCTGTCTCTTGCAATGCAGCCGATGCTCCCAGGCCGGCCCGTCACTTCAGCTGGAAGCGCCTTGTCATGTTCCTCGGCGTCGCAGCTTTCATAGCCGCCCTTGCCTCCGGCCTTCTGGAACATGAGCACGAGCACGGAGATGCTGAAGCTGCGGAACTCGTCATCTGCGATGACCATGATTCTGAGGCCCATGAATGCAGGGCTGCAGCTCACGGTTCCGGGACTCACGAATGCGGGACTGGAAGCCATTGGGGCCATGAATGTGAGGTGGAATCTCACGGCGCGGCGCACCACGGTGGAATCAATCTTCTCAGCGAGGACTGGATGAATATCATGTTCGCCGTGTTGAGCCTGGTTGTACTGTGTGTGATTGTCTGGGGTTCTGACCACTTTGTGAACGAGCACCTCTGGCATCACGTGGTATGCCGGCATCTCCCCAGGATATTCGCCTGGACTTTCGGGGTGCTGATCGTCATCGGGCTTCTTACCGAGGTCTTTGATGTTGCCGGCTGGATCAGCAGCAACACCCTGCTGATGATTCTCCTCGCAACTGCCATCGGAATCATCCCGGAGTCCGGCCCGCATCTTATCTTTGTCACGCTGTATGCGACGGGTGTCGTGCCGCTGCCGGTCATCCTGGCCTCCTGCATCAGTCAGGACGGACACGCCTCACTTCCCCTCCTGGCCGAGAGCAAGCGTGACTTCCTGAAGGCCAAGGCCATCAACTGCGCAGTCGCCCTTCTGGTCGGCCTCGCCGCCTGGCTGCTGATGTAGGTTCGCCTCCTGGCTGCTTGTTTAGGTTCGCTTCCTGGCTGCTTGTTTAGGTTCGCCTCCTGGCTGCAGGTTTAGGTTCACCGCCTGGCTGCTGATGTAGTCCGCTCTTTTTTTGTGGGTTGCTGATGTAGCCCGCTCTTCTTTGGGGGGCTGCTGATGTAGTCCGCTCTTCATTTATAGCCACAGCCGCGCCAGGTTTATCAGCACGTGTCTCGCTCATCACATCGCTCATTCATCTCTTCCGTGCCCAATCCCTTTTTCTTGGGGGGCTTGGGCATGATCCCATTTGAATGAGGCGTGCCAGTTAATGAGTGCCGTTCCCAATCCCCAAATTAATTCTGGATTGGGCATGAAGGATGGTAAAATTTCATATCTTTACCGAAGAATTATCGAGGGGAAGATTGACTATGAATTACTTTGATGACGATTCAGAACCGATAAGGTTCTTTCACTTGTGTACAGACGGGGGCTCCAATGGAATAGTCCATACCTGTGACGAAGACTATAGGATGGCTATACGGATCAGTGCGATCCGTTCTTACTTCCATGGCGTGACGATTCTATGTTACTGTCACATGTCTACACATTCGCATTTTGTGGTCTGCTGCAGAAGCAGAGAGATTGCAAAGACTTTTATCAACGGTTTCAAACAGGATTATGGAAGGTATTCCTATAATGCGCACCGGACGCTTCAGACCTACCTTGGTATAGAATCGGACCCGATAGAAATATACGATTCATTCCAGTTGAAACGATGCATATCGTATGTTCTGTTGAACCCGGTCGTGCCCAAAATAGTGATACACCCGGAAGAATATCGATGGTCGTCCTTTAACGCGTATTTCAATGCAGACAGGTCAACTGAAGGATTCCGTTCTGTAAAGTCGATGACGTTCAGGGAAATCAGAGAGATATTTCGTACTCATAAGGACATCAGGAACTCGGGTATTATCGTTGATTGTAACCGGGACATCGTCATGAAGTCCATTGTGAGCTATAAACTGGTTGAGGACTTATTCGGCAGCAGGACAGAATTTTACAAATCATTAGCTATTACCGACAGCATAAAGGAGGAGTGTAAATATCATCCTCAGATTGTGAAGTTCAATGACAACGAACTGTTGGCCGAGGCAATTCAGCTTGCGCAGAAGAAATATGGTATCAAGGATATACAGTTCCTTACCCATGAGCAGAAACTGTCTTTATTGCTGCCTTTGAAGCGCAAAACTTCGTCAACATCACTTAGAATATCAAAAGTCCTTAGACTTGCCCCGTCTGAAGTTGGTGCATATCTGTTGAAGAAGTGACTTGCAGAGAGATACCTCCGTGCCTAATCCTGAATAGCCATAGGGGGTGGGCATGTTACACGGCATCGTGATGCTGCCTGTTGATAACAGTTGTGCCCAAGCCCTATCAGAATAGGGGCCTGGGCACAAAGACTGGTATGTGACCCTTGTCGGGGCTAGAAGTTGTATCCCAGTTTGAAGAGCGAGTAGCGCATCTGGGCTCTGGGGACGTCGGTACCCTTGAAGAGGTTGCCGAGCTGGTTGCGGCACTCGAGCCCGATCGTGAATGCGCCCAGCGAGAAGCCGATCTCGGCCACAATGCCGAACTGGTTCTTCCTGATGTCTCCGGGCAGAACGGCCTTCTGTGCCATTTCGCTGTTTCCGATGATCCCGCCGTTCAGAGCATGGCTGTAATAGGCTCCGAGTCCGGCATACACGTTTGCGACATTGTCTCCGAGGAATGCCATGGCCTCAAGGGGCACGGTGAACTGCGACTGGCCGTATCTGGCCGACTGGTAGTACAGATTCTCGGCAATGGGGAATGAGGTGGTGGCCCTTTCGAAGTATGCACCGGTCTTGAAGCCGAACGCATCGTGCAGGCGGAACTTGGCTGAAACGCCGGCGCTGAATGCAAATCCGCCGTAAGTCTGGAACCCGCCGTCCTTGAACATCATGTTCGCGCTTCCTATGCCGAGGTCGACACCCAGCATGAACGGGTCGCGCTTGTCGATGTGCTTGGGCGCAACCTTGCCTGAAGGCTGGAGGTACGGGTCGCAGGCCACGACCGTGAATTCGCTGATATATCCTGTGACTTTGTCCAGACCCGCATAGTCCACTGAATCGGCCACATCCTCCGGCTTGTGGTAGGGTGACTTGAGGCCGGTGGTGACAGCCAGGGTGGCTATGCCCTTGCGAGCAAAGCCATCGGTGTCGGTTGCCGTGAAGATGGAGTTCTCGAAAGGCTTTGTCTTCACGTTGATGTCCATGCGGTTGGCCTCTTCCTCGATAAGGATCTTGCCATCCTTGATGGTCGAAGAGCCCTGGAGGATTAGCTTTCCGCTCTGGCGGTAGTATCCCACCATGTCGAGGCTCATCATGAGCTTGATGCTGCTGACGCCGACGCTGTCAGCAAGTGCTTTTGCAAGGAAGTTGGAACCGTACAGGCCGATCTCCTCGGCGTCGAATCCGGCGAATATGACGCTGCGCTTGAGCATGTCCCTCTTTTCGCTGAGGATCTTTGCAATCTCGATGAGGGCAGCCGAGCCGGAGGCGTTGTCGTCAGCTCCGGGGTATATCTTTCCGCCCCTCTCGCCGAGGTGGTCGAAGTGGGCGCCAAGTACCACGTACTCGTTCTTCAGCTCGGGATCGGACCCTTCTATCATGCCCACGGCGTTGCAGAAGCCCTTGCCGTCAACCTGGAAGTGCTCCCGGAATCCATCCTTGAAGAAGGGGACCAGGCCCGCCTTGTCGAACTCGCCGATTATATATTCACGGGCCATCTGGGCTTCCTCGGAACCGGCCCTGCGGCCACGGAGCTCGTCGGATGCCAGATAATGGACGTGATCGGAAAGGGCCTCAGCCCTGGTCTGCGCCAAGGCGGCACCTTCGAAGTAAAGCGCTCCCACAAGCGCGAGCGCGCATGCAAATATCTTTTTCATATCAACAAAAATAGCACTTATTATCCAAAGAATATTTATCTTTGAAAGATATCATTAGCAATATTACAATAAAAACTATACCAAAATGAACGACAACAATTACAAATGGGAATATTCCCGGATTGGAGGAGTGACAAGAGTGAATCTCCGCAGCGGCGAGGATATAGCTCATCTTGGCGAACTGGATCAGAAGCTCTGGACAGTGCTCAGTTGCCCCACAAAGGGACTCGAGTTCGATGCCAGGACGCTGGAGCTTCTCGATACCGATGGGGACGGCAAGATCCGCGTTCCCGAAATCGTAGCTGCCGCGCAGTGGCTGACATCTGTAGTCAAGGACAAGGACCTCATCCTCAAGGGAGAAACGGTCTTCCCTCTGGCCCAGTTCAACACAGAGAACGAGGAGGGTGCAAAGCTTCTTGACTCGGCACGGCAGATTCTTGCGAACCTTGGCCTCGAGAAGGATGAAATCGCCCTCGAGGACACCCTGGACAGCTGCAAGATCTTCGAGAAGTCGGCATTCAACGGCGACGGCATCATCACTGCCGCATCCACCGGGGACGAAGAACTCGGGAAGCTCATCGGCATCATCATCGAAAAAGCCGGCAAGGCTGCTGACCGCAGCGGTGCCGACGGAGTCACTGCCGACAACATAAACAAGTTCTACGATGACCTTGCGGCGTACAGCGCATGGCAGGCCGCTGCCGAAAGCAACGAGGCCGTGCATCCCTACGGCGCCGACACAGCAGCCGCACTTGCCGCCTGCGAGGCCGTCAAGGACAAGGTTGCCGACTACTTCATGCGCTGCAAGCTCATCGCGTTCAATGCTGACGCGGCTTCGGTCGTCGACATAGACCTCGCCAAGATCGGCGCAGTCTCAGACCAGAACCTCGCAGGCCAGGCCGAGGAGATCAGCAAAGCTCCCATCGCCCGCCCCTGCGCCAGCGGCATCCTTCCCTTCGCAGGCATCAACCCCGCATGGAAGGCAGCCTTCGATGCTGTGAAGGCCCTCGTTCTGGACAAGGACTTCGCCGGCAAGGACGGAATCACCGAGGAGGAGTGGAACGCAACTCTCGCGAAGTTCGGCCCGTACACGGAGTGGGCTGCCGCCAAGGCCGGTGCCGACGTGGAATCCCTCAGCCTTGAGGAGATACGCGCCATCCTCTCCGCCGACAGGAAAGCCGAGCTCCTTGCCCTGGTGGATGCCGACAAGGCTCTTGAGGCAGAAGCGAACGGCATAGATGCTGTAGGCAAGTTCATGCTCCTGATGCGCGACTTCTTCAAGTTGCTCAACAACTACGTGACCTTCAGCCAGTTCTACAACCGCGACCCTGAAAACCGAGCCATCTTCGAGGCCGGAAAGCTCTATATCGACCAGCGCTGCTGCGACCTCTGCATCCGTGTGGAGAACATGGGCGCGCACGCCGGAATGGCAGGCCTCAGCGGCATGTTCCTCATCTACTGTACCTGCACATCGAAGGCAAAGGCTGAGAAGATGAACATCGTTGCGGTGATGACGGACGGCCCCGTGAACAACCTTCGCCCCGGCCTGAACGGAGTGTTCTATGACTGCGAGGGCAATGACTGGGATGCCGTGGTCACCAGCATCGTCGACAACCCCATCAGTGTGAAGCAGGCATTCTGGGGCCCTTACCGCAAGTTCGCCAACATGATCTCCGACAAGATCACCAAGAAGGCCGAGGAGAAGGACGCCAGCGGCAATGCCCTCCTTGCGGCAAAAGCCGAGGACGGCGCAGCGAAGCAGCCGATGGATCCCTTGAAGTACGCGAGCACCTTCGCAATCGTTGGAGTTGCAATCGGCACAGTCGCTGGCGGCCTTGCAGCTGTTGTCGCCGCAGTCAAGGGACTGGTCTGGTGGAAGTGGTTCGTGATCATCGCGGCAATCCTGCTCGTCATCTCCGGCCCCGCATGCTTCATCGCATGGCGCAAGCTCCGCAAGCGCAACCTCGGTCCCGTTCTCAATGCAAACGGATGGGCGGTCAACTCATCGGTCCTTGTGAACATTCTCTTCGGCGGCACACTTACAACCGTTGCCAAGTATCCCAAGGTCAAGATGACGGATCCCTTCAAGAAGGAATGCCACGCAGGACGCTGGATTCTCGGAATCCTCATCGCCCTGATTGCCGCTGCGGCAGTGCTGTTCCTTACCGGAACCATCTCCTGCCCGTTCTGCAAGTAATCGCCTTCTTCAGGAGGCTTACGTGGGCCAGCGACCCCTGCCCTGTAAAATAAAATCCGTGCCCAGTCCTAAGATTCATGCGGGATTGGGCACGGGTTTCGTTAACTGACGTGCCATATTTCAATATGGTTGTGCCCAGTCCCCCTCGGAATTCGGGATTGGGCACAAATGTCTCTGAATACTGGCCGGAGGGGGCGTTACGGGGACAGAGCCCCCGTCAAAAGTGCTGCAGACAAAAAGAAGAAATAGCCGCCGCTATTTCTTCTTTTGCCCGTAGTAGGCATTGGGGCCGTGCTTGCGGCTGAAGTGCTTCTCGATGAGGGCCTTCCTGATGGATGGCCCGGAGCTGGCGGCCACGCATCTGGAGACTTTCCTGATTTCGTAGATGGTCTCGGCGAGGTAGTTCATCTTTGCGACCTCCTCCAGGACCTTTGCATGGTAGACGGCCTCTGCGGCATCCTTTCCCCAGGCGAAGGGCCCGTGGTTCTTCACCAGGACGGCGGGGGTATGCACGGGATTGAGCTTCCTGAAGGTCTTGACGATCACATTGCCGGTCTCCTCCTCGTACTTCCCGTTGATCTGGGAGACGCTCATGTCGGGCGTGCAGGGCACGGGACCGTGGAAGTAGTCGGCGTGGGTGGTGCCGAGCGGCTCGATGTCCAGTCCGGCCTGCGCCCAGGCTGTTGCATAGGTGGAGTGGGTATGGACGATGCCGCCGATTTCGGGGAAGGCCTTGTAGAGTACCAGGTGGGTAGGGGTGTCGGAAGATGGCCTCAGCCCGCCTTCGACAACATTTCCGTCAAGGTCGACCACGACCATGTCGGATGCTTTCATGTCGTCGTAGCTGACTCCGCTGGGCTTTATGACCACGAGTCCGCTCTCGCGGTCGATGGCTGAAACATTGCCCCAGGTGAATATGACAAGGCCGTGCTTTACGAGGTCCAGATTGGCACGGAGGACCTTTTCTTTCAAATCTTCTAACATAGTGATACAAAATTAAATAATTTTGATTAAATTTGCACGATTTTCCGTGTTGGAAGGTCAGTGTTTTATTAATTAACTTAAATTCTTTGCAAAATGGCTGAATATTTGATGCCTGAAAAAAAGCAAGAGATTTTCGCGAAGTACGGGAAGTCCAATAAGGACACTGGTTCTCCTGAGAGTCAGGTTGCTTTATTCTCCTACCGTATCGCTCACCTTACCGAGCATGTGAAGAAGAACAAGAAGGACGTTGTTACACGCCGTTCTCTTCTCCGCCTTGTCGGCAAGCGTCGTCAGGTTCTGGATTATCTCCAGAAGATTGACATCGAGAGATACAGAAAGATCATCAAGGAGCTCGGTCTCCGTCGATAAGCATTAGGAGTATCAGGGGGTGGTGTCTGTGTGGCATCATCCCCTTTTTTTGAAGAAAAGACGTAATAGAGAAACAATAATGAACATTATCAACAAAACTATCACTCTCGCGGATGGCCGCGTGATTGAGATTGAAACCGGAAAGCTGGCAAAGCAGGCCGCCGGTTCAGCCGTAGTGAAGATGGGTGGCACCATGCTCCTCGCCACCGTAACGGCAGCAACAGAAGTCAAGGAAGGTACCGACTTCATGCCCCTTACCGTAGATTACAAAGAGAAATATTATTCAGCAGGCCGCTTCCCCGGCGGCTTCCTCAAGAGAGAGGGCAAGTCATCAGACTATGAGATTCTCATCTCACGTCTCATCGACCGCCCCATCCGTCCTCTCTGGCCGGATGACTTCCACCTTGAGGTATTCGTGAACGTGACCCTCATCAGCGCCGAGAAGGACATCCAGCCCGACGCACTCGCAGGTCTCGCAGCATCTTGCGCACTCGCAACCTCAGACCTTCCCTTCGGAGGCCCTATCTCAGAGGTTCGCGTATGCCGCATCAACGGCGAGTTCGTCATCAACCCTACATTCTCGGAGATGAAGAACTCAGACCTCGAGCTCATGGTCGCAGCAACTGAGGAGAACATCATGATGGTCGAGGGTGAGATGAGCGAGGTCAGCGAGCACGACATGCTCGAGGCCATCAAGTTCGCCCACGAGGAGATCAAGAAGCACTGCCGCGTTCAGAAGGAACTCATGCACGAGCTCGGAACCGACGTCAACAAGCGTGACTATCCTCACGACGTCGAGGACGAGGAACTCAAGAAGGCAGTCGAGGATTTCTGCTACAGCAAGTGCTACGCTCTCGCAAAGGCCTCAAAGCCCAAGCATGAGCGCGAGGACGGCTTCGCAGCCATCAAGGACGAGTTCATCGCAACTCTTCCCGAGCCTGCAACTCCCGAGGAGAAGGAAGAATACGAGAAGAAGGTGGCTCTTGTAGGCCGCTACTATCATAATGTAGAGAAGGAGGCAATGCGCAACATGATCCTCGACGAGGGTCAGCGTCTCGACGGCCGCGTATGCAACGAGGTGCGTCCCATCTGGTGCGAGGTAGGCTATCTGCCCTGCGCACACGGTAGCGCAATCTTCACACGTGGTGAGACCCAGTCACTTGCTACCGTCACCCTCGGTACCAAGATGGACATGAAGGAGATGGACGAGGTCCTCATCCAGAAAGACCAGCAGTTCGTGCTCCACTACAACTTCCCTCCTTTCGCTACAGGTGAGGCAAAGAGCCAGCGCGGTGTGGGCCGTCGTGAGATCGGTCACGGAAACCTCGCAATGCGCGCCCTCAAGCCCGTCATCCCCATGGCACCCGAGAATCCCTACGCAGTTCGCGTAGTATCTGATATCCTTGAGTCAAACGGCTCATCATCAATGGCTTCAGTCTGCGGCGGCTGCCTCGCACTCATGGATGCCGGCGTCAAGATCACCAAGCCCGTCGCAGGTGTTGCAATGGGACTCATCACCGACGCCGAGCGCCCCAACGACCGCTATGCCATCCTTACCGATATCCTCGGTGACGAGGACCACCTCGGAGACATGGACTTCAAGGTTACCGGTACCAAGGACGGTATCACCGCAACCCAGATGGATATCAAGGTTGACGGACTCAGCTACGATGTACTCGAGAAGGCTCTCGAGCAGGCTCGCCAGGGCCGTATGCACATCATGGGCGAGATGATGAAGACCATCAGCGAGCCTCGTGAGGACTACAAGCCCTTCGTTCCCCGCATCCAGCAGCTCGTTGTCGCATCCGAGTTCATCGGTGCCATCATCGGCAAGGGCGGCGAGACCATCCAGAGAATCCAGAAGGAGACCGGTACCGTCATCGCCATCGACGAGAAACCCAATCCCAACGGAGAGGGCACAGTGGGTGTTGTCGACATCGCATCAGACAACAAGGACAACATGCAGAAGGCAATTGACTGGATCAACGGCATCACCGCTGTTCCCGAGGTCGGCACGGTATATCACGGAAAGGTAGTCAGCATCCTCGAGTTCGGTGCTTTCGTCGAGATTCTCCCCGGCAAGGAAGGACTCCTCCACGTCAGCGAGATCGCATGGACCAAGACCGAGAAGGTCGAGGACGTGCTCAAGGTCGGCGACGAGATCGATGTCAAGCTTCTTGAGGTAGATGCCAAGACCGGCAAGATGCGCCTCTCGATGCGCGCTCTCACCGAGAAGCCCGAAGGCTATGTTGAGCCCGAGCGTCGTGGTGGCAACCGTGGCGGCAATGACCGCCGTGGCGACCGTCGCGATGACCGCCGTGAGGGTGGCCGCCGCGAGCATGGTGACCGTCGCGAAGGCGGACGCAGGGATGACCATCGCGGTCCCCGCCGTCCTGCAGGTCCCCGCACCGAGGCACCCGCTCCCACAGCGGATGACTTCCGCGAGCCCGCTGAGGAAGTATTCTAGTAAATGGTATACATAAATGAGATTCAGGCAGCCTGCGAGGGTTGCCTGGATTTTTTTTGTAAAGGAGGCTTGCATTTAAATAAAATATTCCTTAACTTTGTAAACTATTTTTAAGATGAAAGAATGGAAGTAAAACGACTTTTTCTGAGGCCGCTTATTTTTTTGTCGCTCTTTACAGCATGGGATGCTGGTGCACAGAACTTTGCTCTGAAAAACAATCTTTTCTACGACGCGACAGCTACGGCCAATCTTGGTGCTGAGGTAGGACTCGCTCCTCACTGGACTTTTGATCTCTCTGGAAACCTGAATGCATGGAGCACGACCT
This sequence comes from Candidatus Cryptobacteroides choladohippi, assembly GCA_018065985.1. Lineage (GTDB taxonomy): Bacteria > Bacteroidota > Bacteroidia > Bacteroidales > UBA932 > Cryptobacteroides > Cryptobacteroides choladohippi. The sequence continues at coordinate 101,563 of JAGHSF010000027.1, forward strand.
CCCAAGGGCGCGTGTGGAAGCACTGGCTGGTACAGCCGGAATTGAGATACTGGTTCTGTGAGAGATTCGGTGGTCATTTCCTCGGCGCGCATCTTCTCGGAGGACAGTACAATCTCGGCAGACTCTCCAATGGAATCACCTCATGGCCGATAGGGCTTGACATGTCGCGCCTTTCGGACAACAGATTCCAGGGCTGGGGAATCGGTGCGGGCATTGCCTACGGCTATGCCTTCATGCTTGGTGAGCATTGGAATCTCGAGCTTGAACTTGGACTGGGATACATTTATTCCAGATATGATGTCTATCAGTGCACCGATTGCGGCAAGAAAGTCGAATCGGATCAGCCGGCAAATTATGTAGGACCTACTAAAGCAGCAGTCAATATAGTATATGTATTCTAGGTTCATTATGATCGCCGCCGTTCTGGCAGGCATGTTTACAGCGGTCGAGTCCGCTGCACAGCAGACATATACTCTCGACAACGGAGCAGTCATTTCAAATGTTTCGGTAGATCGTCAGGGCAGGGAATTGGAAGTTTCCATGGACGTTGACCTGAGTGATGTCAGAGTTGCATCCAATTCATCCGTCAGCATAGTCCCCGTCATCGTGGCAGGTTCAGATACCCTGAAGCTGAATGCGTTGACGATATATGGAAGGCAGAACCGCCTGTACAATATCCGCAATGACAGGCCCCTTGTCAGCCGTCCCGAGGATCGTGCATGGCTCAAGTCCAAGGCACCGTCTGAATACAAGTATCAGGCAACGGCACAGTACAGCAGCTGGATGGACGGAGCAGTGCTTAAGGTTAATGACTGCACTCTTGGTTGCTGCAACAAGGTACTTGCTGACAACTGGACGGATACTGGTGCGGGATACAGCCTTCCCAGGATTCCCGAGTATGTTCCGGAATTCGTGTACATGCGCCCCGGTGCAGTTGTAAACAAACTGCGCAGTCTCGAGGCCACTTCATACGTGGATTTCCCTGTCAACAAGACCGGTATCTACCCTCAGTACAGAAACAACCCCAAGGAGCTTGCACGCATTGTTGCAACCATAGACTCTGTCAAGAATGACAGCGATGTCACAATCAGGAAGATAACCCTGAAAGGTTTCGCCTCTCCCGAGTCGCCCTATTCCAACAACAAGAGGCTCGCTGAAGGACGAACCGAGTCTGTGAAGCATTATGTGGCGGCTCTCAGCAATATCCCTGAAAGGGTCTTCGCTACCGATTTCGAGCCCGAAAACTGGGAGGGACTCAGAGCGTATGTTCAGAATTCCCGCATAGACAACAAAAGCGGAATCCTTTCGATCATCGACGAGACCGCTACCGAGCCTGATGCCAGGGAGAAGAAACTCAAGACTACATATCCTGACGAGTATGCCTATCTGTATGAGAATTGCTATCCTGCCTTGAGAAAGGTAGATTACAGAATCGATTATGAGGTACGCAGCTTCAAGGGTGTGGAAGAGATCAGGGCTGCTTACAGGAAAAACCCTCAGAATCTCAGCCTCGAGGAATTCTATGTGCTGGCACAGAGCTATGATGAGTCAGACAGCGAGTATCATGAGATCCTGAAGCAGGCTGTAAGGTGCTATCCTTCAGACAAGGTCGCCAACCTCAATGCAGCGCTTGTGTCCATGTCAGAGGGCAGAATCCAGGATGCCGGTGATTTCCTCGACAAGGCCGGAGACGGAGCTGAGGCGATTTACGCACGTGGCGTATACAATGCCTTGATCAAGAATTATGATACGGCCCTCAAGATGTTCAATCTGGTTGAAAATCGTATTCCTCAGGCCGCTGCCGCTGCAGAATCCGTAAGGAACATAATCACCATCACTGAACTTGTAGAAAACAGATAATTATAACGAATTATACTTTTTTAAAAATTTATGAAGAAAACTTTTATTTCAGCCCTTGCTGCAGTTGCAGTGATTGCAGCGGGATGTCAGAAGGCTCAGGGGCCTGAGACTGGTCGCATCCCTTCAAATCCTGACGGAACAGCGTTCATGAGCGTTGCTGTCAATTTCCCTTCATTACCTGCTACCAAAGCAAATGATGTGTTTGATGACGGTTCTGAGAACGAGTACGCTGTTGAGGACGCATACCTCCTCGTATTCGCCGGCCTTTCTGAGCGTGGTGAGGCAGCTATGACCCTCCGTTCAGCATACGACCTTAACGCTGTGAACTTCCAGATGGAGCAGAATCAGCAGATCACAAGCAGCAAGGTTGTGACCGCACAGATCGTTACCAATAACATCCAGGATGCTGAGGATGCTTATGCATTCGTGATCCTCAACAACCACGGCCTCTTCTCAATCGAGGACACAGACCTTTACAAGGGTGACACCAAGATCACCGAGATGGCTTTCGGTGAATTCAGCAAGATCGCTCTCGACCTCGAGGACAACGACTACAGCAACAAGACCTTCACCATGACAAACATGCCCAGCATCAACACCATGGGTATGACAGTCAATCCTCTTGACGGTGAAGCCAATCCTTCAACTCTCGTGAAGATCGAGAAGAGCAACATCAAGGGCACCGCTGAAGAGGCAAGGCTTGCACCTGCTGCAATCATCGACGTTGAGCGCGTAGTTGCAAAGGTTACCGTTTCCACTTCACTTACCGGCGCTGAGAACAAGCTCGCAGCTTCAGAACTCTTCACCTTCGGTACTTCAGATGATGTAACCTTCGAGATTCTCGGATGGGTTCTTGACAACACCAACAAGACAGGTTTCATCACCCGCAACATTGCAGATCCCACTGCAACCGATCCCTATTCATATCTTGGTTACAAGGCTGAGAAGTCTGCATACTACCGTATGGCTTCTGCTTCTCCTGTACACGCTGAGATCGGCACCCAGAATCCTGTTGTCCGCACATACTGGGGTATCGATGCAAACTATAACACCCCCGCTGAGGACATGATGGTTCTTGATGGCAAGATCGCTTCTGAGGACCTCCTTCCTCTCAAGTCAAACGCATACTGCGCTGAGAATACCTTCGATGTTGAGCACCAGACCGAGGTGAACACCACCCGTGTCATCGTAGCAGCTGCATTCAACGGTGGCGAGTCATTCTACACCTTCGCACCTGCTTCCGGATACATCTTCTCTCAGGACAACCTCCAGGATCAGATCAAGACAGTCCTTCTTGCCCGCAACGAAGTGAGCAGCTGGGTCAAGGAGTATGCAAAGGCTGATGCTGACCTCATGTCAATCCTTGATGTGACTGTTGAAGGCCAGGAAGATGGTACTGCAACCGTTGCTCTCGCCATTGCTTCTGACGACGTTCTCGCTGAGGTTGTAAAGGCTGAGAAGAGCGTTGAAGAGATGAAGGATGCATTTATCTATATCAAGCGCGACGAGGATGCTTTCATCGCAAAGAGCATCACCAAGGAGATCGCTTACTATGCTGACGGTATCGCTTACTATCCTGCCCTTATCCGTCACTTCAATGAGGATGAGACTCCCTGGACTGCCAATACCAGCATGCAGAACACCACTGAGAGCATCTACAACCTGAACAACGCCAACGATTACCTCGGACGTTACAGCGTACTCCGCAACAACTGGTATGACATCAATGTCACAGCAGTCAAGGCTCTTGGTACTCCTGTCATCCCTGAACTTACAGACGATCCTGATGACACAGTAGAGACCTATCTCGCTGTCAAGATCAATATCATGCCTTGGGCAAGACGTACCTACGACGTACAGCTCTAATCCCATAGCAATCTTTTGCCTATGCGGGGGTGATACCCCGCATGGGTGCCAATGAACAATTATAGTAAACACATGAACTTCAAGGCTGGAATAATATCAATTTTCACATTGCTGCTCTCAGCAGCTGCAGCGCTCTCTTCGTGTTCGCGTCTCATCTATGATTACGAAGGGAATTGCGATGACTACGTAGAGATATATCTCAAGTACGATTATAATATCGAGCGTGCAGACATGCGCCCCGACCATGCAGGATATGCTATGGTGTATGCTGTGGACGAGTATGGAAACATTGCCGCACGTACCGAGGTGTCTGGAGCAGAAATCCACGACAAGAACTCTGTTGTAAGGTTTAACGGTCTCCAGCCTGGCCGCTATACTTTCACGGCTGTTGCAATGCAGAAGCCGTATGAGGTCTGTGCTGCCGGCAATGGAGCCCGCTTCCGTGCAAAGTTCCCCGAAGTAGGCAATGTGATTTCTGACCTCAACGTAAAGCTTGACAGGAATTCAGCTGCCGATGAGCATGGCTGCCATGCCGTCGAAGCTCCTGCCCAGGGCCTTGATACCCTTTGGATCGGCCAGAGCATCACCGAAGGCGGTATTGTTGTGCCCAAACACGAAGACCAGCGCGGCAATGCCATCAAAGATACCGTAAGTCTTGTGCGAGATACCAAATATCTCAACCTTACGCTTCATCAGATCGACAAGCCCGCTGAAATCTATGACACAGATTTCATTGTCACGATTGTAGACAACAATGGCCATCTCGCCTGGGACAATGCACTGCTTCCGGATGATGACCTGCTCTATTCTCCCCATGCAAGCTGGACTACTTCCATGAGCGAGAAGGGTGTGGTTTACATGTCTGAAGAAGAGGCGCAGAAGGCACCTCAGGACGACCCTATCAAGGAGCGTGCTGCCCATTTTGAGCTCAGCTTCAGCCGTCTAATGTATTATGCAAGCGCCAGCGAAGGCAACAATGCCACACTTTGCATAAAGACAAAAGAAAAAGGCGATGTGGTTGTCGAGATCAACCTCGCATACTTCCTCGCTATCGGAAGGGATGCCTATTCAGTACACAATTATTCTGCTCAGGAATATCTTGACCGCGAATATCATTACTCCCTTGATTTCTTCCTTGATAAGGTCGGCTGGAAGTTCGTGAACATCAAGGTCAATACAACACCCTGGTCCAGAAGAATTTATAATCAGACATTGTAAATCGGATGAGAAGAATACAGCGTGCCATATACATTTTAATGCTTTCAACGCTCTTTGCAGGAGCGTTGGGTGGTGCGGTGTCATGCAGCAAAGTGCAGTCTGACACGACCTCCGACACTTTCCGTCCGAATTTCCGCCTTACTTTCAGCGTCCCTGTCGACACCAAGTCGACCACAGCTGCAGGTTACGGTGACCCTGACAACAACGAGGGTACCGACAACAGCCTCAGCGTACGTGATCTTGAAGTTTACTTCTTCGATACTGAAGGCCGCCTTGTAAGCTCTGTTACGGATTTCAGCGATATCCGTCTGACCCCGGTGTCATCGGATGGCTATGATCCGCACAGTCATCTCTACGATGTCCAGATGAGGGTATCCGGTATCATGAAGGGACTCCAGTACCGTGTTGTGATTCTTGCCAACAAGCGCAGCACCCTTGGATCCTCACTCCCGTTCTCGGTAGCCTCTTCCGATGACTGGATGAATACTGGCGTTGGCAATACAGACGAGGAAAGGCTGTACAATTCCCTGGAATTCAACTACAGCAACACCGGAATAAAGGGCATCCGTGATTATCTGTCACTGAATTTCGGAATGAACGAGAATGCATATGTCCCGATGTGGGGTTTTGCAAAGCTTACTGCAGATGCCGAACTTGGAGAAAACGGCAGAGCACCCGAGTTCCTGCCGTCATCCGGCATAGTGGAACTTCTCCGTGCGCTTGCGAAAGTAAGAATCGACTTTGCTCCTGAGCTTCTTGAAACTGTGGAACCCACAGCATTCAACGAAGAGACTCTCCTTGGCGGAATCAAACTCTGCAACCCGGTGAACACCGGCTTCATGACTCCGGCATACAGCAAGGTAAGCAGCCTTCAGGCAACCCCGAACATCATCAACCGTGACCGTCAGGGCGGAAGCCCGACAGGGCTCTACACAAATGAGTGGATCAACCGTGGCCAGAGCTCAGGCGAGTCTTCAGTGGGTGTATATCCCATGTACAGAAAGGGCAATTCTTTCTATACCTACATGCCTGAAGCATATATGGGACAGGCGTGGATGGAACTTGAATTCGCCTGGAAGCAGAATGGCGTTCCTACATCCACAAAACAGAACTACAAAATCCATTTCTCCGACTATGATGATGCCCGTGAATACTACGGTGTAGAGCCCGGCATAGCCCTTACCGAGGAACAGCTTGAGAAATTCGAGTTCCCGGTTATGAGAAACCACTATTATATCTATACCATCGTACGCCTTAATCCAATGATCCTCAGATATGAGGTATGTGAATGGCATCATAGAAACACGGAAATCGAATTTAATTAGGAATGACAAGAAGAATATATACACTTTTATCAATTTTTGTTTCGATATTTCTTTTGAACTCATGCTTCAGAGATAATCTGATTGAGCCTCAAGAGTTTTTTGCCGGTGATGGCAAGACGGTGACTGTGTCTTTGGGAATCAATTCTCAGGAAATGTCAATCCTTACCAAGGCCGCCATGTCGGAAGAAAGAGAGAGGTACATAGAAGATATTTATGTGCTTGCTTTCAGATTGGATAGTGATTCTGACAGCAATCCTAAAGTTGCAAATAGGGACGATAACCGTTATTTTTCCAGAGAGGACATCAGTAGGGTAGATCCTGAGAATGATATACACTACAACGCCGGTTCGGTTTGTCTGTATGATATCCCTACAGGAACGTACTATATTGCCGCCGTTGCAAATGTGATGTATGGAGATATCGATTCACAGAGTCTCAAGGATCAGTTGGATTCCGTTACCGATTTTGAAAGTTTCCAGGCAGTTACAGTCAACCTGAAGGATAAGGCCAACCTGAACCGTACGTATCTGAGTATGTCCGGGTATTATCTTGAGGAAGGTACTTCAGAGGAAGAGACTCATTATGACCCGGAGATCGCCCATGGTGGTATCGGACCTCAAAAGGTCAGAATAAATCGTGGGGGGTATCTCGGAGGTTATGTGCATCTGCGTCGTTTGGACGCTCAGATCCATTTCACGATATTAAATAACATGCAGAATGCTACAAAGTTCCGTATTAAAAGTTGGAAGTTTGTAAATATCCCGGATCAGGCTGCGGTTATCGAGGATGCGGAAGACAGGTGTTCAGAATACTCTGAAACTGAACAGATAATCAGTGGTTGGACAAAAGTTGAGGGCTTTGGTGAGTTGATGACCAAATATGACTTGGACGTCTACATGATGGAGAACAGGGGACTCAGCAAGAACGCCATCTCAAGTTATAAGCTCAGAGAATTGGAGGAAAAGCAGGCCCCTCTTCCTGACGGATCCACCCCGAACTACGAGGTGCCCCGATATATCAATGCCCCCTCTAATTCAACTTATCTTCTTTTCGATGCTGAATTCCAGCAGACCATGACCGAAGATGGTCAGGAGTACATGAGAGATGTGACTTCACAATACATTGTACATCTTGGCTATTGTGAAGAAGCCACAGTAGATGGCGTGACAAGCAAGGCAAATGATTTCAACAACAGGAGGAACACCAAATATTTCTATACTGTAAAAATCAATGGTGCAGACGAAATAGTTGTTGAAGCTCAGAAGCAGCCCGTGGAATATAATCACGGTGTAGAGGGAACAGTCGTTGATGTCAAAGGCGGTCAGGTCATAGATCTTGATGCACATTACAATGTGTTCAATGTGATGCTTTCCCGCAAAGATATCAGGGATATGCATCTTTACATAAAGTCCCCTCTTGGTGAATGGTCTACAGTTGGAACAGATCCCTCAGACCCCAGTTATCCACACTATCTCACCGAGGATTACCAGCATATCAGAATCGCCTATAATGAATCCGGAACACAGCAGTTCAATGCTGCCTCTGGAACATACACACAGAAATGTGATGCGGTTACAAAGCTTGTAAGCTATTCTGATACATATGATTACGATTGCCCGCTGGGTACGGATATTTCAGCAATCGTTGATCAAACCCTGATTCCGGGACACAACGAGAAGAAACAGATACAGGATGCGACCCATATTTGTCCTGTATATGATATTCATTCTTTCAAAAAGGAATATGGAAGGGAATATGACCCTTCAACCAATCCTAATGGATACACGGACGCCAATCTTGATGATATTCTCGTGTTTACTGTTTATGCGAACGAGTTCTATTATTACCATACAAATGGAAAGATAAGCGATAGGGAGAGATTTGATTCAGATGGCTTTGTAATCAGTGGTACCGAAACTCCCCTTGATCTCAAGATGTGGAGTCATTTCGTCAACCGTTTGGATGGCCGTACCTTCATGTTCCTGACAACATCGGGAGAGGGTGGTGTCAGCCAGGATTTGGACAGCAAGTACATTACCTGCAAAGTTAAAATCTTCCAGAGATCCATTGAGACTTATTTTGGCGACCATATTCTGGACGGCCATAATCAGTCTGATCCTGATTTTCCTTCCGCTCTGGGAATCGAGCAGATCAATGAGCATCATTACAAAAACCTTGCTCTGAATATTCCGACTGCATATAAATCCAAGTTTGTATCCCCCAGGAGTGATGGATGGAAAAATACTTCCAATGTAGTTAAAGGTGACAGGTGGGATCAGCATGTGGATCAGAACCATATAATGGGAGCATTCTATCGCGGAGGAACCGGTTCTTCCGATCCGGATGGTTTTGACTACAGGTATAATGTCTTCAGGTCAAAATCAAGCAAGGAGATAGATCCTTCTGCAGCCAACATCAATTACAAGTATTTCAATTCTCCGATGCAGGATGCATATAACTATAATCTTGTTGATGCAGCCATGTCACGAAACAGAGATTTGAACCGCGATGGCATCATTACAATAGACGAAGTCAGGTGGTTTGCCCCCAGTTCTGACCAGTATGTTACTTTTGCTGTAGGTGCAGGTGCTCTTCAGACCAAGCTCTTTGAGAGAACTGATTTCCAGGATGGCACTGCTTACTGGAACTACACAAACAGGAACAGTCACATTTCCCAGGTATACAGCAACGGTGCGTTCTACTATGCCGGAATTGATGGCAAGTATCTGGTTTCAGGTGAAGGTACGTCTACAGGTAATTCGGAAACCGGAGGTGAGAATTTCAACATCTTCGGAACTCAGGCTGCAGGAGAAATCAGATGTTGCAGATATCTTGGAGTTCCAGGAGGTGACAGTGGGTATGATCATATAACATTGCCTCAGCCTGCTTCATTCGATCCTGCCACCAGAGTCATCAATACGACAAATTACGACCTTAAGATGCATAGGGCAAATGTTGCCGGAGCTTTGCCTGTGCATGATAATTTCAGTGGTGGTTCTACCGGTTATAACTCATTGCCTCATTATTTCCAGATGGCCAAGAGGAATGGTTTTCACACTGTTCATAACTACGTTGAAGCTATCAAACCTGAGAATGGCGGCACCAATGATCCGGAAGCCAATTTCCTTAATATGATTGACAAGAATTACTTCTGTCATGACTATTATGAGAATGAAGATGGATCAGACAGAGGAACCTGGCGTATGCCCAATATGGTAGAGGTTGCCCTGATGTGTACATATGGTGGTCTCTCGGCTGGTACGATGGACCCTACCGACCAAGCAAATCCGGGAATTCTGTCCTGTACATATTGGTATCGCAATCAAGATGTTGCGAATATGGGTTCAACCTCATTTGAAGGTGAAACTCAATCAAGATCTGGTCGAATGCTTTGGCGTCATTTCCTCGGTGCCAAGAAGGAAGGCTCCTACGTGCTTTTGACAATGATTCATACCAGGCGCTTGTTTAATGACTCATATTGGTACAATACCCGATGTGTTCGAGATACCGATAAGGATGGTAATTATACAGCATCTCCGGAGTATGAGAACCCTCTTGACTTTGAGAGTTTGGATTTGCAATGCACCTATAACGAAGATGGAACTGCTAACTTGTCTGTAGATTGGGGAATGAATTCATTCGGTTCCGTTCAAAGTGTTACCATTGATGGCAATCCTGCTACGACAAGCAGTTCATATACATCCACTGTCAACCATGCTGAGGTAAGAAGCAGTGAAGTGTCTGTAGTATGGAATCTGATGTATAACGGTAAGCTCCTGAATTACAGGCGTACATATTCATTGCCTGCCCGTTACTGGATGATTTCCCGTTATGGTGTGGCAAACCGCTATGCGGCCGTCAACCCTGACAACAATCGTACGTATGTCGGTGCTGCCGACACCCGTGACGTGAACTCTATCGAGGCCATCTACAAGTGGATCCTTACAAAGAGCAACGGAACACCGGTCAACGAGTCAGAGCTCAATACCTCTGATACCTATTATCTGTACAACGCCGGAGTCGAAGCCTATATCAGTGATGTTGCGACAAGCCGCAGCTATATGGGAGCAGGTGGAAATGCCGTACCCGTAAGACTGCTCACCCGTGCCGGCTATGACGGTTACTATGTGCTCCGCCTGAACAACAATACCCATGCGAACTCGAATGGTGGTGTAGACTGCTTCGGTACATGGAACGGCGGTCCGGACGACGGCTGTACCTACAAGCTCACTCCTGCTGTGCTTAGAGGTGAACTTCCCTTCAGGTTCACTCCCGGTGAGTTCTCGACCGAGTATGACACTGAGGACGGCACCAGGGCCACATTCACATTCGATGCAAGCTTTGAGTCCGCGACTTCGGAACTGGTTTCCGTAAGCATCAATGGAGTGGCCGTACAGGATCCTGCCGTTACAGGGGACGACATACATTGCGAAGTCGGCAACTCCCTGATCCCTGAGAACGGACTTGCAGAAGTCCGCTGGACATTCACCAAGCACGGAGAGACCATCGTCAAGAGCAAGACATACGAGCTGCCTGTCAAGTTCTATCTCATCAAGAGCATACTCAGCAGCGATTCATGGGGCTATCCTTACGTGTATGTGGATACAGACGGAAACACAAGGGCCAACCCTTATGCGGTCGATGTCGACAAGTCCCGCATCCCTATGAAGTACAGATGGGTGCTGTCAGGAGATACCGCATCTCCCACAGGCAACATCCCCGCTTCCGAGCTGGTTGTGAACGCCAACAGGAGCCTGTATCTGTATAACCTCGAGGCTCAGGGCTATATCGCCAAACCCGACCCTGTCAACAACAATGCCGACTATCTGCCCACGGGTCCTGTGCCTCACAGATTCTGCTTCGATGCAAGCAAGAACGGCGGATTCAGGCCTTATTTCAAATGGGATGGAACAAACACCTACGGGTCATGTGCCAACGCGAGCCGTAATCATGTAAAGGAAAAGTTCGGTTTCAGCCCAGCCGGTGTCGACGGTGCATACTGGATATTCGTTCCGGTATATCTTGACCACGGTGCGGCGCACGAATGATGGGATATTTGAAAAGATCAATACTTGCTGTAATTCTGGGCCTTGGCATCTGTTTTCAGATGCAGGCTCAGAATTTTGCATTGCCACGGCCCCCGCAGGACATGAAAAGCATTCCAGCGAGAGCCGGCTACGTTGTCGAGCACTACTGGGATAATGCCGACCTGGCGTCCATCTCCGAGCGCGATATGGAGCAGGCCTTTGTCAATTATCTGTCAGTCTTCCCTCTGACGGAATCAGATTCCCTGTGCCACGCGAGCGCCGGGCATCTCATGAGCAGGGCCGATTCTGCCGGGGTGGCCGGGCGAGTTCTTGTGCTGGCCGAGAAATATCTCTTCAATGCAGACTCGCCGATGCTGGAAGAGGAGTATTTCCTGGGCTTCGTCAGCGGGGCGGGCGAGTGCAGCTCAATAAGCGAAGAGCAGCGGATACGCATCCCTTACTGGCAAAACATAATTTCCTGCAACAGACGCGGATTGCCTGTCGAGGACTTTTGCTTCGAGACTGCCGGCGGCACTCTCAGATATTTTTCATCTGTCCCGGGGCCTAAGCTTCTGCTGCTGTTTGATACAGACTGCAGCGATTGCCGCGAGATGATAGAGTCCTTGAGCAGCGAATCCCTCGACTTTACTGTTGTGGCGGTAGCCGTCAACTGCACAAGGAAGAGATTCAGGAGCTTCCTGCCTTCTCTGCCCTCTGACTGGGTTGCAGGCTGGGACAGTACCGGACGGATAAATGGGGATGTCTTTGCGATACGGCATCTTCCTGATGTGTTCCTGGTCGATTCGGACGGAATCGTGCTGCAAAAACACAGAATAGACGCCTTGCAGGGCCAATCCGAGCCTTGACGGTTCAGGGCTTTCCCATCAGTGATGCCCGCGCCTGGGCCCGGCATAGTTTTTGTTTTTGATTTCAATCATGAAAAAGAGTATCACAATTATTGCCATTATTATGGCTGTCATGGTTTGTGCTGCATCCTATTACTGCAGTGCACGGAATGTTATTGTCACACTTCAGGATCTGCCTCAGCAGGCTCAGTCCTTCCTCGCCGCCCATTTCGATACTTCAGATATCTCTTCGATCGTGAAGGACGGAAACGAGTATGAGGTCCGTTTCGAAAACGGCACGGAGGTGGAGTTCAACCATAAAGGACAATGGGAAAATATCGATTGCAAGCGTGAGCCCGTGCCTGCAAGCATAATCGCCCTCCTTCCGGAGCAGATTCCTTCGTATCTGAAGACAAATTTCAAGAAAGCGTTCATCACCAAGCTTGGCAAGGAGCATTTCGGATATGACCTCGAACTGAGCAACGGCCTTGACCTCGAGTTCTCCTCAAATGGACGCCTGAAGAAGGTGGACGACTAAGACTTTCGCGAGCCCCACTATTCGTCTTGACCATCATCTCCTCCTTCAGTGCCTGAAGGGGGTGGATATGGCGCACACAGAATCTCCGGCGGTGGTATTGACCGGCTTGTTTGTGCCCAATCCCCAATTCTCTTGAGGATTGGGAATGGCATAGTACCCTGGAAGGCGTTTTGCAGTGTGGTTGTATGCCTAATCCCCTCGCAAATCCGGGATTGGGCACGAAGTCACCTGCACCGAATGTTGTAAGGGAGCTGCTTGAAAGCGAAGAAATCAGATCGGAGATCCTTAAATTGGTTGAGCGTTTTCCCGTGGTTTGGACTTGATTGATGTAACAATTAAAGTTGGTAGGAGAGATCGAATCTTCTGAAGGAGCTTTGCAGGGGAAGGGAATTGTTCGTTCCCTTTTGCACCTCAATATTCTGAAGAACCTTGAAGTTGTACTCGTAGTTGCTGGATAACGCCAGCCATGGCCTTCATCTCGAGTTCTTCTCAAATGGACGCCTGAAGAAGGTGGACGATAGATCGCTTACGACTTTTTTGCAACGTACAGTTCGTTGAAATTCCCGGGTGACTCTATTCAAACACCATCATGTCTGCCAACTGCAGGAAGTATTCGGACATACTATTTGCAGTAATCCACGAAAATAATAGTCATAATCCGTACACCAAACAAATAATTGCGTTGTTATCTGTACGGATTGCTACTGTTTAACTGAAATTCTACCTGTGGACTATGCCTCTCGGATACGCTGATCTTTAAGACCGGACAGCATTGCTACCATTTCACAAATTATGGATTTGCGTTCTTTGAACATCTTGGCGTAACAACCTGCTGAACAATGTTCACCCCAAAGCCGAGGGTCCTTCGGCACAAGTGGATAATCATGTCCCTGCAGCATTGCGGGGATATTTTTGTTGTATTCTGTGGTTAAAACAGGGCTAAGTAATACTACTTGATTTTTCGGATTATCAATATATATCATTGACAATTAAAGAGATTTTATTAATTTTGCAAATTAAATCCTATATTGGGAGTAAAAACTTTTAAGGCATTTATCTGATAATAATGAAAAAATGGTAATATGATTATGAGAAAGCTTTTGTACACACTTCCGGCAATCGCTCTGATACTTGGCGTATCAGCGTGTCGCGAAGAAATCGAGCCCGGTCCTGTGCCAGGCCCAGTTGACGGGAACATGGTGATCAAGTTCTCCGTCGGCAATGGAGGAGATCCGGAAACAAAGACATCAGCGTCCGGAAAAGCAAAGCAGACAGACAAGATTCTGATTACAGATCAGAATGATGCAAACCAGCTGTTCCTTGTCGAGACCGTGCAGAGCCTCGACGGTGCATACACAGCCAAGACCGGAGTAGATACCAAGGGTGTACCCGTGTACACAGAGAACTTTGTACAGATACACTCGGCTATCAACGGTATCCCTTACGAGTATGCTGCAGGGACTATGGGTATGCGCGGCCCGATAGACGGATCAAAGCAGATGAACTGCATAGACCAGGAAAAACGCACATATGCGTACGACTTCGAAGCCAAGGATTGGCCTGAGGGCAAGAACCTCCTGTTCTTCCTCAACGCACCTGCTAATATGGCCGCTGCCGGCGTTTCAGGCTTGACCTACACTCAGGACACGAATGACCCTAACAACGGTATCACAAGTTTCCACTACGTTTCTCCGGATGCAGATGAAATGAGTGTTACTGAAATCCCCTCCGAAATAGAGGGCGGCGACCCCACCATACTTGAAGAACTCAAGACAGCAGTTGACGCGACCAAGCTGAAGGACATTCTCTTCACCAGCAAGGGAATCAACAAGAACGACTACTGGAAGAACTCCGACGAAAATTCGAAGGTCCTCTTCTATCATGCACTCGCAGGAGTGAAGTTCAAGTCAGACAATGCCCGCAAGGAGGACCATACCGGCAACAAGGTAACCACTACCATCCTGAGCGTCACCCTTACAAACATCATCTCGGAAGGTGACTGCGTGGTAACGCCTGATCAGTCCTACAATGCCAGCGACAGCAATGCAAACCCGGGTAGCGTGCGCAAGTCATCAAAAGCTTCAAAGTGGTCGAACAAGAAAAATCTCAAGAGCTACACTCTCGCCGATAAAGGTGTTGTTGGCCGCAAAGATGCAACATATAACTTTGACGAATCATTCTATGGTTCAGAAACCGCACAGTACGGAGAATATAACATCAACAGCGCAAATTACGAGGATACATTCTTCTTCGTACCTCAGCAGAATGGCGAGTGCGGCAAGGATGTCACCGTGGTTATCACATACACCCTCAGCACCGAACACGACAAATTAGGCAACCCCATCGTTCACACACGTGCCGTCAAGCTCAGCAACTTCAACTGGGAGGCAGGCAACCTGTACACTTATACACTCTCGGCTAACCACGTAAACGTCGCAGTCCACGACCAGCTTGACGCAGACCAAAAAAAGAAGAGTAATCTCATGATTACCAATACCGGAAATACCGATTGCTACATTCGTGCGGCTATTATCGCCAACTGGTTTGACATACATGATGATGTAAAGACCCAGGGAGAAGAAGCAACCTTGATTGGAGACCACCAGATTGTTGCCAACTGGAGCGGATTCAAGGTCGTAGATGGAAAATTAACGGTAGTCAACGAAGAGGAAGGCACCTTCGAGGGCATTGATACCCAGAACTGGATATACAGTGACCCTGCCACAGGAGGCGACGGATTCTTCTACTACAAATACAAGGTAAAACCTGGTAACACGACAAAATTCCCTCTTTTTGTGTCGTTTAAAGTAGGCGAATGCCAGAACCCATTGTACTCGAAAACAGCGCATCTTGAAATGGACATCCTGGCTCAGAACTTTGATGCAAGCAAGCTTGAAAAGATGAAGGCCGGCAAATGGTGGTCTAAAGGTGATGTCACCTTCGACTCAAGGTATGACGACGAACTTTAATGAACTGAACGGAAAATGAAAAATATATTCAAATATTTCTTGGTAGGAGGTCTGGGACTTTTCATGTTTCAGACAGCCGCTACAGCAGGTAACCCCATAAAGCTGAACAAGACAATTACTAAAATTGACGAAGGCAACTACACCATCAGGCTCGAATCTTACGTCACCGGTGAGTCCATGACGGACATCACAACAACAAGCAAGCCTGTTGATCTGGTTCTGGTCCTCGATGTGTCCGGTTCAATGAGCGACAGCGCAGGTCAAACATCCACAACATATACGGCTCTGCCATCGCAAAGTTATTCATACAATGGATACGGCCAGAGTTCATATTACTTCCTGTATGAAGGACAGTACTATCAAGTTTATAGGGGTAATACTGGTAATGGAAGTAATAAGCGCTATTATATGTATTTTGAGGTAAACCGACAAACACAATATTACCTAAAGATTGATGGGACGTTTACAACAGATCGACAGAAAGCTCAAGTATCTAGTAACAAAGACACTATTTATACAGGAGTCCTGTATGAGAGTAAGACGCTATCCAAAAAGATTGATTTTCTTAAAGAGGCTTGTAAAGCTTTCGTAGAAGAAATCTACAAAAATTCACTTGGTCCCGACGGGATTGCTGGCACATCGGACGATATTGACAACCAAATTTCAATAGTCAAGTTTGCCAAGGCTGCCTATTATGGCTCTGAGGATAGTTTAGCAGAGGGCAATCATTATGATGACTCTTGGTATAATTACAATATGACAGAGGTCGTCAAAATGTTAAAAAGTGTAAAAGACAATAAAAGTGACCTTATCGATGGTATTAACAGCCTCACCGCATCAGGTGCAACAGCAGCTGACTATGGTATGACTAAGGCTAGTTATGTCCTTAAGTCCATACCTGCTAAAAGAGAAAGCAACAAAGTGGTCCTGCTCTTTACAGACGGAGAGCCTAACCATGGTAGCGGTTTCAGCACAACAGTTGCAAATGCTTGCATAAATGAGGCCAATACTATCAAGAATACTTACGGAGCAAAAGTATATACAGTCGGTGTATTCACTGGATTGTCCACAAGTGAACAGCGTAATGTAAACGCCTACATGAGTTGCGTATCCTCAAGATACGAAAATGTTACAAGCATGCCTAAAGACGCCCAAGATGCTCCTACTAAGTATGCAGCACAGAACGGTACTGTCGGAGGTGGAGTAGCATACTACCAAACATCGAACGGGTCTGACTTGAAATCCATCTTCGAGTCAATCGCTCACGGCTCCACAAGTGGTGGTAGCACGATTAAAGTAGATGCAACATCTTCAACAATTATCGACGTTGTTTCCGCCAATTTCACTATCCCTAAAGAAGCCGCAGCACAGGGTATCAAGGTCTGGACCGAAACCTGTACGGCATATGACGAAGAAAAAGGCATCGGGACAAATTGGAGTTACGACAATAATCTCAATAATGTAGAAGGTCTGACACCGGTAATTGTAGGTAATGAATTGCAGCTGACTGGATTCAATTACACAAAGGATGATGTTTGGGACGATGCACACACACACATTACTTATCCTGGCAACTGGGTGGGTATTAGAACAATTAACAGCGTCAAAACCACCAGTGGAAAACGGCTTGTCGTTGAGTTCAACGTAGAGCTTAACCCTGAATATACTGGTGGTCAGGACATGCCAAGTAATGATCTTAATTCAGGATTGTACTACAAGGATAAGGATGGGAATGATAAATACGAGCCATATCCCGTGCCTCATGTAGAGTTCCCTTCAATATGTATCATGAAGGATGGACTTAAAGTTGGTGACAGCGCCATATTCGAGGTTAAGGATGGCGACAGCAACCTCATCAATACAGTAGTTCTGACACAAAAGGAATCCGGCGGCGTTCTCGAGCCCTGCTACGTTGTTATCAAGAAACTTTCGGCTGGCGAATATACGGTGACTGAAACAGACTGGAGTTGGGCATATACTCCGTCAACTAAAAGCATGACAAAGAAGCTTGATAATCTCGTGATTCCTGAGACATGGGCTGGAACATATAGCAGTGCTAAAGAGTACTTGTTGAGCCAAGGAGAGGATTTGAACAACAATAACAACATTGTTGGTGTTCAGATTAAAGATGACAAGGATGATAACCAGGTATACTGTGTCCTCAAGGAAAAGTACAACGGTTCATATATCAGCGAATACAGCAACAGTGCAATATCTGTTCTGTTCCACTTCACGAATACTCATGATATCAACGGAAAGCCCGCACGCGGAGAGGCTTGGGTTCATAACAGGTTCAAGGGCGGTACCGCTACATCTGGTGGAACTGAGGAAGGCACAGAAGAGGAAGAGGAAGGAATCGACGATTAATTTAGGAAACAGAGTATGATGAAAAAATATGAAGCGCCAGAGCTGCGCTATTGCAACCTTGATATCGAGAGCGCATTCATGACCCTCTCAGGTTTGCAGATTCAGGTTGATGAACACATCAGCAACGGATATGATTCAGTCACTCTGACAGGATCTGAATACATGCTGGATTTCGATGACTAGGAATAGTACAATACTACAATCATAAAAGGATGCAAGCTGCAAAGCAAGCATCCTTTTATGCATATATATGGAATATGTTTGCATCAAATTTGGATTTTCAGAATATAATACATAAATTGGCATCGAAAAATACGAAACAATAGAACTGATTATTCATTTTACTAGATAATTTTTTCCCACACCATTAAATTATTCTAATATGAAAAAATCACTTTTCTTCATTGCGGCAATGGTCGCAATGGTTGCTTGTGCAAAGGTTGGGACGGAGGAATGTGCCCAAATGCAAACAGCAAAGACCATCTCCATTCCTATGGAAATGGAAACTGTATCAATTGAATCGGACACCAAGGCTTACTTGAATCAGGAGACCTCCGGTTGGAACTACGTCTGGGAGGATCAGGATCAGATGGGCTACTTCCAGTTCCGTAACGGAAGGCTCTACAATCAGAGCAAAGCCGAGGTTGACAAACGCCCCAGTTCCGTCAGCGTAATTTACGACGCAACCGATTTCATGCCTGGCGACGCTATTTTCTCATATCTGTATCAGGAGGAGGCAGAAGCGGACCTGAGCTCTCTCGGAATTGTAAATAACGATCCTTATGAATTGTATGTTCAGATTCCTACCATTCAGATAACAAGCACAGAGCCTGAGACATATCAGTACGTCGAGGAGATGTCTTTCACTGTGGCTGGATTCAACTATTCACGTCTGAAGGACTACAGCGTTTCTAAGGTTTCAAGCGCAGTCGGAGTTAAACCCAAATCAGGAAAACTTGGATTCAAGATTGGTGGCTATGACTCTGATCTTAAATATGGATGCAGCGGCGCATCAAACCTCAAGATCGACTGGTATGGCAATGCAACAGTAGATGTTGATTTCAGGGCTTTGGCATCTTCAGACCTGGCGAGCACATCATCTAACGGCAATACCAAAACCTATACCCAGGTATACCCTATTCAGATTTACGTCGAGGGACACGAGGAGTATCCTGCACAGATTAATCTGACAGTCACTGCCACATATAAGAAGGAAATACTCTTTGGACTCCTCGGCAGCTCGAAAGTTACCGTTTCATATGCCGCAGCAACAAGCAACAATGCCTCTGTTGTGATTGATCACTTCCTTGAAGGACCTGTGAAGCCTTACCCTGTACGTGACTGCATGCCTTGCGTATCAAAACAGCTTACTTTGACCAACTATATGGTAGCAGATCCTGAGGGTATCCAGAACAACATGACAATGTATATGCTCGGAAGTGCAGTGGAGTTCCGTGTATACTCACTCGATAGCTCAGTTGCAGTAGGCGAAACGCTTCAGGGTGTCATATTCAGTTCTAATGATGATCCTTGCGCCGGTGTAGGCCTTTATGACCTCGTTGGCAGTGATCTGATGCTCGGCACAATGTCAGACAATACTGTAATCTCTTATGATTCAGATGGCAAGACAATAGCCAATGGAAAAGAGAATTATGTTTCATTATACATGATCCTTGCACCTGGTTCTTATGCGGCTGATGTGAACTTCATAACAGACCAGAACGTCTACACATTCCACATGGGATCCAAGGAGTTCTCAAGGGCTACAAAGAAGGCAATCACCTGCAATCTTGCAAGCGCATCCTGCACAGTCACACCCTTCGACGAGTTCTTCGGACTGGGAGATGGTGATGATTACGGCACCTCAGAAGGAGAAGACAGTGAAAACGAATAGACACTGTAGTGCCTGCAAAAATAGAGCATAATAATAGACTGAATGAGAGCCGCTTGCGAGCGGCTCTCATTCAGTTTGATATCACTTGATCTTTGGACTTTGATATCCTCTCAGGTTGTATACATTCGTTTGATGTTTATATCGCCAAGAGGCTATCGAGGGACTGATTCCGTATTTGATTGCTTCATCTGCAACTGCATTATAAACGCTATAGGGACTAATCGATCTGCTTTGGACCTTTAATATCTTTTCCCATGTTGCCTTAGGGATAAGCATGTCTTCGGCATACTTGTTCGCTGCCATTTCCCGCTCGTCATTATCATCGCCCGCATCCCTGTTAAATGATACATTGGAAGCACCTTCAACCAAGTCCACATCTATGTGATGAAGTTCGTGGAGCACGTCAAAGACCAGCATGTCCATGTTGTTATGCCTGTGGCTGACAACGATATAAGGAGTGCCATTGATAATTGAGGAATACGCATCGACAGGGGCTTTATCAAGCTTCTCGATGTAGGTGTAACCAATTCCATAACTTGAGAGCCGGCGCTCGATATACTCTTCGGTTATTGTCCCTTTGTTTGCCTCTCCAGCTATGTCCGTAGCGACCTCGTCCACGCATCCCTTTCTGTAGCTATGTTCAACGATTTTGTTAACACTGGCAGAATAGGCCAACAATACCCACGTTTTCAGGTTTTTGTCATCTACAGCGAGTTTATCACTTTTCTTGAAGCATCCCAAAGGTTGAGCAATTGACAGAACAGCCTCGGCGGAATCCACTCCCAGCTTTTCATATATGTATGAAATACGATCTTTTGCGAAGGCATAACTATCAACTCCTAGATGCTTGAATAGAAGAGCAATATTAATCATTCCGGACAGCATCTTTTCTACCACGGCCCACTCTTGTTCATCACGATTTCGCTGGGAAATCGCAACGACATCCCTGTCATACTCTGCTTGGAGGTTCAGCCACATCGAAGCGGGTATTCCAAGTGCCTCTTCGAGCTTGTTTGCCATCTGAGGAGTAATCGTCTCTTTTTGCTTCAGCATGCGACTGAAGTTTGAAGGCTGCATACCAAGACGGATAGCCATATCTTTTCTTCTGATCCCGCGTTCCTTTATCTCGTCGATAATCAGTTCTGTTGGATGAACTGCCTCTACTGGAATTATTCTTTCATCAATGGTCGCCATAGTGTTCGTTCAATTCAATTAACAACAACGTAAGCTTATCTTCTTTCTCGTTAAATATCAGGCGATACTTTGTATCAAAGCCAACTCGAACAGCTGAATACGGGCTTCCCGTCAGTGGCTCATAATGCAGGGAAGCAATCTTGCCAACGGCGATAATATCCTCGGCCGATTCAAGATACTTGATTACTTTATCAAGATTTCGGATAAGTTTCGCGTTGCTTCTATACTTCTTGTATTCTCCTGTATATTTGTGATTTACGAGATCTTTTATTTCATCGTTTTCATAGTCAATATCCATATCTCCTCGAAGTTTTTCATTTGCAAATATAGTGAAAAATTATCAAAAACGATAATTGTTAAGCTGTTTTATTCCATCCTCAATAAAAATGCCCCCGCAATGCTGCAGGGGCTCTATCATGTGCTTTCTAAAAAATTACTTCTGAATCATTGCATCCTGAAGGGCCTTGATCTGTGCGTCGGTGATGCCGCCGTCGGTCTTCAGGGTGTTGATCGCCTTCTGCTGGAAGGTGCTTCCCTCGGCTGCAAGGACGTGCTTCAGGGCCTCCTGGAACAGGTAGGCGTTCTTCTGACCGCACCTGTCTCTGGAGCCGGCCTTCGAGAACGAAGTTATCTCGTAGTCCTTGGTGCAGTCTGCCAGCGATACGCCGCATACTGCCTCGATGAGCATGCACACATATCCTGTGCGGTCGGCGCCGGACTTGCAGTGGATGTAGACCGCCTTGCCCTGGCTGACGT